>CAJMAC010000007.1 GCA_905211265.1 uncultured Eubacteriales bacterium
TATTAAGCATGCTTTTTTGCTCATTAGTGATTGAAACAATACTTTTAAGTGCAAAAATAAACGTTCAAAATAAATCAAATAAAAAAATATTGACTATGAAAATCAAATATATGCTATACTCAAAAGGTCAAGGTAATAAACAAATGTCGAAAAGAATTTATTTAGCCATATTAATATTAGAAATTGTTATTACTGCAGTTGGTGTAACTGTGTCATTTATATTAAATAAACACGAACCAATTTTTGCATATAAAAGTAATTTATCAGCTTATGTCGCAATTATACTTGCCTTTTTAGCTGTTATAAATATCGTTGAAATTTTATCTTATGCCAAAATATCAGATTCAACTATTCACACTTTCTTCACATCGCTTTGTTTTTTGCTTTATTATTCAACTACAAAGGATATTCAAGGAGTTTTAGAATTAAATTATGATATTTCTTTAAATCATACATTATTAGAAATATTTAATTTTGCCTTTTTTCACCTAACAATTCTTTCTTTATTTTACTTTTATAATTATCAATATTGTAAATTAAACAACAAAGAAGTTATGACTATCTTATCTTTTTCTTTATTGTCTACCGCATCATATATAGCCATGCATTTAACAACTAAATATAGCTATCTATCATATTTATTTTACGTTCCTATCGAATTACTTTTATTGCTAAAAATTGTATTAAACGTTTTCTCTAAAAATAAAATTGATGCAACTTTTTGCCTAACTACAGGAATACTATTTGTTATAACCGGTTTAGAAACTTTTGCAATTCTGAGTCAGGATTTATATAAAATAAAGTTCTTTTTCTTACCTACTGTTTTTATGATTGTAGTTATACTTCTTTGGTTATCAATTTATATCGCCTTCATTTTAAGAACTGATAAAAACGCTTTAAAAGCTCAAGAATATAAAGAAAAAGAAGAAAAGATGAGAACATTACTTCTTCGTCAACAAATTAATCCCCATTTTGTTTTCAATTCACTTACTACTATAAAAGATATGTATCATAAAGATTTAAAAAGTGGAGATGAAACTCTTAATCTTTTTGCCAGATATTTAAGATTAAATATTGAATCAATTAATAACGATTTAATACCTTTTGAGCAGGAATTAACTAATATTGAAAACTACATAAATTTAGAACAAATAAAACGTAGTGAAGATTTAAATATTGTTTATAACATAGATTATTACGAATTTACTGTTCCAGTCTTAGCTATTCAAGTATTTGTCGAAAACGCCATAAAGTATGCCAAAACCACTTTTAAAAAAGACGGATATATAGAAATTTCATCATACTATAAAAACGGATATATATTTTTAGAAATTATAGATAATGGAGTAGGTTTTGAAACTAGCAAAATAAAATCGACATCTTGTGGAATTAAAAACGCCTTTGAAAGATTTAAAATTTTAAAGAAAGAAGTCAAAACAGAAATTGAAAGTGAAGTTGGAAAAGGGACAAAAGTATCAATAAGATTTAAAAAAGAAGGAGAAAAGAAGTAATGAAGCTACTAATTGTCGATGATGAAATAAGTGCACTTTTTGTATTTTTAAATGAAATAATTCACGAGAGTGGTTTAGAGTACAAGTTTTTTCAAGATAATGAAGAAGCAATATTAAATTACGTTACAAACAACCATATTGATTCAGCTTTTTTAGATATAAGAATGCCTAATATCGATGGTATTTCATTAGCAAAAAAGATCTTAAAAATTAAGCCAAAAACAAAAATTGTTTTTATAACTGGATTAACAATAACTATTAATGATCTAGATAAAAGCATTAAAAATAACGTAGTAGGATTTATATATAAACCATACAGTAAAGAAGATGTTTCAAAAATTATAAGAACTCTTTCTAACGAAATAAAAATATTAAAAGTAAATATGTTTGATACCTTTGATTGCTATATTAATAATGAAAGAATATTATTTTCTTCAAGTAAAGCAAAAGAATTATTTGCACTGTTATTAGTTTATAGAGAGCGTGGCCTAACAATGTATGATGCTATATCTCAACTATGGCCTGATCACGATTTAGAAAAATCAAAGAAGCTTTATAGAGATGCTGTATGGAGATTGCATAAAACTCTTAAAGAAATTGATTTTGAGTGTGTCGTTTCAAATAGAGGAGAACTATCTTTAATATCTAAAAATATCGATTGCGATTATTGGAACTTTTTAGATGGTAAAGACTTAACAGTGTTTAAAGGAGAATTTTTAAAAAGTTACGACTGGAGCATTTATTATTTAAGCCATCTAGAAGAAATACAACAAGCAAGAAAATAACCTTAAAGTGTTTAATATATAAATAGTAGTTTTTAATTGTCCACAAAAATACTTTTTATAGAATGTTTTTTATTTATTATAAATAATGGTATACTCTTATTATTGGTTTTGAAAGGAGAAGAATATGTTAATAGATCTAGCTATAACACTTCCTTTTTTTATATTATTTGCCTTAATAGAAAACGCTTATTACATAATTTTTAAAAAGAAGACAATTAAAGAAATATTATCGTTTAATTTGCTCTTTGACTTTATATCATATTTTATAATTAGCGTAATAACGTTGGGAATAATACATATTGTTTTTCCACATACGTCACATGTAAATTTGTTACCTATTAACTTTTTTAACTATATATTAGCTAAAGTTATTAACTTAGAAACTCTATATAAAAAATTCGTTAAAAAAGAAAATAAAGAGTATAAAAGCTCTAGATTTGTGCTTCTTGGAATATTTATAATAAGTTTTATTTTGGAAGTATCGTATTTCAATTTTCAAGGATTCAATCAACACTATAAAAAAGAAACAATATCTTTAACTTCAGAAAAAATTAAATTATCTAATGGCGCTAAATTAACAGATGAAGGTCTTATATATATTCCGAGCGACGGAACTATTACAATAGATACTACTGATATTACACTTAAGAACATTTACTTTACTTTTAATAATGTTAGTCTTAACGTCGAAACATATTTTAAAACAAGTTCACAAGAATTCTCATTTTTAACAAACCCTAAAACAGATCTTTGTAATTATATGGATATTGGAAGAGTAGGGGAGACCCAATCCCTTCAAATAAGATTTAATATTAAAAATGATCACGAAGATAAATACTTTAAAAATCCAGACTTATATTTAAAAAGTATAACTTTAAATGCACAAATGCCATTTGCATTTAACGCTATAAGACAAATTTGTATTATATCACTATTATCACTTATTGTTTTCTTACCTACTATAAGCAAAAAATTTGGTCAATCGCTCAAAAATAATGATAGTAGCTATAAGAAGTTAGAATATGGACTACTTTGCATTTTTGGCATTACATTATTAGCCTATTTAATATCTGTTTTATTTATATTCAAAGATAAATTCTTAGTTCAATATAGTTCTATTGATATTCAAAATTCCAATATTTATTTTCAACAGTTTGATGCTGTTATGAAAAATAGACTTAGTTTGGATTTGCCTGTTGATGATAGATTAATAGCTTTGCCAAATCCTTATGATACAAATAGTAGAAATGGCATTCCATATTATTGGGATCATGCCTTCTATAACGGAAAATATTATTGTTATTATGGAATAGCTCCTGTAATTTTATTTATGCTACCGGTCTACTATATTTCTGGAGGATATATTCCAAGCATAGCTAGCATACAACAAATGGGAATGATAATCTCACTATTTAGTTTGTTGTTAGCTGAAATTGAAGCAGTCAAAGCCTTCACAAAGAAAAACAACCTTAAATTTACAGCTTTTCTTTTATTATGTAGCATATCTTTATCTTTAACTTTTTATATAACATCTTATAAAACAGGATATTATGTTGAAGGAATTTACCACATTCCATACGCATATGGTATAGCCAATATGTTCTTAACTTTCTTCTTTGTTTTAAAAGCTTATAATTCTAAAACAAATAGTCGAATAACATATTTAACACTATCAGCTGTAACTATCGTTTTACTTGTTTTAAGTCGTCCAAACTTAATTGTAACCTTTATATTTTTAGCTCCTTTATACCTTAAAATGCTTTTTGAAAACAAAGCTTGGAAGAAAAATATTATAAAGTTTATCCCATGTTTTGCAATAGTAATCGTCGGGGCTATAGGAGTAATGATTTTTAACAAAGCAAGATTTAACTCTTTCTTTGAATTTGGTCAATCATATCAATTGACAGTTACTGATCAAACAAATTTACCTTTCAGCAGCAAAGCTTTAATAAGTGCTATTTTCCATTTCTATTTACAACTACCAGCTTTTTGTAATTCCACAAATGGTATGCCTTTCTTTGATGCTTCTTACTATTATATAGGTATGGAAACTCATCCATATACTTCTTACACAATAGGTCTTTTCTTTGCACCTATATTCTTAGTTTGTTTTGCTATTCCATTATGCTTTAGAAAAGAAGAAGATAACTATATTAAATCAAGTATTATCCTTCTTCCTATTGCTAGCTTAATAATCAGTACTATAACTGCTAGTTATGCAGGAATATGTGTAAGATATAATCTTGATATTTTCCCGATAATGGCTTTTTCAACATTTATAACTATATCTAAATTATTCGATAAATATAGCGATAACAAAAAAGTGATAGAGCCATTATTTAAAGTTATTATCTTTGTATTAATAATTAGTACTATAATTTGCTTCGATTATATATTTGTAAGATTTGATGGATTAACTGGCGAAGATGTTAATGGATTATTATTCCACTACACATCTTTCTGGGGACACTATAATACATCGCCATATTCAAATAGTTTTATAATTCCACTTGTATCACTAATACTAGTAGCAATAACAAGCAATATACTTACTGAAAAGAAAGTTATAAATAATATTCAATAACTATAAGTAAAATTTAAAGCGTATACTTATCCCCTTCACTATATATAACCGTAAGTTTTAATATGTTTTTGCTCACTTTTTTAACAAATTTTAATTTCTTTACAATTTAAAGGTAATAAAGCCAAAATTTTTGACCTATAAACACTACACAAAATTATTGACAATTACAATATTACTCTTTATTGATTTAAGTATTATTTATACCTACTTAAAAGCTAAGGTTTTTAGATAAAAAATATTAAAAAGGGACAAAATAATATAACTTTTTATAAATATAGACTAAAAAAGCGCTCTATGAGCGCTGTTATTTATTTAGAATTAACATGTTTTTTATAATCTTGATTAATCTCGTAAAGAGTATGTTCAAATGATTGCTTTTCTTTAATATGTTGAACTTTTAACATTGATCCAGTAATCAATAGTAAGAAAGCTATTAAAATAAACAATGTACCGATTCCTATAAGAATATAAGATGAAAAATTAACTCCTGTTGCTTTTAAAACTCCTGGAATACCAAAAGCTAATCCAACGATAAATGATAATAAAGCTAATATTCCATAGTAAAACATTGGTCTATAACACTTTGTTAATCTTGCTATTGTAAGCATTACTTTAATTCCATCACTTACAGTATTAAGCTTTGAGAAGCTTCCTTTTTGTCTATCTTTATATTGAATAACAACATTTTCAAGCTGCATCTTTTTGTCGAGTGAAAATATCGTCATTTCTGTTTCAATTTCAAATCCACTAGATAAGCATGGGAACGATTTAACATATTGGTAACTAAAAGCTCTAAAGCCTGTCATAACATCACGAATATTACCGTGGAAAACATGATTGGTAGAAAATCTAACTAAACTATTGCCAAAATTGTGAAATGGTCTTTTATTTTCGGTAAAGTATGTGGATGAGAGTCTATCTCCTACAACCATATCAGCGTTGTGCTTTAAGACTAAATCAATCATCTTTGGAGCAGATGATAAATCATATGTATCATCAGCATCAACCATGATATAACACATGGCATCAATTTCTCTAAACATTCTTCTAACAACATTGCCTTTGCCTTGTTGATATTCATGTCTTACAATTGCACCTGCTTGGTTTGCTAATTCTACTGATTTATCTGTTGAGTTATTATCATAAACATACACTTTAGCTTCAGGTATATATCTATGACAATCTTGAATAACTTTTACTATAGAAAGTTCTTCATTATAACATGGAATTAAAACTGCAATTTTATCCATACTAATCTCCTTAATTCTTAATATAAATTATACACTATATTAGATTTAAATAAAATAACTTGTTAATCATCAAATTTTTTTAAAAAGTCAATCTATTTTTTTACACGTGTGAAAAAATACACTAAATTAAAAAATTAATAAATAATATCCAAGTAGATAACTCTCGTATCAGTACATTTTTAGTAGAAACTCTAACAAATTTTGAAACAATCAAAGGATTAAATATTCACTTAAAACAAAGTAAAAAATACGAAAATATTTATCTAAATACCCTTAATGATAATTATATGTATTTAAAACTAAATAATATTATAAATTTCTTTAAAGAATTACTTAATGGTATAACTAATATATTTATCTTATTTATAGGAGTAAATTTATATTTAAATGAAGAATTAAGTATCCAAACACTAATAACATTTAATTATTTATATCCATACTTTACTAATTATCTAAATAATTTATTTGATTTATATAATGAATATTCTTATATGTCAAATAGTATTAAAAGATTAAATAATTTATTTGATGTAGAAAGTATTTCCTTAGATAAAAGTAATTTAATAGTAAATGGTGATATTATATTTAATAATGTATCATTTAAATATACAGATAAATTAATATTAAATAACATTAGTTTTAGAATAAAAGATAAAGAAAAAGTATTATTAATAGGTAGTAGTGGAACAGGAAAAAGTACTATATTAAAATTATTATTTAAATATTACCAAATAGAAAGAAACTATATTTCCATAAATAATAATGATATAAATGACTATAAAATAATGGACATAAGATCAAATATAGTATATATTTCTCAAAATGAAAAACTATTTAATGATACAATAAAATCTAATATAATATTAGATAGTAATGTAAGTGAAGAAGAATTCTTAAATGTTGTAAAACTAACTAAAACAGATGAAATAATAAAAGATGATTTACTAGGATATAACAAAATAGTCGAAGAAGACGCAATTAACTTGTCCGGAGGACAAAGACAAAAAATTACATTATCTAGGGCACTACTAAGAAAAAGTAAAATAATTTTAATAGATGAAGGTTTGAACCAAATTGATATTAATACAGAACGTATAATATTAAAGAGCATTTTTGAGTATTATAAAAATACTACCTTTATAATAGTATCACATAGACTTAATAATATGGATTTATTTGATAAAGTATTATCATTAGAAAATAATAGTATAAATGTTTTAGAAAGAAATGATAGTTATTATGAATAATGTTAATAGTTATATAATTTTAAATAAAAGTACTAATAAATTAATTAAATTATTTATTATAACTTCATTATTTATAGTATTATTATTAATCTTAACACTAAATATTAAATATAAGAAATATTATTATTTATATGGTACTGTTGATAGTAATTATAGATTAATACTATATTGTGATATCAAATATTTAGAAGTAATAAAAAAGAATAACAAAGTAGTTATTAATAATGATACCTATAATTATAAAATACTTAGTATTGATACTAACTATACTATACTTAATAATACTAATAATTATATACAAGTAGTAATTGATATTAATTTAAATAGTGAAGACAAGATAACCAATAATATCCTAAAATTAAAAGTATTAGTTTCTAATAAAAAATTATTTTACTATCTTATAGATTATATAAAGAAAGGATAAGAAATGAAAGTAGTAAGTGAAGAAGAATTAAAAAGTATTAATGGGGGATTTAATACTACCTTAGCAGTAGTACTTGGAGTAGTAGCAACATTTATTATTGGTATATTTAATGGTTATACTAATCCAGAAAAATGTAAAGTTAGATAGGAGGGAATAATATGAATAAATTAAATGATAATGAATTATATAAAATTAATGGAGGTAGTGTTACTTCAACATTAATTAATTCAGTAGTCGCAGGATGTAAATTATTATATAATATTGGAGTAAGTCTAGGTAGTTCATTAAGAAGATTAATTGATAACAATATGTGTTCAATATAATATTAATAATATTTAAAGGTAATAAATTAGATTTTATTATCTTTTTTCTTAATAAATATGTTATAATATCTAAGAAAGAAGGTGCTAACTTATGAAAAATATTAAAGAATTTAAAACGTTATTCAATTTTGTCAAAGAATATAAAACTAAATTAATAATAGCAAGCATTATGATTTTTATTTCAGGTATATGTGATATATTCACAGGATATTTAAATGGCGGTGCCGTAACAGAAATAACTAAACTTAATATTAAAGGTGCTTTAATATATTTAGGAATATACTTTGCAATAGAAATAATAGTAGGAGGTATATTAATTCATGTTTCTAATTCTATACTTTATAAAATAGAAAGTGCTATAACTAGAAAACTAGGTTATTATACCTATGTAAAAGCTTTGAATTTACCTGCTGTAGCCTATGAAGAGTTATCTTCTGGAGAAGTAATAAATCGTATTAACAATGATGCTGATTCATTAAGTTTTACCTTTGGAAGACTACTTGGCATGATTTCATCATTGGTAGCATCTTTAATAACAATAGTATATGTATTTGCTAATTCATGGATAGTAGGAATAGAAATTTTAATATTCTTATTATTACTACTTCTTATCTTAAAAAAATATAATCCCTTACTTAAAAATATTCATAAAGAAAGAAAAAATGAACAAGATAAATTTACTTCCTTAACTACTGAATCCATAAGAGGTATAAGAGAAATAAAAACATTAGGAATTAAAAATAATTTAATTAGTGATATGGCAGATATTATAAAAATAATATATAAGAAAAGTGAAACTGAAATAGATATTCAAAAAAGATTTAATATATTAACAAGATTACTTAAAACATGTCTAGAAGTAGGAACTTTTGTTACTTGTGTAATATTAGTATATTATAACAAAGTAAGTTTAACATTCTTTATAGCAATGACTTATTATATCTATCGATATATGTGGTTAATAGAAAATATAAATGACTTAACACAAAATTATCAAAAGTTTAGTGTATCTATTTCAAGAGTAAATGATATATTAGAAAATAAATTATATGATGATGTTAAATATGGTAATGTTAATTTAGATAAAGTTAAAGGAATAATTGAATTTAAAAATGTATCATTTTCCTATCCTAAAGAAGATACAACACTTAAAAACTTTAACTTAGTAATTGAACCTCATAAAAAAGTAGCAATTGTAGGTTCCTCAGGTCAAGGCAAAAGTACTTTGTTTAATCTTATAACAAGAATATTTGATGTAAACGAAGGAAGCATATTGATAGATAACATCAATATTTTAGATTTAACCGAAGAGTCATTAAGAAAACATATCTCTATAATTAGACAAGAACCATTTATCTTTAATAGAACAATAAAAGAAAATTTTGAAATTATAGATAACAATATAACGTTAGATAAAATAAGAAAGTACACTAAAATGGCTTACCTAGATGATTATATAATGTCATTACCCAAACAATATGATACATTACTAGGTGAAGGTGGAGTAAATTTATCCGGAGGACAAAAACAAAGACTATCTATTGCTAGAACACTCTCTAAGAAAAGTGAAATTATATTATTTGATGAAGCTACAAGTGCACTTGATAATAAAAGTCAAGAATATATTAAAAAATCAATTGATAATCTAGTTAAAGATCATACCATTGTTATTGTAGCACATAGATTATCTACCATTATTGACGCTGATATTATTCATGTTGTAGATGATGGCAAAATAATAGCGAGTGGCACCCATGAACAATTACTAAAAAAATGTAAGAAATATAAAGAATTATATGAATTAAAAAAAGAGGAAGAATAATGAACACAAATAATTTAGAAGATTTTATAGGTTTTATGTTAGCTAATGATATAATAGATAATAACTTTGGATTAAAAGAGGATAATAATTGCAATAAAGATAATGAAGATAATTCTAATAATATTGATAATTATAAAGTAAAAGATTATAAAATAAAAGAAAGAAGAAAGAAATGAAAAGAATAGGTATAATATTTGCAATGAAGGAGGAATTAGATAGTTTATTAAAATATCTAAAAATAGAAAAAGAATATAATATATTTGATTTAAAATTCTATGAAGGAATGATACATAATAATTATTGTATTTTAACTGAGTCAGGAGTAGGTAAAGTAAACTCTGCTAGATGTACTCAAATATTAATTGATAATATGGATGTAGATATGATAATAAATATTGGAGTAGCTGGAGGTATATCAGAAAAATTAAAAGTATGTGATATAGTAATCGGAGAAAAATTAGTTCAACATGATTTTGACATAACAGCCTTTAATCATGAAAAAGGTTATATACCTAATGTTGGAGTATACATTGATAGTGATACTTATCTAGTTAATATAGCTAAAGAATGTATTAATAATAAAAAATATAATGTAGTAAGTGGCATAATTGCGTCAGGTGATATATTTTGTACAGAGTCTTGGATGAGTAAAAAAATAAATACTAAATTTAATGCCCTATGCGTAGAAATGGAAGGAGCAAGTATTGCTCAAGTATGTTATTTAAGTAATATACCATTTATTGTAATAAGAAGTATATCAGATGTACCAAATAATAATAATGTATTAACTTATGAAGAATTCTTAAATGAAAGTAGTAAAAATGTAAGTAATTTCATATATGAAATAATTAAAAATATAAAGTAGAGGTGTAAAGTGAAAGAATTATTATTTGCAACAGGTAATGTTGCTAAAATTAAAAGATTTAAAGATAAATTAAAAGAAAATGATATTAATTTAATAAGTTTAAAAGATATAGATATTTCACTTGATGTTATTGAAGATGGTAAAACAGCCATAGAAAATGCTTTAATTAAAACAAGAGCATACTCTAATAAATTAGATATGCCTGTAATAGCCATGGATGATACCTTATATTTTGATAATGTCCCAGAAGATATACAACCAGGATTATATGTAAGAAGAGTAAAAGACAAAGTATTAACCGATGATGAAATGATAGAGTATTATTCTAATATTGCTAAAAAATATGGTGTGGATGGTAAAATAGTTGCAAGATGGATATATGGAATGGCTCTAATTAACAATGGAAAAGAATATACCTATACTTGGAGTAAAGAAGATTTCTACATAACAGAAACTCCATCAGATATTATTAATCCAGGTTATCCATTAAATTCAATATCAATTAATATGAAATTAAATAAATATTTTACTGATTTAACTACTGATGATAAAAAAGAATTATATAATGATGAATCAGATGTAATAGATTTTATTGTAAAAAGTCTTGAAAAAAAATAATAAATATGATATATTAAGTTTATCAAAGGAGGAAGTACTATGTATAGTTTCAATCATGTTATCATGTATAATTATACCTAGTCATACCTGTTAAATACTTAATATCTATTATAGTATGCAGGTATGACAGTTTTGTTGTGCCTGCATTTCACCATATGAGATGCAGTTTCATATGGTTTTTTAATGAAAGAAAGTGGTGTTATGATAGATATAAGTTTAAACAAAATAAAAAAAAATTATGGATTTAATGATGTATTAACAGATATTAACTTTGATGTTTATACAAATGATAAAATAGCTTTAGTAGGATTAAATGGAAGTGGCAAAAGTACTATACTTAAATTAATTTATGGCATAGAAAATCCTAATAGTGGTAATATATCAATTAGAAATAATATTAGTATTGGCTATTTAAGTCAAAATTATGAAAATAAAGATATATTAGTAAAAAATATGTTATATGAAAATTTTAAAGATGTTTTAAAATTAGAAGATGAAATAAAAAAAATAGAATCAAAGATGCAGACACAAGAAAATGATTATAAATTAATTACTAAATATTGTAATTTACTAGAAAAATTAAATGATATCGGAGGATACAAAGTTAAAGAAAAAATAACTAAAACAGTAGATACATTTAAATTAGAAAAGTTATTAGAAAAAAACTTCAATATATTAAGTGGTGGTGAAAAGAAATTAGTATTATTAGCAAACATAATGATAAACAATCCTGATGTTATCTTACTAGATGAACCAACAAATTATTTAGATATAAATACTCTTGAATGGTTAGAAAATTATTTAATTAATTATAAAGGTAGTTTAATTATAGTAAGTCATGACAGATATTTTTTAGATAAAGTTACAAATAAAACTATTTTAATAGAAAATGGTACTAATTATATATTTCATGGTAATTATTCATATTATCTAAAAGAAAATGAAAATAGAATAATAAATGAATTTGAAAAATACAAAGATCAACAAAAACAAATTGAAGAAATGAAAAAAACAATAAAAAAATTAAGAGAATGGGGACAATTAGGTAATAATGAAAGATTTTTTAAAAGAGCAAAATGTATTGAACACCGATTAGAAAAAATAGAATTAATTAATAAACCAAAAGTAAAAAATAACATTCCTATTACATTTAATGATAATAAAAGAACTGGTAATGATGTTCTTAAAATAAATAATTTAAATTTAGTTATAGAAGACAAAATACTTTTAGATAATGTTAATTTTGAATTAACCTATGGAACAAGAACATGTATATTAGGATCAAATGGAAGTGGTAAAAGTACTTTAATAAAATATATAATTAATAATTATAATAATAGTAAATCAACAGATAACATAAAAATAGGTACTAATGTAAAAATAGGATATATAGAACAAGAAATAAAATTTAAAAATGAAGATATAAGAGTATACGATGAAGCAAGAAAGTATTTTAATGGTGAAGAATATTTACTTAGATCAAGTTTATTTAAATTTATGTTCTACGGCGATGATATTTATAAAAAATTAAATAAATTATCCGGTGGAGAAAGAGCAAGACTACTACTATTTTGTCTAATTCAACAAGAAATTAATTTCCTAATATTAGATGAACCTACAAATCATATAGATATAGAAACAAAAGAAGTACTAGAAGACGCATTAATTGATTTTAAAGGAACTATTTTATTTGTTTCACATGATAGATATTTTATCAATAAAATCGCAACAAGTATCTTAGAAATAAAAGATAAAAAGATACATAATCATATTGGAAATTATGATGATTACAAGAACTATTATAAATAATATTTTAATTTATAAATTATTGTGTTATACTTTTTTCTAGGAGGTAATCATGAAAAGAAAAAGAGTCGGAGGTATTATTGTACTAGATAATAAATTAGCAGTAATATATCGTAGAAAGAAAAAAGAAGATAAAATAATAGAATATTATACTATTCCAGGTGGTGGAGTAGAAGGCACTGAAACTAATGAAGAAGCCTTAAAAAGAGAATTAAAGGAAGAATTAAATATTGAAGTAGATATAGAAAAATATTTATTTAATATAGAAAATGAAAAGAATATAGAATACTTTTATCTATGTAAATATTTAAGTGGAAACTTTACTTTAAATGGTGAAGAATTAGAAAGAATGAACGAAGATAATTATTATGAACCAACATTTATACCAATTAGTGATATAGAAAAATATGATATTTTAGATAGTATTAAGAAATATTTTACAAAAAAATAATATAAAAATATGATTATTCTAATCTATAACTTTAGAAAGGAATTAATCATATTTTTTTCTTTATAAATGTTTTTTATATATAAGTTTATGATTTATATTATTATATTTATTGTATACATCACTTACTTCTTCATCTGATGATATTGTTTTATATTCCATATTGGAATCATATAAATCAAATAAATAATTATGCTCTGTAATCCATGATATTTCTTCTTGTTTAAATTCTTCAATTCTTTGAATAACATCATTTAAAGTAATATTTACTTGATATAATTCAAAAGGAATAAAAATATTTCTAAGTTTAGCAACTTCAATAAGTGTTTTTATTCGTTGCATTTTTAATTTATTTAATTCTGTTCTATATGCAATTATATTATATTGACTTAATATTTCTATAGCTTTCATTTCTGACTTTATTAATATTTCGTATTTAGGTATTTCTATTTTTAATAAATTTATAATCATATCATCAGTATAATTCTTATATTTAAATAATAAGTTCTTTCTTCTTTTTACATTTTTACTCATAAATATTTCTCCTTAAAAATTTAAAAATTTACTATATTATATAACTAAACATATAATTTTACAATCCAAAAGTAAACAATTTCATTATAAAACATATTAAAATAATAAAAAAATATGAAAGATAACGAAAAAATTATAAAAAATATGTCGAAATTTGTTGTATATTAAATTAAAAGATGCTATAATAATTTCAGATGCCGAAGGGAGGGAAGTATAGAAATGTCAGTTAGCGTAAGAAATAATAATGTTGATCAAGCATTAAAAATATTTAAAACACAAGTAGCTAAAAGTGGAACCCTTTCTAAAGCAAGAGAAAGAGCAGAAGGTTATAAAAAACCAGGAGTTAATCGTAGAGAAGAAAAGAAAAAAAATATAATTAATTCAAGAAAAAATAAAAAGAAAAGAGATTATTAATTGGAGGTATAATAATGACAATACTAGAAAGATTAAATAGTGATATGAAAGAAGCAATGAAGGCAAAAGATAGTTTTAGTTTGTCTGTTATTCGTATGGCAAAAGGTGCTATACAACTTGAAGCAATTAATAAAAAGAAAGAATTATCTGATGATGATATGGTTTCTGTTATTTCTAAACAAATAAAAATGAGAAAAGATTCTATTGAAGAATTTGAAAAAGGAAATAGAAAAGATTTAATTGAGCAGAATTTAAAAGAAATAGAAATTTTAAATAAATATATGCCAGAACAATTAAGTAATGAAGAAATAATAAAGATAATTGATGATGTATTTAATACAATCAATCCAACTTCACCAAAAGATATGGGACTTATAATGAAAGAAATTAGTCCTAAGTTAAAAGGCAAAGCGGATATGGGTTATGTTAATAGTATCATTAAAGATAAATTAACAAACTTATAATCGCTTTTTTGTTGCCATAAAGTTTGGTATCAACTGTGAATACCTAGTAATTCCCATTAGGCAATTAATTTAATATAATTGCTTCCTTATATTCACAGTTTTGATACATGATTTATAAAAGAATCATGATATATAAAATAAACTAATGATGTAAAAATCGTTAGTTTTTATTAACTACTAGTTAATTTTGTAGAAAAACGACATATTATTATGGTATACTTGTATTAGGATGTGATAGTATGAAGGAATTAATCGATATCGAAGGAGTCGGTACTAAAACAATTGAACTATTAAATAAACTTGGTATAAATACTATTGATGACTTATTACATTATTATCCATATAGATATGATATATTAAAAAGAAGTGATATAACCAATCTTAATGATGGAGATAAAATAATAATTGATGGTATAGTTGAAGGACAACCTACAACAATATTTTTATCAAGTAAATTAAAGAAAATTATTTTTAGAATTAATACTAAAACTACTATTCTTAATGTAACTATATATAATAAAACATATTTATATCAAGAATTAAAATGTGGTAAAGAAGTAACTATAATAGGAAAATATGATAAAACAAAAAATACTGTTGTAGCAAGTGATATTAGATTTGATAAATTACCAATGACTCCAAAAATTGAGCCAATTTATTATACTACAAGTGGTTTATCTAGAAAAAGCATATCAAAATTTATTTCTAGCGTTTTAAGAGAAGATTATAATGTTATAGATTATATACCAGATTATCTAAGTGATAAATATAATTTTATGTCTAAAAAACAAGCAATATATAATGTGCATATGCCAATAGATATTTTAGACTTAAAGAAAGCTAGACAAAGAATTAAATATGAAGAATTATTTATGTATATGCTTAAGATAAATTATTTAAAAAGAAAAATAATTCAAGATAATACTGCAATAGAACGAAAAATTGATAGAGAAAAAATAAAAGAATTTATTAGAGCATTGCCATTTGAATTAACAAGTGATCAGTTAATCGCAGTAGACGATATCTTAACTGATTTAGAAAGCAACAAAAGAATGAATAGATTATTACAAGGAGATGTTGGTTCAGGTAAAACAATCGTAGCGTTCATTACTACTTATGCTAATTATTTATCTAACTATCAAACTGCCTTAATGGCTCCGACTGAAATACTTGCTAAACAACATTATGATAATGCTAAGAAAGTATTTAAAAATACTGATATGAAAATAGAATTATTAACTTCTTCTTTAACTAATAAAAAGAAAGAAGAAATATATAATAAACTATATAATAATGAAATAGATTTAATTATTGGTACTCAAGCAATTATTCAAGATAAAGTTAATTTTGCTAATTTAGGATTAGTAATAACAGATGAACAGCATCGTTTTGGAGTTAATCAAAGAAACTCATTTAAAAATAAAGGAATTACTCCAGATATTTTGTCTATGAGTGCAACTCCAATACCAAGAACTTATGCTTTAACTATCTATGGTGATATGGATGTATCAAGTATTAAAACTAAACCAGAAGGTAGAATACCTGTTAAAACATATTTAAAGAAAGAAAAAGATATTCTTGAAGTACTTAATTTAATGAAACAAGAATTAGATAAACATCATCAAGTGTATGTAATTGCACCACAAATCGAAGATAATGAAAATGATAATGAAACAGTAGAAAAACTACAAGAAAAGATGACTACTGCCTTTGGAAAATTATTTACTATAAAAAGTGTTCATGGTAAAATGGAACCAGAAGAAAAAGAACAAGTAATGAAAGAATTTGAAAAAGGCGAAGTTAACATTTTAATTTCTACCACAGTAATTGAAGTAGGAGTAAATGTAGCAAATGCTTCGATGATAGTAATATTTAATGCTAATATGTTTGGACTTTCTACCTTACACCAATTAAGAGGAAGAGTAGGAAGAAGTAATATAGAATCATATTGTGTACTTATTGCAAAACAAAATCTAGAAAAATTAAAAATATTAGAAAAAACAAATGATGGATTTGAAATAAGTGAATATGATTTCCAAAATAGAGGTGAAGGAGACTTATTCGGAGTAAGACAAAGTGGAGATACAGGATTAATTATGGCGAATATTAATAGAGATTTTAAAATGTTGCTAAGAGCCAAAGAAGATGCTGAAGAATTTATTGACACTTTGTTTACAGAAAATACTGACAAATATAATGATATAAAAAGTGCATTAAAGCAAGTAGAAAATGTAGAATAGTTTACATTTAAAAATAAATATATGTAAAGTTTTATAAAATCTATTGTGTTTTTATAGATTATATATTATAATGATATTGTCATATGAAGATATGACCACTCTCTACGAAATAATGTAGGAGTGTTCAACCAAAACCCCCTGAAATCCCGTCAGAAATGGCGGGATACTTTGTTTATAAGGGCTTTATGCCATTTGATATATGTATTAGGTACCCAAATAGGTACCCATTTTAATTTAGTTTGTCTATAATATTAATTATTTCATTTAATTGATTCTTAAATAGGTGAGAGTAAGTATTTAATGTCTCATCTATTTTTGTGTGTCCTAAATACTTTGCTACAACGTTTATAGTAGCACCACTATTAATTAAAAGTGACGCACAACTATGTCTAAAATCGTGTATTCTAATTTGTTTAACATCTGCTAACTTACAATCCTTGTTTTTTCTATGCCTTAACTTTCCATTTGTAATTGGATCAGTATCTCCAAACAAATACCAGTCATCATTAAATCCATAATGTCTTTTAGAAACTTCATATAATACTTTCATATCTTCCATTAATACTTTTGGTATAGGAATATTTCTTATACTAGATTTTGTTTTAGGTGTAGTTACCATATATGGTTTCTTTTCATCACCTTGAGTTGCTACAATATTTTTGTTAACACTTAAATATTGATTTTTAAAATCTATATCTTTCCATGTTAGTCCTCTAAGTTCACCCCTACGAAGTCCACAATAATATAAAGTTTCAAATAATGTTTTAAATAGAATATCATCTTCTACCGATATGAATTTTTTAAATTCTTCATAAGTGAAAAATAACATTTCTTTTGGTATTTCGTTTGGGTCAGTAAAATTAGTCATTTTATTATAAGTTGCTGTAAAGTTAAAATTGTACCACTTAGTAGCAAAGTTTAATAATTCTTTAAAGAATTTGAATAAATGATTTTTATGATTAGTTGTATATCCATAAGAATTTATTTGCTTTTTCCATTTTTCAAAATGTTCAATATTAAAATCTTTTAATTTAACATTATCTAAGTCTTTGAAAAATTTTTCTCTATCACGATAAGTTTTTAAAGTAGTATGTTTTACTTTATCTTCTTTGTATGCATAGAAGAGTGTATATAAATCTTTGAAAGTCATATTACGGTCTTTATCACTTCTATCAGTGTTAATTGTTAAAAATTCTCTTTCAGCTTTTAACGCTTCTGTTTTAGTAAAAAACTTCTTCGATTTATACTTTCTTCTAGAACCATCTAAATTCTTAACATAGTCATAAAAAATCCATTTACGACCATCTTTTGTCCATTCATCTTTGTCTAATAGTTTAACTGCCATAATTATTCCTCCTTTGAATTTAAATTATTACTATTACTTTCTGAAAAAATATTATCAGCAAGTATTTCCAAAGGTTCCCTATATTTAGCAGTATATAGTCTTTCTGTTTGTGTTCTTTTACATTCTATAAATAATCCTAGTTTTTCGAGTTCATCTTTATTACTTGATATTAATTTACCTAAGACGGGTGGAGTAATAAATAAATTTAATTTACTAACCAATTCTGAAATAGTAAAAGTAAACTCTTTTTTACTAATTGCATATTTTAAAAATTGAATTAAATTTGGATTAAGTGTTTCTTCTGTTTTTTCATCAATACTTAGGATTAAATTATAATTTCTTTTTAGTACATAATTAAGTGCTTGGTAATCTCTACTTTCATAATTTAAGTAGAAAGTTGATTTGATGTTTTCATCTTGTTTTAATGCAAGTTTACCATCTACACAAGTATCAATAGCAGTACTTCCTAAAGATTTACCTTTACGATTTAAATGATGAACTATGATGATACTAACATTATAGTTATTACATAATTTACGCAATTGTGGAAATATATTTTGACTCATATCTTGGTAATTATTTAAATCGTAATAACTTCCAAAATTTATGCCATTAAACATATCAATAAATACTAATTTGCCGTTATATTTTTCTTTAAATTCACTTATTTCTTTTTCAACTTTTAATATGCTTAGTTGTGTCATATTATCTTCTGGGAAAGTATATAGAAAATCATTTTCCATTAAATTACATTTCATAAAATTAATACGACTTATAGTCTCAGATGGATTCATTTCTGTACTTAAATACAAAATAGGTGTTTTGTTAGTCTTTAAATTCAAGAAAGGAATACCATTACAAACAGAATTTGCTATTTGAAGAGCTAGAGCAGATTTTCCTACTTTAGCTTCTCCAAGTAAACAATATAAACCATTTTCTCTAATCATATTTTCAATAATATAATTAATATCGACAATACTATTTTTTAATTCTTCAATTGTTTTCATATAATTCCTTTCTATAAATTTTCTTTAGCCATTTTTTCTAAATAATTAATATTAATTTTTAGCTTATTAACGACTTCAATCATTGGTAATCTGTTATTAGGAAGAGTATAACCTCTATTTATTAGGTCATTTTTTATTTCTCTTCTAAGTTTAACGGCATTGTTTTTACCTATTTCAGCAAGTTTCATTAGATCATCAAGATTACACCATTGCTTTGAAATAAGTTTTAAAGTTTCTCTAGCATTCATATAAACTAATCCTCCTTTCATTTAGACTCTAGATATAAATATATCTATGTAAAGATTACCAACTAAAGAAAGAAATTATATTGTGAGGTATACTCACAATATAATAATACCATTTAATATTAATTAATGTCAATAAAATTTGTGAGTTTTAATCACAAAATAATTGTTGAATAATCTGTTTTGTGGTAAAATGGTATTAGGAAGTTATGAAGAGGTGTAATTTAATGAATAGAAAAGAAAAATTAAAATCATTAATAGAAAAAGGAAAAGAACTGCTTGATAATCATAGTGGAAAAGATAATCCAAAATTTAGTGCTTGGAATACTTCAATTATTAGATTTATGGAAAGAGAATTTGGTTCTGATAATACTGATACTAAAAGACTAAAAAATAGATACTATTATCCGAGTGTTTTATCAATTGGTTCTGATAACAGTGAAATTATTTATAGAAAATATAAAAGCGATTTGGAAAAAACATTATCTGAATTAGAGTCAATTTATGAGGAATATGAAGATATTATTTTAGATAAAGAAATGGTGAAAAGTAATGATAATTACAATATAAATGTTCCAAATATTACTTTAAATGTTGATAATAGTAATTATAATTCAAATGTTAATAATATTAATATTACATTTGAAAGTATTATAGAAAGTATAAATAAAGATAATAATATATCAGAAGAAAATAAAGAAGATATTATAGATTCTGTAAATGAAATTAAGGAAATTTGCAACGATAAAGAATTATCAAAAAAAGATAAGTGGAAAAAAATTAAAATAATATTAAGTTTCTTATTAGATAAAGGTGTCGATTTTGTAATTGCGTATTTACCTCAAATAATTTTATTAATTGGAAAAATTTAAGATATGTAATTGATAAAAGTATCTTGAAGAATTCGTTGATTAATTTCAAAAATAAAATAAAAAAACACAACAAAATATTAACAGCAAACTAGAAGAAATAATATGTAAAATTACAAAATTCAAAAAGAGGTGTGATTGAATGAACGATAAAACTTTAGCTAGTGTAGTAAAAGAAGCTAGAGAGAAAATTAATATATCCCAAAGAGAATTATCAAGAATAACTGGTATAGATAATAATACGATTGCTAAAATTGAAAAAGGCGAAAGAAAGAAGCCTAATGTATTATCTTTAAAAAAGTTAAGTTCAGTATTAAATCTTTCTTTAGAGATGCTAATGGAGTTATGTGCGTATAGTAAGGAAGAAATAGATTCAACGGTGAATAATTCTTATAGCAGTATGGTTATTAAACCTGAAAATGCTCCAATTCTTGTACTTGATGATATAGTTAATCAAATGCAAGATGAACTATATATGAAAATGGTTATTAAAGAATTATTAGATAACTGTGATTTAGAAGAGTTAAATTTTATTTCTGAATTAAATAAAAAGGACAAAAATAGAGTTATCAAAGTAATTAAAAATTATGTTAAAGATAATGAAAAAGAAATAAAAAAACAAAAACAATCTCTTGATGATTTAAAAAAATTACTTACTGAAGAAGAATGATTTTTTAGTTAGTAATGACAATATGACAGGAAATAGAGATATATGGGTATGTTGTAATAAACGCGTCATTGTTGTCATTGGGAATATAATATTTGTCTAGCAAGCAATGAATTTGTACTCCCATACGAAATTCGCATGTGGGAATGCCCAAGCCCTTTAAATAGAATCTAGAAAAAAATAGAAGGAATTTTACTAGGAAAATAGTAGGAAAATACTATGATTAATTCAATTATAATTAGAGGTGATTAAAATGATAGAAATTCCAACCCCATGCAAAAATGAAGTAGAAAAATATTTGAAAAAGTGGGATTCATTAGAAAACTATGTACTACAAGAAAAAAGTTTAGATAAATTGTTTTTTATAACTTATCCAAACAACAATGAAATAGAAGATATATTAATAAAAGTTAGTTCATTAAATGACTTTTATAGTACTAATATATTTTCTGTATTTCCTGTGGCAAAACATATATTAAATTTAGATATTGATAACAGGTTAAAAAGCAATGATGAAACTCTTGTTAATGATATTGCTAATTTAAGTATTAATGGTAAAAAGAAATTTTTTTATTCTTTTGCAACAAAATATTGTTCTCATCACAATCCTATTAATTTTCCAATTTATGATAGTTATGTAGATAAAATTTTAAATTATTATAAAAGAAAAGATCATTTTTATGATTTTAAAAGAGATGATTTAAAAAACTATATCGTTTTCAAGAAAGTTTTGATAGCATTCAAAAAATTTTATAGCATAGATGAGTATAATTTGAAAGATATTGATAGATATCTTTGGCAATTGGGAAAAGACTATTTTCCTAATAAGTATTAAAGTATAGGAGTTTGTCTTATGAAAATAAAAAAATTATTAAGTGATAATGAAAAATTAATGAGTGAATGGGATTATGAAAAAAATAAAGATATAGATTTGTCTAAAATTACTTTTTCTAGTTCAAAAAAATTTTGGTGGAAATGTTCTGAAGGTCACAGTTATTATTCAAGTGTTGCAACTAGAAATTCTGGTAGTGGCTGTCCAATTTGCAGTGGGCATAAGGTTCTTTTGGGATATAATGATTTATTTACTGTATGTCCTAATTTAAAAAATGAATGGGATTTTAATAATAATTCTTTAAATCCGTATGAGTTAACTGCTGGTTCGAATAAAATTGCAAATTGGATTTGCAAAAAAAATCATAGTTTTAGTATGAAAATATCTCACAGAAAAGACGGACATGGATGTCCATTTTGTGCTGGAATTAAAATATTACAAGGTTTTAATGATTTAGAAACTTGGTGTAATCAAAATAATAATATTATATTAAAAAAATGGAATTATAAAAGAAATAATATTTTACCATCTGAATGTTCAAGGACAAGCAAAACTAAAGTTTGGTGGAAATGTAATATATGTGGTTATGAGTATCAAAATTCTATTTGTAACGAAGTATCTAATATTTATTGTCCACAATGTAATAAAAGGAATAAAACTTCTTTCCCGGAGCAAATAATATATTATTATTTAAAAAAAATATTTTCAGATGCAATAAATGGATATAAGGACATTGAAAATGAAATCAGTGAAATAGATATATATATTCCTTCATTAAATATTGGTATTGAATATGATGGTATTAATTGGCATAGAGGAGAACTATCATATAAAAAAGAATTAAAAAAATACGAAGCTTGTAAAAATAAAAATATTTATTTAATCAGATTTAAAGAAAAAGTTTTAGAACGAGATTTTAAGACTTGCGATGAAATACTTTTTTCTTCATATAACTATAGTATTTCTAAATTTAATGATGAAATTCAGAATTTTATTAATAGATATAGTTCTTCGGTAAAAGTAAATGTAGAAAAAGATAGAAATGATATATATAATCAGTATTTATCAATATTAAAAAACAAATCATTAGGCAAAATGTATCCTAAAATAGCAAGTGAGTGGGATTATGATAAAAATTATCCTTTAACACCTGATATGATTCCTGCTTTTATTAATGAAAAATTTTACTTTATTTGCGAAAAAGGACATTCATATCATATTAATGTTTCTAAAAGGACTTCAAGAGGTGATTCATGCCCAATATGTTCTGGTAAAAGAGTGCTAAAGGGATATAATGATTTAGAAACTACTAATCCTGAGTTAATAGAAGAGTGGGATTATGAAAAAAACATTGTTAAGCCATATGAAATATCTAAAGGTTATGATAAAAAGGTTTGGTGGAAGTGTAATAAATGTGGTCATTCATATTGCAATAGTCCAAATTCTAGAACTTCTCAAAATGTCGGATGCAAATATTGTAAGGGTGGTGTTGCAAAAAAAGTTATTCAATATGATAAGAATGGGAAATATATTGCGATATATGATAGTTGCTCTTCTGCTGCTAGAGTTTTAGGAGTATCAAATGGTGCGATTTCAAATGCCTGTAAGAAAAAAAGTTTATGTTTAGAATATCAATGGAGATATCAGGATAATAATAAAAATTTAAATAATATTGAAAAATATAATCCAGGTACTTACAATAATAAAGAAGTATGTCAATATACATTAAATGGAACTTATATTAAAACCTATACTAGCATTACTATGGCTGAAAAAGAAACTGGTGCTACTAAAATTGGAATGGTTTGTGCTGGAAAAAGAAAATCATCAGGTGGTTTTATTTGGAAATATAAGTAGACTTGTTTGGTTTATGCTAAATTTATGATAAAACTTGATGTTATGGAAAATTTAAAATAATTATTATTCATTACTTAAATTGATTTATAAACAATAGGGGATTGGGATTTTCCTACATACGAATTTCGTACGGGAGTACAAATTCAGTGCTGGCTAGACAAAAGTTTGCCTACCAAATGATAAATTTGATATATTGCATGATCAAATCGAAAATTTTGAAATTGTTAAAATGGAGGTGAAATAATGATAAAAATAATAGTTTTTAATAAAACACTCCTAGTATTTTTGAAATTAATGTTTGCTTTAATTTCAAAAGTTTGGTCTATATTACATATTTGTATTGACTTTATTTTATATACTGGTGATAAATACAATGAATTAGTATTGGTATTAATAGGAGGAGAATTAACTTTAATAACCTTATTTTTCGCACTAATACCTACATTAGTAGATAAAAGAAATGATCAATATTATTTAGGTTATAAAATTTCAGAAATATTTTTATATGGTAACGGTAAAAAAAGTGAACTTACAAAAACTTGGATAGGCGGAATAATATTAGCATCAATAAATATTATATTTTGTTTACTAAAATTAGATAATTTATCATTTTTTTGTTTTACTATTTTTATAATGTTTTTTACTTTCAAAATTTTAAAATATTTAAATTTTATTTCGAATGATGATGAAATAAAAAATGAAATAGAAAAAAATTTTGTTAAAGAAGTTAATAGTAATTATAGTAGTTTAATTCAAAATATGTTTGATACATCTAAAGATAGTATGAAAAATATATATGATAATATGAATTTTTTATTTAAAATTAATGAAGATTCTAGAATTTTAAATGATTACACTAATAAGTTATTAGATATAAAAAATATTAATCAAGATTCTATTTATTTTAAAATAGGTGAGTTTATTGAAGAAAAAAAATATAATTATTATTTTAAGTTTGATTATTCTAAATTATATAAATATTTAAGAAATTCCATAAATGATTTTAATAAAGAAGACTATTATGGATTCATTCATACTCTATTGATTAATAATTATAATTGTTATATAAATAAACAAATGGAAAATATGGATGTTCTTGTACTACCTATATTTAGTGCAATAGATGATTCAAAATTATCAGCAAATAATAGGCAAAACTTAAAAAATAGAATTATTAATAACATGAATATTTACATAAAAAAAGAGTATAGCATTTCTGATAAAGAGTACCCATATGTATATAAATATGAATTCTATGTGTTGAAATATATTGTTGATAATAAAGATTTAAATTTATTTAATAAATTTATTAGAAATAATGATTCAAATTATACTAATTATGGAATTATATATGATTTATATTTAACTTGTTTTTTATATTTATATTATCTAATTGAAATTGAAACAAAAAAATATGTTTCATTAGCTGATAAAAAAATATATAAAGAAATGTATAATCAATTATGCAAAGCATTTGACATTTCTAATTTTGAATTAAATGATTATTATTATAGAAATTTTAACGCTTTTTTCAAAAATCTAAATGAAGTCACTAATTGGTGGGAAAAATTTAATCTTGAAGATCAATGGGATTTAAAGACTTGCTTAGTGGATAGTTCTATAATTCAGTGTAAGAAAGCATTATTTATAATTTTTGGGAAAGATTTTATAGGTAAAAAATATTCTATATCAGATGAAATTGTTAACTTGTTCAAATATGATTTTGAAAACGGAATTTTAAAGATTCAGAGTAAAGAGCAATTAAAAAGTGTTTTATTATTTTTTAAATATAATATAAATGATGAGTTAGAAAAATTTGAAGAAGATTTTTTAGAATTTGTATCAAATAATTATAAAATTGATGAATTGTCAAAAAAAATAGATATTGAAAATTTATCGAAAAAATTAAATAATGAATTATCGATAATAAAAGAAAAAATCAATAAATTGAGTATTATAAATAATAAAAAATGTAGCAATTTTGAGGAATGTTTTTGTAATATTAATTGCAGTAAAGATTTTTTAGATAGTTTTTATGCTAATAAGAATTTGCTTAATGATTTGAATTTAGAATCGGCCTTAGAAAAATATGCATATGAATGTATTTTAAGCAAAGTAGAAAATAAAATATATCATAGCTACAAAGATGATAAAATTATTGTTGATACTTTAGATAAAATTAAAAGTAGATATTTTTATTTTAGACCATCAAATGATTTATTAGGCGAAAAATGGAAGTTTGGAAATAAATATAAAAATATAATATCGAGATATGAATTAGTCGATACTAGCATTTCAAAAATAAGAATATTAGTAAAAGATTATAATTGCTCAATAGAGAATATTTCATTAGAGTTAAAAGAAGTGACTGATGATTTTATTAAAAGTAAACTAAGAAGTCATTTTATTTCAAGAAATAAGTATTGCATAAAAAATGAATTTGGATTAGAGATATTTTTTACTAAAAAGGAATTTTTAAATTACTTAAAAAATACTGAGGTATTACTTCAAATAAAGATTAAATTTGGATTAGATATTTTTGGAAATAAAAATATAGCATTTATTAGAAAAAAGGATAGTTGAAATTTCAATTATCCTTTAATTGTGTGATTGTAGATATTTTTAAATTATATTTAATTCTGAGTATTTTTTTTACCTGTGGAACTAATTTATCAATATTACATCTTACATTAAATATATCTAGTGCAGAATTAATATGATTACGAAGTGGACAATCTGATAAACAGTTTCTACTATATCCATTTGCTAAGTAAAATGCTACAGCTTCTGGTATTACAAATCTAATAAGATATTCATTATAATTATTGTAGAATGGTAATAATATTTCTTCAAATTCTTTGTCAGTAATATCTTCTTTACCTTTAATCATATTTCATCTCTATAAATAATCTCTTTTAAAATTATTTCTTCAGCAATGCTTTTATAATTATTCATTTTTTGAACCCATAATAATTGATTTTCAAGTTTTAGTTTTTCTGTAATAGAAGTATCAGATTTTATTAATTCATTAATTATATGATTTACTTTATTTTCAGCATCTATACTTACTGAAAAAAGATGTTCATTTAA
The DNA here is from genome assembly GCA_905211265.1 of uncultured Eubacteriales bacterium. Lineage (GTDB taxonomy): Bacteria > Bacillota_I > Bacilli_A > RF39 > UBA660 > HGM10818. The sequence continues at coordinate 27,248 of CAJMAC010000007.1, forward strand.
TTTATCTTTCATAAGTAATTCTTGATATAATACTTTTTTATTATTCTTTAAATACTCTAATCTTAATAATCCATATTTATTTAATTGTTTGTTTTCTTTTTTAGCTAGTGTTAAATTTGGTAATAAATTATCACCACATTTTGTATAAGTTATATTCATAATATTTATCCTTTCATTTCTATGAAGAATTAATAATAGTATTATCAATTTTAGGTACCCATTTAGGTACTCAAATTGTAAAATTTGATAATTATATTTAAAATATTGTAATTAGTTATAATTTATAAATGCTTATAATATAAGGCTTTTAACTAGTAATAATTTATTTTGTGTGTGATATATTTTTGCCCCCTGAAGGAGCCGAAAGGCTCCGCTTTTTGTTTAAATCTAGAATACATACTACTAAAACTTGTATTCTTTTTATTATGTTTACTCTAAGCCTAAGGTCTTAGAGTGTTAGATTAAGCCTTTATAAAAGTCTTAATCTAATAGCATATGTTATTATTTATGTAGAAGATAACTAAATAAATAATATTATTTCAAAAAATAACTGAATTAGTAAATAAAGGTACTTGATTGCTAATTTTATTATTAGCATTTCGTAACTTCTAAATTTATTGCACTATTGTTTAAACTGTTATTATAATAGCGATATAATTGTGTAAAAAAATTTTTATATATTTGTCCGAAAATGTAGACAAAATCTAAAAAAAGTGATAAAATTAAATCTAGAAGGAATAATTTGGAGAAAGAAGTGAAAATATGAATTCAAATGAACTTAAAAATATTATTGAGAATGCTAGAATTGTTAAAGGAATTTCTCAAAGAGAACTTGCTAAATTATCTGGAATAAGTAGAAGTACCTTAAATGATATTATTAATGGGAAAATTAAAAAAGTAGATGTTGATTCTTTAAAAAAGATAGCTGAAACTTTAGATTTATCTTTAACTAATCTTTTAAAAATTGCTGGTTATGATGAATTTTTAGATTATTTGTCTTTAGATAAATATAAAAATAAATCCACGAAGGATTTAAAAGAAATGATTGAAAAATATAAAAAGTCAGAATTAGATTTATTAGATTTTGATGCACAAAAAAGAAAAAAGGTAAAAAAAGCAAGACAACACTTGTTTTATACAATTGAGCATTTAAAAATAATGCAAGAAAGTAAGGATAGTTTATATACAATAGATAAAACTATAGAAGATATTAAATGGTGTTTTGATGAATTAGAAGATGTGGAACAGAAATATGATTATGATAAATTACCAAAAGATATGTAGGAGGATTATATGAAAATAAGTAATGTAATAGTAGAACAAATTCTTAATTCAACAGTTGTTGAAGATTATGCAGAAATATTAACTCCAACTGAAATGAAAGAAATAGTATGTGAATCATTTAAAGATTCAAGAGTAAGTTCAGATGGTTATATTTATGGTTCTTACACGGGAACAAAATATTGTATATTATGCAAAAATATAAGTTATTTAGGAAATCCACATCCAATATATAAAAAACGCATTCAAATACCAGATGGTTTTATAACTTTATATAATGAAAATATAAAAAAAGGTATAACAACGTTATTGATAGGAGTTTATAAATATAAAGATACTATATTATTTTGTGATTTTGATACTTCTAAATATATTAACAATAAATCACATAATTCTTCAGCGCATATATATACGATAGATTTATTAAACGGTGTTAGAAATGGCATTTTTAAGAAGAAAGATTATAGAAATAACATAATAACTGTTTTTGATGAAAACAATGTTAATAAGTTTCTTGAAATGAAATTAAATGTATCATCAACTACAGGAGTAGAAGTTTTTGATACATTAGATGAGTTTTTTGCATCTATGTTTAAAGAATGGGTTGGAATTGAATGTTATATGGAAATGATTGAAAATGGTTTTAATAACAAATTTCAACCAGAATGGCCTGGCTTTTACTTGGAATATAAATTAGAAAAGTATTTAGAGGAAAATCATAAAACAGATATTATTAGATATTGTCAAAATAAAAAGAATGGTGATGTTGATTTAGATTTATATTTCCCAAAATTAGGGATGTATGGTGATTTAAAAACACATAGTTTAAATAGTAATGCTATTCAAGGTAATGATTACAATACAATAATGGATTTAATAGAAAAACAAAGTGTATATTATATTGTTTGTAGTCATGAAACAGAAAAAGATAAAAACCATGGTTTTGTTGTGACAGAATTTTGGAATAGGGCTCAAAATAAAACAGATTTACATAGTTATGGAAACAAAATGAAATATAGTGTAAAAATAACAAAGTATTATATATTGGAAATAAATAAATATAATAAAAAATATTTAGAAATATTTAAACAAGGAAAAAATAGTGATGGCAAATCTAGAGAACCAAAGATAATGATACCAGATAAATATATAGAAAATTTTCTTGTACATATTGTAGAATTTGATGATTAAAATGAGTGAAAAGGGTAACTTTTTGAAGAAAAATTTGTTAAAATAAATATAATGTCAGGAGGAAAAAAGTGAAAAAGTTTAAATTTATAGATTTGTTTTCAGGAATTGGTGGATTTCATCAAGCAATGGAAAATTTAGGTGGCGAATGTGTTTTTGCTTCCGATATAGATAAATATGCAATAGAAACTTATAAAGAAAATTATGGTATTGATTCAGATATAAATGTAAGAGATATTAAGGAAGAAGATATTCCTAAACATGATGTTTTATGTGCTGGTTTTCCCTGTCAAACATTTTCAAAAGCTGGAAAAAGAATGGGGTTTCAAGATGAAACAAAAGGAACACTTTTCTTTGAAATTGAAAGAATCTTAAAATACCATAAAACAAAATATATAATTTTAGAGAATGTTAGAAATTTGGTATCCCATGATCATGGAAATACATGGAAAACTATTTATACACATTTGAAAGAATTAGGTTATAGATTAACACCAAGACCGTTAATATTAAGTCCTCATCAGTTAGGTGTTCCACAATTAAGAGAAAGAGTTGTAATTTTAGGAATATATGATCCTAAAAATAGTGATAAAGATTTGGCCTTTAATTTTAATGCTTTAGAAAAACTTAAAACTAAAGAAGATAACAATATATATGATATTATTGAAACAGGAAAAGTTGAAGAAAAATATTATATAACTGAAAGAGAAAAATACATTTTAACAGCATGGGATAATTTTTATAAAGGAATAAAAGAAAAGGTGTTAGGGTTCCCTGTTTGGTTTGAATATTTTAAAAAGAAACCAACTGATGATATGCCTAATTGGAAAAAGGAATTTATTGAAAAAAATAATAAGTTATATAAAAATAACAAAGAATTTATAGATAAGTGGTCTAAGGAATATAACAATTTAAAAGATTTTACTCCAACTCAAAGAAAATTTGAATGGCAAGCTGGAGATTCTATTGAGTCATTATGGGACGGATTAATCCAATTTAGACCATCTGGAATAAGAGTTAAGAAACCAACATGTTTTCCAGCTTTAGTTGCACTTGTTCAGATTCCAATAATAGGAAAGTATCAAAGAAGATTGACTGTAAGAGAAGCAGCAAGATTGCAAAGTTTTCCGGATAACTTTAAACCAAATAATAATGCTCAACAAGCATATAAGCAGTTTGGAAATGCTGTAAACGTAAAAGTAATTCAATTGGCAGCAGAAGAATTGTTTAATTACGAAGGGTAGTTCCTTCTTTTTTTGTTCATATTTTTGTAATATATTCAAAATATTACAAAAATATATTGACAATATGTTCAAAATGTGTATAATATGTGGTGAATGAGGGGTGACTGTCATGGAACAGAAAAAAGCAAAATTTAGAGAATTAGCTGAAAAAAGAGTTAGCAATGCTTTAAAGCAAATTCAATTAATTGGTAATCTTTCTAACACAAGAGTATATGAATATGATGAGGAAGACATTAAGAAAATATTTAAAACATTAAAAGAGGAAATTGGTTTGTCTGAAGCAAAATTCAAATCAAAAGGTAGAGATAGAAATTTTAAGTTTTAGAGGGAGTGATATTGATGTTGAAGAAATTATTTAATGCAAATAGCGTTAAGGATATTAATGAATTGATTAAACTATTAGAAAGTAAGTATGATACAGAATGGATTCCAGTAGGTAATAATGAATCAAATCATTCAACTTTTCAAATGCTTGAAAGAGGCGAGAATGGAATTATAGAAAGGTTAACTAATGCAATAGATGCAGTTATTGAAAAAGAGTATTTTTTAAATCCTGATGAAAATTTAAATAGTCCAAGAAAATCATCAGAAAAATACTTTGGTATAAAAGAAGGTAATTTGGCTAACTACAATATTAAAGATATTAAGAAAGAACTTAAAGATTTAGTAAAATTAAACGTTTTAGAATCAAATAAAAAAGGAAGACCCACTATAGAGATTAGAGATTATGGGATCGGATTATCTTCAGAAGAATTTGGTAAAACTATTTTAAGTTTACAAGGTGGAAACAAATTGAAAAAATTTTATTTAGCAGGAACATTTGGTCAAGGAGGATCAACTGCAAATATTTTTTCTAAACACACATTATTTATCTCAAAGCCAATTCCAGAAAAGAATAATTCTAATAAAATTTCATTTACGATTACAAAAGAATTTAACGATTTAGATTATAAAACTCCAATTCATAAATATTTAGTATTAAAGAGTACTAAATGTCCTATAACTGTTGAAGATTGTAATAATGAATTTGAACCAGGTACACTTGTTAGACATATAGAAATGAATATTAATCAATATGGTAGAAGTAGTGCAAAAGCGCCAGGAGATAATAGTATTTATCATTTTGTTAATAAAAAACTATTTAATCCAATTTTACCTATTAAAATAACAGAAAATAGATTAGAAGTTGATAGAACTAATATAGAAAGAAATAATAATACTATTGTTGCATTAGGATGTAATTCTAGATTAAATGATAATAGTAATGTTAAATATAGTGATAAATTGATTACTGAATATATATTCGGTGGAACGATAACAATTAATTATTGGATAATAAATGATAGAAATTCATATAAAAACTATAATGATAAATCAACGCCTGTTTTATATACTATAAACGGACAGGTAGAAGGATATGAAACGGCCAATTTTTTTGAAAAAATTGGTAAACCTTATTTATTAAATCATTTAATTGTAAATGTTGATTGTGACGGTATGGATGATAGAATTAAAGCAAGATTATTTACATCAGATAGAACTAAATTTCAAGATAATGATTATACTGACACATTAAGAAAAAAAGTTATTAATATTCTAATCGAAGATATGAAATTAGTAGAGTTTAATAGATTCTTTAAAGAACAAATGTTAAGTGAATCATCTGAGAATATTAGTGATGAGTTAAATAAAAAAATAGAGAATAAATTAAAGGTATTTTTAAATACAGGTGGAATTGGTAAAGTTTCTAAGGAGATTCCAACTCCAAAACCACCAAGACCAACCACATCAGAACCTTTTGAAAAACCTGAATTATTTGATTTTCCTACATTCCTTGATATTTCTAATCAAGAGCAATATGAGTTACCAATAAATAAAGATTTAGTATTAAATTATATTTCAGATGCTGACCATGAAAAATATTCAATGGAAGATAATTTGAATTTTATAATTGAAAAAGAAAATATGCTAATATTTGATGGATTTAAATTTTATAAAAACGGGCATGGAATAATTAATTATAAATTGGCTCCAGAAGTAAAAGTTGGTGACGAAATATTCTTTAAATTATTTATAAAAGGATTTGATGATGATTCAAATTTATCATCTTCAATTATGATTAAAATTGTAGATAAAGAGAAAGACGATCAACAAAATACAGAACAAACTAAACAACCACCAAAAATAAATACAAGATCTGTTTTTAAAACAAGCCAAGAATTTGATGAATTATTTGGTGAAGATGAAGAATTGCCAAGTGTATTAAGAGACTCGGATGAATCTATTGATATATTTATTAATATGGAAAACAAATCATTAAGAAAACTACAAGAAAATACTACGAAAGGTAGCAATGATAATGATTCTGTTAAAATATTAAATAATGAATATATAAAACAGATTGCTTACTATAGTTTAATTTTACATATAAATGAATCTAAAAAATCTGATGATGAAAAAATGAATGATAAATCAAAATCAGAAGAATTAAAAAGAGTAGCTATATTAATTACTGGTATGATTAATGATAATCTTTCAATTTATATAACAGAAAGTGGGAATAATAATGGAATTGAAGAATCTAATTAGTAATATGAATGGTGGAAATATTACTCTTGATGATGGTGTAATAAAAATCGATTCAATTATTACTGAAGGAAAATATAATATACTTATTTCATTTTTAAATGAAAAAAATATATTTACAACAAATGATTTAAAAAAAATGAATGTTAATGATTATAATAAATTGAAGATGGAAATACCAAATATTGATGGCGTGGGCGAAGAAAGAACCAAGTTGTTTATAAAGAAATTAGATAATGTTAGAAAAAACAAACATGAAATAAAAGCAAAAACACCAAATAAAAATGATTCTGAATATCCTATTGTAGAATTACTTGGAAAATTTAAAACTACTGTCAATTGGTCAGTAGAAATAAATCATATATTATATAATAAATACGATGAGTATGTAGATATAAGACAAGTAAAAAATGATGGTACAAGAGGGAAAGGAATTTCTATAAAAAGACAAGATTTTGATAAATTTAAAGAAATTATTTCTTCTATTAATTTGGATATTATAAAAGATAAAATAGTACCTTTAGAAAGTTTAGAATTAGAATCAGGTGATAAGAATGTTGAATCTACCAATACTTTGAACTTGGAAAAAATATTTTTTGAGAGCAATGAAAAAAAATCTTTAAAAGAACAGATATTAGAAAATGAAGACAGGTTATATAAAGTGTTTAAAGATGATTTTGGGTTAGCAATAAAATTTTTTAAAGCAAAAATTGAAAGCCTTAGGGAAGATGGAGATATTGTAAAGTTTTTAGAAAATCCATCTATTCTTGATATAAAAAAAGAACAATTTGATAAGACACATATCAAAGGTATGAAAACCGCTATTGATATAAAAAATGATTTTGATAAAAGTGATTTGAAATATACAACAATAGATAGTTTGAATTTAAATGAAAGTGTTAATACAATGACTATTTGTAGTATAGCAAATAATTTTAATGTCATGTTAGGAATGTATTATGATGACATAACTAAATCTTTAATATTGAAATGTCAAATTAAAGATGGAACTTATGAAGATAAATGGATTAAACCAAATAAAAAACTATATTATTGTTTACAAAATGAAACAGATGAAAATTTTTCAAGACTTAGTTTTTCTAAATATCCAAATACAGTCTGTAAGAATATATTATTTGGCTATGATCTAGAAACAAAAGTATATTTATTTTATAGATATAATAAAAATGATGACTATATATATGCTGGTGAAGTTAAATTAGAAAAATTTGTAAATGGTAATAAAGCAATTATAGTCAATATCGGATAACGAACACATTTATATAATGTCATAACGTCATTTTGCTAAGTATTAATGAAGAAAACAAACTATAATACAAATAATACGAGTTTATGCTCTTTTTGGGTTTTGGGAGGTGATATTTTGTATTATATTAATGATAAAGTAAAAGAAAAATTTAATAATGATGATTATTTTGACGGAAAAGAATATGTAAGAAAAATAAAAGAAGCGATTAAAACAAAAGATATTAAATCTATTGGTGTTTATGGCAAATGGGGAATAGGAAAAACATCAATAATCAAAAATGCTATTTCTGAATTAATTGAGGAAGGAGAATACGCAGAAAATCAAATAGTTGAATACAATGCATGGAAATATAACGAATACGATTTTATGAGAGATTTTTTAATAGTTTGCTCTAATAAAATTGAAGGAGAAAAAACTGCTAAAGAACGTGAAGAAAGTTATTATAGCGATAGTTCTGAAGATAGACAATTGTATGTGATGTTATGGAAAAAACTGGGAACATTTATAAAGAAAAGTTGGCGTGTTCTTTTGTTTCTTACAATTACATATATTGTTTCAGTAATAGTAATACTTTATATAAATTATTTAAAACCAACATTGTTTGATTGTGCTGATTTATTGATACCTTTAACTCTAACTTTAATTAGTTTTATTTTACCACTATTCTTAGTTTCCGAAATAACTCACAAGTCAATAAGTAAAAAGTTTTCTCCAGAACAATTTGCAAGAGATTTTGAGGATATAGTAAAAAATAAAAAAGTATTAATTTTTATTGATGATATTGATAGATGTAGTTATGAAGAAATAAAATCTACTTTTGATACACTAAAAACATTTATTTTAGATGAGAGTTATAATGTTAAGTTTATTATACCGGTAGATCCAAACATTTTATTTAATTCATTGGAAGAACAAACATACGATTATTTTTCTAAAATTATTGATTTTCCTATAGAAATAAAGAATTATACCAAAGTAAAATTTGAACCTTTAAAAGAAGAAATATTAAAAGAAGTAAATAATGATTATAAAGAAATAGTTAGTGATGGTTTATATTTAGCATCCAAATTCTACATTGATACACCTAGAAAAATGAAAAAATTTGCAAATGAATTTGTTAATGAAATATATAATCATTCTCCTAAAGAAATATATGATAAAGGATATATGTTTGCTAAATTGATAATTTTAAAGAATGAATTTCCAAATTATTATTATAATTTAATTAGGAACTATAATACAGTTATTGAAATAACAAAAGATGAAATAACAAACTATAAATCTAAAGATTATACTGAATCAAAGAAACAAAAAAAAGGTGTTGTATTTAGTATGAGATTGCTGGACTTCTTATCAAAAACGGACAGTGTTGATTTATATAATTTCCCAATGTATGAAAATAAAATTTCATATTCAGAATATAAAATCAAAGCTATATGTGAGGATCCGTTTGTTAAAAATAAATTTGATGATAGAGTAAAAATAGATTTAAAAGAAAATATAGTGTATTTAGATTATGAATTTTCTGAAAATATTATTAAACCTATAATAAATAATAAATTTTTATACAGTGATCCATTAAAAAGAGTCTGCTTTCTTTTCGTCGAATTTAAAAGACAAGAAAATAGTGAAATTTTCAATAAATATTTTGAAGAAATTATTGATAATTTCGAATCATTAAAACAAGATTGTAATTTGTTTGTTTCAGAAAAGATAAATGAAGAAAATATTTCACATTTAAATTTAAAATATATATTTGAATGTGTAGAAGATTATATCGATTTATTGAAAGAACACAATAAGAATTTATTAAAGGATAATCTTTTAATAAAGATACTTCAACTTATACAAAATAATATAGATGGGAGTTTTCAATATGTTGAAGATGAATTATTAATATTTATTCAAAAATTTAAAGAATTAAAAAATGTTGATGACCCAAATATGATTAAAATAATTGATAAATTATTATCTAATAATTTTGAAAAATACTATAAAGAATTAGATTGGTATTTAAAGTTTAGTTCATCTGCAGGTAAAACATGCTTTGTAGGAAATATAATAAAACTAATAGAAAATAATATAGAATTAGACGAAGAGTTAATAGAAAAATATTTAGATAATAGATATTTTTCTATAAATACAAACAACTATTTTGATAATGTATCAAATAATATTGCTGATATATTAGAGAAACCGAGCATCTATAAATGTATATTGTCACCATTATATAACAATTTAAACAGCAAAGATATTTCTTTTGAAAAACTAGAAAATGTAATTAATAATACTAAATATATATCTAATAATGAGGATATTAATAAACTAATTTTAAGAATAGTATTAGAAATGAAAAAATCTATTGGCTTTGATGAAACCAAATATAAATTAATTTTAACAAACATTGGTACAGAATATGAAAAAAGCGAATCTATTAGTAATCCATTTAAAGAATTTCTCGAAGAGTGTAACGATGACGATAGATACATTCTTCTTGGTTATAATGAAGAAACTAAAATATTTAATAACTTTAAGGTGTTAAAAAATTATAAATTATCATTTGTTAATAAAGATTCATTGTTGTTCAATATATTGTGTAATTCATACTGCAAATTTGAAGATTTTGTTGTAAAAACAGACTTAGAAAGACATGGCTTAAAATTATCAAGTCTAAAAAATGAAATAAAAAATATAATAAAAGAAAATATTGACAATACAATTTACCTTATTAACGATTTTAGTGAAGAAGAAATTAATGATATTGATTTTCAACTTTTAAATATAAATGAAATAAAGTTAGAATATATAGAAAATAAATATTTATTAACCAAAATTGTAAATCAATTAAAGATGAATGTTGACAATAATATAAGAAATATTAAATCAAATAAAGAAAATAAAGAATTAATAAAAGAAGAAGTGGATAAATTATTGCTAAATGCAAATAAATTATATGCAGAAATAAAATATAGCGATAAAACTTTATGGACAAAACTAAAAATAATAAATGAGTATCTGGCATTAAATGAATTAATTGATACTTATTATATTCCAAAATTAAAAGAATATCCCAATTTAATTAAATTATTTAGTGAAGGAAGATATAAAGATAATTATATGAAAGATAATATATTTGCAGATAAAATATTAATAGGTATTGGCATAAAAAATGAGTAACTGATAAATTTTCACCCATCAGCTACCCATCAAATTAATATAAATTTATCAATTTTTGATTAAATTTTATTAAACTCTATATGAGTTATATGTCGATATTACGGGGATTTTAAACAATCCTCTTTTTTTAAGCCCCCTGAAGGAGCCGGAAGGCTCCACTTTTTGTTTAAATTTAGAATACATATACTAAGCTTGTATTCTTTTTATTCACTCTAAGCCTAAGGTCTTAGAGTGTTAGATTAAGCCTTTATGAAAGTCTTAATCTAATTGCATATGTTAACATTTATGTAGAAGATAACTAAATAAATAATATCATTTCAAAAAATAATCAAAATATTTTGATTATGATATAATTAGTTATGTAAGAAATATTGAATTAGAGAATATTCTCTTTGTAAAAAAAGGTATAAAAATAAGAAAGTGAGGAAAGACAGATGAAAGAATTTAAACAATTAGGAGCTTATGGGTTAGTTATTCAAGATGGTAAAATTTTACTTATTAAAAAATTTGGAGGTCCTTATGATGGAAAATTAGATTTACCAGGTGGAACAATAGAGTTCTGCGAAAGACCGGAAGAGGCTTTAAAAAGAGAATTGATGGAAGAAGTTGGTATAGAAGTAGTTGATTATCAATTATTTGATGCTGATTCTGTTGCCTTTGAATGGCAATTTAAAGAAGATATTTTAGTGAAGGTACATCATACTGGTATTTTCTTTAAAGTTTCAAACTATAATAATGAAATTAAGAAAGAAGTAAAAGTAGATGAAGTAAATGATGATTCACTTGGCGCAAAATTTTTTGATATTGATAAATTGTCTAAAAAAGAATTATCTACTATAGCCATAATGGAATTAGAAAAATTAGGGTATAAACTTAATTAAAAAAATTTAATAAATTACATATTGTGCGTTTTCCTAAAAAGATAAAGAAAAAAGTAAAATAAATATTTATATTTTAACTTAATTAGAATACATATTACTAAACTTGTATTCTTTTTATTATATTTGTTTAAATAATAATAAAATTTCGCACTCTACAAAAAATAGAGTAAAAATGTCAAAGTTTTATGTTAGAATATACTTGTGGGTGAGGAAATATGACTAATTTAGGAGAAAAAATTAAAAATATAAGAATTGCAAATAATCTCAAACAAAGTGAACTAGCTAAAATGCTCTTTGTTTCCGAAAAAACAATTTCAAGTTGGGAAAATAATAGAACAGTCCCAGATTTAAATATGATTTATAAAATATCAGACTATTTCAAAAAAAGTTTTTATTGTCTAATAAATGATGAACTTGATACAGAAAACACAAATGAAATTGAAATAAAGTTAAAAGTTAATGAAGAAGAATATTCTAGAATACTAAATATAATAAAAAATAATTCAGTAAATAAAAGAAATGTTAATCAAATTGATACTTATTACACTTTAACAAATAAAAAACTTAACCAAGAATGGCTAAGAATAAGAAATGAAAATGGTAAATATATATTTAATTATAAAAAGAAAATAGATAATTCACATTATGAAAAATATGATGTATTAATAGATAATTTTAATAATCTAAATATAATATTAAATACCTTAGGAAGTAAACAAATAGGAACAATAAATAAGAATAGAACAATTTATATATATAAAGATAAATACGAATTTTCTTTTGATATAGTTAAAGATATAGGAATTTTTATTGAAATAGAATTAATTAATAAAAGTAATGACTTTGAAAAAGATTTCTTTGATTTATTAAATTTATTAGAAGACTTAAAAATAGATTTAAATATAGTGGATAGAAAAAAATATATTGATTATTTAGAGGAAAAATAATTATGAAAAAAACAGAATTAATTAAATTAAAAAAATTATTACAACAAGAAATTATTAAAAGAAATAAAATAAATACTCTACTATCTAATGAATTAATCCAAGAATTTAAATCATTAACAAATTTAAATATCAATGAATTACAATTAAATGACAATTGGACTATACTAGAAGAAATTCTAAATAATTTTCAAATAACCGAGTCTAATGGAATTCTTGTATGTACTGGAAGTTACTTAGTTTGTTGTAATATCTATTATCAAGAAACAGAATATTACACAAAAGAATCGTCATTTAATAATCCCAATATAGAGTATCAAATATTTGAAGACATAGAAACGAGAAAAATGTATGTTGCTTATACAGAAAAATATATCAAAGATAAAATAGAAGAACAAAAAAAGTATTACAATATAGAAGATATAACTCCAAGTGAATTTTGTTATAAGAAATATGGAAGATACCTAGTTAGTGACTTAATAAAAAAATATATAGTACTAAATCCTTATAATTCTTCTGAAAATAGAAATGGATTTAATGATGTTCAAAAGGATTTCTTTATAACTGCAATAGAAAAAGGTCAACCTAAAGCAAAACAATTAGTATTAAATAAATATCCAAAATTAAAATAATTAAATAAAGGAGAGTGAGTAAAATGGATATAATACCTAACGGAACAGAAGTATTAATATTTGAGTATATTAGAGAATGGGGACCAAGGCAAGATGATGAAAATTATATTAGTAAAGGTATAATTAAATCAAGTAAACAATCTGAAGACTTATCTTATCATGGAAGTCCATGGTATGAACAAATATATGAAGTATTAGGAGAAGACGGAAAAGAATATACTGGTACTTATGGTATAGGATCAGTATTTAATGGAAATATGTTTTTTAGAACAAAAGAACATCAAATTTATGTCTTAAATCTTAAAATTAGTGACAATGAAGAAAAAATATTAAAACTAAAAGAAAAAAATGATGAATATTTAAAGAAAATTGCAATATTAAAAAATGAATTAAAACAACAAAGTCAAAATGAACCAGTAAAAACAAAGAAATTAACTTTATCAAAAAATGAAAATAATAAATAATATAACTAGAATACATAAATTAAAGTAATTTTTTTCTTATGTTCACTCTAAGCCTAAAGTCTTAGAGTGTTAGATTAAGCCTTTATGAAAGTCTTAATCTAATTGCCTATGTTAATATTATATGAAAGATAACTAAATAATAATTTTAAAGTGCAAATATGTAACTTTTAAAGTGCAAAAATTGCACTTTAAAATTGATAAAATAAATAAAATATGCTATAATATTTATAGTTAGGAGAATTATTTTTATGAAAGAAAAATGGAATTTAGAATTATCTAAATATATAAAGCAAGGTGAACCTACGCAAGTAGAAAAAACAAGAAACTGGGAAACAGCCATAGGACTTCAAGAAGTAGATGGTTTGAAGCCATCAAAATATTTAGTTGAAACAGCAAAAGAACATATTGAAGGAAAAATTGAACTAGAAGAAGTTAAAGAAAGAATTAATAATTACTATAAAGTTTTAAATGATAGAAAGTCAGAAGAAAAAGAAGATAGTGAAGAAGCAGACAAAGTATCAGTAAGAATAACAGAAGTATTAAGTGATAAATCATTTAGTTTTAATCCAACTGAATTAATAAGTATTCATAAAAAATTATTTACTGGAGTATATAAACATGCTGGTATTATAAGAAATTATAATTTTACAAAAAATGAATGGATTTTAAATGAAGATACAGTTACATATGCTTCTTATGAAACTATTATGTCAACATTAGATTATGATTTTGAACAAGAAAAAAACTTTTCTTACAAAGATTTATCACTTGACGAATCAATAAAACATTTATGTAGATTTACTTCGAATATATGGCAAGTACATCCTTTTTGTGAAGGCAATACTAGAACAACAGCAGTTTTTATTATCAAATACTTAAAAACATTTGGTTTTAATATTAATAATACTGTATTTGCAAATAACTCATGGTATTTTAGAAATGCATTAGTTAGAGCAAATTATAAAAACTTTGAAAAGAATATTTTTGAAGACATAAGTTATTTAGAAAAATTCTTTTATAACCTTTTGTCAAATACAAATTATGATTTAAAAAATAGATATACCCACATTGACTATATCCAAGATACATCAAACAAAGATTTAAAAAATAAAGACTATACATTAGAAGAACAAGCTATATTAAATTTAATTAAAGAAAATTCTTTTATTAAACAAGAAGAAATAGCACAAATTATTGGTAAATCAATAAGAACTGTAAAAACTAAAATGACTGAAATGCAAGAAAAAGGAATAATAACAAGAAAAAACGGAAAGAAAACAGGAGAATGGCAGATTTTATAATATAACTAGAATACATGTACTAAGCTTGTATTCTTTTTATTATGTAATAGTTTTAATCTAATTGCCTGTGTTTTAATTTATATAATTGAAATTTTAAACTAGTAAATTTTGAAAGTTTATAAAACATTGTAAAAACTTTAAAAAATAGTTTGCTATTTAAAAACAAAATGTTATAATGTTTTTGTAAAAGGAGATTATAAAATGTATAATGATTTAGGAAAAAAGTTAAAAATATTAAGAAAAAGAAGAAGTATAAAACAAGATGATTTGATGTTAGTATAGATATATAGATATTTTTAATTAAAATATTTACAAGTGTATATAAAAAATGTTAGAATAAATTATAGGAAGGAAGTGTATTATGAAAACAAAATTACAAGAACAAATTGTTCTTAAACCAATTAAAGATTTAATTAGAAATAATATAGAAATAAATTTATGGGGGATATAATTATGAATTTATATGAAAGAAATCAAAAACAAAGAACATTTTTTAATGAAAAGATAGATACTTATGATGATGTACATGCTACATACATGGATACTAAAAAAACATTAGGAGATAGTCTAGATAAAGATACTAAAAAAATACTAGACTTAGGAGCAGGAACAGGACTAGAATTAATTCATGTATTTGAATTATTTCCAAGTGCTGAAGTCACAGTCATAGATATTACCGAAAATATGCTTGAAGAATTAAAGAAAAGAAACTTTGCAGATCATGTAACAACTATATGTGGAGATTTCTTTGAAGTTGAATTTGGAGATAATTATGATGCAGTTATATCTACATCAGCTCTTCATCATTTCAAAACTGAAGAAAAGATTAAACTATATAAAAAGATTTATGATTGTTTAAAAGAAAATGGTCAATTCATTAATTGTGATAAAATCGCCTTAACACAGGAAATAGAAGATGAACAGTTATATGAATTAGAGTATAATATAGAAAATCATAAACATATAGATACACCACTTACAGTTGAACATGAAATAGAAATATTAAAAAGGGGTGGTTTTGAAGATATAACTTCAAGCAATGTTGATAAAGATGATTATAGTCTTATTAAGGCTAGAAAAATCAAATAATTTTAGATAAGTTATTAGATAAGTTGTTGGATAAAAACTTGCAATATTTCAATAAAAAAATATTAAATTAAAATAAAAAATACCAATTTAAAAGGAAAAAATTACTTAGTTGTTTTAAAATTTTACCTTGTGGCTCTAGCAAGAAATATAAGAAGTGTTGCGGAAAATAAGTAAAAATATTAAAAAAATGCTAACAAGAAATAATTTGTTGGCATTTTTAAATTTAAAAATAAAGTTTTTAATGGAAGGAAATAACAATAATATTGTAATTTATCAAGCTGATGATGGAATGACAAAAATAGATGTAAAAATTGAAGATGAAACATTATGGTTATCACAACAACATATGGCTGATTTATATGATACTACTAAATAAAATATAAGTTTGCATATTAAAAATATCTTTGATTAAGAAGAATTAGCAGTAAATTCAACATGTCAAAATTTCCGACAAGTTCAAAAATAAGAAAATAGAATGGTTAATAGAGAAATTCCATATTACAACTTAGATATGATTATATCTTTAGGATATAGAATAAAATTAAAAGTTGCTACTAATTTTAGAAGATGTGGATATATCCTACAAGTATCGTAATCTATTTATAAAATTTAAAATATTACACTTTTTAGTATTATAACAACATCTATACTTTTAGTACAAGAATGATTGACAGAATTAATGATAAATGTTATATTATCATTAGATTTGTCAAAAGCAATGTTTGAACTACAAATATGGAGGAATAATAAATGAAAAAAGGTAGTGTATTATTTTTATCTATTACTTTAATATGCATAGCAGTAATTGTAGTATTAATAAGATGGTTAATAGAAACTTACTATATATACATAGTATTAATTATAGCTTTTTCTATTATGATAATTAAATATTCCATTGAAAAAGAAAAAGAAGAAAATAAAGAAGAAATAAGTAAAACGTATATACCAAAAGATATCAATACTAAAAAGAACAAGAAAAAAGAGGAAAATATAGATAATTATGATTTAGAAGATTGGCAAAAAGAATTAGTTAATGATGGAAGTTATGAACCATATAACTTTGAAGAAGAAGAACTAGAAGATGATGATTATTATTCAGAAGATGATGATTAAGTAATAAAAGAGTAAAATAAATATAACTTTATTATATGTTTTACTCTTTTTATAATTAGTCATTTCTTAAAAAATAAGTAAAAAGTTATGATATAATAGTTTTATGTAATATAAATATATTTACTTAATAATTAATGGAGGTAGTTATTATGAATCCAAGAAAAGAAATGATAATAATAGATAATGAAATATCAACATCTAAAATATCATATTGTAAATATGATTCAAATGCTTATAAATATTATATAAAATATAAAAATAATGCTACTATTTATAAATATCAAAATAGTAGAGTAAAATATATAACTTATAGTGAAAAGATAGATTTAACAAAGTATAGTTTTTTTATAAACCAAGTAAAACTAAAATATATAAAAGAAGCATATGAGTTTACTTATAATAATTATTATTACTATCATATAATTTTTGATAATAATAAACTTGGAGAATATACAGATAATCAAATAAGGAAAATAAATAATAATAAAGATGTAATAGAATATATGAAAGAAGTATCAAATATAACTTCTATTAGTACTGAAGATGGAAATAAAATATTATGTAATCAAATAAAGAAAGTAGAAGTAGATAGTCTAGAAACAGCATTAGCAAACTATTTAAAATTATCAAATAATGTAATAAGAAGTAATAATATAAATTTTCTTATTTTTCCATTTGGTTGTAATTCTAGTCAATATAAAGCAGTAGAAAATGCTATAAATAATAAAGTGAGTGTAATTGAAGGACCTCCAGGAACAGGTAAAACTCAAACAATATTAAATATTATAGCAAACATATTAATTAGAAATATGAATTGTCAGGTAGTATCAAATAATAATGCTGCCATAGAAAATATTGAAGAAAAACTAAAAAAATACAACTTAGATTTCTTTGAAGCACTTCTTGGAAAAAGTGTTAATAAAAATACTTTTATAGAAAATCAAAAAGTTAATATACCATTATTTAAAGAGTATGATGATATAAATATTGAAGAAATATCTAATGTAATAAAGAAAAATAATTGTATAGTAAAACAGGTATATAATAGTAGGAAAGAAATTGCTATTTTAAGAGAAAAGAAAAATAATTTAACATTAGAATATAAATATTTTAAAGAATATATTAAAAATCAGGATAATAATATTATAAAATTAACTAGAATAAATAGAAATAATTTACAAAAATTATGGAATGAATTAACAAACACAAATATAAATAAAATAAATTTATTAAATAAATTAAAATATATATTTATATATAAAATAGGAAACTTTAATTTTTACAAAAATGACATAGAAATAATAATTAATACTATACAAGATAATTTATATGAAAACGAAATAAAAAAATTAGATGAACTTATAGAAAAAGAACAGTCTTTTGTAGAAGAAAATAAAGAAATAGAAAAAGAGTTTATAAATTATTCAATGACATATCTAAAAAAATATTTATCTTTAAAATATAAAAGTTTAAGAAAAGAATACACTTATCAAGAAATAAAGAAAGATAGTAATAATTTTATAAAAGACTATCCAGTTATTTTAAGTACAACATACTCATCTAGAAATACATTTAATAAAGATTTTAAGTTTGACTATATAATAATGGATGAATCAAGCCAAATAGATGTAGTAACAGGATTACTAGCATTATCATCTGCTAAATATGCTGTTGTAATTGGAGATGAAAAACAACTACCAAATGTAGTACCAGATATAATTAAAGATAAAACAGATAAAATATTCAATGAATACAATATAGATAATGGTTATAGTTATTCATTAAATAGTTTTTTAAGTAGTATAAAAAATATTATTCCAGAGGTACCAAAAATAATGTTAAAAGAACATTATAGATGCCATCCTAAAATAATAAACTTTTGTAACAAGAAATTTTATAATAATGAATTAGTAATAATGACTGAAGATAAAAATGAACAAGATGTAATAAAAGTAATAAAAACAAATAAAGGAAATCACAAAAGAGATAATGCTAATCAAAGACAATTAGATATAATAAAAGATATCTTACCAGAATTAAAAAGTAATGATATAGGCATAATAGCACCATATAATGCTCAAATAAATTTAATAAAACAAAATATAAAAGAAATAGAAGTAAGTACAGTACACAAGTTTCAAGGTAGAGAAAAAGACATAATAATAATATCAACAGTAGATGATGAAATAACTGACTTTGTAGCAAATTCTAATATATTAAATGTAGCTATATCTAGGGCTAAGAAAAAGTTAATATTTATAGTAACGGGTAATGAAATAAAAAATCAAAACATTAAAGATTTTATAGATTATACTAAATATGTAAATATGGAAATAGAAGAAAGTAATGTATATTCAGTATTCGATCTATTATATAAACAATATGAAAAAGAAAGATTAGAATATTTTAAGAAACATAAAAGAATATCAAAATATGACTCAGAAAATATTATGTATAATTTACTAAACAAAGTATTAGAAGATTACAACAATCTAGATTTTATTTTTAGATATCAATTAAATAAATTAATAAAAGATAAAACATTATTAACAGAAGAAGAGAAAAAATATGCATCACATCCTAATACTCATGTAGATTTCTTAATATATAATAAGATAAGTAAAATACCATTATTAGTAGTAGAAGTAGATGGATATAAATACCATAAAGAAGGAAATAGACAAAAGGAAAGAGATGTATTAAAGAATAATATTTTATCTAAATATAATATACCTTTAATAAGATTAGCTACTAATGGTAGTAAAGAAGAAAGTATTATAAGAAATAAATTAGATGAGATAGTTAGTGATAAATAATTATATATATTTTATTATGCTCACTATAAGCCTTACTATGTAAGTCTTATTAGTGTTGTTATTAGACCTTAGGCTAATAACAATATGCTCATTGCATCTATTATATATAAGCAATAACTATATACTAATATTATTTTAGTATGGAGAAATTCGTCTAAATTTGTTGACTAAATGAAAATAAATAGTGGTTATAATACTTCTTTCACCTATAATTATAATAGTATATATTAAAAAGAAGAAAAAAGATAAATGAAATATAATTATATCTATTATTTACAATACTTGGAATAAATGTAAAAGGGTACATAAAAATGATAATTAACGAAATAGTTAACATTAATTGTCAACTGCGTCACAAATAAATATAAATTAATGACTTTATATTAAATTATTGATATAATTAGATTGAGGTGGTTACCATTAAAACATTATTATATATATTATTTTTTCCTCTTATATTTGTTTGGTATATCTTTAAGATAGGGGCTATTATGTTTTATTATATTTTTATTTTGATGATAGATATTGCCAAATTAGTCTGCTATTTTATAATTTGGTTATTTCAAGTAATATATAATATTTTTAGTAAAAAGAAAATGCATATTAATTTTCCAGAGTCATCTTTTAAGAAAACAAATGTTAAATCAAATAAAATAGTAAAAAGAAATTATAAAGATGAAGAATTTGATAAAGAAGCAGAATTATGGGGATTATCAGAAGAGGATAAAAAAATGGCAAAAGAAGAAAGAATGAGTCCGGCAGATTTCATTGAAGCAGAAGAACGAGATGATGATGAACTTATTACTGATGAATGGGAAGAAGATAAGTATAAATAACAGTTAAATAAGACATCTGAGTAATAATTATATACTAAATATTTTAATAATTAAAGTCTATTATTTTTATTAAATATATAGTAAAATTAATAGTAAAAAGACTAGATAGCAAATAAAAATTTACTTATCTAGTCTGAACTGTAACAATTTCTAGTACGAATTAGTCGTAAAATATCGAAATTTGTCAAATTGTATGATATAATTTTATATGAGAGATAACAATATTTAGTGGGTGATGAAGATGAATAAACTGTTCATAGATACAAACATTTTTGAATCCAAAGGATTTAATTTTGATCAAAGAAATATTTTGATAAAATTATTAATTGAAAATGCAAAAAACAAAAATTATGAGTATTATAATTTATCAGTTATTGATAAAGAAATTATTTCACACATAACTGACCGTTGCAATTCAAGAAAAAAAGAGCTTATTGGGAAGTTTAAATGGATAAAACATTATGTTAAAGAGAAAGATATAGATGCGAATTGCAATAAAGAATTAATTGATTATGAAAACTTTAAAAAAAATATATTGGCTGTAAATTGTAGTATTGAAAAAATAAATCCTGAGAAGGTCTTTAACAAGTATTTCAAAGTAGAATTGCCTTTTGAATTAAAAAAAGAAAAGAAAAATGGTTTTCCTGATGCCTTTATATCTGAATATTTAAATGATCTATCTAAGAAAGATGATAACAAAATTTATTTTATAAGTAATGATGATGGATTAGTACTGTCATTAGACAAGTCCATTATGACATTTAAAAATATAACTAGCTTTTTTAGTGAAATTAATAGTGGTGATTCAGAAAAAGTCAAACAATTTGCTCGCGAAATTATCACTGCAAAATTAACTGAAATAAGTTCTCATGTTTTAGGATTAGGAGAATTTAATACTGTTGGTTTAGAAGATGAAGAAATAGATCCAGAAAGTATTCAATTAAGTGATGATTATCATTTAGAAATATTAGAGTCAAACAATGATGAATTATATGTGAATTGTACATTTAAGAAAGTAGAACTAATAGGAAGTTTTAGTTGCCTAGATTATGAAAATTCTTATTGGCCAAATGATGAAGATTATTATACTTATATCGAATATTTTAAAACCAATAAAATTGAATATGAAAATTATGAAGTTAATTTGAAAATATATAATGAAAATGATAATTACAAAATTGAATATGACAATTTGTATAGTTTTAGTATTAGTTATGAAAATATT
Organism: uncultured Eubacteriales bacterium; assembly: GCA_905211265.1. Taxonomy (GTDB): domain Bacteria; phylum Bacillota_I; class Bacilli_A; order RF39; family UBA660; genus HGM10818. Next base: position 49,295 of record CAJMAC010000007.1, read on the forward strand.
AAAGAAAATGCTGTAGAACATCTTAGTCCATTTGACGATTATGATGGTGAAGATAGTTGGTCTCAAGATGATTATATGAGATAAGGAGTAAATAATATGAATAATAAAAAAGAAAAAGAAAGAGAAGAATTACATAAAACAATTTGGAAAATAGCAAATGAATTAAGAGGTTCAGTAGATGGATGGGATTTTAAACAATATGTATTAGGTCTATTATTTTATAGATTTATTTCAGAAAATATAGAAAATTATGTTAATGAAAATCAAAGAAAAGCAGGTATTGAAAATTTTCAATATAGAAATATTTCTGATGAAGAAGCATTACTTGGAAAATCACAAATACTTGATGAAAAAGGCTTCTTTATTCTTCCAAGTGAATTATTCTGCAACGTTAGAAAAAATGCCGATAAAAATGAAAATTTAAATGTAGTAATTTCTAATATATTTAATAATATTGAATCATCAGCAAGGGGAACCGCATCAGAGAATGACGTAAAAGGTTTATTTGATGATTTTACAATAGATAATAAATTGGGTAATACAGTTGATGAAAGAAACGAAAAACTTGTTAAATTATTAAATGCAATAGGAGAGTTGAATTTCGGAGATTATGAAGAAAATAAGATAGATTTATTTGGAGATGCTTATGAATTTTTGATGACAATGTATGCATCATCAGCAGGTAAATCAGGAGGGGAATTCTTTACTCCACAAGAAGTTGGTGAATTACTTGCAAGAATAGTAATAATGGATAAAACATCTGTTAATAAAGTTTATGATCCGGCATGTGGATCAGGTGGTTTACTTTTAAAATTTGCTAAGATATTAGGAAAAGAAAATGTAAGAGAGGGATTCTTTGGCCAAGAGATAAACCTTACTACTTATAACTTAGCTAGAATCAATATGTTCTTACACAATATTAATTACAATAACTTTAGTATTGAAAGAGGGGATACATTAATTCATCCAGTTCATTGGAATGATGAACCATTCGATGCGATTGTATCTAATCCACCATATTCAATTAAATGGGCAGGTAAATCTAATCCGATATTAATAAATGATGAAAGATTTGCTCCAGCAGGTGTGTTAGCACCAGAATCTAAAGCGGATTTAGCATTTACTATGCATATGTTATCATGGTTATCGCCTAAAGGAACTGCAGCTATAGTTGAGTTTCCTGGTGTACTTTACAGAGGAGGAGCAGAACAAAAGATTAGAAAGTACATGATTGATAACAACTTTGTTGATACTGTTATTCAATTACCTTCTGATTTATTCTTTGGTACATCAATAGCTACTTGTATATTAGTATTAAAGAAAAATAAATTAGATAATAATATATTATTTGTAGATGCATCTAATGAATTTATTAGAAATACTAATAAAAATAAATTATCAGAAGAAAACATTAATAATATAATTAGTTTATTAAAAGATAGAAAATCAGTTGAAAATAAATCCTATTTAGCTACATATGAAGAAATCAAAGATAATGATTATAATATATCAGTTAATTCTTACTTAAGAGCAAATATTGAAGATAAAAAAATAGATATAAATGAAGTAAATAGAAAACTTGCTGAAATTGTGCCTAGCCAACAACGAATTAGAGAAGAATTAGAAGAGATAATTAAAGAACTTGAGGTTGATTATCATGAGTAAACTAAATGATTTAATAAAAGAAATGTGTCCTAACGGGGTTGAATATAAAAAAATATGTGATGTATGTAATGTTGTCGGTAGAATAGGTTTCAGAGGATATAAAAGAGAAGATCAAGTGGAAAAAGGGAATGGTGCTATATCTTTAAGTCCTTCGAATATTATAAATGGAAAAATTAACTATAATGAATGTACTTATATTAGTTGGGATAAATATAATGAATCACCAGAAATAATGGTAAATGAGGGAGATGTTATTTTTTGTAAAACAGCATCTGTTGGAAAAACTTGTTATATTGAAAATATGCCTGAAAAAACTACTATTAATCCACAGTTAATTTTATTAAAAAACATTTCTATTAACTCCAAATATTTATCTTATTGTTTGAAAACTAAAAATTTTCAAATAAAAGCCAATTCAATTAAAGGACTTGGAACAATTCCTACTTTGTCACAAAAAGATTTTAATGAATTAACCGTACCAGTACCACCATTAGAAGTGCAAGAAGAAATAGTTCGAATTCTTGATAAATTTGGCAAGCTAGAAGCGGAACTAGAAGCGGAGCTAGAAGCGGAGCTAGAAGTGAGAAAAAGTCAATACGAGTTTTGGCGTGGCAAACTATTGAATAAAAAGAATAATAACTATAAAAAGTATAATATAACTGAAATATGTAAAAGCATTTCTGCTGGCGGTGATGTTCCAGAAGATACAATTAAAGGCATTTTTAAACCTCAAGATGAGTATAAATATCCAGTTATATCAAATGGCGTAGGAGATAATGCTATATATGGATATAGTAAAAATTATAGAGTAGATGTACAATCATGCGTAACTATAGCTGCTAGAGGCACAATAGGTTATCATGAAGTAAGATATGGTAAATTTACTCCAATAATTCGTTTGATAACTCTTATTCCGGATGAAAAAATAGTTTCTGCTAAATATTTACATTATGCATTGTATGGACATGAATTTAAAACATCGGGAGGTAGCATTCCTCAATTGACAACTCCAACAGTTAAGCAGCTTGATTTAATAATTCCTCCAATAGAAGAACAGAATCGCATAGTTAGTATATTAGATAAGTTTAATGCGCTGGTTAACGATATAGTTGTAGGCATTCAAGCTGAGATTGAATTAAGAAGAAAACAATATGAGTATTATAAAAATAAATTATTAAGTTTTGAGGAATATACTAATGAATAAAACAGTTGATTTAAATGATTTAGAGTCGTATCCAGAAGAATTCTTGAAGTTTGTTAAAACTAATTTTGATAAATTGAAAAATTCATTCATAAGTAAAGAAATTAAAATTAGTGATGGATCAGGTTTATTTGATTTTTTAAACCAAATGATGAAAGATTATTATTTTAAATGCATTCATGCCAGTAGAACTTATAATAAAGAATTATTTTATGAAAAAGGTTTATTTGTCTCAAACAGTTCGGATGAAATTATCGACATATTATTAGAACCAACAAAAGAAATTTTAAGTAATAATTATGTTGCAATATATGAAAAAGTAAAAAATCAGTTAAAAGATGATAAGTATAAGTCCATTCATTTTGTAATTGGTGATATTGATGATATTACTATTAAAAATGGATTTTGGATGTTAAATAATTATGGTGGTGAACTATTACCTGATGTGTTAGGATATGATAATCCAATTTATAAAAAAATATCATTATTAGGAATTCCAGTTGCGGTTATTTTTAGAATAAAATTCAGCAATATTAATGACTATACTTTATCAGAAATCTATTCATTTATGTTGAATAAAGCAATGAAAGATAAAGATGCACATTTATTTAAAGCAACATATGTTTTTGAAGATATTCCTAAGGAAGATATTATTGAAGTAAAGGAGTTAAAAAAATATGAGTAGTATAGGTTTAATTAGTGAAAATGATAACTCTACTGTATTGGCTGAATATAAAGGATTAAATAGGAAAGTTCCATCTTTTCAAAGCGAAGACACTTTAGAAAAAGAATTAATCAAAACCTTAGTTGAACAGGGGTATGAAAGATTAAATATAAACTCTGAAGATGAATTGATTCTTAATTTAAGAAGACAGTTAGAAAAACTTAATAATTATAGTTTTAGTGATGGAGAATGGGATGATTTTTTTACTAAAGTAATAGCAAATAAAAATGATTATATTATTGAAAAGACAAGACTTATTCAAGAAGATTATAAACAAGAAATAAATCTTGATTCAGGTGAAAAGAAAAATATCTATTTAATAGATAAGAATAATATTCATAACAATAGTCTTCAAGTATTAAATCAATATATTAATAATGAAGGTAATTATGGTAACAGATATGATGTTACAATTCTAGTGAATGGTCTTCCTTTAGTTCATGTAGAGCTAAAAAAAAGAGGAGTAGATTTAAGAGAGGCATTTAACCAAATAGAAAGATATCAAAGAGATTCATTTTGGGCTGGTTCAGGATTATATAACTTTGTTCAAATATTTGTTATATCAAATGGAACATTAACTAAGTATTACTCAAATACTACAAGAGAGTTTCATATTAACAATCAAAAGAAAAAGAAATCCAACTCATTTGAATTTACTTCATACTGGGCAGATCAAAAGAATAATGGAATCACAGATTTAATAGATTTTGCTAAAACTTTCTTTACAAAACATACATTATTAAATATATTAACTAAATATTGTGTATTTACAAGTGAGGAAGATTTATTAGTAATGCGTCCATATCAAATAGTAGCAACTGAAAAGATTTTAAATAGAATAACTATTGCATATAATAATAAATTTTATGGAACTTTAAAATCAGGTGGTTATATTTGGCATACAACAGGTTCTGGAAAAACACTTACATCATTTAAAACTTCACAACTTGCTAGTAAATTAGATTTTATTGATAAAGTATTATTTGTTGTAGATAGAAAAGACTTAGATTATCAAACAATGAAAGAATACGATAGATTTAAAGAGGGAGCAGCTAACTCTAATACTTCAACGAAAATATTAGAAGGACAATTAAATGATCCTAATGCTAAGATAATAATAACTACAATACAAAAGCTATCTCAATTTATAAAGAAAAATGAAAATAGTAATGTATTTGATAAACATGTAGTATTTATTTTTGATGAATGTCATAGGTCACAGTTTGGTGATATGCATAAGGCAATTATTAAAAAATTTAAAAAATATTATTTATTTGGATTTACAGGAACGCCAATATTTCCAGAGAATGCTAGAACGATTAAAGGTATATCGGAAACAACGGAACAAATCTTTGGCGAGCGATTACATACTTATACAATAGTTAATGCTATAGCAGATAAGAATGTCTTACCGTTTAGATATGAGTATGTTGGTAGAGTTGATATAGCAAATAACGTTAAAGATGAAAAAATATATAATATAGATGAAGAAAAATTATTTGATAATCAAATACGTATAAGTCTTATTACTGATTATATAATAGAACATTTTAGTACAAAAACTAAAACAAGTGAAAGTTATGTTTATTCTACATTAGATAATGTAATAGATGTTGCTAAAAAACGAGATGTAGAAGAAATAAAATCAAAAAAGAATATTAATGGTTTTAATTCAATATTTGCAGTATCAAGTATTAAAATGGCCAAAGAATATTATTCGGAATTTAAAAAACAGTTGGAATTCAAAAAAAGCAATTTAAAAGTAGCCTTAATATACTCATATGGAGTTAATGGAGAAGATGGAGTTATAGACGAAAATTCAGAATCAACAGAAGCGTTAAGTATAGATGATAGAACATTCCTAGAAAGAGCTATTAAAGATTATAATAATATGTTTGGAACCAGCTATGATACATCATCAGAAAAATTTCAAAATTATTATAAAGATGTTTCTTTAAGAATGAAAAATAGAGAAATAGATATACTAATTGTTGCTAATATGTTCTTAACCGGATTCGATGCTAAAACATTAAATACATTATGGGTAGATAAGAATTTAAAATGGCATGGATTAATTCAAGCGTTCTCAAGAACAAATAGAATTTTAAATAGTGTTAAGACATACGGTAATATTGTTTCATTTAGAAACTTAGAAGATAGACTAAATGAAGCATTAGCTAAGTTTGGAGATGAACAAGCACGTGGTATTGTATTATTAAAACCGTATAATGACTATTATTATGGATATAAAGAAGAAAACGGCAAATCATTTGAAGGATATAAATCATTAGTAGAAAAATTAACTTCAAAATTTACCCCAGGAGAATTAATGCAAAGTGAAACAGAGCAGAAAGAATTTATTAAATTATATAGTGCTATATTAAGAGTAACTAATATTCTATCTTCATTTGATGAGTTTAAAAATCAAGAATTAATAAATGAAAGAGATAAGCAAGATTATCATAGTGTATATATTGAATTATATAATGAGTTTAGAAACAAAGCAAAACAAGAAAAAACGGATGTTACAGGTGATGTAGTATTCGAAATGGAATTAATTAAATCAATTGAAGTAAATATAGATTATATTCTCGGATTAGTCAAGAAATATCATGATTCAAATATGGAAGATAAAGAAATATTAGTAAACATCCAAAAAGCTATTATGGCAAGTCCAGATTTGAGAAATAAAAAGGACTTAATCATGGCATTTATTGATTCATTAGATCAGAATTCAAATGTATATACAGACTTTGAATCATTTATGAATAGTAAAAAGAAAGAAGAATTAGATAAAATAATTGCCGAAGAAAATCTTAATAAAGAAGAAACTTATAACTTTATTCAAAGATCATTTGAACAGGGAAGAGTGGAAACTAATGGAACAGAGGTATCAACAATACTTCCGCCAATGAATATGTTTACTCCAACAAACGATAGACAAGAAAAGAAAAATAAAGTAATAGATAAATTATTAGAGTTTTTTGATAAATTCTTTAGTTTATCTAATAAAAATTTTTAAGAAGTCTATAAAATTTATGATATAATACATAAAGAATAGAGTATATTTCATTTTTAAGATGAAATATATTCTTTTTTAGTAGGAGGTAGTAATGAAAAAGTCAAAGATAAGAGGTTATATTTACGATCTCGAACATAAAAACAAGAATTTTTCTTTTGATAAAACTTTGAGAATATTAGATATAGGCAATGCAATTTACATAGATATGATTGAAAAAACTAAATTCAAAGAAATATCTGATTATAAAAAGTCTAAATATATGTTTAAAGAAATATCAGAAGAACTTGAGGAAATTATTAATTTATTAAGTAAAGAAAAAACTCTTATGGCTGTGTGTTTATTAAGAAATGTTTTTGAAGAAATAATGTATATAATGGCGACAACTATAGAAAATATTGATATTGATGTAATGACTAAAGCTAACTATTTTTATAAAATAGTTGCGGAACATTGTGATGAGCTTTTATTTAGTTATACATCCGAAGATATAAAAGAATTATACAGTTATATGTCTAAAATTACACATGTTACGAATGTAAAAGAAGCAACGAGTTATTTAGTTGGCAATAAAAAAATAAAAAAGTATATTAATAATGAGATTAAATATGTAGAATTAATTATTGAGAATATTTATTTGGAATTTATTAACAAAAAATTAAAAATAGATAATAATATGTGTGATAATATTATGATTATTTCAAGTTATGTTGATTTAATAAATGTAATATATTTTACTGCCAACTCTATCGGGGAACACAAAAGAATAGAATTATACTTTTATGGAGAAAAAAATCAAAAATATTTAAATGAAAAACGCGAACAAATGATTCGAGAATTTAAAGAACTTCAAAACTCTAATGTTAAAATTACTAAAACCATAAATGTGATTTCAAAAGAATTAGATAAACAAATAATGGAAAGAAATTATACAGAAATAGTTAAAAGACTAATTGATACATAAGTAAGAATTGAACTTACGATTAATAACGCAAAAGGAATAAGGTTTAAAATAAAAATGTAAAATTATCCTACAAAAAAACCGTCAATAAAGGTACTAAAATCAGTAGTACATTGTATGCACACTCGTTAAAAATAGTAATTGTTAGCAGGCATTGACTGAAAATCTCTATTTTAAAACTGGAAATTGTTTATCAAAGATAAGGTTCCGTAATCTTAAATATAGATATGAAATCTAATGACACACTCATTTGTACTCCAGAGATAATCGACACATATAAATATATGAGTTTAAGAAACTAGTCTTAACACAACTCATATCCCGTGCTCTGTAGTATACCAGATAACAATTTACTATTATAACAAAGGAAAAGTATATATTTTCACTACTGTTTGTGCCTTAAACGAATGTAGCGAAGTAGAAAGGAATGATTAGAAATGGAGTATAAAAGATTAAATGATAAAAATAGAAAGTATATGACAGATGGTATAAATAATTATCTAAATTTTGAATGGGAAGATAACCATTTGATTGATCAAATTATAAGAAAAATTGACGATATTTATCCATATTCCTCTGATCCACAGGATTTTATTGATGATAAGTATTATTTAGATGAAATTAATAAGCTTTTTAGATTATTATTTGATAGAAAGTTAGATAAGACAGACTTCTTAGATAAATTAGAAGATCTGTTTAATGAAATGTTAATTAAATATCCATCGTTAAGCTATCAATATAGGTACAATATTAATATGTATAAAGAAATCATTTCTAAATCAAACAGGTTAATTATAAAAGGTTGTGGTGGAATAGGTAAAAGCTATTTTATATATAAATTAGAAGAAACTCTTAGCGAAAACAATATAGATCATCTATGCGTTTATGGAAAGTATAATGATTCCATAGTCGAAACTATATATGATGAAGTAAAAAATAAGAAAAAGGATTTCTACTTTGTTATTGATGCACTAAATGAGTTTAATGAAAGTGAACAGCAAAAAATATTAAATTCTCTTGAACATATTCAAAAGAAGAAAAATATAAATATTATTATTACTTATAGAACTTCTTCATTAAAGAATAGTATAGTTGAACATTTAAACAGACTCTTAATAAATGAATACGACTTTAAAGGAGTAAATTTTGAATCAAGTATATTAAAGTTGATTGAAACGTATGGAGTTGAAGTTGTTAGATTAATTGATGTAATTGAATCAAATAATCCTTTATATTTAACAATGTTAAATAAGATTCTATTTAATTCAAAAATTAAGGGAGAGAAACTTCCAAGTATAGCACAAATGACTTTTATAATGGAAAGTTATATTAAGGGAATATGTGGATTAGAAAATTGGAAACTCGTGAAAGAAATTGGCTCATATATGTTTGATAATAGTAAGATTTCAATAACTGAAGATGAATTAAAAACTATCGCAGGAAATAAATTTGACCATTTTGTCGAAAAAATGATTCAAAATGATTTCATAGGTTCATATGAGAATGGTAATACAGTGCACTTTTTATTTACTATACAGGGATTGTCAGATTATATTATAGCTAGATCATTATTTGATTTTATAAATGATAAAGAAGAAAATGATATTGTTAATATTATTAACGAAAAATTAAACAAAATGTATTCAATGCATGAAGCATTTGCACTAGTTCTATTAGATAAGTATAAAGACAAAGATATTAATATGGCTCTTCGCATTATATTTAAATCAGATATAGGCAAAGAACTAGATATAGAAATATTTAAAAAAATTTCATTCAATAATAGACAAATAAAGTGTATACAAGAATTTATTAAGTATGAAAATGTACAAAATCTTTTCTTGTTATTAGGTGGATATTCTAACAAACCTTTTAATTGCAAAAATTACTTGAATCAAAAAATATTTGATAATGAGAATATCCAAAAAAATTTATTGGTAAAATATAGGGAATCTAGATATTTAATGCATTTAAAAAATATTGAATATGCTTTGCCATTTCTAGAAAAAGAGATTGATATGTTAGAAGAGTATTTTTATTATGCTTTTTGGTTAATGTCTGTACCGGTTGAGAGAATAAGAAAATTAGCAATAAAAGTTGTGTATGATATTTCCTGCAAAAACAATAAATTTGCCAGTTATTTAATTGAGTTTTATAATAATATTAATGAACTATACATCAAAAAAGGGATAATACACGTTTTAACCAAACTTTCTAAAACGAGAAAAATAACAAATTTTATAAAAAGTGTATATTACAATCCAGAAGAAATCGATGCTGAAATAGTATATAGAACATCTGTTTATTTGAACAAAGAAAATGAATATCAGTTACTAAACAAGAAAAATTTAAACACTGCTATTTCTAAAGATGTAAGTATAGATTTAAAATTGGATTTAAAACAAGTTATCTTTATTGCAGATATATATGAAAAAAATTTACTTAAATTTGAACGATATACTGCTGGAAATACTTTATCATTGTATAATAATTTTATTTTAAATAATAGCAAAGAAATATATGAATATAACAATAAATTGTGCAAACAATTTAGCTGTATAAAGAATAATGGTTTTTGTAAATATTCTATGGGAAATAATATGTTTAAAGATTATGTGGAAACAATCAATATTGTTAATATCGCTCCTGAAAGAATGTTTATATTGTTTCAAGAAATATTCAAAAAGATATGTGATATATATGGATACAACTGCTATGAAAAAGAAAAATTTGATATTCATTTAAATAAATTCGAAGATTCACTACTAAAGAAAATCTTGCTATTAAGTCAGGATATTTTATTAGGATCGTTAATGACTAATTATTACACAAATGAGTTTAGTGTATATAACGATGACCAAAACTTTGGATATAAAAATTATTCTTATATTATGTATGATGAAGAAAAAATCTATTTAACTTCTCCTGTCAGTCCATATAATGAATTGATTGATAAGTTGAATAATAAAGTATGTGAAACAGTTGAATTATATAAAAATAATAATTATAGATGGTTTAAAAATAAAAAGGTTTCAATAGATAACTGCTGTAAAATGACGAAGCCGATAGTATACGACAATAATAGTTGGAGTCTAATAGGAGGAAATATCCATTTGTTCGTAGCTAATTTTATAAATGTTTATTATTCATGCTATATGGCTTTTAATTCTCAAAAAAAATTAGTAGGTGATGAAGATTCAAACTATTTAACAATTGAAAATAAAAAGTATTATGGTAATGTAAGTGACTATTCATCTGAAAAATATAGTAAAAACATGGATATCCCAAATTTTGAATCAAATTCTTTAGATATAAAAGAAACTAACATGGCGTTTCCACCACCAAACTTAGTTAAGTATCTAAATTTAAAATATAATTTTAAAACATCTTCATGGGATGATAATGATGGTAATCAAATTATACTTTGTGATAACAATATTAAGAATTTTTATAAATATCCAGTGTCAGGTGCTATTTATATTAGAACAGATATATTAGAAGAATTAAAAAAACATAATAATGTAATTTATTGGTGTTATACAGAAAAGTTATATAAAAACTATGGATGGAATGAAAAAGCAAGTTTACACCTAGAATTAGATTCAAACGGTAATGTAACAAAAGAATTTAACAATAATAATTTATCATACTCTGAAAAAAGAATTCCATTAAAATGTAAAAGATGCAAGTATAATATTTATGAAAAACATAGTAAAATTTCAAATGATGATACAATTAAAATAATAAACGATTTGATTAATTATACTAAAGATGATGAACAATAAAATAAAAGTTGAATCAGTTCTTTCTTTATAACATAAAAATAAAATTTTCGCAGCTTTAAAATTAAATTATGCTTATCAGTATCCAACTTAATTTAAATAGTTATCAAGCAACCATCTTAGCCTTTGCTTAGTAAATTATTAGCACATCGTGAATTTACTATAATAGGAATAGTTTAATTAATTTTTGAATCATTCATAATAATAACTAAAAAAAGATACATTATCATTAATTGTAGTAATAAATCTATATTTACTAAGTAGAAGATAACTATTTATGTAATTCATCATTAGTCTCCTTATTGATGCATACAATTGGCCTTAGAAATTCGATATCTATATTAAAGTATTGAATAACCATTTTATTAGAAACACAATGAGATGGTAAGTGTTTATCTGAATTCTTTTTCCTAAAGTCTGCCTCTATAGTTTTTTTATTCTATCTGCAGTAGATGAAAGTATATTAAGTATTTCTCTAGCTTTCAATGTAATATCTTCTCTCAGAAAGTATTGTATTAATCACGTATTTGCTGATAAAATTCAAGATTTTAGGTACGAAAAATCGTATGTAAAGTGTTAGAGATAACAAATTATAATATAATTATAATGAAAAAATTTGGTATCTCTTAAAGTCTAATTATGTCAACAATTTTTAGCTAATCAATACATTTATAAAACGAAAAGTACTTTGTTAAAAATAAAATGCTAAATATTTATATAAATATAAATTACCAATGAAGAGAGTAACTATTCATTAGCAAAAGACTTACTCAACATCACAAACGATGTACTAAGTCTTTTTTTTGATACCTTACAAACTTGTAATATAAAACCCACTAAAATAATGATATAATATAATTACAGAAAGAAGGACTAAATATATGAAAAAAATAATGATAATCGAAGATGATACTATTATATCTAAAGAATTATATGAATTACTAGTAAATGCAGGATATAATGTAGTAATACTAAAAGACTTTGCTAATGCCAAAGAAGAAGTGTTAAAAAGTAATATAGATTTAATCTTATTAGATATAAATATTCCATATCAAAATGGAGAACAACTACTTAAAGAGCTAAGAAAATGCTCTAATATACCAGTAATAATGGTAACCTCAAGAAATACTGAAACAGATGAAATACTATCTATCTCATATGGTGCAGATGACTATATAACCAAACCATATAATCCTACAATTTTATTACTTAGAATTCAAAATATATTTAAAAGATTAGATAGTACCAGTGAAGTATTAAAATATAAAGATTTAGAAGTCTCACTATCTCGTGGTACCTTATTTGGTAATAATAAAGAATTAGAACTTACTAAAAATGAAATGCTAATATTCCAACACTTACTAAATAATCAAAATAGAATAGTATCAAGAGATGAACTAATGACTATTTTATGGAATAATGAAGAATACATAAATGATAATGCTCTAACTGTAAATATCAGTAGACTAAGAAGTAAATTAGAAGGCTTTGGCTACCCAAATGCCATAGAAACAAGAAAAGGACAAGGTTACATATTACTATGAAATTAACAAGTTACATAAAAAGTAAAATAAATATAATTATCATTTCTATCATATCAATAACCTTAATAATACTATTAGATTTAACATTTAAAGTACCAAAAGAATTAATAATAGTAACATCATTCCTCCTTATAATAACATTAATAATATCACTACTAATAACATACTTTCAAAAAAGAAATTTTTATAACACATTAATAACCAACACCAAGAATCTAGATAAAAAATACTTAGTCCTAGAAACATTACCAAAACCAAATACCTACGAAGAAGAACTAATATATAACACCCTATATGACATAAATAAATCAATGATAGAAAATGTAACCACTTACATTACCAGTACCAAAGACTTTAAAGACTATATAGAAATGTGGATACACGAAGTAAAAATACCCATATCAAGCCTAATTCTTATGACTCATAATCATAAAGATAAAATACCACAAGAATACTTTGAAGAAATAAGAAGACTAGATAACTATATAGACCAAATCCTTTACTATGTAAGAAGTAATTACACTAGCGAAGACTTTATCTTTAAAAAAGTAAAATTAGAAAAAGTAATATCACAAGTAGCATTAAAAAACAAAGATGACCTATTAGAAAATAAAATAGACTTAATCGTAGATATAAAAAATACAGAAGTCTATACCGATACCAAATGGTTAGAATTCATTTTAAATCAAATTATCAATAACAGTATCAAATACAAAAAAGATATTCCAAACTCTTATATCCAAATAAAAGCCCATGAAGACAATAACCAAGTAACACTATTGGTTAAAGATAATGGCATAGGAATACCTGAAAGTGATATACCTAATGTCTTTAAAAAATCATTCACAGGTACCAATGGAAGAAATAAAACTAAATCAACTGGAATGGGCCTATACATTGCAAAAAAACTATGTACCAAACTAGGACATAAAATAGAAATAGAATCAAAAGAAAAAGAATACACTATCCTTAAAATAACATTAGGCAAAAATAAACTCTATCACCCAGAAGACTAACCTTACAAAAAAGTAATATACTGTAATATTAAACTTACGACAAATACCCAACTATTTGATATTATTAATTCATGAAAGGAAGAAAAAATATGAAAAATAATATAGAACACATTAAAGAAAACACTAATGAAAACATCAAAGAAGCAAGCAAAGAAAACATTCTAACAATAGAGAATATTGAAAAATACTATGGAAGTAAATCAAGTCTAACAAAAGCCATAGACAATATTTCATTCGAAGTAAAACAAGGAGAATTTGTCGCAATAATGGGGTCATCCGGTTCAGGTAAAACAACCTTACTAAATTGCATATCTACAGTTGATAGAGTAACCGCAGGACATATCTTCGTAGGTAAAACTGACATAACAAAACTAAAAGGAAATAGTCTAAATAAATTTAGAAGGGAAGACTTAGGTTTTATCTTTCAAGACTTTAACTTATTAGATACTCTAACAGCATATGAAAATATCGCCTTAGCCTTATCAATTCAAAATATCAACTATAAAGAAATAGACAAAAGAATAAATAAAGTGGCTAAAGAACTAGACATTGAATCAGTATTAAAAAAATATCCATATCAAATGAGTGGAGGACAAAAACAAAGAGTAGCAGCTGCTCGTGCCATAATAACTAATCCATGCCTAGTCTTAGCAGACGAACCAACCGGTGCCCTAGATTCCAAGTCTTCAAAAATGTTATTAGAAAAATTAACATATCTAAATAACAACCTAAAAGCCACAATCCTAATGGTAACACATGATGCCTATGCTGCAAGTTATGCTTCAAGAATAATCTTTATAAAAGATGGTAAAATCTATAACGAAATAAGAAAAGGAACAGATACCAGAAAAGAATTCTTCGATAAAATAATAGATGTCGTAACCTTACTAGGAGGAGACATAAATGATGCTCTTTAAATTATCTATAAAAAACATAACCAAAAGTATAAAAGACTACGCCATCTATTTCTTTACCTTAGTATTAGGAGTAGCAATATTCTATGTCTTTAACGCCATAGATAGCCAAACAGTAATGTTAAATGTAACAAGCACCCAGTACGAAGTAATAAAATTAATGACAACCATACTAGGAGGAGTAAGTGTCTTTGTATCATTTGTTTTAGGATTTCTAATAATATACGCCAGTCGTTTCCTAATAAAAAGAAGAAACAAAGAATTTGGAATCTATCTAACCCTAGGAATGCCCAAAAGAAAAATATCTCTAATACTTTTCTTTGAAACCCTAATAATAGGAATAATCTCCCTAGGAGTAGGACTAGCCTTAGGAATAATATTATCTCAATTAATGAGTGTCTTAGTAGCCAATATGTTTGAAGCAGACTTAACAAACTTTAAATTTACTTTTTCATCATCTTCAGCACTAAAAACATTATTATATTTTAGTATCATGTATCTAGTAGTAATGATATTTAATACCATAATCATAAATAAATGTAAATTAATAGACTTACTACATGGCAATAAAAAATCAGAAAAAGTAAAACTTAAGAATCCTATTCTTTGTATAATAGTATTCATAATATCATCAGTAGCATTATCTTATGCATATTACCTAGTAACAGAAGGCTTTACCAAGTCCCCATTAATGACTACCATAGAAGGAATCTTAATACCAATAGCCCTAGGATGCCTATCAACATTCCTTATATTCTGGTCATTATCAGGATTAATCCTAAAAATAGTAATGCATCTAAAAAAATACTACTACAAAGGACTAAATAGTTTTACCATCCGCCAAATAAGTAGCAAAATAAATACCACAGTATTTTCCATGACAATAATATGCCTAATGCTATTCTTTACTATATGTATCTTTTCATCAGCATTATCTATAAAAAACTCTCTATCAGGTAATCTAAAAGATTTAGCACCCGTTGATATTCAGTTCTCAAAATTAC
>CAJMAC010000008.1 GCA_905211265.1 uncultured Eubacteriales bacterium
TTATTTTTTTATCTTTATTATCTAATGCTAATTGCAAAGCATTATAGGATTTACCTGTACCTGTTGCGTGTACTATTCCTACGATATTTTCTTTTTCAAAAGCTTTAACTATTTTCTCATAACTTTCTATGTTATGATTGTATAATCCTAATAAATTATAATTACTCATTTTATTCCTCACATAATTCTATATCTATAAATTTCTTATTTGATATAGTCTGTTCTGTTATTAAAACTGTATCATTCTTCATAATATTAGAATTAAATTCATTTTGCTCTTGAATTATTTCTTTTATTCCATTATCTGTCATTACTTTAAATCCTATATTCTTTGTATCCATAACATCAATTAATTTATTATCTTTATATTCTTGTGGTATAAATACTTCGATTACTTTTCCTAATTCTTGCTTCATTTTAACACCTCTTATTTAATACTATTTTATCATACATTTAGTATTTTGTATATTTTTTTATTCTTATTTATATTGCTAAAATTTAACTTTATTGTTATAATTATAGTAAGGAGGAATGTATAAAATGAATATATATAAGATGAAAGATAAAGATTTAACAAAGTATTCTACTAAATTTAATAAAACTGTATTTGGAAAGCTTGCTAAAATATTTGCTACTACTCCAATTGTATTAGGGTTTGTATTTATAATTTTATTAATTTATCAAATGATTAATAATCCTTCAAACATTAGTTTTGATAACTCTACAATTACTATTTTATCTATCTGTTTTTTAATTAGTTTCTTATCTCTTTGTATTACTCAATTAATGTATAGTAGAATGTTAAAGGATTATATAAGTAGTTTAACTAATGAAGATAAGAAAAAAGATTAATTTAAATAATAATAATATATTAGTTTTGAGATTACAAGCTCAAAACTATTTTTTTAATAACTTAGAATAAGGTATTAAAAAACCTTGGAATAACGTATGTTATGGAAAGGCATAAAAAGAAACAAATTTTATAATTATATAGAAAAAATATGATATTTGTGGTATAATTTTATGCAAGGGCGTGATAAAATGAAAGTTAGAACTAGATATGCTCCAAGTCCTACGGGATTTATGCATATAGGTAATTTAAGAACTGCTATTTTTGAATATTTATTAGCAAGAAAATATGATGGAGATTTTATACTAAGAATTGAGGATACCGACCAAACTCGTGAGGTTCCTGGTGCAATTGATTTTATATATGATACTTTAAAGTTATGTAATTTTAAGATTGATGAGGGTCCTAATAATCCTGGTAATTATGGTCCATATATCCAAAGTAAAAGAAAAGATATTTATAAGAAATATGCACTTGAATTAATTGAAAAAGGTAAGGCATATTATTGTTTTTGTACTGAAGAAGAATTACAAAAAGATAGAGAACTTTGTGAGAAGCAAGGTAGACCTTATTCTTATGATGGTAAGTGTAGTAGATTATTAAAAAGTGAAATTGAAGAAAAACTAAATAGTGGTATTCCTTATGTTATTAGACAAAAGATGCCTAGATATGGTATAACTGAAGTTAATGATTTGTTATATGGTAAGATTAAAATAGATAATTCTTTACTTGAAGATCAAATTTTATTAAAGAGTGATGGTTATCCTACTTATAATTTTGCTAATGTTATTGATGATCATTTAATGGAAATTACGCATGTTGTAAGGGGTAAAGAATATTTAGATCAAACTGCTAAATACAATTTATTATATGAAGCTTTTGGTTGGGAAAAGCCTACTTATATTCATGTTGCTATGGTACTTGGCGAAGATGGTAATAAGTTATCTAAAAGAAATGGAGATGCATCATTTATGGATTTATATAATGATGGTTATCTACCTAGTGCAATAGTTAATTATTTAGCATTTTTGGGATGGAGTCCTGAATCTAATCAAGAAATATTTACTATGGATGAATTAATTAAGGAATTTAATCCTGAGAGAATTAGTAAATCTTCTAGTCAATATGATGTTAAAAAATTAAGATGGATTAATAGTCATTATATTAAGAATTTAAGTATAGATGAATTATATGAATTAACTTATAAACATTTGAATGAAGCTTATGATTTAAGTGATAAATCTTTAGAATGGGTTAAAGACTTAGTAAGTTTATATCAAGGTGAATTAAAATATGGTAAGGAAATTGTTGAATTAGTTAGTTTGTTCTTTAATGAATATAGTATAAGCGAAGACGCTAAGGAATTTATGGATAGTAATGATGTTAGTAATACTATTAAAGTATTTTATGATGAGGTTAAGGATATAGATTGGACAATAGATAATATTAGTACTGCTATTAACAATACTAAGGAAAAGGCTAATGTTAAGGGTAAGATGTTATATATGCCTATTAGGATTAAGTCCACTGGTATTATGCATGGTCCTGAACTTGATAAGACTTTATATTTATTAGGTAAAGATAAAGTATTAAATAATTTAACAAAGTAATTTGATTTAATTAAATATAATAGGGAGATTATAAGGAGATTAGAGAAATTATGAATAGTTTATATTATGGTTATGGTGGTACAGTAGATATGTTCTTACTACTAATTGGATTTCTTATAACTTTAATTGCACAAATAAAGGTAAAAAGTGCCTATAGTAAGTATTCTAAAGAAGATACTCGTGGAGATTTATCTGGATGTGAGATTGCTAGAAAAATACTTGATTCTGCAGACTTAAAAGGCATTCATGTTGTGGAAGTACCTGGAGAACTTACTGACCATTATGATCCAAGAAATAAAGTAGTTAGACTATCTACTAAGGTATTTCATGATAGTTCAGTAGCTTCTTTGGCTGTTGCCGCTCATGAATGTGGACATGCTATTCAAGATAAGGAAAACTATACTTTTATGAAGATAAGAGCAAGTTTAGTACCTATGGTAAATTTTGTTAATAAGTTTGGATATATTGCTACAATTATTGGACTTATCGCAGGTATATTTGATATTTTAGTATGTGGTATTGTTATGATACTTGCTACTTTATTATTCCAATTAGTTACATTACCAGTAGAGTTTGATGCTTCAAAGAGAGCTAAGAAAAAAATAGATGAATTAAAACTTGCTAGTAAAAGTGAACAAGACGGAGTTAAAAGTATGTTATCTGCCGCAGCATTTACTTATGTTGCTAGTGTGTTAGAGTCTTTATTTCAATTACTAAGATTAGTACTTAGATTTAGAGATAGAGAAGATAGATAAATTAAAATAGACATAAATCGATATGTCTATTTTTTGTATCCACAGGTATTGTTGATATGTATGTTATTAATTTTATTTTTCCACAGAAACTGTTGATATTTTTATTTATAAATTTATTAAAAAAGAGAGTTTTCACTCTCTATAACTATTAAATATTATTTTAATAGTTTACTAAATTATCTATATTCTTGCACTCATTAAATTACTTGATGAATATCTTTTTAATCCATTATTAAATATAATATTTGCTAATACTACTAAAAATACAGTTATTAACAATATTAATAATAATAATTTATAATCAAAATTAATTATTAATTTTATTGGTATATAGTTTATTATACCTACTGGTATGATACTATATAATAATATTTTTGTTATTCCTTTGAATATACCATCTGGATATGTAGCAAATTGTACTAATAGTCTTTCTTCGGTATCTGCGATTAAGTCAGCATTATTTATCCAAAAACTTAAACTATTTATTATAATAATTATACTTACAAATAATAATCCTCCGGTTATAGTAAATAATGTAAATAATAGAAAATTCTTAATTGTTATACCATATACAAATAGTATAATATAACCATATAATATATCTCCAATGGCAGAAATTTTTATTTCACTTGTAATTGATGATAACAATATATTTTTAGGTTGTACTATGTATGAATCTAATTTTCCATTATTTATTATATCTGATAAGTTAAAAGCATTTTCAAAGAATAGATGTGCTACTCCATAAGTAGATGCTGCTAAGGCCCATAATAATAAAACTTCTTTTAGGGAATATCCTCCAATATTACTTTTTAATGAATATAATATTATCCATTGTACTATAAAACTAGCATTATTTAATATCATAAATAATATATTTGTTATAAATGTTGTTTTATTTAACATTTCTCTCATTACTGCATATTTGAATGATAAAATAAATACTTTTAATTCTTTTTTAACCTCCATTAACATTTAATTTTTTCACTCCCTTCTTGTAAATTAACAAGCAAAGTAAGTATGAAATAATTACATATATTAATTGCATAATAATAATATTTAATGATTTATTATATGAAAAATCTACAAATAGTTTTGCAGGACCATAAGATACAACATATATTGGACTTAATTCAATTATTTTTTGTATTTTAAGTGGAAAATATTCAATAGGAAACAATGTACCTAATATTAATATTAGTTTACTGTATATCCAATAAAAGGGCATTGAGTCTTCGATAAATAAAGAAAATAATCCTATAAAGATACATAATAGTATGTTTATTATTATTGCTAATAACATTGAAATTAATACTATTAAGATAGATATTATATTAAGATTAGGTAGAGTTTTTAAAAATAATAATCCTGTTAATAAACCTAATATTAAATATATTGGTAGTTTTGTAGATACATCTCCTAGACTACTAGATAGATTGTATAATATATAATTATATGGTTTATTTAAGTTATATGCTATATTACCACTTCTTATATCTTGTTTTATTTTTTTACATATATGTCTACCTTTTACACTCATATATATTGCTTCAGTTATTACCATGTACCAAATCATTTGATTCATAGTATAACCATTTATTATATTACTAGGATCATCATATATGTACATCCATAGATTAAAGAATGTAAATATTATTATAAAACATCCAATAAATCCTATTATGTTATTTAATGTATATTGTAAATTACTTATAATTTCTGTTTTTAATATAAATATATATTTCTTCATATTTTATCCTTTTTTATAAATATCACTTATTATTTCTTCAAGTGGGATATTAGAAATATTTATATCTACAATATTATCTGGATTAAGTAAATTTACTGCATCAATAACATTTTTCTTAATAGTGTCTACTTCTATTTTTAAATTATAGCCTTTATCTTTTAATATTTTTATTCCGTCTTCATCTTCTAGATTTACTTTTTCTCTCATTTTTACTTCCACTATTTTTTTGTTTAAGTAATGATATTTTAAATTATCCATTGTATCATCCATTACTACTTCACCATTATTTATAATTATTACTCTTTTACATAGTTTTTCTATATCTCCGACATCATGACTTGTTAAAAAGATTGTTGTTTTATATTCTT
The DNA here is from genome assembly GCA_905211265.1 of uncultured Eubacteriales bacterium. Lineage (GTDB taxonomy): Bacteria > Bacillota_I > Bacilli_A > RF39 > UBA660 > HGM10818. Next base: position 5,334 of record CAJMAC010000008.1, read on the forward strand.
TATTCATTCTTTTAATTAATGTTCTTATATTTTCTTTAACTACTGGGTCTAATCCTATGGTAGGTTCATCTAAAAATAATACTTTTGGTTCATGAATTAATGATGCTACTATTTCACATCTAATTCTTTGCCCTAAACTTAAGTTACGAACTGGGGTATTTATGATGTCTTTCAACTCAAATAAAGATGTTAGTTCTTCAATTTTCTTTTCAACTCTACTTTCTGGTATGTCATATATTGCTCCAAAGAATTTAAAATTATCATATGGTGTTAAATGAGTCCATAATTGTTCTTTTTGTCCAAATACTGTTCCTATTTCATAAGCTAAGCGTTTTCTTTCTTTTGTTGGATCAAGTCCTAAGACTTTAATATTACCTGAATCAGGATACAATATTCCTGTTAACATTTTTATTGTTGTAGATTTTCCTGCACCATTTGGACCAATAAATGCAATTATTTCGCCTTTATCTATTTTGAAATTAATATTCTTGACTGCTTTAATTACTTTGTATTTAGGTTTAAACATAGACTTTAAACTTCCTTTTAGTCCTTTTTCTTTAACTTTGATTTTAAACTTTTTAGATAATTTAGATACTTCAATAATAGTCATTTTTTTCACTCCTTTCCTATTATTTTTTACTTGCATAGAAAAAAGCACGAGAGAACACTAATTCTATGTAAGAATAGTGACTCCGTGCTTATTAAACTCGTGTAGGTTTTTACCTGAGATAGCTTGTATATAAATACTATATCTCCTCACTAATTGAGTAAATTATATAATTGTTTTTTAGATTTGTCAAGGAGTTAATTGTTTCTTTTTATCAAAATAGAGCCTTTTAATTTTTTAGTTTCTTTAATCCTTTGTTCCATCACATTATAAGGAACTTCAAATGTATTTGCTAACAATTGAATATTTTCATCACAATTATGATATATTACTTTTAATAATGATTCAGGAATTAATAGTAATCTAGCCATATAAGACACTTCTAAATCCTCTTCTGGTTCAAAGTGTTTAAAACTAAAGAACTCTTGCTTTTTATAATATAATAAATAAGCTGATAATAAATATGCTATAGAATATCTTTTAGATTCTTTACTTAAATTATTATTAATAGTCATTTGATTACTATTAGTATCACTAGTAACCATTCCATTCAATAATTTTGGTAATCCATTATGTTCTACTATTTCAAAATTGAATTGATGTGCCAATTTAGCTATATCGAGTAAGCCATTTGACTTAATACAAATTCCAAACATTTCAAATGTTTTTTGGACTTTTTCCTCTAATGAAATTGGTAATTTTTCATCATTACCAGTATATAATTTTCCAACGCTTTGATATTTATCTCTATTTGTTCTTACAGAAAAACCATTTGTTTTAGCATAGGTTGTAGGATGTTTTTGCTTATTATTTTTTGTAATTTTTATTAGTGGCTCATAACCTTTATTGGTACTCAAAAGTTCTCTGTTACCCCATATAAAATCAAAATCACTAGACATAATTTATACCTCCCTAATAATTGTATATAGTATATTATATTTTAAAAGTTCTATTTTTTCAATATAATGTAATGAAAAAGTTTGCAATAATTTTCATATTTTTTACTAAATTAGACATTTTTTGCAATATATTTGATTATTTTTAAATATATTTATTTTATAAATAGATAATTTTTTGTTATATTTAACAATTTTTGTGTTATACTATATATATGAAAGAACTTATTTGCTATTGTACCAACACTAAATATAGCGGAGTTCTTTCTTTTTTTTACTTATCCGAAACTTTTTTACACTATCCCTTTTTTGGTAAATTTGACAATTGATAGTAAATATGCTACTATATTAACCACTTAAGGAGTGATTTTAATGAATATTAAGTTAACAAATGTTAATAAGAAGAAACTTGCTTCACTTATGTTAGCAAGTTCTATTGTTTTAACTACATTAGGTGGTTGTTCTATAGGAATAGAACAATCTAGTGATAAGAGTGATTATGATGTTCTTGATACTAATTTAGAAAGTGATAATGAATTAAATAATGGAGTTATTCAAGAGTTAGAGGTTCCTGGAGAAAATTTTAAACTTGTCATTGAATATTATTCTGGTGAAAAACAATGGAGAATTACTTCAGATAAAAAATTACATATGAATATTTATACTAAAGGGTTACCTAATAATAAAGAGGTATATATTGATACAATTCATATGGATACTTCGATTGTTTCTGATAGAGCATTATATGATGGAATTATACAAGATACATTAGATGATCATATACATAATTCTATTATGATAGGATTTCCTATTAGTGATACAAATAGTTATTATGGAATTAATGTTATTGAAGGACAAAATAGTGAATTTCTTGAAGGATTTTCTATGGGTTATAATGGATACCATTCTAGTTCAATAGAAACTAAAAGAAGACTTGAATCTGATTATCTTGAAGAAGGTGTGTGGGCTAATAAGATAGCAGGTGTTATTGGACTTATTATAAGAGATACTGATACTAATGAACTTAGAGGTGTTGATGTTGATACTACTTTAATGGTAGCAGTATGTAATGAAATAACTTACCTAGAAAATGGAGTACCTTATGTAGTAGAATTTGATAGAGAAGGTAAAAGGTATACAAAAAAGAAATAGTATCATACTAAATAAGTAAATAGTGAATTTGCTTATTTTCTTATTTTATGGTACAATGATTGTGGTGAAAGAAATTATGAAAATTAATGATGTTAGTTTATATATATCTGCAGTAAGAAGAAGTCAATATCCTACAGATGGTAAAAAAGAATTTCTACTTGTAGGAAGAAGTAATGTTGGTAAAAGTAGTTTTATTAATACTTTAATAAATAGAAAGAATTTTGCAAGAACTTCTTCTAGACCTGGTAAAACTCAAACTTTAAACTTTTATGATATAAATAATCAGTTTTATTTAGTAGATGTTCCAGGATATGGATTTGCTAAGGTACAAAAAAGTTTAAAGAAAAAATTTGGTATGATAATTGAAGAATACTTAGAATCTAGAGAAGAATTACAAATGGTATTTATGTTAGTGGATTTTAGACATAGACCTACTGATGATGATGTTTTGATGTATAATTATTTAAAACATTATAATATACCTGTTACTATTATTGCTACTAAGGTGGATAAGGTTAAGAAAAGTTTATTTGATAAGAATAAAAAGATTATTCTTAGTACACTTGGTATAAATGAAGAAGATATGATTATGTTTTCTACAATTACTAAAATTGGTAAGAGTGAAGCATTAGATAAAATAGAAAAATATTTAGTTAATTAGTGACTAAATATTTTTTTTAGAATAAATTATTCTAGGTGTATATATGATATGTAATTTAATAGATAAAGATTTTTATATTTTTAAGATATATAATGAATACATTAATTTTGATATATATGATACTAGTGAGGTTAAAGATTTTATTTATAAGATATATGATAAATTATTAAAAAAGAATAAATTAACTGGTATTATTTTATTTGATATATATATAGATACTAATTATGGTATGATAATTGAAATTAAAAAAATAGAAGATTTATTATTTAATGATATTATTGATGTTAAAATTAAATTTAATTTAAATATTTCTTTTTTATATGAAGTTGATTATTTTTATATATTAGAAAATAATTTAATTAATCAAAATATTTATTACTATAAAGATAAGTTTTATATAGAGATAATTAATACAATAGATAAGAATAAGTTTACTTGTTTATTAGATAATTCTAATATTGTTTACAATAATGAAATAAATAATATTATTAATAATGGAATAAAACTAGCAAATATTAAACATTTATGATATAATATCACTTGAAAAAAAGAGGTGATATATATGAAGATACCTACAGTAGCATTAGTAGGAAGACCTAATGTTGGTAAAAGCACTTTATTTAATAAGTTAGCAGGAAAAAGAATTTCTATTATTGATGATACTCCTGGTGTTACAAGAGATAGAATATATGCTGATGTTAATTATAATAATTATAAATTTCATTTAATTGATACTGGTGGAATTGATGTAAGTAAAGATTTATTTAATGATGAAATAAAAGTTCAAGCAGAACTTGCAATTGATGAAGCTGATATTATTGTTTTTATTGTGGACGGAAAAGAAGAATTAAATCAAAATGATTTTGTAATAAGAGACATGTTAAAAAAATCTGGTAAAGATGTAATTGTTGCAGTTAATAAAATAGATAATAATAAAAGAGACGAAAACATTTATAATTTTTATGAATTAGGATTTGGTGAAGTGCTTGGAATAAGTGCAGAACATAATAAAGGAATTATAGAATTATTAGATTGTATTACTGCTGATTTTAAAGAATTACCAGAAGAAGAAGAAAACAACGATATTGTTAAGTTTGCTATTATCGGTAGACCTAATGTTGGTAAAAGTAGTTTACTTAATGCTATTTTAAATGAAGAAAAAGCAATAGTTAGTAATGTTGCAGGTACTACAAGAGATGCAGTAGATACTCCATTTGTATATGAAAAAGAAGATTATGTTGCAATAGATACTGCAGGAATTAGAAAAAGTGGTAAAGTTTATGAACAATTAGAAAAATATAGTGTTTTAAGAAGTATGAAAGCAATTGAAAGATGTAATGTGTGTGTACTTGTTATAAATGCTGAAGAAGGTATAATTGAACATGATAAACATATTGCAAGTTATGCTCTTGAAGCAGGTAAACCTATGGTACTTGTAGTAAATAAATGGGATACTGTAAAGGATAAAAACGACATGACTAGTTTTACTAAATTAGTTAGAAATGAATTTCAATTTTTATCTTATGTTCCAATTGTATTTTTATCTGCTTTAACTAAAAAAAGAATACATACTTTAATGCCTGAGATTAAGAAAGTTTATGAAAATTCTAGAAAAGAAATTAAGACTAGTATTCTAAATGATGTTATAAGAGATGCTGTTATGCTTAATGCTCCACCGTCATACAAAGGTAAAAGACTTAAAATATACTTTGTAAATCAATCTGGTACTATGCCTCCGAAGTTTACATTTAATGTAAATAGTAAGAATTTAGTACACTTCTCTTATGAAAGATATTTAGAAAATAAATTAAGAGAAAATTTTGATTTAGAAGGTACTCCAATTGTTATTCAATTTAAAAATAAAGGTGAAAACTAATGATTTATAATTCTAAGGTAATAGATTTCTTTAAAAGACATAATATGTATGAAAAAGATATGTTTGATTATTTGCAAGATAATACAATGATGATAGATTATAGAGATGAAGATGAAAAAGACTTTATTGGTTGTTTTTATATTTTTCTAAATGGAAAATTACATAAAATTAATTTAGTGTTACCATATTTAATGGATGACATAACTACTTTAATTAATATTCATGAAATTACTCATGGTATATATATGTATAGACATTTAGATAAAAAAGTTACAATAAAAGAAGATATTGAAGTTCTTCCTATGTTATATGAAAGAATATATATTAATGAATCTAATAATAAAGAATTATTAGAATTTGCAAATGATTTAGATAAAAAGATTAGACATGAAGATAATTATTTATTAGGTCTTAAATTAAGGGATGAATTACTTAGAATTTATAATTATGACTTTGAAGATATTAATAAAAAAGCAAAGAAATTAGTAAAAAAAGAATTAAGAAATAGGCATAGTTAATATGTTTATTTTTTCTAAACTAACTGCATATTTTTGCTTTGAATTGCACATTTTTATATTGAAAATATGCAATTGACGTAGTATGATATGCAATTGAAAAAATAATATAAAAAAATTAAGAAGTAAACATTTAATATGTTTATTTTTTAATATTATTGGCATTATATTAAATGATAGATGACATTTATAGTATTAAAAATTTATTATTTTATTTACATTTAATTTCTTAATTAACTGCATAACTTTATTTTTAATTGCACATTTTTATATTGAAAATATGCAATTGATGTGATATAATATGCAATTGAAAGGAGATAATAATGAAAAAATTTGATTTAGAAAATGAAGCAAAAAAATTATTTACGCCAAATATTATTAATACAGTTTCACTAATACATGAATATAAGGGAAAACAAACTTTATATATTGAAACAAAAAAAGATACTCTAACAAATCTATTAAATATCGCAAAAATACAAAGTGCAGAATATTCAAATAAAATTGAAGGAATTAAAACTACTGATGTTAGAATTAAAGAATTAATTAATGATAAAGTTGCACCAAAAAATAGAAATGAAGAGGAAATTGCAGGTTATCGTGATATTTTAGAATTAATACATGAAAACTATGATAATATTCCTATAACATCTAGTTTTATTTTGCAATTGCACAAAATATTATATAGATATAGTTCCTCATTTATTGGTGGAAAATTTAAGACTACTGATAATATTATTGAAGAAATAGATGAATTTGGAAATAAGAAAATAAGATTTAAACCAATATCTGCATTTGAAACACCTATTGCGGTAGTAGAATTGTGCAATAATTATAATGAATTAATTCAAAAAGGTGAAATTGATCCTTTAATATTAATTCCAATATTTATATTAGACTTTTTAAGTATTCATCCATTTACTGATGGTAATGGTAGAATGAGTAGATTACTTACATTGCTTTTGTTATATAAAAGCGGATATATTGTTGGAAAATATATAAGTATAGAAAAAATTGTTGAAAATACTAAAGAAAGTTACTATGAAGCACTACAAAAATCTTCTGTTAACTGGCATACAAACAATAACGATTGTTCATTTTTTACAGAATATTATTTAGGAATAATTCTAAGAGCTTATAAAGATTTTTCTAATAGGATTGAATATATGACAAATAAAAAAATGACAGCAAAAGAACGAATACTTTTATTAATTGAAAAAAATATTTCAAAAATTTCAAAAAAACAAATTACAGAAATATGCCCTGATATTAGCATATCTACTATCGAAAAAGCTTTAAATGAATTAATAGGTGAAGAAAAAATTTTAAAAATTGGTGATGGTAGATATACTTCGTATATTATTAATAACGAAAAAATAATATATAAAGAAATTAAGAAATAAGCATAGTTAATATGTTTATTTTTTATTAACATAATTAGGCAACTTACATATATTAATGTAGGGAGGGATAGTTATGTCACTATCTGACAGTTTTTTTAAGAAAGTTGAAAAGAAAACTAATGTTAATAAGGATACTATTTTATCCTTAGCAAATAAATTACAAGGCTCTAATATGAAAGATGAAAAAGTTTTAAGGGAAGTAATCGGAGATATTTCTAAAATGACAGGTAGAGAGGTATCTAAGGAAAAGGAACAAAAAATAATTGATACTATATTAAATGATAAGGTTCCTAAAAATTTAGATAAATTTATTGATGGATAATGTTACTATTGGTATTGTAACTACTGAACAAATTATTAATGATAAAAAATATGAATGTGTTAGTAAAAATAATATTAAATATTTAAATAATAAATGTAATTATATTGGAATAATGTTATATGATAAATATAATTATATAGATACTAGTATTTTAGAAAAACTAGATGGTATAATATTTCAAGGCGGTATAGATATTTATCCATATTATAATCAAATATTAGAGTATGCAATTAATCATAATATTCCTGTATTGGGTATATGTATGGGTATGCAGTTAATAGGACTATATTCTGTTAATGGTAAGGATGAAGACTTAGTTAAAATAAATAATCATTATAATACTAATCATTTAATAAAAAATAAAGAAAATAGTTTATTATATAAATTATATGGTGAAGTTATGGAAGTTAATTCTAGACATAATTATGCATTAGATAATGTTAAATTACCTTTTGTAATTGGTTCAGTATCAGAAGATAATGTTATTGAAGAAATTGAATATATTGATGATAAGCATTTTGTTATTGGAGTTCAATTTCATCCAGAGGATATGGATAATACTACAAAGTTATATAATTATTTTATTAAAGAGTGTTTAAATAGAAAAAATAATAGAACTTGATTAAGTTTAAGTTCTTTTTTGTATTATTAGACATAAGATTTAATGAATAAAAGAAAAGAGGAGTTAGATATGGAAAAAATTGATGTTATAAAAAATATTGGTACAAGAACTGGCGGAGATATATATTTAGGAGTAGTTGGTGCAGTTAGAACTGGTAAGAGTACTTTTATTAAAAAATTTATGGAGTCACTTGTTATACCTAATATTCAAGATGAGGCCGAAAGAAGAAGGGCGCAAGATGAATTACCACAGTCAGCGGGTGGTAAAACTATTATGACTACTGAACCTAAGTTTGTTCCTGCGACTGCTGCAAAAATACAAGTTGAAGATTTTAGCGCTAATATTAGAATGATTGATTGTGTTGGTTATGTTATTAAAGCTGCGAAGGGATATGAAGATGAAAATGGTCCAAGATATGTAATGACACCATGGTATTCAGATCCTATTCCATTTGTTGAGGCTGCTGAAATTGGTACAGAAAAGGTAATTAAGGATCATTCTACAATTGGTATTGTTGTTACTACAGATGGGACAATTGGAGATATTCCAAGAAGTGAATATATTGAGGCTGAAGAAACTGTAGTTAAAGAATTAAAGGATATTGGTAAACCTTACATTGTTGTACTTAATACTGTTCATCCTAGTTTACCTGAAACCGAAAGTTTAGCAGAAAAATTAAGGGAATCTTATGGCGTACCTGTTATGCCTATAAATATCGAGGCTATGCAAGAAAGAGAAATGTATAATATACTAAAAGAGGCTTTATATGAATTTCCTGTTGAACAAGTTAAGGTTAATATGCCTGAATGGGTTGCTATATTAAATCATGATCATTATTTAAAAAAACATTATATTGAAAAAATAAAAGAATCTGTTACGGAAATAAATAAAATCAGAGATGTAGATAACATTACAAGTCATTTTAGTGATTCTGAGTTTATTTCTAAAGCTTATTTATCTGATGTTGATACTGGTAATGGTGAAATTACTATTAACTTAGAGTCTCCGACTGAATTATATAATAAAGTATTAAATGAAATAATTGGAGTAGATGTAAGTTCTAAGGCTAATTTGCTTGCTATATTCCAAGAATATAATGTTGCTAAGCATGAGTATGATCAAATTAAAGGAGCACTTAAAATGGTTAAGCAAACAGGTTATGGTATTGCTTCACCAACTTTAGAAGATATGAAGTTAGAAACACCAGAAATAATTAAACAAGGTAGTAGATATGGTGTTAAATTAAGAGCAAAGGCTCCTTCAATCCATATGATTAAGGTTGATGTTGAGAGTACTTTTGAACCAATCATTGGTAGTGAACTTCAAAGTAAGGAATTAATTAATTATTTAACTAAGGATGAAGGTAATGATATATGGAAAAGTGAAATATTTGGAAGAAGTTTAGATGTAATTGTACAAGAGGGTATTCAAGCAAAACTTTCTATGATGCCAGAATCTGTTAGATATAAATTAGGCCAAACTTTAACTAAGGTTATTAATAAAGGTGCAAATACTATGATAGCAATTGTTTTATAACAACCACATGGTTGTTTTTTCTATATTCTTAGAATAATTGAAAATGTTAATTATAAGTAAACTAATAGTAAAATAGTACTAAAAATAGATAAAAATTCTTTAAAATACTTGATTTTATTTATATCTTATGATATCTTTAATATGTAAGTATAGTATAAGTACTTGTACTTGCATAAACTACAAAAATGGAGGTAATAAGAAATGACAAAAGCTGAATTAGTACAATTTATTGCAGAAACTGCAGATTTAACAAAGGCAGATGCTACAAGAGCATTAGATGCTATGGTGGAAGGAGTAACTAAAGGTCTTAAAGAAGAAGGAAAAGTTACATTAGTTGGATTTGGAACTTTCACTGCTAAAAAGAGAGAAGCAAGAGAAGGAAGAAATCCTCAAACTGGTGAAACAGTTAAAATTGCTGCTAGAGTAGTACCTGGTTTTAAAGCTGGAAACAAATTAAAAGAATCTTTAAACTAATCAGTTAAAATAAAAAGAACTAATTATGGTTCTTTTTTTATATAATAAAAAGAGAAACTAAGTTTACTTTATTTCTCTATATACTGCGACTACTTTACCTAAAATCATTTCATTAGATATAATATTAACATTAATTGTTTGGTGTTTAGGATTTATTGCTTGTAATATTATTCCTTTTGGGTAACGATATAATCTTCTTACTGCCAGAATACCATTTTTTATTGCTATTACTATATCATCACCATTTTTATAATCATCTTGATGGTTAAAATATATTTTATCCCCTTTGTTATATACTGGTGACATTGAATCATCTAATAGTTTTATAGATAGTTCGCTAGTAGAATTAATTGGTTCATATGATGCATTTTTATATGTATTGATTATTTTCTCTTTATGTGATGTTAAGTTTTTATCTTTTCTTAATGTTCTTACACATTCTTTAATCATTTTTTTATCAAATAAGTCTTTTTCCTTTTTACTCATTGGAATATTATCAAATTCTTTCATATCAACATTAAATATATTACATATTTCAAAGAATACATCATAAGGTATATTTAAGGAACCTGTTTCATATTTATGTAATGTTTGTCTGTTTTTTGTGCCTCCTAGGGCTTTTGATAAATCTTCAAATGAATAATTATATTTTTGTCTAGCTTCTTTTATTATTTGACATATAAATGGTTTTAAATCATCACTTATTAATTCTTGTTTACTAGTTCTCATATTTTACCTCCTTAGTGATTATTTATATCATTTAATAAATATATTAATTTTGTTCCTGATATACATAATACTACTTTTATTATGTATCTAGTTAATATTAACTGGATTACTGTTAATATATGTACTTGGAATAAGTATGCAATTAATACAAATAATATACATTCAATGAATGAAGATATTATTATAGATAATGTATTACTTATCCATATTTTATTTTTTATCTGTCTTATTTGATGATAGATAGTTGAATTTATCCATAATGATATAAATAATGATATTATAAATGCTAGATAATTTCTTGTTCTAAAATCAAAGATATGATTAAACGATATATTTGATACACTATTTATTTTACTATTTGTTATTAATGTTACTATAATTGATGTAGTAAATAACATTAATGATGTTATTAGTATTATAGTTATTATTTTTTTTACTTCTTCAGGGCCTTTTTTATGTACTAGTATTGTCGTAGATATGAATAATAAGCTATTTAATACTAAATCTAAGTTAACATTGAAATTAAATAATTCAATTAATTTTGTAGACATTATAGATAATATTATTACAGATATTACTATAAATAAATATATACCTTCATTTTTATATTTTTTATACATATATATAAGTGATAATGTTGCAATAATTATTTCTAAAAATAATACTATTAAGTTCATACATTCACCTTCTTTTTAGTTAGTAAATAAGTTACTAATGGAGTAAAAGATGATGTAATTAATACTTTTATTAAATATGATGTTATTATTAATATTATTATTTCATTATATTTAACTGAAAATATGTAACCGAATATATTAAATATAAATGTTTCAATCATTATCGCATTTAAGTTTGTTAAGATTATTTTTAATCTTGAATCTTTTATGGTATCTTCGATATTATGATATATTATAAATATTATTAACTGTGTTATTAGTGTTATGAATGGATAAGAAAATAATATTTTATAATTTACTAAGAAGATATTTCTTAAATCTATCATACTTGTATCAGATACTGTTCCTATGTATAATGAACCAAATAATAGTAATAAACTCATTATGATATTTGTTCTAAATATTTGGAAGATTATTTTTTTATAATCTTTTATATTGGTTTTTTCTATTATTAAATAAGTCATTAATATAAAGAAGGATGATGTTATTATATTTGCATTCATATTTAATCCATAGATATTAATTATTTTAAATGATAAGATAAAATTAATTATGTTACATATTAGATATGCGTAAATAATTGATTTTTTTTCATTTATGTATGTTATTAAAATTATAAAAGAAAAACTTAATACTATTAATAATAGTAATAATAATATATCCACTTTATACACCTTCTTATTCATATATATTATATCATACTTTTTTAAGATACAAAATATTTTTTTAATTATTTATATTAATTTGTTATTTTATTAAATAAATGCTATATTTAATACTAAAAACAAGACTTTTATTTGTCTTGTTCTTTTCGTTCTTTAATCATGTCATAGAAAGCTTCGATTCTTGTTGTTACTCCAACATCAGAGTCTTCGGAATCAAAACTAAAATGAATTATAGGAATACTTAATTCTTCGCTTATTTTATTCATTATAGGTATTGCATTTATTTCGGGAGTGCAACCAAAACTTTTTATGTGTACTATACCATCATACCCTTTCTTTTTAAGAGTATGTGATAGATAGACACTTTCACTTCCATCTGCCCCAAGATGAAAGCGTAAGTATTTTTTACTTTTTTTAATATGATGATGTAAGGTAAATTTTTTTGTTAGTAATAAATACGTTAATGTTGTTTGTCTAAATACTTCGATATGATGTGATATTAATTTTTCTTCGATATTAGCACTACTAAAAGGTTCCATAAGGGAAAATAATTCTCCGACTAATCCTATTTTTAAATGATTTGGAGGTTTATTTATTTTTATTTTTTTAAATAAATATTTATATTTTATGTTTATTTTAATTAGTTTAAATAGTGATATTTTTTCTTGTAATTCATTTAATAATTTGTTATGTAGGTTATTAAAGGAATTTTTTACTACTTCGAATCCTTTGTTTTCTCTAATTATTTTTTCATATTTATCTATTATTAACAAGATTAGTATTGTGTTTATTAGATAGTAAGTAAATGAGAAGATATTTAACTTTTTATTAACTTGTTTAGCAAATTTATATGCTTTTTTTATAGATATATGATTATTATGAATTAGATTTATAAATTTAAAGTTATATCCTAAGTCTTTTAATATTTTTTCTTGTAATTCAGCATAATAACCATATCTGCAACCTCCACCTGCTTGGACTAAGATGTTTGCGCCTTGTTCTAAGGCTTCAATATAATTACCTAAGTTATATTTAAAAGGTGAACATACGAAATCTGGTGAATTAATACTTCCTAATTCTATTGTTCTTTTAGTTATTTTAGGAGGTATTATTACTTCTTGATGTGTTATATTTTTTATTAAATATGATACAGGTATATAGTAATTACCCATATGAGGAAAAGATATTTTATTCATTATTTTTCCTTTCTTTTAAGATATCAATAAAACTTTCTAGTCTTGTTTCTAATCCTACCATACTGTTATTAGAGTCTATTATTATATTTAGCACTGGTTTAGTTATTTTTCTAATCATTAATTCATTTACTAAGGAATCTACTCCACATGGAAATGTTGTTAGAAATATTACTCCATCATATATTTCTTTATAATATGAGATACTTCCAATTAATTCTTTTGAATATTCCCAATATAAAGTATTAGATAAATCTTTTGAATATTCTATTGCAGTTTTTTTTAATAATTTATCTGAATATATGATATTTATATTGTTTTTTTCTAAGTATGATATTATTGGAGTAGATATATATTTATCATATATGTTGTAGGGATGAGATACTAAAAGAATGTTTATTTTGTTATTATTTAATTTTCTTTTTTGAGTTATGTCATTTATTATTTCTTGATTTTTTTGTTTCTTTTTTCCTAGAAAGTAAGCATAAATTATTTTAAAGATATTTTTATTTATTTTTAAGCCCATTTTGATATATTCAATGAATTCATAATGTAATTTAGTATTTTCAATATTATATGTAAGTATATTTACTTTATCAAAGGTATTTTTTACTATGTCATATAATCCATTAAATTTAACACATACTTTTTTATTTTTGCCATAATCTGATATTCTTGGTACTAAGATATAATCTGCTTTATCTATTAATGAATAAACATGTCCAAGATATATTTTTGAAGATAAGCATGATTCATCAATGGAATATTTTGTGCCTATTTCTATTATTTCTTTATTAGTTTCAGGACTTAAGATTATATGGCAATTTAATGTTTCAAAGAATGTTTTCCATAAGATATAATATCTATAATATAAGAATGCTCGTGGTATACCTATTTTTATTTTTTTCATTTGTTCACCTATAAAAATATATGATGGATATAAAAAAAAAGAACACTTGGTTCTTATTTTGTGTAATAGTAATCTGAAGTGTAAGTATAATTACCTGTATTTGTTTCAATTGTTACTGTATATTTATTATCACTTCCACGATTATAGGCAATTTGTTGCATGATTCCTAATTTACTTGTAGACATTGTTTTATTAACAAAATCTATTTCATAAATGTTGCCTGATAAATCTATTACATAGTTATTAAATAACATATTTAATTTTACTGGTGTATTATTTGAATTAACAAAGATTTGACCATTTTCTACACCAACACTATAATCTTCATAAATATACAATTGTCCTCCGGTACAATCTAATACATTTATTACACCATTATATTCATTTCCATCATTTGTAGATATTATTTTATTATCTTCAGATAATACATATGGATATTTAGTTAAATTTACTTCGATTATTGATTTTACATTAACATTATTTAATATTTGCCCTACACTCATTGTATTATCTTCAGATAATACATTATCTAGTGGACGATATAATGCACCATCAGTAGTTAAAATTAAACTTTCTTTACCGACTTGATATATTAGTTTTATTTTACCATTTATATCTGTATCATTTAATTTTAATACAACGTCAGTTAATGTTTCATCATCTTCTTGTAATTTAACAGTATTATCTTTTAAAACTAATTGATATTCTGTACTTCCTTTTTTAACTTTATATTCAGTTGATTCTTCTATTTTAGTATATACTGGAGTATTTCTTACTGTATAATTTGACGAATTCATCTGTACTACTGCAATATCATCTTGTGATATATATTTTTTTGGTGGATGTAATTTAGAATACACTACTATATAACATATTAATGCTACAAATGCTACTAATAAAAACATCATAATATAAATTAAAGTGTTTTTCTTCTTTTGATATTTAATTTGTTCTTCAGTCATTTAGACCACCTTCCTATTCTTAAAATTATTATATCATTTATTTGTTTTTATTACAACAACTTTTTTTACTTTTTTATTTTTTAATAAAAAAGAACCTTATTCAAGTTCTTCATCATCAATTATAGTTAATTCTCCTAATTCATCATCATCAAATTCATCATCATCTGTATCAGTACTGTTATATTCATCTATTTCTTCTTCTGGTTCTTCATCGCTTTTTTCTTCAAGAGATTCATATTCATCTACTTCATCATCTTTTTCTTCATATATTTCATCCATATCTATTTTTACTTTGTGATTAGCTTTTAAATCCCAATTTCCATCATTTAATAAGATAAAATCTTTTGAGGTTGTTAATGATTCAAAGAAATCTGCAATTTTATCTTGATATACTGATTCAGGCAATTCTAATAAATTACATACTTCTCTGAATAAATCTGCAGTATTTTTTGTTGTTTTATTTTCTTCTAAATACATTTTTGCTATCTTTGTGTAAGATAATAATTCTAATTCTTCTTTTGACATATTACTTAATTTCATTTTATTTTCCTCCTAAAAAGTTTCTCTTGGAATTATTCCTATTAAATCCAAGGAATTATTTAATACTATTTTTATTGCTAAGATGAAATTTAATCTTTCTATTGTATATGTTTCATCTTCGTTTATTATTTCTTCTTCATTATAATATTTATTAAATAATGTTACTAATTCATAGATATAATTACTTATGATACTTGGATTTTGTTTTATACAAGATTCTGTTACTACATCTACAAATTCATATAATTTATTCATGATAATATATGCAGTGGGATTATTTATTGTACTAAAATTATTCACTTTAGTTATCTTTTTGTGATAGTTATTAAATATTTGATATATTTTACTATTGCATTTTTCTATTACATATAATTTATCATTTGGTGTATTTATTTCACTGATATATTTATTATAATCTGTTATATCTATTTGTGAGAATAAATATCTAATTTCATTTATACCATATTTTTCCATTAATTCATTATAATTTATTTCTTCATTATTATTTAATACTTTTATATCTAATTTAGATATATTTTGAGATAATAATCTTAATGATGAAGTTAATTCTAATGTATCATAATTATTATCTACAACATCTATTAAGCCATCATAATTTTTATTAAATAATTCAAGATGATAAGATATTTTAGGTAATAAATTAGTATATGTGCCATCATTATAGATTAGTTTTCTATCTTTTTTATCATTAAATAATGTTGTTTTTAACCATAAGGAATCTGTATCAAAATAGGTATAACCTTTTCTATTTAGTAAATCTAGTGTATTATCTACTTGTGAATTATTATATAGTGATTCTTCGCTTATATAATTATTAAAATTTACTCTTAGTTTATCTAAATATTTTTTTATATAGTCCAAATTGTAAGTTGTCCCTTTTTCTATAAAGAATTTTATGTCTTTATTTATTAATGTATCTTTGTAACTATTATATAATATACTTTCTATATTATTGTCTTTTGGTATTTTTGAGTTACATAGTTCTAGGTAATTATTTTTTATTTTTATGCCATAGTCTTCCAAAGAAGTATCTTGGACATAGATTTCTGTTTCTACATTATAATCGTTGTATTTTAATATTCTTGATAAATTATCACCATATATTATTTTTTTTAAGTTATTGGTAGTTAATTTATCACATGGATTTATTTGAGATAACATTATATTTATTTTTCTTTGTTTACCTATTTTACTTTTACCATAGTTAATATTTTGTTCAATTATTTTAGGTATGCCATTTAGCAAGTATTTTTCATTTATAGTTATGTTTAGTATACCTGGATAAATTAAATCAATTTTATCTATTAACGGATGTATTAGAGAACTCTTTAATATTTCCCCGACTTCCTCAGGCTTTTTATGTAATTGTCTTGATATTGATATTGCTATATTTGTGGTATAGTAATTATCTTTTTTGGTTAATATTATATCAGATTCATCAGTTGATATATTTAATTCTAGTAAACTTGTTTTTATGATATGTTGTAATTCTTTTTTTATGTACATATTATTCCTCCAAAAACAATTTATATTCATAAATAGTATTACTATCTAATATTAAATATTTTATGTATATAATTTTATCTGTTATTGATAGTTCTAATGTTTTTATATTTATTTCTAAACATAGATCTTCTTTTTTAATTATATACTCTGATAATATACTTCGTTTTAAGGAAAATGTCAATATATTTTTAAATTCATTTGTTTCTCTAATTAATATTAGTTCATTATTTTTTATGTGAATTACGTGTTTTATATTATTATTTATGTATGTTATTTTATCTTTTGTTATTATTGCATTACTAGAAATATTTTCTAATGTATCTTCGTTTATATTTTTTATGTATCCAGTTAATTTTTTTCTTATTATAATCACCACCAAACGACTCATTTGAAATTATATCATAATTATTAAAAAAATAAAACTTATATTTGATATTTTTTTGTAAATAATAGTAATATGGAAAAAATATATGTAAATATGTCTAATTTTTTAAGATAAAATAAGGAATTTATTTGATATAGAAATGTAAATATATAAAATATTTTGATTTTTGGAGGGGAAAATGAAGAAATTTATTAAGAGATGTGTTAAATTTTTTTTGGTATTAATAGGATTATTTGTATTATTTCATTTAGGTCTTTATGTTTATTGTAAAATAACTCCGAAGATGGAAATAAATAAATCACAATCTTATTATTTATATGATAGAAATAATAATTTGATATTTGATGATAATGATGAATGGATTAGTTTAAATAGAATTAGTAAAAATTTAATTAATGCTACTATATATACTGAAGATAAATATTTTTATAAACATATTGGATTTGATTATCTAAGAATTGGTAAAGCTATTGTTAATAATATAGCTACTAGAAGTAAGAGTGAGGGTGCTTCGACGATTACTCAACAATATGCTAGAAATTTATTTTTAAGTTTTGATAAGACTTGGAAAAGAAAGTTGGATGAGGCTGTGCTTGCTTTTGAACTTGAAACTCATTATAGTAAGGATGAGATATTGGAAGGTTATTTAAATACAATTAATTATGGTGGTGTATTTGGAATTGAGAATGCTTCAAAGTATTATTTTGATAAATCTAGTTCGGAACTTAGTTTGGCTGAGGCTTCAATTCTGGCGGGTATTCCTCAGTCTCCAAGTTATAATTCTCCATTTAAGAGTATGGATAATGCTAAAAAAAGACAGTATGTTGTTTTACTTTGTATGAAAAATAATGGTATTATTACTGAGGATGAGATGAATGAGGCATATAATCAAGAATTGGTTTTTAATACTAATGATAATAAGGATGAAATTAAGTCTTTGTTATATTATAGGGATGCTGTTATTGAGGAATTAAAGGGGTTATTACAGATACCTGATAGTTTGATTGAAACTGGTGGACTTAGGATTTATACTTCTTTGGATAAGGATGCACAAGAGGTTTTGGATAAGTCTTTTAATGATAATTTGGTTAATGGTGAGATTGAAGCTTCGGGTATTATGATTGATCCTAATAACGGTGATGTTTTGGCTTTAATTGGAGGTAGAGATTATAGTGTTAGTCAGTTTAATAGAGCAATTAATTCTAAAAGACAGGTAGGTTCTACAATGAAGCCATTTTTATATTATGCTGCTTTGGAAAGTGGATTTACTTCTTCGTCTACTTTTACTAGTGAACTTACAACATTTTCTTTTGCTAGTAATAAGACTTATAGTCCTAAAAATTATAATGATACTTATGCTAATGGACCAATTACTATGGGTGCTGCGATAGCTTATTCCGATAATATTTATGCAGTTAAGACACATTTGTTTTTGGGTGAAGAAACTTTAATTAATATGGCAAATAGGTTAGGTATTAGTAGTAAGTTGGAACCTATTCCTTCACTTGCTTTAGGTACTGAAGAGATTAGTTTAATTGATATGGTTAGTGCTTATGCTACTTTTGCTAATTTAGGGTATAAGGTTTACGGTCATTTTATTAATAAAGTCGAAGATAGTAAAGGTAATGTTCTTTATGAATATAAACATGATGAGGAGATGGTTTTAAATTCTAGTTTGACTTTTATTTTGAATGAGATGTTAACTTATACTTATGATAAGGCTTTTATTGATTATAATTATCCGACAGTTATTAGTTTGCTTCCTGAGATGACTAATAAGTATGCGATTAAGACCGGTACTACGGATACTGATTTATGGATAATTGGTTATAATAAGAATGCCGTTTTGGGTATATGGACTGGTTATGATGACAATAGAAAGATTGAATCTGGTAATGGTAAGATTCATAAGAATATATGGATTAACACTATGGAAGGTTATTTAAAAGATAAGAATAATAGTTGGTATTCTATTCCAGATAATGTTGTTGGTGTTTTGGTTAATCCTATTACAGGAGAACTTGTTAATACTGAGAGTAATAAGAGTAAAATATTTTATTATTTAAAGGGGACTGAACCTACTTATACTAATAATAGAGATTTAGAAACTGTGTTTAGAGAAAATAATAATAATAATGATGATAATAGTGAATAGTTTTGTCAGTTCAAGCCTAAGGTCTTTCACTGCTAGTTAAATTCTTAGGTTAAGTCTTTAAAAATATGGGTGTAATGTTAAAAAAATAGTCTTTGTGGGACTATTTTTGTTTTATTTTATATAGTTATCTTCTTGCAGCGCATCTTTGAGTTTGTTGTTCTTTCGAAGTATTATGTCTTCTTCCTTCTAAATCTAATGTTTTATATATTTCTATTGTTATTTCTTTTGTTATTTCACTAGAATTATTTAATACCATTTCAAAAAATTTTGTTGCTTCTTTTTCCACATATTTTCCTCCATATGTTATTATTATACTTTTATTATAACATACTTTTCTATTCTTTTATTACTTTTCCATCTAAATTACATATGTAACAATTAGGAAATAAGTTTTTTAATAAATTTAACTTTTTTTCATTTTGTTCATATTTTCTTCCTACTAAAAGTCCTTCTATAAAACAAGATGGTATACCAAATATTATTGCACTTTCTCTATTTGTAGTAAAATCATCTCTTTTGGCATATATAAAATCTTTTATAAAATATTCTTGAATAAAACTTTGTAATATTTCTTTATTAAATGATAAATTAAATATGTCATTTTCTAATATAGATTTTCCATAGTCATTTTCTATGTTCATTATAAATCCTAATTGAATATTATCTCTTGCTAGACTTGGCATAAATCTTATTTCTTTTGTTTGTTCACATTGCCATTTCCAAAAATCTTCATTTCTTATTTTCTCTATTTCTTCATCTATTTTTTTATATGGAATTAATTTTGTTGTTATTAAGCCATTACGCGAGAAATATTTTAATGTTGCTCCACTATAATTTATAATATAATCTTTCAGTAATATTTCTTTTTGTATATTCCATACAGGTATGGTTAATGGTGTTTTTTTATTTAAGTTTATATCGTTAAGAAAATCAGGAGATATAAATCCATTTTCAGATATAAATTTTAATTTATCTTCATTTAATTCTGTTAGAGCTCCTTCTCCTCTTAATAATTGATGTTTCTTTAATTTAACTAAATCTCCTATTTTATAATTATGAGTTGGTTGTTTGTAATTATTTTTAGCTTTATAATAATTATCTATTTGTTTAGAAAAAAGTTTTATTGAATTATTATTTTCTTTAAATATAATTTTAAGTTTTTCTAAATATGTTTCTTTATTCATTTTTACCTCTTTTTAATTATTATCTTTTTGCAGCATGTTTTTGGGTTTGTTGTTGATTATACTGATATGATGATAATAGTATTTGCAATTCTTCCATAGATTTACTATTTAGTTTATTTTTTACATTTTGCATTATATCAATTCTTTCGCTTATACTTATATCTCCAAATGAAAATTCTCCAGCCATGTTCATATTATTTATTATTTTACTAATAATTTCATCTTTCGTTTGTTGCTCTTGTTTAAATGGTTGACTTGACTTTATTTGATTTTGCTTGTTTAATTCGTAATTAATATCACTTTCTATTTGAGCACGAATATTTGGTATTTTATTAGTTAATGTTGATAGATTTCTTATAGTATTTGCTAGTTCTACTTCATAATTTGGGTTATTGTTTTGTTTTAATTGAACTAATTTTTTTATTTCTAAATCATATATTTTATCAAAATCATGTTCTTGATGTTCTGTATTCAAATTAGAATATCCTGATGTTCCTTTATCTTTTGCCCATTCTGGAAGACTTTCTGGTTTATTATTTTTAATAGTAGCAAACTTTGGTTGGTTTGGTTGTTGACGCGCCCATTCAATTTTTTTTGCTAGTTCTTCTTGAGCTTGTTTCATTTGTTCTTGTAATTCTTTTGTCTCTTTACTTTGTTCTAAGCTAGTTTCTCTACTACTTTGTACTCCAAAAGTAGGTTCTTTTGATGGTGCCTTGGAAATGGTTTGAAATACTGGCTTTTGTTCTTGAACTAGTTGAGGTGATGATTCAAAAATATTTCCTAAATTACTTTTTAAGGCTTCAAGTTCTTTATCAACATTAGAATTAGAATAACTTATTGATGAACTTCCAAAATCTAATTGTTGATTTCTTACTTCTTTTTCAATATCTCTTAAAAAACTTTCTCTTGTAATATTTAATCCTAATGATGTTAAATTTCTCATTATTGAATTTAATTTTCCTTCAAATAATATATCATTTTTCATTTTTTCTAGGGCAAGTTTTTTTACTTCTTTTAAATATCTATCTTTTAAATCATCGTATTTTATTTCTTGTTTCTCTGTTTTTCTTATATGTTCTTGATCTATACCATATATTTTATTACGATCTATTTCATCTAATTCAATAGAATCTAATAATTGATTAATTCTATCTGCTTCCTCGGTTAATGATGTTTCTATATTTGATTTACTTTTTTCACTTGATTCACTAATTCTGCCAAATTCTCTCATTTTTATGCTCCTTTTTTATATTGTTATCTACTTTTACCTTTTGTATTAGAAATATCTATTATACTGTTTAAATTTTTACACATATTTTCTTTATTTAGTTGATTGTTTTGTTTTAGAGTTAGGAATATATTTACAATTTGTTCTTTGTATGTATTAATAAGTTCCAATATTTCATTATATCCATTATTTTGACTAATCTGGTATATTAAGTCATTTGTAGAAATTCCTAGATATGATAATAGTGAATGGAATGCTATATAGTTTTTATCTGATTCCGATAAGTTTTCTTTATATTGCATAGTATCAATATAATATATTGGTAAATTCATTTTTAAGGATAGATCTTTTGCTTCTTGATAGTCTATATTTATGTCTTTTTCTCCTAATCCTATTACTACAATACCACAAGGTTTAGCATTAACAAGAATCTCATTATAGCAAGTTGATGAATATAAATCTTCACTTTTTTCTTGTGCTCTTTCTTTTCCTATACTTTCTATAACACTTGGTGTAGCAAGGGTAGTTCCTTTTTCTTTATTTTTTGAATCTACTCCAAATACATTTGAACCAAGATCATATGCACTAACCATAATAATTTCTGAATCATTAGGATATATAAATCCTATTTTTCTAGTTTTAGAACCATATGTTGCTATAAAATCAGAACTAATCATACTGCATGATGATTGCATCGGTCTATTTATCAGTAGTTCTGCTTGACTAGTTAAATTTCCTCCTGATATATTGGAGAATAATACTTTAAATTCTTTGTTATCTTCTAGTTTATTTGATAGTGATTGTTTCCAAATTTTTGTTATTAGTTCTTTGTATTTTATTTCTAATGTTTTAAGATTTACTTTACCATTATTTAATTTTATACAATCTGTTAGTATTTCTTTAATTTGATTATTATTTAGTAGTTGTCTATAATTAATATTTGATATTAATGATTTTAAGGATTCTACTGCTAAAAATAATCCTTCTTTTCCATAAATATCTTTGTACTTATTTTCTATAAAATCCATATTATTAATTTTACTTAATTTGTTATTATATTCTGTTAATATTTCATTATATTCATTTATTATATTATTACTATTTAATGAAATATTACTAAGTGTTGTTTGTAATTCTTTAAAGTTTGGATTATTTTTTATTATTTCACTTTCAAATCCATATTTAAATCTAATTATTCCTATTGTTGAGATTAGTTTTTTATAGATTAATTGTAATTCTGTTTCATTAGCTTTTTTTACTTCTTTTTCAATAGAATAAATGTATTGCATATCATTATCCAAATTTTCATTATCGTTATATTTGAAAGTTTCAATTTCAAAACTTTCTATTAAATCTAAAATATCTTTTTTTAACATATGCATAATCCTTTCATATTCCATTTACTATTCTTTAATTTTATTATAACATGAATTTTATTTGTTTTATGTATTTTATCTTATATTTTACATTTTTAATTGTTATATAATGTAAAAAATAGTCTTTGTGGACTATTTTTGAATTTTAAATGTTACTAAATGTTCAGTTGGTGTGTCTGATTCTTCAAGTACTACTTTGTAACCACTATGCTCTAATAATGGTAATATATCTTTTAGTATTGTTGTTGCTAATACCGTATTGTTTGTTTGTGGTTGTGATACTACTGTTTCATTAGGCGTTGGGTTTGGTCCAAATTGTGAAATACCATTAGGTTCAGGGAATGCTTGTGGCATTTTTGGTGCTACTGGTATTGTTGGTTTAGCATTCATTTGAGGCATTTCAACTGGTGTTGGTGCTGGAGCTGGACCAAATTGTGGTATCTCTGTTGCTACTGGTGGAGTTGGTTCAGTGTTCATTTGAGGCATTTCAACTGGACTAGGCATATTTTGAGATGTAGACATATCTATTGGTGGAGGTGTCATTGGCATTGCACCACTTATATTATTTATTGGAACTTCTGTATTTAATGGTTGATCTTCTAATGATGGGAAAAAATCATTTGGTTTTTGATTTACTACTGTATTACCTAATATTGGTTCAGGTATAGTAGCATTTCCCATTTGTGGTTTTTCTTGTTCTTTTAAAAGTCCATTATATTGACTTATATTTGTATCTTGATTATTCATATTTTTTTCCTCCACTTTTTCTTCTTTTTGTTTTTCTATAAAGTCTTTTTTATTTAAGTCTTCTAGACTAAATTTATCTATTACTCTTTTTTCTTTTTTTATTGTATTTTTATCTTGTAATTCTATTTCATCTTGATTGTTATTAATTATTTTTTCTAAATCTTTTATTGTTAATCTTTCTTTTATTATTCTATTATATAGATTTAATTGTTCTTGTTTATTATTTAATTTAGTTAGTATTCTTGCATGGGATTCAGATATTTTATTATTTAATAACGCTTCTTGAATTTCTGGTGGTAATTTTAACAAATTTAATTTTGCTTCAATTATAGTTTTTTCTTTACCTATAATATTTGATAATTCGTCAATATTACATCTGTTAAGTAACATTATTTGTTCATAAGCATTGGCTTCTTCGATAGGATTTAATAATTGTTTTTGAATGTTTTCGTTTAGTATTAATTCTGCTAATTCTTTATCATTTATTTCTAATACTATTGCAGGTACTGTTTCTAATCCTATTCTTTTTGCAGCTTTATATCTTCTTTCTCCATCTACTATTTCATATTTATCTTCTAGATGTCTTAATACTAATGGTTGTATTATTCCATATCTTTTTATTGAATTTGATAGTTCATTTAATGATTTATCATCAAATATAATTCTAGGTTGATATATGTTTGGAATAATTTTATTTATAGGAATACTGACTATTTTTCTTTCTTCATTCATATTCAACCTCTTTCTATCTTTTTATTCTATATATATAATACTATATTTTTTTAATTTTTACAATAACTAAATTTAAAAAGACACATTTTAGATGTCTTTTTTCTTTATTTCTGTATATTTTCTTGGGTATATAGAGCTTGTTTTATTATTTTTTTTATAAATAATTAATGTACGATTACTATTTTCTATTGGTAGTTTAAATTTTATTTCATTTATTTTTTTTATATCTAGTTTTTTATAATAATTTTCTATGTTTGTTATTTCATTATCTATATTAGATTTCATTGCTATATAATAACCATTTACTTTTACTAAAGGTATTGAATACTCTAATAAATGTTTTAGTGGTGCTACTGCACGAGAGGTTACTATATCAAATATTTCTCTATTATTTTTAGAATAATCTTCGGCACGCGAATTAATTATTGTTAAGTTTGGTAAATCTAATTTTTCTTTTAATATATTTAAAAAATTACATTTTTTATTATTTGATTCAATTAATGTTACTTTTAAGTTAGGATACATTATTTGTAATACTACTCCTGGGAAGCCTGCGCCTGTCCCTATATCACATAATGTTTGATTATTTAATTCTATTATTTTAGTTATGGTCAAACTATCATAAAAATGTTTTAAATATACTAATGGTTCTTCGGTTATTGAAGTTAGATTATATTTTTTATTTTCTTCGACTAAAATATTATAATATAAATTTAATTTTTCTAAGTCTTTTTGAGTTATATTTATATTTAATTCTTTTAAACTATTTATAAATTCTTCTTTATTCATTATAATACTTCCTTAAATATACCATTAATATTGAGATATCTGATGGATTAACACCACTTATTCTTAATGCTTGTCCAATTGAAGTTGGATTTATTTTTTTTAGTTTTTGTCTTGCTTCGGTTGCTAAGTTTGGTATTAAGTCATAGTTTATATCTTTTGGTATTTGTTTTTCTTCATTTTTTAACATTTTTGCAGCTTCGCGTTCTACTTTGGCAATATATCCTTCGTATTTAATTGATATTTCTACTTGTTCTATTACTTCTTTGGAATAGTTTAGTTTTATTAAGTCTAGTTTTTCTAAGTCTTTAATTGTGATTTCATTTCTTTTTAATAAATTATATACACTTATTCCATCTTTTAATAATGGTGTATTTAATGTTTGTAATTTATCATTTGTTTCTTTTGTTGGAGTTAATTTTATTTCTTTTAATTCATTAGATAGTGTTTCAATGTCTTTTAATTTTTGTAAAAATTTGTTATGTCTTTCTTCATCAATTAATCCTACTTTATATCCGTATTCTCTTAATCTTATATCTGAATTATCATCTCTTAGTAATAATCTATATTCTGCGCGGGATGTTAACATTCTATATGGTTCGGTTGTTCCCTTAGTTACTAAGTCATCAATTAATACTCCAATGTATGCTTCATTTCTTTTTAAAATTAGTGGTTCTTTATGTTCTAGTTTTAATGAGGCATTTATTCCAGCGATTAATCCTTGTGCTGCTGCTTCTTCATAACCACTTGTGCCATTTATTTGTCCTGCAGTAAAAAGATTTGATAATATTTTTGTTTCTAATGATGCAGTTATTTGTGTTGGATATATGGCATCATACTCAATAGCATAGGCATATCTTAATATTTCGGCTTGTTCTAATCCTGGTAATGAATGTACCATTTGTTCTTGAATATCTTTTGGCATACTTGTAGAAAATCCTTGTAAATAGATGTCATCATAATACATACTTTCTGGTTCAAGAAATAATTGATGCCTTTCTTTATCTTTAAATTTCACAATTTTGTCTTCGATTGATGGGCAATATCTTGGTCCAATTCCTTTGATATCATTTAATCCACCATACATACTTGATTTAGATAAGTTATCTAATATTATTTTATGTGTTTCTTTTGTTGTATATATTAGGTGACATGGTTCTTGATTATTTACATCATATAATGGTTCTATATCATGTGAAAATGTATATGGTGTTGTGTCTCCTAATTCTACTTTTGTTTTAGTGAAATCAATGGTATCTCTTTTAATTCTTGGTGGTGTTCCTGTCTTCAATCTTAATATTTCAAAGCCATATTCTTTTAATTTATCTGATAAGTGCATTGACGGTTTTTCTCCGTGTGGACCACTTCTTGTTCTTGTGTTACCTATTAAGATATCTGATTTTAGATATGTTCCTGTGGTTAATATAACTATTTCACTTTCTATTTTTGTTTTATCTTCAAGAATTACTCCTTTTACTGTGTTGTTTTCTACAATTAAGTCTTCCACTAGAGATATTTTTATATCTAGATTTTTTGTATTTTCTAGTGTTTTTCTCATTTCTTTTGGATATGTTACTTTATCTGCTTGTGCTCTTAGACTTCTTACTGCTGGTCCTTTTGAGGAATTTAACATTTTCATTTGAAGTAATGTTTTATCAGCATTTATGCCCATTTCTCCACCTAGGGCATCTATTTCTCTTACTATTATACCTTTGGCTGAACCTCCGATTGAGGGATTACATGGCATTGTAGCTATATTATCATAATTTCCTGTAATTAATAATGTTTTATGTCCTATTCTGGCACTTGCTAAGGCTGCTTCACATCCCGCATGACCTGCTCCTACTACTATTATTTCATATTTCATAATTTCACTTCTTTTCTATTTTCCTAAACAAAATCTACTAAATAGTTCATCTAATAATTCATCTGTATAAGTTTCTCCAATTATTTCTCCAAGTGTACTCCAAGCATCTTTTAGTTCTAATTCAACTATATCTATTGGATCATTATTATTAATGTTATCTATAGCATTAGAAATATTATTTAATGATTTTTTTAATAATGATATACTTCTTGCATTTGAAAGATATGTTAAGTCTGATGTTTCTAACTTTTCTAAATTGAATAATTCTTTTATTTTATCTAAGATAATACTTGCATCATTATTTAATAAACTTACTTTTAATATTTCTTCTTTTATTGGAGTCAAATCTATTACTTGTTTTAAATCTGTTTTATTTAATACTATTATGTGTGTTTTATTTTTTATTTTATTATATAATTCTAAATCTTCTTTGGTTAATGGTTCATTATTATTTAATAAGAATATTATTAAGTCAGATTTATCTATTATTTCGTAAGATTTTTCTACACCAATTTGTTCTACAATATTGTCTGTTTCTCTTATTCCTGCGGTATCTATTATGTTAAGTAATACTCCATTTAATTTTATTTGTCCTTCGACAATGTCTCTTGTTGTGCCTTCAATATCTGTAACTATTGCTTTTTGTTCTTCAAGTAAACAATTTAATAAACTACTTTTACCTACATTTGGTCTTCCTATTATTCCTACATTTATTCCTTCGTTTATTATTCTTCCGTTTTCTGATTCTTTAATTGTTTTTATTAATGTATCTTTTATTTTATTAATACTTGGTAATATTTTTTCATTAGAAAGTACTTCGATATCTTCGTATTCTGGATAATCTATATTTACTTCGATATTTGATATTATTTGTATTAAATCATCTCTGATACTATTGATTAATGATGATACTTTTCCACTTAGTTCATTTATGGACATTTTTCTTGATGTTTCTGTTTTTGAGGATATTAGATTCATTATTCCATCTGCTTCGACTAAGTCTATTCTTCCGTTTAAAAAAGCTCTTTTGGTGAATTCTCCTGGATCTGCTAAACGAGCACCATTTGATAGTACTAATTCTAAAACTTTATTTGTAGTTGATATTCCACCATGGCAATTTATTTCTACAATATTTTCTTTGGTATATGTTTTTGGTGTTCTCATTATACTAACTAATACTTCATCAATTATTTCATTATTATCTACTATGTAACCATAATGGATTGTATGTGTTGGCACTGTTGTTAGATCTTTTCCTTTGAATATTTTATTTACTATATTTATACTATCTTCACCACTTAATCTTATGATTGAAATTGCTCCTACTCCTAATGATGTTGATATTGCTACTATTGTATCATCCATATATAGTACCTCCTTTTTTTCTTTTATATTTTATCACAATTAAAAAGAAAAAGAAAGATTATCTTTCTAATTATTTTAATTTACAGTATAACATGTTTTTAGATTAATATTTAATGAGTTTAATAATCTATTTATTTCTATATTATTTGTAGATATTAAGTATTTAGTATTATCTTTTGAAATTATTTGATAATATTCTGATTTTATTATATCTATGTTATCTACTAAAATTTTATCTATATCAAAATTATATGTTCCTGTTTTAGATAAATATTCATTATTTTTTTCATCATATCCATATATATATTTATATGTATTATCATTATATAATTCTAGTAATGATGTCTCACAATTTATTCCAAAATATTTTATTTTATAAGAAATATTATTTGTAGTTATATTGTTTAAATTTTCTTTAGAATTTTTTATTATAGAATTTAGTATATTTAATGTTTCTTTATTTGTATTATTAGAATTTATACTTATATTGTTTGTTGTATTAAAGATATTTTTTTCTAGATATTCTTTAATGTATTTTTTGTTTTCTTCATTAAATATTACTTGATAATTCTTTTTACATGATATATCACTACATGATGTTAATACTTTTATATTATAATTATTATCTATATATATGTTATATGATACTTGATTATCTATATATTCTATTTTATGATTATAGTCTAACAATTCACTATTATTATTTATAATGCTATTAAATATTGGAAATGATTCTGTATCTAAATCCTCATATTTTATTGTTATTTCTCTATTATTATATGTTAAATTATCTAAGTAATCATATAATCTATTCATATCTTCACGCATAAAGTCTATTTTATATTCATTAATTTTAACTTTATCACATGGTTCGATATTACATTCTTTTTGATATACTTTTATTATTTTTTCATATACTTTTATTTCATATGTATATTGTTTATCTTCATAAGTTATTTTATATTTATAACTATCATTTACTATTAATATAAATATTACTCCAAATACTATTAAGAATAATGCTGCGAATAAAACTATTTTTGATGTTTTCATACTGCCTCCAATTTATCTTTATATTAATTATACCATATAATTAGTAAAAAAGAAGAATTTTTTTATTTTATTTCTTCCTTTTATTTAATTATTTATTGCTTGTGCCATTTTTTTGGCTTGCATTTCTATTCTTTGTTCATCATATTTTTCTATTTGATTATTTAATATAGTTTTAAATTCGTATGGGCCACTTATGTAATCAAAATTAAATACTGTTGATGCTGTTGTAATTGAAATTGTTCCATAGTTAAAAATTTTTCCAAATAGTCCTTGTTTTATTTGAATTCCATTTATTTTATTTAATGGGCTATCAAGTTCATTTGTATTTATAAGTCCTGTTTTTCCACTTATTCTTTTGTTAGTAATTATTAATTTTGTTGTGAAAAATTTTATTATATCTTTAACAAACCAAATAAATCCAACTAATATACAACATGCAAAAAGGTCAACAATCAAAAGTCTAATAAGTAATGTTACAACAGAAATTTTACCTTCTTTTACTGTTTCTTCCATTTTTTCACTCCTTTCAAATTTATTATACCATTAATTCTTCTGACAGGCGACATATTTTTTTTGTTTTTTGTGAAATAATTAACTTTGTTAGGAGATGATTTACTTCTATGGGGAGATATTCTAAGTTAAATTTATCTATTATGGTTAGAAAAAACATTAGAAAATATCGTTTAATTAGAGGTTATACTTTACAAGAACTTGCTGATATATCTGGATTTTCACATGGCTATGTAAGAGATTTGGAGTGCCTAACTATTGATAAAACCCCAACTTTGGAAGCCATTGGTAAATTTGCAGATGCACTTGAAATTGATATAAGACAACTATTTGATGATGTCGATATTAATTATGAACACAAAAAATAAAAAAGAAGAAATATTTCGTTATTTTATTTCTTCTTTTAATTTTATTACTACACATCTATTTGGTTCTTCACCAATACTTTCTGTATAGACATATTTGTCATCTGCTAATATGCTATGTACTATTCTTCTTTCATACGAATTCATACTATCCATTGTTACTTCTACTTTTGTTTTAGCAACTTCTCTTGCTGTTTTTTTAGCAAGATATTCAATATTTTTTTCTTTCTTTTCTTTATAGTTTTCTACGTCTAATAATATTGATAATTTTTCATTTATTTGATTAGATACTATTTGTCTTATTATTGTTTGTAATGCTCCGATAGTTCTACCATTTTTTCCTATTAAGATTGCATTATTATTTGAGAATAATTTTATTGATATTGATTTATCTCTTCTTCTTACTTCAAAGTTTGTTTCTATTCCCATTAATTTTAATATTTCACTAATTGTTTCTTTTATATAGTTTTGTACATCATTTATTGTAGTTACTTCAATTTTTGCTGTCTTTTTTAGTAATGATGATTTTTCTTCTTTATTAATTATTATTAAATCTTCTTCATTTACTTTTAATTCTGATAAAGCTTTTTCTTTTACTTCATCATATGTTTTTCCTTCATATGTGTACTTCTTCATTATTTTTTCTTCCTTTCCACTAGTAAATTTTGTACTATTGTAAATGTACTAGATGCAATCCAATATAATCCTAGTGCTGTTGGTAATGAGAATGATGCGAATGCTATTAATACTAACATAAAATATAATGTGAATTTCATTTGACCACCTTGTTGTGATAATGATTGGTCTTTTAATGTCTTTCTAAATGATAAATATGTTGTTCCTAGAATTAATATTATTAATATTATGTACCAATAGTTTCCTGAGGCAATTCCTTTTGGTACTGTTGTTCCCATTTCAAATACAAGAAATTTATTTTCAAATATAGCTGGCGTTCTATTTATTGCTTCAAGGAAGGCAAATAATAAAGGTAATTGAATTATTGCAAGCAAACATCCTGAAATAGGATTAATTTTATATTTTTGATATATCATCATCATTTCTTGTGCTTTTCTTTGTTGATCTTCAGTTGTTTCTTTACCTGCATATTTTTTCTCTAATCTTTCTAATTCTGGTTGAGCTTTTTTCATCATTTCTGATTGCATCGCTGTTTTTCTTGTTACAGGAATAAGTGCACATCTTATTAATAGACAAGTAATTATTATTGCAAGTCCATTGCTTTTTACAAGTGAACCTATTTTTAAAATTACCCATGCTAATGGTTTTACGAAGAAACTTGTCCATAATCCTTCATAATCTGTTATTGGAGTAAAATCCTTACATTCAGGTAATTTAGATATATCCACATTATTATCTTCATAAATTTTTAACATATCTTCTTCAGTTGGTCTACATATAATATTTTCTGTTACTGATTGACCTGTTTTTTCATTTTTTACTATTTTGTTTTCACTATCTTTTAGATTTTTTGTACATCCTGTTAATAATAAGATACTTAGCATTAAAAGGATAAATTTAGTTTTTTTGTTTTTCATTTTTTTCTCCTATCTTTTTAAATAGATTTATAAGTTCTTGTTCTTTTTCTTGATAAGACAAACTTAATATCTCTTTTCTTATTATTATAACATAATTATATCCATTTTGTATATTATTTTTGTTATTATCTATGATATTTTTTATTTGTCTTTTATTTTTGTTTCTAATTACTGCATTTCCTATTTTTTTAGGAATAGATATTCCAAATAATGTATTATCACTTTTGATATAAAATAATGAATAATATTTATTTTTTAATTTATTATTTTTATTTATTACTTTTGTATAATCATTACTTTTTTTTATTATTTCTTTCTTCTTCATAATTCACTTCCATCCTTATTATATATATAATAGTATTTTAAGTCAATGTTAAAAACAAAAAAAGCCACTTAAAGTGGATATTTTTATGCACATAATTTTTTTCTTTTTTTTGCTCTTCTTTTATTTAATATATTTCCTTTAATACGAGCAAAGAACCCATGTTTTTTTGCTTTTTTTCTATTATTAGGTTGAAAAGTTCTTTTCATAATATATAACACCTCCAAAGTTAAATGCTACTTTATTATATCTATTAAATTTAATAATGTCAATAATTTTTTTGCTTTTTACTATCTTTTTTTTATTTTTTTTGATATAATGGTTTTATATAGAATAGAGGGATTGTAATGTTTAAAGAAATAACTTCGATTAGTAAAAATTATGCATTAGTTAAAATAGAAGGTAATATTAATGAAGATATTTTAAACTTAAATGCTGTTTTTGAGGAAGAAAATAAGAAAATACTAGGAGAAATTGAAGAAATTATTGATAATAATGTTAAGATTACTTTTTTAGGAGAGTTTGTTAATGGTAGATTTTATAGTGGTATTATTAGGAAACCAAGTTTAACTTCTAAAATTAGATTAATTAATCAGGAAGAATTAAATGAACTTGTTGGTGCGAATGATAAGTATTCTATGCCACTTGGATTATCTCCTTTATATAATAATTATCCTATTAGAGTTAATATAGATAGTTTATTTAGTAATCATAGTGCTATTTTTGGTAATACTGGTTCTGGTAAAACTTATGGTGTTGCTAGACTTGTTCAAAATTTATTCACTATGAAAGATAAGATTCCATTTAATAGTAATTTCTTTATCTTTAATAATACTAGTGAGTATGATAATGCTTTTAAGAGTATAAATAGTTACAATCCTAATTTTAATTATAAAATGTATACTACTAGTGATGATGATACTAATAATAGTGTTAAATTACCTTTATGGTTACTTAATGCTGATGACTATGCTAATTTACTTGATGCTACTGAGTATTCACAAATTAGTGTTATTGAAAAAATGCTTAGTTTAGTATCAGTATTTGCTAGAAATGATGAAGAATCACATAGATATAAAAATCATTTAATAGCTAAAGCAATATTGTCTATAATGTATTCTAATCAAATGCCTGCTAGGATGAGAGATCAGATATTTACTATTGTTACTGATTGCCATACTGAGGAATTAAATCTTGATTTTGAAGTTCCTGGTGTTGGTTATACAAGACAATTTAGAAAATGTTTTGAATTAGATAGTCAAGGACAGTTTGTTGAAAGAATATTAATTGTTGAATATATTGAACAATTTATTGATAATGATACAAAATGGAATGAAGATTATGTTCCTATTTACTTTACTTTGGATGATTTAGAAATAGCTTTAAATTTTGCATTAATTAGTGAAGGTTTGTTATTGAATGAGAAATCTTATTCTGAAGGTATTGCTTTAAAGGTTAAATTACATACTTTAAATAATAGTTCTTATTCTAGATTCTTTAATTATCCACAATTTTGTAATACTGCACAATTTATTTCTGATATTATATTAGTTAATGGAAATAAGAGGGCACAAATTATAAATTTTGTTTTGGAAGATGTTGATGATAGATTTGCTAAGGCTATGGTTAAGGTATATTCTAGAATATTATTTAGATTTACTAAATCTATGGTTAATCGTGGTTCAATGCCTATACATATTATGCTTGAAGAGGCACATAGATACGTTCAAAAGGATTTTGATAATCAAATGCTAGGTTATAATATATTTGAAAGAATTGCTAAGGAAGGTAGAAAGTTTGGATTAGTTCTTGATTTAATTACTCAAAGACCTACAGAATTATCTGAAACAGTTATTTCACAATGTAGTAACTTCTTAATATTTAAAATTAACCATCCATCTGACTTGGAATATATTAGAAAGATGGTACCTAATATTAGTGCAGATGTAATAGAGAAACAAAAATCATTACAATCTGGTACGTGCGTTGCTTTTGGTCCAATGATGAAAATTCCGATGATTGTTAAAATGGAATTACCAAATCCTGAACCTCATAGTTCAAATGCACAGATTTATAAAAACTGGATGATTGAGTGGAACAGTAATAATTAATTACTGTTTTTTTATGGCTAAAGTACTAAAATTATTTTTATCAACAGAGTAATTTTTATTTTTATATGTTATCAACATGTGGATTTTGTTTATCAACAGGATATGTTTGCAAAAATTGATTTATCAACAGGTATCTGTGGAAAACTTTTTTTATTAATCCTTATTTTATAAGGTTTTAAGTTAGTTATCCACAGTTTCCACTTTTTAGTAGTTGTGGAAAAAATTATCCACAATATTAGACATTTTTTTTACATTTTCATAAAACCTGTGGAAAAGTCCATTTTTTTGTTATTTTATAAGTGTTTATGTTGTGGAAAATCTGTGGAAAAGTATGTTAATAACTTAGTATTTATCCACAATGGTTGTGTAAAACTTATTATTTTAGAATTTTGAGCAAAAAATTGTAAAAATTTGTTACTTATTAGTAAATTTATATGGACAAAAAAATTATTTGTGTTAAAATAAAACTATGCAGTTAGGAGGAGTATCAATGGATATAGATATGTTATGGAAAAACTTTTTATTAAAAATGAAAGAACAATTATCATCTTTATCATATGAAACTTGGTTTGAACCTACTAAATTGCATAGTTTACATGATGGTGTTGCTACAATTATAGTACCTACTAATCTTCATAAAAAACATCTTGGTGAAAATTACAAAGACGACATGGAGATTATTTTTGATGAACTTACAGATACTCATTTTACTTTTGAATTTAAATTAGAAAGTGAAATGTCAGATATAAAAAAAATAATTGATATAGATAGTTTAACTACTAATAGTGGTGTTCCTAAGCAAAGTGCAAATGATGCTAATTTAAATCCTAAT
This sequence comes from uncultured Eubacteriales bacterium, assembly GCA_905211265.1. Classification (GTDB taxonomy): domain Bacteria; phylum Bacillota_I; class Bacilli_A; order RF39; family UBA660; genus HGM10818. Next base: position 41,172 of record CAJMAC010000008.1, read on the forward strand.
TATACTTTTGATACATTTATTGTTGGAGACTCGAATAGGTTTGCATTTACTGCAGCTAGAGCTGTTGCGGAAAAGCCTGGAAAAGCATATAATCCATTATTCTTGTATAGTAAAAGCGGACTTGGCAAAACACATTTGATGCAATCTATTGGTAATTATATTTTAGAAAATAGTAATAAAAAGGTATTATATGTATCTAGTGATAAGTTTGTTAATGATTATATTAATGCTGTTAGGACTATTGGTAAAAATAGTATTGAAAAAATTGATAGTTTTAAGAATAAATATAGAAATATTGATGTTTTAATTATCGATGATATTCAATTTTTAGGTAGTGCTACTAAAGGACAAGAAGAATTTTTCCATACATTTAATGAATTATATAATTCAAATAAACAAATAATTATTGCATCAGATAGGTCAGTTGATGATTTAAAAATGTTAGAAAATAGATTATTAACTAGATTTAATTGGGGATTAACTGCAAATATTACACCACCGGATTTTGACCTTAGAATGAGTATTATTAGAAAAAAAATTGCTCATCAAGAAAGTGCAGAGGATGTTCCACAGGATGTCATAGAGTATATTGCTAATAATTTTGATTCTGATATTAGACAATTAGAGGGTGCAATAACTAGAGTATTTGCTTATTCCTTAATGATGAATAGAGGAGTTGTAACACTTCCTATTGCAGTAGAGTCTTTAAAGGACCAATTAAGTGATAAAAGTGTTTATAAAAATGATGTACATAGAATTCAAAGAGTAGTTTGTGATTATTTTAAAATTGATATAGATGATTTAAAAGGTAAAAAAAGAAATAAAAATATAAATTATCCTAGACAGATTGCTATATATTTATGTAGAGTAATGACTGATGAATCTTTTCCTAAGTTAGGAACTTACTTTGGTGGTAGAGATCATTCAACGATAATTAATGCTTATCAAAAAATTGAGAATGATTTAAAAACAAATGACCAATTAGAGATAGTTATAAATGAGTTAAAAAATAATTTATAAACAGTAACTGTGGATATATGTTAATAAGTTGTCAAGTTATACACAGTAACTGTGGAAAACTTTTCCTTATAAAACAAGATATTGAATGAGTTATCCACAGTTTCCACAGTGTAATAATAATAATAATATAAGAAAGAAGGAATGTAAAATGAAATTTATTATTAAAAGAGATATTTTATTAGAAAGTTTAAATCATACTTCTAAAGCAATATCTTCTAAAAATTTAATTCCTATTCTATCAGGTATTAAATTTGAATTAAAAGAAGAAGGGTTATATTTATATGCTAGTGATACTGATATTTCTATTAAATCTTTTATTCCTAGTGATAAGATTGAAGAAATAAAGGAATTAGGTAGTGTTGTAATAAGTGGTAAGTATATTGTAGAAATTATTAGAAAATTACCTGATACTGATATTTCTATTGAAGTATTAGATGGTTATAAGATGTTAATTAGTACTAATAATACTGAATTTAATTTAAATGGAATTAATCCTAATGAATTTCCTAATCTTGATATTGAAGAATCTAATGAACCAATTGTTTTAAATACAAGTATGTTTAAGAATATTATTAATCAAACTTTCTTTGCTACTTCTCAAAATGAATCAAGACCTTTACTTACTGGTATTAATTTTAAGATTACTGGTAATAAGTTAGAAGTTATTGCTACTGATTCTTATAGATTAAGTAAAAAAGAGATTGAAATTGATACAAATATAGATAATGAAGTTAATATAGTTATTCCTGGTAAAAATTTATTAGAATTATCTAAAATATTAGCAGATGATGATGATAATATATATATGCATATATTTACTAATAAGGTATTATTTAAATATAAAAATATTATGTTTTTATCAAGATTATTAAGTGGTACTTATCCTGCTACTTCTTCAATTATACCTAATGAATTTGATATTGTTGTGGAATGTAAATATTACGATTTATATAATATGATAGATAGAGCTTCATTGCTTACTTCTGATAGAGAAAAAAATACTATAAAGTTAGAATTATCACATAATGAACTTAAAATTAGTTCTAATTCTCCTGAAATTGGATATGTTGAAGAAAAAATTAATGTTAATTGTGATAGCGAACTTTCAATTTCATTTAGTTCAAAATATATGTCTGAAGCAATTAGAAGTTTTGGACAAGAAACTATTACTTTATGTTTAAATAATGATAGTAGTCCTATTGTTGTTAAATCTAAGGAAGATGAATCATTAGTTCAATTAGTTTTACCAATAAAAACTTATTAGAAATCCGAATTTATTAACAGATTTGTTGATAAATTCTTTTTTTTAGTGTTTTTCTACAAATTTTGACAGTTTTCGACATCTCCTTGTGCTTTAATAATCGCTCGAAAGGGGGGATAGGTATGTTAAATGAATATTTAATTACTAGTTCAACAATTATGGTTAAATCAATTGATAGTAATAGTTCTATGGTTTATGATTTAGCTGGAGAGTATGTAGCTACAATGGACACCAATACTATTATTGAATCTAGTTGTAATTTCTATGGTAGTTCATATGAAGGAAGACTAAAATGGAGCAAAGAAATATTAAAAACTAGAATTAAATTACCTGTTATTATTGAAGAAAGTAAAAATATTATCTTTTTTCCTACAAGATCTATATCAAATAATGATTGTATATGGTTATCATATAATAATATTACTAGGATTGAAAGAAATGGTAATTCTACTAATGTATTTTTTAACGATAACAGAGTTTATTCAATAGATGTTTCCTATGATATTTTAGATAGACAAATATATAATTGTTTAAGATTAGAAAAAGAACTTTTAAGTCGTAGAAATACTGCATAAAATAATAAAAAAATAAGGATTTATTCTTTATTTTTTTTTATAAATATGGTATAATCTATGTATAGGGGTATTATAGAATGAAAATGATGAAAAAAATGGGCATTAAATTAAGTTTAAATGGAAATAAAAAAATTAAAACTGGTTAATTTTCGTAATTATGATAATTTAGAAATTGACTTTAATAAAAAAAACACTATTTTTATAGGAAATAATGCTCAAGGTAAAACTAATATTTTAGAATCTATTTATGTTTTAGGTTTAACAAAATCTTTTTTAAATGTAAATGAAAAGAATTTAATTAAATTTGATAAAGAATTTGCTAAAATTCAAGGTACTATTTTAAATAATAACATAGAAAGTAAATTAGAGATATTAATTAATGAAAAGGGAAAAAAAGTGAAAATAAATAATCATGAAGTAAAAAAACTTAGTAATTATATTTCTAGACTTAATGTTATTATTTTTAGCCCTGATAATATTAGATTATTAAAAGAATCACCTGCTTTTAGGAGAAGGTATTTAAATATTGAAATTAGTCAATTATATGGTGATTATATAAGATTACTTAATGATTTTAATACTATTTTAAAACAAAGAAATGAATATTTAAAAGTAATTTCATTAAAAAATGAATGTGATAATAATTATTTAGATATATTAGATAGTAAATATGCACAGTTATCTGTTGATATATATAATTATAGAAAAAGATTTTTTGATAAAATAAATGAAAATTTATCTATATATTATAAAAATATTACTGGTTATGATGGACTTAATGTTAAGTATATATCTAATATTGATTATAATTTAGATAATAAAATAATGTATGATAATTTTTATAAGAAACTAAAAGATAATTATAATAGAGATTTATATTATAAAATAAGTATGTTAGGTCCTCACAGAGATGATTTTAAAATAGAGTTAGATGGTAAAGATATTTTATTATATGGTTCACAAGGACAAGTTAGATGTTCAATAATTACATTCAAGTTTGCAGAAATACCTATATTTAATTCAATATTGAATATTAGTCCTATATTGTTATTAGATGATATATTTAGTGAATTAGATGTTGAAAAGAAGAAAAAATTAATTAGTTTTTTACCAGATAATATTCAAACAATAATAACTACTACTGATTTAAATATGATAGATACATCATTATTTAAAGATTTAGATGTTTATATAGTTAATAGTGGAAATGTTAAATTACGTGAAGGGAATGATTAAAAATGGAAAATAATGAACATTATGATGCTTCGGATATTCAAGTATTAGAAGGATTAGAAGCTGTAAGAAAAAGACCTGGTATGTATATTGGTACTACTGATGTTAAGGGATTACATCATTTAGTATGGGAAATTGTTGATAATGCAATTGATGAAGCATTAGCAGGTTATTGTAAGAATATTGAAGTTGTCATTAATAAGGATAATTCAGTTACTGTTAAGGATGATGGTAGAGGTATACCTGTTGATATCCATCCCAAAACTCATATTTCTACAGTAGAAACTGTTTATACAGTACTTCATGCTGGTGGTAAATTTGGGGGTGGAGGATATAAAGTAAGTGGTGGATTACATGGTGTTGGTGCCTCTGTAGTTAATGCTTTAAGTAAATGGGTTGAAGTTAAGGTATATAAAAATGGTAAGATATATTTTATTAGATTCGAAAATGGTGGACATACTGTTGAACCACTTAAAGTAATTGGTGACTGTGAAGAAAATAGAACAGGAACTGTTGTTACTTTTAAACCGGATCCTGAAATATTTGATACAGATATATATGATTATGATACTTTAATGGTTAGAATTAGAGAATTAGCATTTTTAAATAAAGGATTATCACTTACTTTAAGAGATGATAGAGATGATGAAGATACTATTGGTGAAACTTTCTTATATGAAGGGGGAATTACAGAGTATGTTAGATTTATTAATAAAGGAAAAACTGTTATTCATGATGATATAATTCATTTAGAAGGCGAAGAAGATGGAGTTTTCTTTGAAGTTGCTATGCAATATAATTCTAGTTATAATGATAATATTTATTCATTTGTTAATAATATTAATACTCATGATGGTGGTACACATGAAGAAGGAGTTCGTAGAGCATTAACTCGTGTAATTAATAATTATGCTAGAAAAAATAATATTTTAAAGGAAAAAGATGAGTCTTTAACTGGAGATGATGTTAAAGAAGGATTAACTATGATTATTTCTTGTAAGCATCCTAATCCTCAATTTGAAGGTCAAACAAAAGGAAGACTTGGTAATTCTGAAGTTAGAAAGTTAGCAGATAGTGTATTTTCTTCTGGATTTGAAAGATTTTTAATGGAAAATCCTGATGATGCAAAGATTATTGTTAATAAAGCAATGCTTGCATGTAGGGCAAGAAATGCAGCAAGAAAAGCAAGGGAAATTACTAGAAAAAGTGATTTAACTACTACTAATTTCTTTGGAAAATTATCTGATTGTAAAAGTAAAGATCCGAAAGTATCTGAAATATTTATAGTCGAAGGAGATAGTGCTGGTGGTTCTGCTAAAAAAGGTAGAGATTCACTAACACAAGCAATACTTCCTTTAAGAGGTAAAATATTAAATGTCGAAAAAGCAAGGTTAGATAGAGCTTTATCGAACGAAGAAATCAGAACTATTATTACTGCTTTTGGTACTGGTATTGGTGAAGAATTTGATTTGTCTAAATTAAGATATGACAAAATTATTATAATGACCGATGCCGATGTTGATGGTTCACATATTAGAGTACTTCTTTTAACGCTATTTTATAGGTTTTTTAGACCGATTGTGGAAGCAGGACATGTATATGCTGCTCAACCACCTTTGTTTAGAATAATGCATGGAAAAACGCGTAAATACGTACTTGAAGAAAAAGATAAGGATGCATATTTAGCAACATTACCTGATAATGTAAGAAGTCGTGCAGAAATAGCTCGTATGAAAGGTCTTGGTGAAATGGATGCCGAAGAACTTAATGAGACTACAATGGATATAAATCATAGAATTTTAAGAAGAATTACTGTTGATGATTGTGTAGCTGCAGACCAAATATTTGAAAAATTAATGGGTGATGATGTAGAACCTAGAAGAGCATTTATTGAGGAAAATGCTAGATTTGTTGAAAATCTTGATATTTAAGGAGGTACAATATGGATAATAATGAAGAGAAAAATAATATAGAAAATACTGAAAATACAAATGAAGAAATAATAAATGACCAAGAAAATGATGAATTTAGTGGTACTTTTCATGAAAGAGATAGTTTATCTGAAAACAATATTGTTGAAGAAGTAAAAAAATCTTTTTTGGATTATTCAATGAGTGTTATTACTTCGCGTGCAATTCCTGATTTAAGAGATGGTTTAAAGCCTGTTCATCGTAGAATTTTATGGAGTATGTATAATTCAGGTTATACTCCTGATAAACCTCATAGAAAATCTGCTAAAACTGTTGGTGAAGTTATGGGTAACTATCACCCTCATGGTGATTCTTCTATTTATGAAGCAATGGTTAGAATGGCACAAGATTTTAACCAAAGATATTTACTTATTGATGGTCACGGTAACTTTGGTAATATTGAAGGTGACGGCGCAGCAGCAATGCGTTATACTGAATCTAGACTTTCAAAATTATCATTGGAATTACTTAGAGATATTAAAAAAGATACTGTTGATATGGGAAAAAACTTTGATGAAACATTAGATGAACCTGTTGTTTTACCTAGTAGATTTCCTAATATATTAGTAAATGGTACTATGGGTATTGCAGTTGGTATGGCAACTAATATACCTCCTCATAATTTAGGAGAAGTTATTGATGGATGTGTTGCTTATATTGATAATCCTGATATTGATACATTAGGGTTAATGCAATATATTAAAGGACCTGACTTTCCTACTGGTGGTATAATTCTTGGTAATTCAGGAATTAAAAAGGCATATGATAGTGGTCGAGGTTCAATTACTATAAGAAGTAGAGCTACTATTGAAGAACATAATAATCATAATTCTATTGTTATTACGGAAGTTCCATATGGTGTTAATACTATGGAATTAAAGAATAAAGTAGCAGAACTTGTCAGAGATAAGATAATTGATGGCATATCTGATTATCATACTGATTTAAAGAATGGTGTTAAAATTACTATTACTTTAAAAAGAGATGCTAATCCTCAAGTTGTACTTAATAATTTATATAAGCATACTAATTTTCAAATTAGTTATGGTATAATATTCTTAATGATTGATAATGGTACTCCTAGAACATTAGGATTAAAGGATATTATATCTAAATATATAGATTATCAAAGGTCAGTAATTGTACGTAGAACAAAATTTGATTTAGATAAAGATGAAAAAAGAGTTCATATTTTAGAAGGTTTAAAGATTGCGCAAGATAATATAGATGAAGTTATTCAAATAATTAAAACTGCTGATAGTGATGTTGATGCAAAACAAAAATTAATGGAAAGATTTAAATTATCTGAGGCTCAATCTGATGCCATTTTAGAGTTGAAATTACGTCGTTTAACAGGATTAGAAAGAGATAAGATAGAAGCAGAACTTGCTGCATTATTGAAAGAAATTGAGGAGTTAAAGACTATTTTAGCAGATGGTCAAAAAGTACTTAATATAATTAAGGAAGAATTACTAGACATTAAGAATAGATTTAGTGATGACCGAAGAACTACAATCGATATGACTGCGGTTGACTATATTGAAGATGAATCTTTAATACCTGTTGATAATATTGTTATTACTTTAACTAATAAAGGTTATATTAAGAGATTACCTGTTGATACATACAAAACACAAAATCGTGGTGGTATGGGTATAAAAGGTATGGCTACAAATGAAGAAGACTTTGTCGAACATTTGATCAATTCTACTACTCATGATTATATCTTAATGTTTACTAATAAAGCTAAGGTTTATAGGGTTAAAGGATATGAAATTCCTGAATTTAGTAGACAATCTAAGGGACTTCCTATTGTTAATTTATTAAGCTTAGAAAAAGATGAAAAAATTACTTCATTGTTGAAAATTTCAAATGAAGATGAATCTAAATACCTTGCTTTTGCTACTAAGAGTGGCTTAATTAAGCGTACTAATATATCTGAATTTGATAATATTAGAACTAATGGTAAGAAGTTTATTACTTTAAAAGATGATGATGAATTAGTATCTGTTAAGAAAACTTCTGGTGATGATGATATATTAATAGCATCTTCTGGTGGAAGAATGGTTAGATTTAATGAGTCATGTATTAGAGTAATGGGTAGAGGTGCATCTGGCGTAAGAGGCATTAATTTAGGTGAAGATGGTCATCTTGTTGGTATGGAAATTGCAGTACCTGGCGTTGATGTACTTGTTGTTACTGAAAAAGGTTATGGTAAGAAAACACCTGTTGATGAATATAGAATTACTAATCGTGGTGGAAAAGGTGTTAAGACATTAAATACTACTGATAAGAATGGTTCTATTGTGTCATTTAAGACTGTTGATAATGATAAAGATTTAATGATTATTACTGATACTGGTATAGTTATTAGGCTAGCTGTTGATAAAATTTCTACAATGAGTAGAGTTACTCAAGGTGTTAGACTTATCAATTTAAAAGAAAATCAATATGTTAGTTCAATATCTGTTATTGATAAAAATAATGATGAAGAACAGGAAAATAATCAAGTACCTGTTTATGAATTAAATAATAATAATGAAGGTTAACCAAATTTGGTTAACTTTTTCTTTATAAAAAAGTTTTTTGTTTGAAAACTTTGTGTCAATTTTACTTTTTAATTTTGTTTATGTTTGTATTTTCTTTTTTTATTCTTATTTTTAATAATAAATTCCTTTTTTATAGTAGTTTTTTATTATAAAAAAGCAATTTACCTGTTGATAAGTTTATTTAAAATTTATACAATTTACAATGAATTTAATTATTTATGTGTCAATAGTCATTTTATGATAATTATTTTATATTATTTTATTTAATTACAATAATATTTTTATTTATATATTTTCATGTTCCACGTGGAACATGAAAATATAATAATTGTGTAAAATTATGATTTTTTATTTAATTTATAACATTTAATACAATTAAAATTTTATATTTTTCGTCAATACAAGATTTTAAAAATTTCATATAATTTAATATTATTATTTATCAAATATTTTATAATATATTTCATGTTCCACGTGGAACATGAAATAATTAATATTTATAGTTGTTTTTATATATTTTAATTTAAAATATTTTTTTATTATATTATATTGCTAAAAAAGAATTTTTATTAATAATATATCTAATTATAAATATAGTTTATTATTAAATTATTAGTTAATTTATATTATTTTTATTATATTTATTGTATAAAAAAGTATTATGTTATTTTTATATTATATCATGTTCCACGTGAAACATGATATAATCACTTTTTTTATTTATATATATATTTTAATACTTTTTGTTTAATA
>CAJMAC010000009.1 GCA_905211265.1 uncultured Eubacteriales bacterium
TTATTTTATAAGGTTTTTCAAGCCCCCCCCCTAGTTAACATATAGTTAATATTTACATTCATTTGATATAAATTAATCTTATTTAACATAGGTTTCGAGCCTCCCTTCAATTTTTCTATTACACTTAAATAATATCACAATACTATATATTTAGCAATACTTTTTTACAAAAGTTAATTATTTTATACTCTATCATAACCCCACCAATCAGGAATTAATTCTTCTAATTTAATAATTTCTTTTGTTTCAATATCTTTTAAAATTTCAATATTTTTACTTTCTTTATCTAATTGCATTAAATATTCACGACATGCACCACAAGGATAACAAACATTACCCTTTGAATCAATACACACTAATTTTTTTATTTTACTTTCACCATTAGTTATCATATTAGCAATTGCATTTCTTTCAGCACACATTCCTAAACTAGATGCGGTATCTATACATACACCAACATATATATTATGATTTTCTGTAAGTATAGCAGCACCAACTGCACCTGCACTAATCATTCCAGATATTTCTCTTGGATTTCTAATTTCTTTTGCTTTTTCATATAGTTCATCCCATACCATATTTTCACTATATAAATATTTTATATGAATAGCAAATACACCATTCTTCTTTATCGCATCTTTATATCCGTCAAGTTTATAAATATTAGATATTGCTTCATCATAATTATTTGTCGAAGATGTAGTATATCTAGTACCTTCTAACATAAGTAATTTTTCAATAGTATCATAATAATTATCTTCAATTACCTTAACATAAAATTTACCTATCATATCATTATTAAATTCAATTATATCATCCTTTTTTATATTACTATAATCAAACTTTGAATTTATTTTATTTGCTCTTATTTCTACCCTTTTTGTACCATTTTTAATAGCATTGGCAGCTCTATCATTAATATCTAATTTATAAACCATTTTATTTTCCTTTCAACATTTATAATTCTTTTTCATAATAATTAACTAATGTTTTTTCTAAATTAGGATATACTTCATAACAAGATTTAATATATTTAGTAAATCCCCATTTAAAATATATTTGGATATTTCTTACTTCACATGGTTCTACTCCAATAGTTAAATATTTAAATCCTCTATTTTTTAAATCATTTTCCATAAACTTATATAACTTAGAAAAATACCTTTTATTTTGATATTCCTTATTAGTTCTAAATGCAGTTAAATATGCTTTATTATTTCCTATTAAATTATCTTTATTTTGCATATTTAAGTCTTCAAGAGAAATTATCGCAGTACACTCAGTAATTATTTCATCATTTAATATTCCCATATATACTATTCTTGTATCTAAATTATTCAAAGATATTTTTTTAAATTCTTTCCATAACTTAGAATTATTATGTCTACTTATTTCTTCATCCCATTTTTTAATAATTAACTCTTTATTTGCAATAACACATCTATAATTATCCATAATTACCTCCATAATCTAGAAATAGCAAATATATATAACTATAATAAATTAATTATAATATCTAAAATATTTTCTTTCATAATATCATAGTTTAAATCTTTATGTTTATGATATACTACTTCATGACAATAATTATCAATAATACCAATAGCTATATGTACTTTTTCTAAAATATTAGTTTTTGGAAATCCACTATTAACTAAAATGTTAGATACCTTTTTAGTCATAATCATTTCACTATTATTAAATATACTAGATATATCACTATCCAAGTAACTCATAGCCATTAATTCCTCATGAGCTTTCTTTTTTATATTATGCATATTAATAAAACTATCTATCATCTTAGATAATATTTCTCTTATATTATTTTTATCTATAATAGTATTATCAATTATATCCATCATAGGAAACATAATATTATTAGCGTAATCCTTTACTCCTTCTACAAATATATCTTTCTTATCATTAAAATACTGATATATAATCCCTGTTGATACAATAGAAAAAGAAAATATAAATACTTTCTTATTCACTTATTAATTCTAATTTTTTATTATTTATATCATATCTATAATTCTTAACTAAATTATTATTATAACATTCATATCTTTCCTTAATTTCTCCATCACATATCCTAAAATCTAAAATATTATCTTTAACTCTAATACTAAATAATTCTTCAAATTTAGGTTTAGCAAATGCAGGATTTAAATTAGTAGTTTTAACAACATTATCATCTATTTTTTCACCATTATAATCTACAAAATATATATCATTATTATCATATATCATTATTACTTTATCACTAATTAATATTACTTCATCATATGAATTATTTATTACATTCTTCTTATTAACTAAATCATATAAATACCATTTATCATTTAATTTTAACTTAATATATTTAAACTTTTCATAATAAGTTTTACCATTATTATCTACTATTTCATCAGCATCATAACTATAAGACATAAACTTATCATAATCATTAAATACTATATCTTCATAAATATTATTTAATATTACTTCATCACTAGTTATTTTCTCTATTCCATATTTACCACTTTTAATAGTAACAATATAATCATTATCAATATCAAAAGAATTAGTATTCAAAAAGCATCCTTCATAACAATTTAAAACAAAGTTTTTATCCTTAGAATTTTTTATTATATCCCCATTATAATTAACAATTAATGCATCAGTTTTATCTCCAATTTTACCCATATAGATATAACTATCACTAATATTATATACAGTATAATAATTAACATAAGTATTAAGTATTCCTTTATCTATATCAAAAAATATTATTTTCTTATCATAAGTCGAAGTAGAATCTACTAAACTACCATCATAAATAACAATCTTATTAACATATGTATTATTTAATTGTACACTACCACCATAAGTTTCTCCAGTAGTATCACATACACTTCTTTCACAAACATATTTATTTACTTCTATTCCATCTTTATAAAAATAAATAATATTATCTTTCTTTTCATAAGTAACTTTATATGTAGCATCTTCTAATCTAATACCATCAAATTTATTTTGATTATCTACTACTTGATTATTATTGTTATCTTTATTATCATTGTTATCATTAATCTTACCTAATTTAAAATAACAAAATACTCCAACACCTAAAACAAGTATTATAAATATAAATGTTAAAATTATATTTTTCTTATTCATATACACACCTCAATTTAATAATATTATATAACTATGAATAAGTAAACACAAAAAGAAAAAGTTTACAAATATTTTTATCTATTCGTAAACTTAAATATTATTCATTGATTCAGTTAAACTATCAATATTTTGTACTAATTTTATTCCTAAATCTTCTTTATTTATATTATCATTATTTATATATAATGAATTAGGAACATAAGTTAAACCTAAACTTTCTAAATAACTTCTTGTCATAGTCATATTTTGATTTTGAGATTTCTTATTTAACACTACTATTTTTGAAGTATAATATTTATCACTTCCATATATATGCCATATAATTGTATCTCCTACTTTAATATTATTTTTTTCTGCATAAAAATTATCTAACCATACACTGCTTTTATTTACATCAAAACTAATTCCATCAAATAAATAAAACTTAAATATATTATTTGATTCAATAAAATTAAGTAATAATACTTTATCATCAGTAGTAGTACCTTTAATAGATAACTTTCTTTCAGCATCATTAACATTATCTATACTTTTAATTTTTTCTAAGTCTTCATTAGTAAAATTATTACCAATTAATTCTATATCAAACATATTATTATTAGTATAAAATTCATCCTTAGTTTTTGACATACCACCAATATATGATGTAATACCAGAGTATGCCATAACGCCAATTAAAATCATTAAAAATATTGTGATAAATTGTTTTTTATATCTCTAAATAACTTCTTATGTAACATATTACCAACTCACTTCATCAATATTCTTTTTAGATTTATTAATTATTACTTTATCTACTTCACCATTTTTAATATGAATTACTTTTATTAATTGATTATGAGTAAAAATAATTACTGTTGTATCATTATCACATTCACCATTTAATAATTTAATATTTCTACACCAGCTTTAAAATCTAAGGCTCCAGTTGGTTCATCACATAATAACAACTTAGGATTTTTCATTACTGTTCTTGCAATAGATACTCTTTGTTGCTCTCCTCCTTATATGAAATTAATTTCATATTGATTATACTACAGCATTAATATAAATCAAGTATATTATGAAATATTTTTCATATTAGTAAGAAAGAAAAAATACTTAAGAATAATCTAAGTATTAAAATCCTTTAAATAAATTTTTTAAATTTCTATAATATATTTTAAATACATTTGCTTTATCTACATCATATTTAACTGTAGCATTAATTTCATTAATTACTTTATTATCTTCATATACTTTAATTTTACCTACAATATCTCCTTTTTTTACTGGAGCTTTAATAGTATTTAATTCTAATTCATATGTTACATTTCTTTCATCACTATTTTTATTATTTAATATTTTTACTTCTTCGGTAGGTACTATTTCTACTTCTAAAACACTACCTAATTCTACTTTACTTTTTTGTAATGAAGTATCAGTATCTAATATTTTATTTACACTATACATATTAAATCCATAATCTAACATACTTGAAGTTTCACCATTTCTTATTTGCGTAGAAGGTTCATTCATTACTACTGTTATTAATCTCATATTATCCTTTTCAGCAGTTGAAGTCAAACAATAACCTGCTTCTTTAGTATATCCTGTTTTAAGTCCATCAACGCCTTGATAAAATCTTACTAAACGATTTGTATTAACTAACCAAAATGGACTCGCAGAATCTTTTCTTAAATAATCTTCATAAGTACCAGTAAACTCTAATATTTTTTTATGTTTAACTAACTCTCTTGCAATAACAGACATATCATAAGCAGTTGAATAATGATTTTCTACGTCAAGTCCAGTTGAATTCTTAAAATTAGTATTATTTAATCCTAGTTCCTTTGCCCTATCATTCATTAATTTAACAAACGCTTCTTCAGTACCTGCAATTCTTTCTGCCATTGCTACAGTAGCATCATTACCACTTCCAATAGCAATACCTTTAAGTAAATCTTCAACTTTCATCTTTTCACCTGCTTTTAAAAATATTTGACTTCCTCCCATAGATGAAGCATATGCCGAAGCAGTAACTTCTTCTTCAAAAGTAAGATTACCCTTTTCAATATTTTCCATAATTAGTAACATACTCATCATTTTAGTCATTGATGCTGGTGGCCTTTTTTCATTAACATTTTTTTGAAAGATAATTTCTCCGGTTGAAGCCTCAAGCATTATAGCACTTGTAGCATTCTTAGCTAAATCTAATGTGCTTTTTGTCTCTTTTACATTTTCATTTTCTTTTGCTACATCTTCTTCATTTACTGCATATACTTTAAAATTAGATAAAACAAATATACTTAATAAATAGATAATTAGACATATTTTTTTCACACTTATCACCTAATAAAATATATGTATAAAGAAAAAAATTATGTATAAAGCACTCTTAATCCAATATATAAACTAAACACATTTAATATGTATAAGTTTTATTTGCATACGCATTATACCATAATATTTTTATACAAGCATTATTTAAAATATTTGTTTAATAATTCTTTTATAGTCTTATCATTAATAGGTTTTAATATATAGTCATCATATCCATAACTAAAATAATTATTAGAATTAATAACATCATTATTTGTTAACATAATAACAACAGGAATATTAGTACCATTAATCCTTTGAATTATTTTAGTAGAATATTTTCTTAACATTTCTTCATTAGATAAATTATTAATTTTAGGCATAATATCATCTACTAAAATTAAATCATAATTATTTAATAAAGTACTACTTAATTCATCATAATCATTAATAGTATCAGTATTAATATTATATTTATTTAATAAATTACTAATAATCTCTAGTTTCTTATTATTATCATCTACTAATAATATTTTTTATTATTACTATTAATTTTTCTTACTTTTTTATTATTTACTTCATTACTTAATTTTAAATTATTAGATACTTTCTGATAAAGAGAAATAATTATGTTATTATCTTTAATAATTAATTTACCTTCTAATTTTCTCAATAAATTAATTATTATTCTGTAATCATTATCTTTAATTAAATAATTTTCTTTAGTAAATTTGTCATAATACATATAATTATTCTTATACTTTTCTAATACACTAAAATTAAATTTTAACTTACAAATATTATTTACTTCGATTAATGATATATCTAATTTAATACTAGAACTTTCTATCTTATTAGATAAATAATTAATCATATATAATATTAATAATAATATCTTTTTATAATCTCCATATAATATTTTATTATATTCTTTACTATAACTTACTTTAACATTATTATTTTGAGCATTAATTAAATCATTTAATTTATCTAATACTTCTTCTAAATCATATAATTCTTCTTCTATCTTATATGAACTACTATTAATTTTGCCTAATTCAATCAAATCATTTATTTCATTTAATAAATTATTATAAAATAATTGTAATTTCTTTGATTCTTTTTTTATATTATTTTTATCTATATTTATATTGTTAAGTTTATTCTTTTCTTCATTTAATTTATAAGTAATATTATTTAATGTATTAATTGTTTCATTCTTAGACTTTTCTGCAATATCTTTTGCTACAACAAGTTCATTCATTAATTTAATGTCAGGATTTTCAATAGTAAAATACATTAAAAATGTAACTAAAGCTTCCATTGAAGAAGTTAATAAAATAGCAGGATTAATTGATTGAATAAACATTGTTATTACTCCTATAAAAATAAATAACGAAATAGGAATATATTTTTTGTTAAATATCTTTTTTATGTTAGTTAATAATTTATAAACTATTATAAATATTCATATCAATATTATTCATAATTATCCCCCTTCTTTGTTAATCACACATAACTAATTATATACTTTGATTTTAAAAAATTCAAATTGTATAATAACAGAAAATTAAAGTAGAACAAAAGCAAGTAAACTTGCTTACATCATCTTACGATGATGTGATTTCTGCTTCATTGACTCTGTATCCAGACTTCTCCACAGACTTAAAATCCGATAGTCGCTACCGTACTTATTTCCTAAATAATTAAGAAATCTTGTTCGTTCTTTATATTATTGCATAATTCTTTTCATAATTTTCCATATATAACTTCAATCCTTCGAACATAATATTTATACTTGCGTTAAAATCTCTATCTAGCACCTGGCCACATTCGATACATTTATACTCCCTTTCATTTAAGTTTTTGTATTTTTTATCTTGGTTATCACATCTACTACATATTTGGCTTGATGGATAATAAGTATTTATTTGATAAAAGTTTTTACCTTTAAATTTTACTTTATATGAGAGTTGCCTTATTATTTCACTAAATGTAGCATCATTTATTTTTGTAGATAGTTTATTTTCTTTACCTTTAATTATCATTTCTTTGGTTTTCAATTTTTCGCAAGCAATAATATCATACTCATCAGTTATATTTTTAGTTATTTTATGGACATAATATTTTCTTGAATTAGCTAGTTTACTATAAAGTATCGTTAATTCTTTTTTACATTTATAATAATTGTTACTTCCTTTTACTTTTCTAGATAATTCTCTTTGCTTTCTTTTTATTCTTTTTTGATATTTTTCTATACATTTATTATTATCTATTGTTGTCCCATCTGATAAGGTTAATAATTTCTTTATTCCAATATCTATTCCTACGATAGTTCTAGGTCTTATTATAATATCAATATCAAGTATTTCATATAATACTGATACATAATATTTTCCGTTAGGTTCTTTTGATATAGTGGCATTTTTTATTCTACCATTAATACTAAATGTATTTCTATATCCTCTTATATCTACCCATTTTATTTTAGGTAATTTTATTTGTCTTGTTTGTAAATTTAGTTCTATATTACAATACTCTTTATCTTTGCATTTGCTATATACCGCAACTGTATTATAACTATTTTTTTCATATTTACTTTTAAATTTAGGATATCCTCCTTGTTTATTAAACATTTTTTGATAAGCATTATCTAAATTAAATAATGATTGTCTTATTACAATACTGTCTATTTCCTGTAAGAATGTTGCTTCATACTTTAAATTATCAACATAATCTTGGATATTAGCATAAGGTTTAACATAACCATTATTTATCATTTTATCTAAATAATAATTATATGTATATCTTGCACTTCCAAATGTTTTGTTTATAAGAATCTTTTGTTCATCATTAGGATATACTCTAAATTTATATGTTTTATACATCAACCTCACCACCCTACATATTACACATTAATGATACCATACATTTACAACAATGTCAATATGTTTTCGTACGAATGTTTGCTATATTTTTCATAATTTTTATTTCTTCAAAAGCACTTTCCTTATAAATAAAAAAAGAAACTAACCTATTCGATTAATTTCGTATACTATTTGTATCTTTAACAACGTTTATATATTACTTAACCTATTATATTCACTAACTAAGAAATTACTTATATCTTCCAATGAATGAACTTCATAGATTTTTCTTAATAATAATTCATTATAAGAAATTGCAGTAGTTGCATACATTTTACTATTTAATTCAATAATGTTATTTGTTAAGTTATGAACTCTATCTTGTAATTCTTTGCTATTACTAATTTTTAAAGAGGTGTACTTTTCTAACGCATTTGAATAACTTTCATTTTCTTCTTTCATTGTAGAACCTAAGTTTTGTAATTTGGTTTTAGTTATTTTATTTTTATTCCTATATTTTCTTATAGGGTTTGAATCATTATATATTTTTTTATCATCAGTATAACCTAGATAACACAATCTTACATCTGCGACTAATGAGTTTAATGTATCAATATATTCTTTATCTTCCGTATTAATATCTTTAAGTTCTCCCCATTTAGAATCAGCATTTGATTTAGTAATAGAATTCATATTATTTTCAATATTTTTAATACTTTCATCATAAACAGTCCAATAATCATTTGTATCCATTATTTCAATATTGTTATTTTTATATATCATTATTGCAAAAATCCCTAATAACAACGCTATAAAAGTAGCAAAAACGCCAGTAATTTTTTTCATAAAATCATCCCATTATTTCTATAAAATGGTGCCTTTTGACAGAATTGAACTGTCCTCTGAAGCTTACCATGCTTCTATTCTACCACTGAACTAAAAAGGCATGAATAGGATTATCTAAATAAGACAATCCCTATAATTATAATTCCTAAGATTACTCTATAAATTGCAAATACTTTGAAACTTCCTTTTTTTAAATAATTCATTAAAAATTTAATTACTAATAATCCTGAGATAAAACTAGCTAGAACTCCGGTTATAAAGGATGCATCAAAAGTAAAATCTTTTATACTTACTAAGACTGCTGCAGCAACCATTGGACCAGATAATAAGAATGAATACTTAGCAGCACTTTCTCTATCAACTTTTAAATATCTTGCTACTGTCATAGTGATTCCTGATCTAGATACTCCTGGAAATGCTGCTGCTAATGCTTGTGATAATCCTATTAAAAATGATGATCTAAAATTCATTTTTTCTAAAGAAACACTAGATTCACATTTTTTATCTGCAACATAAAGAAGTATACCCATTACTATTAAGGCTATTGCAATTGCAATCATTTCAGCGTTTAGTGTAGGTGTTAATTTTTCACTTGCTTTTTCTAAAACAATACCCAATACTCCGGCTGGAATAGTAACTACTACTAATCTCCAGAATATTTTACCATCACTACTTTTTTTACCTTTTAATTGATTAAAACCTCCAACTATTAAATTAATCCAATCTTTATAAAAATAGATTAATATTGCAAGAAGTGTACCTAAATGTAAGGCAACATCAAATGAATCAGGTAACTCCTTCCAACCAAAAATCCACGGAAATAAATTCAAGTGTGCTGATGAACTAACAGGTAAAAATTCTGTTAATCCTTGAATAATTCCTAAAATAATACTTTGTATAATACTCATAAACTCCTCCATCTATATTAAATTATATAATATATATCCTAAATAAATACCAAATGTTAAAAGTAATATTAATAAAGAAATAATAACACTTATATTAACAAACCCCATACTTTTTCTATTTTGCTTTTTTGTTTGTTCTAGCATATAAAAATATGGCATTTTTTCTTCTTTAGTAGCTAAACATGAAAAGTAGATATTTTTGATATATTTAATTTCACTTTCTTTTAGTCCATGTATAATTGCAAGCATTTTTATCGAAGATTCATAGTCTTCTGAATCAATAATAAAGTTATAAATATTTCTCATAAATTCATATTCTTCATTAGTTATATTATCTTTATTTAATGATTTATTAGAAACTAATGTATTAATTTTATTTATATCAAATTTCAATAATACCACCTACTTTTCATTCCTACATAAAGTATATCATATATTTTATAATTATGCTAGCAATTTGCCTAAAAGTTTCATATTATGTCAGCAAATGACTTTCTTATAAATATTTCTTTATTTTATCCATAAATTCTTCTTCAGTAATTATAGGTATTTTTAAACTTATTGCTCTATCATATTTACTACCAGGATTTTCTCCAGCGATAACATAATTTGTTTTTTTACTAACTGAACTACTAGTTTTACCACCTAAGTCTTCAATTAATTGTGATGCTTTATCTCTTGTTATTTCATATAGTGTTCCAGTTAAAACAAAAGTTTTATCTAAAAAGAATTCATCTTCACTAATATTTTTATTATCTAAGTATGTCATATTGACACCATAATTTTTTAATTTATTTATTATTTCAATGTTTTCTTTATCCTTAAAATATGCTACTATACTACTTGCAATTGTACTACCTATATCATTAATATTAGTTAATTCTTCTACTGTTGCTTGCATTAGTGAATCAATGTTTTTATATTTCCTTGCTAATATTTTAGCAGTTTTTGCTCCTATTTGTCTAATTCCTAAGGCAAATAATAATCTTTCTAAGGAATTATTTTTTGATTCATTAATACTAGAATATAAATTTTCTAACATTTTAGGACCAAAACCTTCTAACAAAGATAATTCATCATGATATTTTTCTAAATTATAAATATCTGTTATATCTTTAATAAATCCTTCATTATAAATATCTTCGACTACTACTTCTCCTAAACCTTCAATGTTCATTGCATCTCTTGAAGCAAAATGAATTATATTTTCTATTTTTCTCGCAGGACAATTAACATTTAAACAATAATGAGCAGCTTCTTCTTCTTTTCTAACTATTTTACTTCCACATATTGGACAATTAGTAGCCATTGCAAAAGGCTTTTCTGTTCCATCTCTTTTTTCTTTTACACTACGTACTACTTCTGGAATTACATCTCCTGCTTTTCTTACAATAATTTTATCTCCAATCATAATATCTTTAGCAACAACATTATCTTCATTATGTAAAGTTGCTTTTGATATAGTAGATCCCGCTACTTTAACAGGTTCAAAGATAGCGTTTGGGGTAATTTTACCAGTTCTTCCTACGGTAAATAAGATATCTATTAATCTAGTTTCTACTTCTAGTGCAGGAAATTTATATGCTGTAGCCCATTTTGGTACTTTAACAGTATATCCTAACATATTTTGATATTTGACATTATCTACTTTAATAACAATACCATCAATATCATATGGTAAAGATTCTCTTTTAGTAGTTTTTTCTTTTATATATTCAATTACTTCATCAATATTATTACATATTTTATATGTTGGATTAACATTAAATCCTAAACTTTTCATATATTCTAAACACTCATGATGATAATTAATATTATAATCAAGTGGATTAGGTAAATGATATATAAAACAATCTAAGTCTCTTTTTTCTGTTACTTTTGAATCTAAATTTCTAACTGAACCAGCGGCAGCATTTCTACAATTTGCAAATAGTTTTTCACCATTTCTACTTTGTTCTTTATTTAACTTTTCAAGTGATTTCTTACTCATATAGATTTCCCCACGAACTTCTATATTCACTTTTTCATTTAATACTAATGGTACTGTTTTTATAGTCATAACATTTTTGGTTATATCTTCACCAGTTACTCCGTCCCCACGGGTAGCTCCTCTTACTAAATTACCATTTTCATATTTTAAACTAATTGCAAGTCCATCTATTTTAAGTTCACATACATAAGTGGGGTTAGGTACTTCTTTTTTTATTCTTTCATCAAATAGTCTTACTTCTTCAAAATTAAAAACATTTCCTAAACTAAGTAATGGTATTTCATGAGTTACTTTATCAAATTTACTACTTACTTTTGTGCCAACATGTTCAGTTGGAGTATTATTTAATTTATATTCTGGATGTCTTTTTTCTAACATAATAAGTTCTTGCATATATCTATCATATTCCCTATCAGTTAATGTAGGATTATCTAAAATATAATATTCTTCATTTGCCTTATTTAAAATATTAACTAGTTCAATTATTCTTTCTTTCTCTTTCATATTATCACTCTCAAATATATTATACAATGTTAAATATAATTAATCAATTTTTTTTACTATTTTTTTACACAAATGTTTTTTTAAAATTATATTTGACAAACACATGTTTTTGTGCTATTATATAAACCACTTGTGAAGGGGGAAATATAATATGACAAATACTATATGGACAAACGAAGAATTAAAACAAATTAAAGAAATTCTTCAATCTAAAATGATATTTAAAAAGGAGAAAGATGGTACAATTAGATTAATTGATAATAGAGATAATAATCAACCTTTTAAAGGGGAATATAATGTATATTCAAAAATATTATATAATGAAACAGTTAAGTTATTAGAATCAAATGATAAAGAGGAAATAGAAAAATTAGTAAAAAAACATTCTAAAACAGAATTTGATTCAAATAATAGATTACATTATGGATTAATATCTGCTTTATCAAGATTAAATATACCTGAATCAACTGCTAAAAATTCAACATATTCTACTCAAATATTTATAATATTAAAAGAAATTATTGGTCAATATGAAAGAATAATTAAATTAGTAGTAGACAAATACTTTAATAGTATTACTGATCCTGATGAAATTAGGATGTATTTAAACAAGATTAAAAATGGTGAATTAGAATTAAATAAAGAAGTATTATTTTTAATGCAAAAAGTATTTAGCTTTACAGATAAATTAAATAATGAACCAATATTCAAAGAATTAATAAATGAATGTAATAGTAAAATTAATTTAAGAATAGTTAACAAAGTTAATACGTTACTTGCAAATGCAGTTAAAATAAATCAAACAAAGAAAAATACTGATGCAAACTTTCATAAAGAACAATTTAGACAAAAGTATAGAGCACACATACTAGGAACTGCAAAGAAATATTATGGTGGAAAATTATAAAAAATAAAAAGTACTACAATTGAGTACTTTTTTATTTATAAAATGTTAGATAACATAAGAATACTAATGCTATTATAAGTATTATTATTCCATTAATTCTATCAGATTTATTTTCTTGTTCAGGAATACCCATAATCATCGAAGATAATACTCCACCAAGTAATCCTCCAATATGAGCAAAATTATCTATTCCACTAGACATAAAGCCTAATACTAAATTTAAAACTATTATTGGTAATACTTGACTTCTTATAACAGTGCCTAAATATGCTCTATAATGATTACCAAAATATAGTAATGAACCTAGTAAACCAAATATTGCACCGGATGCTCCAACTGATAATGCTGCTTGACTGAATGTCATTGAAAGCATACTACCACATATACCACTAACTAAGTAGATAAATAAATATTTCCATTTACCGAAAAAACTTTCTACTTGTGGTCCAATTACATATAGGGCATACATATTACAAATTAAATGAATAAAGTTAGCATGTAAAAACATACAAGTAAATAGTCTATAATATTCTCCTTGTTTTATATATGGAGTATACATACCATATTTCATCATAATTTCTTCATAATTACCAAGTAACATATAAATAAATATTAAAATATTTATTCCCATTAATATATAAGTAATTAAAGGATATTTTTTACTAAATATTTTATCTGCTACTCTATTCTTTTTGGAAGTTGTAGTATTAATACTATCAGTAATCTTTAAAAAGAAATTAATACCATTATCATCATGTTTAGTTTTTTCTACTATATCAGGAAATATTTCTGTTAAAGTATCATTTTTAATATCTTTTTCAGTAGGTATAAATACATCTTTATCTTGTAAACTAACATTATCTCCTAAATCAGTATATATATTAAGTACATTCATTTTAAATGATAATGTTTTTAGTTTTAATTTTTTTATTATTTGATTTAACTTAAATTTATCAAATCCTAATTGTTCATTGTTATGAATATGATGAGAAACAATTCTAATTATTTTATAGTCAGAATCCATATTTTCTAACCATATTTCATCATTTATTCCATGGATAATAACAGGATTATAATCTTGTTCAGTGATAAAATAATGAACTAAATTCATAACAAATAAATCTTTATCGTTAATAATTATATCTTGCATAATACACCTCTATCTATACATATTTACAATATCAGTAAATTCTTTAGGAACTTCACTAGAAAATTCCATATATTTATTAGTTATTGGATGAATAAATCCTATTGTTTTAGCATGTAACATTTGGCCAAACTCTTTATTTTCTTGATGTTTAAGCCCATATACAGGATCATTTACAATTGGATGATTTATATAACTTAAATGTACTCTTATTTGATGAGTTCTTCCTGTTTCTAAGACACATTTAATTAATGTTGCATTATTTAATCTTTCTAATACATATAAATGAGTTACTGCGTCTTTTGAATTTTCTATAGTAACAGCCATTTTCTTTCTATTATATTTATCTCTTCCAATCGGAGCATCTATTGTCGCAGAGTCTTCATTTATTATTCCATGAACTAAAGCAATATATTCTCTTTTTACTGTTTTTTTACTTATTTGTTCTGCTAAAGCATTATGTACTTCATCATTTTTAGCAACAAGTAATAATCCTGAAGTATCTGCATCAATCCTATGTACTATTCCTGGTCTAATATTACCATTAACACCACTTAAATTATTACAATGATACATTAAAGCATTAACTAATGTATTATGATAATTACCTGGTGCTGGATGTACAACCATACCCGAAGGTTTATTTACTACAAGTAAGTAATCATCTTCATATACAATATCTAATGGTATATTTTCAGGAACTATATCTATTTCATCACTATAATCATTATCTATATAAATAACATCATCTTCTTTTAATGAATAACTAGATTTAACTTTTTTATCATTAACTAGTATATTTCCATTATCTATCATTTTTTGTATTTTACTACGACTGTAATCTAGTTTTTCCATTAAATATTTATCTATTCTTATGTTATTTATTTCTACTACTATTTCCATTTTTACCTCCAAAAATAAGTATTAAAATTATTCCAATTACTATGCACATATCTGCAAAATTAAATATTGGATAATTGTATCCTAAAATATTAAAATCTAAATAATCAATTACATAACCATAGATAATTCTATCTATTAAGTTACCAATTGAACCAGATAATATCATTGAATAACTTATAATTTCTAATACACTATAACTTTTTTTATTAAAAATATATATTATAAGTATAGCAATAATAATTAATGTAATAACAATTATTAAATTTATCTTACCACTTAATATACTCCATGCTACACCAGTATTTTTAACATAAGTTATATAAAAGAAATTATTTATAACCTTAATACTTTGATTAAATATTAATTTATTACTTATAATTAATTTAATAACTATATCTATTATTAATAAAATAATACTATTAATAATAATTTTAAGTTTATTATTCATTAAATATATATTCTCCATTTTCTTTATATTTATTTTTACATGTATTTATCCTATTACTGCAATTATTTTCATCAATTATAAAGCAATATACATAATCACTATCTCTATATATAGTTATTTCACCAGTATCACATTTTACCTTAGTCGAAGGATTAATTAAATCATCACTAGTAATATTTTTTTCATATAACTCTTGAAATTGAATACTAGAAACTTTTAAGACCGTGTCTTCACATTTTAGTTCTGTACCTGAATAATAGCATTTTTGAACAGTACGACTTTGATTAGCGCAAGTACTACAAAATAGTTTAGAACCATACATTGAAACATAACTTTCTAATGTTGTAACTATATTTTTTTCAAAAGCACTTACTGCATTTTCTTTACTTTTTTCATAATATTTTGTTACAGATACAATTGTTACTGTGGAAAGTATTCCTAATATTGCAATTGTGGCAAGTAATTCTACTAAAGTAAACCCTTTATTATTCATATTATCCCTCATTTCATATAATATAATAACATAAATATTTACTATTTTCAATATTTTTAGTATAATGTAATTGTGATTAAAAATGAAATTAATAATAGATAATAAAGAAATAAATTTAATTTGTTGTAATACTTTTTTTACAAGATTAAGAGGATTTATGTTTACTAAAAATATAAATTATGCTTTAATGTTTAAAAATTGTAATAGTATTCATACTTGTTTTATGAAAGAAAATATTGATGTAATTATGTGTGATAAAGATAATAATGTATTATATTATTATAATAATTTAGGTAAATGGAAATTTATATTACCTAAAAAAAATGTATATATAGTTTATGAAACACCAGTTAATTATTTTAATGTTAAATTAGACACTAAAATAAAAACTACAAGTTAAGTCTTGTAATTTTTTTATTCATTATCTTTTTTTAAAGTCTTTGTGTATGCTTTTGCTTTTTGATTAGTATTTTCTACTTTGTTTTCATATTTACTTTCAAATGAAGTAATATTATTTTTTTCTAGATTATTTGTTAAACAATTATCATGTTTAATAGTAACTAATTTTAGTTGTCTTTTAGTTTCTGTTATATCTTCTTCACAAATATTTTTTTCTTTTTTAGTTTCTTCCATAAATCTTGTACTTGATTGAATAAGCCCATATGATATAGAGCCAAATGATAATGCACCCATAACCATTAGATAAACATTTGAAGTTGCTGTTAAGTCAGTAAATTTAATAAAATACATAAGATATGGTATTAATAATACTCCTAAAGATATGCCAATATTTCTACTAATTTTTAAGTTTTTTATACTTTTTGCATACCTTTTATTTACTTTATCTAGATTACATAATTTTTCTTCTAGAAAGTTCATTTCTTCTACATAATTATTAATATTTTTCATATTACAAAACCTCCATAATATTTTTATCATATTCTTTTCGAGTAAAATTATTGTATCAACAAATACAAAAAAAGTCAAATATATAATTGGAAATTTTTACAAAATTATATAATTTTCTCTTATTTTTTATATTTATATAAAATAGTGTAGACTAATCTACACTATTTGCTATTTTAGCTTTTCTTACAAAATAGAATACCACTCCTACTACTGATAATATTGCTAATATTATTAAAATTAATGTTACTATCTTACCTGTGTTTTTAGTAGTAGGTTTATCTATATTAGGAGTTGTTGAAGTATCTCCTTCTTTTGCATAACAAGCATATACATCCATATTTGAAGTTATTTTATTTGAATAAGTATATTTATCATTACAAGTTCTATCTCTAAATAGTCCATTATAATTATATACTTCATATTCTATTTTTATGATACCATTTTTCTTTAAATAAACAATTTCTTCAGTTGAAGTATCATCTAAAACTAAATATTTATTTGAATAGCAATTATTACTATTACACTTTAATGTTTTTTCTATATTATTACATTTTTCAGTAGCAACATCTTGTTTTCTAATATCAGATAAATAATTAGAACAATTTTCTTTATCTACCATTGAATAAGTAGTTATATCAAATACTGTTAATTTATGATTTTGATTATATTCTTGTAGATTAGAACCTTCTTTAAATTTCTTAGTTTCAGTACTATTAAATGGAAGACCAACTTTATTTACATTTATATTATAACTATTAGTATAACACGCATATATTGTAGTTTCTTTAGTTATTTTTTTATCAAAATTAAATGCATTTTTACAATCATTTGAAGTATACCAGCCATTAAATATAGTATTTGATTTTGTTGGTTCAACACTTGGTTTTGTTACTTTACCATTTTTTTCTACTGATTGACTATCAATTTGACCAGTACCACCATTCAAATCAAAAATAACTTTATAATACGTTGTAGTTGGTGTAGAAGGAGTGCTTGGTGGTGGAGTCGGTGTTGGAGTTGAAGGATTTGATGGCTTTGTTGGTGTTGGTGTCGGAGTAGGTTTAGCATTTTCTTTCCAATGAGCATATAAAGTTATATTACTTGTTACTCCACTA
This sequence comes from uncultured Eubacteriales bacterium, assembly GCA_905211265.1. Classification (GTDB taxonomy): domain Bacteria; phylum Bacillota_I; class Bacilli_A; order RF39; family UBA660; genus HGM10818. The sequence goes on from CAJMAC010000009.1 coordinate 18,498, forward strand.
TTGAAATTATATACACTACCACTTGCAGTATACCAACCTATGAAAGTATAACCACTTCTTGTAGGATTACTTGGTCTAGTCGCCCTTGAACCTTCTTCAACTTTTTGATTAGACACACCAGTTCCACCATTTGAATTAAATGTTATAGTATAATATTCTTTATTTTTAACCCATCTAGCAAATAAATTCAAATCACCATTTACAGCTGAATTAAAATTGTATTCATTATTATTTATGGTCCAACCTGCAAAAGAATAACCACTTTTTGTAGGATTAGTAGGTTTAGTAACTCTACCTCCTTTTGCTACAACTTGTGGGGATGTAGTACTATTACCAACTCCGTAGTTTAAATTAAAGTATACTGTATATTTTGTTGGAGCAGAATTACATGCACCATTTCTAAGTGAGTTTCTACTTACAGTACCACTCCAACTAGCATTGTTAATTTTATTATAATAACATACTTCACCACTACAAGTAGTAATATAATATTTATTACATGTTTCAGAATGATATCTATATCCATTAATTATATCTAAAGCATATGTTACATTTGACTTACCAATTATAAATATACTACTTAATGTTATTGCTAACATACACATCATAAATACAACTCTTTTTATTAATTTTTTCTCTTCCATACACTTCATCCTTTCAAAGAAAGTTCTCTTCTATAATAATTTTAACATATTATTTTTTATTTTACAATTAAATTAGAAAAAAGATACATTTTTTGTATCTTACATTTCTAAGTTGTGATAAATATTTTGTACATCTTCGATATCTTCTAAAGTTTCAATTAAAGACATACATTTATTTGTTGTTTCTTCATCTAAAGATACATAACTATTAGGAATAAATGTTACTTCACTTACCAAAAATTCATTATAACCTAATTCATTTAATTTCTCTTTTACTTCTAAGAATTTATCCGGAGAAGTTGTTATTTCATAATTATCTTCATTAGAAACAAAGTCTAAGATATTAAGTTCTAAAACATCTTCCATTAATTTATCTTCATCATATTTTTTATCTAATGCTATAATTCCTTTTCTTTCAAATAAGTAACTAACAGATCCATCAGTTCCTAAATTACCACCACGTTTTGTTAATGTACTTCTTACAAAACTTGCAGTTCTATTTTTATTATCTGTTAAGCAATCTATCATTAAAGCTATTCCACCTGGACCATAACCTTCATATCTTACTTGTTCATAATTTTCTCCATCGCCTTTGTTTTTTGCTTTATCAATAGCATTTTGAATATTTGATTTAGGCATATTTTCTGCTTTTGCTTTTTCTATTACCATTCTTAGGTTAGCATTATTTTCGGGATTTGGATCTCCCATTTTAGCAGCTACATATAATTCTTTTGCTAATTTTTGAAATATTTTACTACGTTCAGCATCTGCTAAACCTTTTTTTCTTTTTATTGTAGACCATTTTGAATGTCCTGACATAATAATTCCTCCTTGTAAAACATACATATTATACTATAAATATATATGTTTTGTAAATATATTTTTTTATTTTATGTAACTTAATAATATTGGTCCTAGTATTATTAATAAAATTAATGGTATAAAGAATAAAACTGAAACAATACTTACTTTAATTGGTATTTTAGATATTTCTGCTTTTATTTCTAGTTTTCTTTTTTCTCTTAGATAATCTACTTGATTATTTAATGTATCTATTATACTTGTACCATATATATTAGATTCAGTTAACGCTAATATTATATTATTTATATTTTCAGATGGTATTCTTCTTTGCAAGTCTACTAAAGCTTCTTTTAAACTTTTTCCAAATTTTGTTTCTCTTATTGCTTCTTTAAACTCGCTTGATAGGCTTCCATCAATATTAGAAATAGTTACATTTAATGCTTCTTCTAGATTCCTACCTGTTTCAAGCGATAAAGTTAATATTTCAAAGAAATGCATTGCTTCACTTTCTAACTTAAATTTTCTTGTTTTTATTTTAGAATCTAATACTACTTTTTCAAATAAGAAATAATATATAATTACTACTATTGGTGCTAAAATATAGCCATATTTAGAAAAATATAATATTACTAAGAATATAATAATTGATGTAATTAGTCTTGTATTTAAAAATTCATATACACTAATATTTTTATCTAATCCTAGTAAAGTTATTTTCTTGCTTATTTTATCTACTAATTTTTGATCATATATTATTTTAGATAAATCATTCTTTTTCATACTACACCTTAACTTTCATAATTCTTTGTAGTACTATTATATATATAATGAACATAAGTACTATTAATATAATTATCATGTATCCCATACTTGAAGTAAATAAAATATTAAAATAACTTGGATTTAGTAAATAAATAATTAAGATAAATACTATTGGTACTACAGTTAATACTTTTACTAATAAATTAGAACTTACTGTTAGATTCTTTAATTCTTCATTTAATCTCTTTTTATCAAATAATGTTTTTTCTATTGAATTAAATACTTTAACAATATTACCACCAGTTTTATTTAAAGTAGTTAAGGAACTTGATATATATTTTGCTTCTTCAATATCTATTCTTTTAGAAAAACGTTCAAATACTGTATCAATAGATAATCCATAATTTATATCTTTATACATTTTTTCAAATTCATATTTTAATGGTGAACCTACTTCTTTGCTTGCTATTTGTACTGCTTGCAATGTAGATTTACCTGATTTAAAAGCATTATTCATAATTATAATTGCTCTTAATAATTGATTTTTCATTATTTTTTTCTTTCTTTTTTTGTTAATAATTAAGTATAAGTCCAATAGGTAATATCCTATTACTAAGTTTAAAATTAATTCTTCAATAGTAAATAATTTACCTTGAAATGCTTTTGCAATTATATATAGTATTATAAATATTATACTTATTATTATTTTATTTGATACATAATCTATTGCTTTTGTCTTACCATCGTATATAACATATTTTTCATATCTTTTACTATAATCTTTAATCATTTTAGATTTATTTAAATTTCTACCTAATTTATTAATTAAATTATAATAAAATGTTCTTATGTTATCATATATTGAATTATTTTTAGCATTAATTGGATTAATTGCATATTTACCAATTCTATTATCTAATTTGAATATTTTTTCTTGACGATATAGTAAAACAATAACTACGAATATTATAATTAAGGTTAATATTTGTATTATTGTTAATGTATCTATATTCATAGTTATCATCCTTCCTATTTACTTTTTTTATATAAATAATCTACAGTTGTTATACCTTTTCTTGTTATCTTATCATAAACTTTTGGTACTACTTTACTCATTCCAAATTCTCCGATTACTGATGAATCATCTGCGAGTCCTTTTTGTTTAAAGTTAAATATTTCTTTTAAGGTTATTCTTCCATCATTAAATCCTGATACTTCAGAAATTGATGTTACTTTTCTTTTACCATCACTTAATCTATCTATTTGAATAACTATATCAATTGCATTTTCTATATATCCTCTTATCGCAGATACTGGTAATTCCATCTCATTCATTAACATCATTGTTTCTAGTCTATCTAGGGCATCTGTTACGGAATTTGAGTGTAATGTTGTAATTGAACCTTCATGTCCTGTATTCATTGCTTGTAACATATCAAATGCTTCTTTACCTCTTACTTCTCCAACAATTATTCTATCTGGTCTCATACGAAGGGAGTTTCTTACTAAATCTCTCATTGTTACTTCTCCTTCACCTTCGTAGTTAACACTTCTTGTTTCAAGAGATATAACATGTTGCTGATTTAATTTTAATTCTGCAGCATCTTCAATTGTAACAATTCTTTCAGAGTTATCAATAAAACTACTTAAAATATTTAATAAGGTTGTTTTACCTGTTCCTGTTCCTCCGGATATAATTATATTTAATTTTGCTTTTACACAAGCATCTAGAAATAATGCCATATCATTAGTAAGTGTTCCTTTTCTTAGTAAGTCTTCAATTCCATCAAGATTTTTAGCAAATTTTCTTATAGTTACTACTGGTCCTTTTAAAGATAATGGTGGAATAATTGCATTAAGTCTTGAACCATCTCTTAATCTTGCATCTACCATTGGATTAGCAGCATCTATTGTTTTACCTAATGGTTGAACCATCCTTTGAATTGTTCTTATTATGTGAGTATCATTAATAAATGAAACAGATTCATCTTTTACTATTTTGCCATCTATTTCAACATATATATCTTTTGGACTATTTACCATTATTTCTGTTACGGTATCATCTTCGAGTAAATCAGTAATAGGTCCATAACCACTTACTTCTTTTTGAATTAGGTTAAATATATGATTTCTTTCTAGGTTTCCTAAATCATATCCCATTAAAGCTTGATCTATTTCATCATTAATATATTGTTCTAGAAATACTCCCTCAGGTATTTTTTCATCAATTAAATTTTGAATTATTTTATTTCTTAAATTGTCTAATAATTTTTTATCATGAAATATGTCATAATCTTTTAAATCATCTATTTTAGGGGCTTTTGGAGTAATATTAAAAGCTTCGGTTAATGTTTGTTTACTCATACATTTCACCTTCTTCGTTATGTTTATCATCAATTAAATCAAGTGCCATTTTTTTCATATTATTTATATCATCACTATGAAAACGCACAATACTACTATTTAAAGTTAATATTTCACCATTTAAAACATATTTATCAATGTTTTTTATATAAAAATTTTTACTTATTGTATAATCTATATTATTTTTAATTAAGTTCTTTATATCAAATAATGATAAGAAATCTCTTCCTGTATCTCTTGAATTATTTAAACAAATTAAATAATTCTTTTTTTCTGAATCCTTAAATATACTAATTAGACTTTTCATATTTTTTAAATCTGCTAAATCATTAGTTATTATAAATAAACTCATATAGGAATTATCATAAATACATAAATTATTTTCATCTAATGTGTGATTAGTATCTATTAAAATAACATCATATTCTTTTTTAGCAAGTTCTAGTATTGAAGAAATATATCTACTTCCTATTTGCGAAGATTGTCTAGGATCTCTAGGGGCTGCTAAAACATCAATATTACTATTATATGGTTCGATATAATCTTTTAATTGAACAAATCTATTATTACTCATACTATCTACTAACATGAATAAATCTTTTTTATTTTTTAAATCTAATAATGTTGCTATTCCACCAGAGTATAAATCAAAATCAATTATTAATACATGCTTTTTTAACTGTTGATATATACCTGCTAAATTAAGTGTTAAAGTAGTTTTACCTACACCACCTTTTACTGAACTTATACTTATTACTTTTCCCATAATACTTATACCCTTCCTATAATTTTTTTATCATCTTTTATATAACCTTCATAGTTTGAAATAATTGTTTTTATTTTAATACTATTAGTTAGTAATCCTTTAACTTCTTTTCTAGTAGTTACTAATATTTTATCATTAGATATATCTATTTTAGTTTCTAATTCTCCACCATTATTAGCGTTAATTAATCCTAATACTTTGCTTTCTAAATCTTCTTCTTCTAAATAATCTAATGCATAATCTATAACTAAATAATTAGTATTATCTAAGTGTGTTTTAGTTACAATAATATTGCCTAAATCAATTACTAATATCATTATTAAAAGTAATATTGGAATAATTAAAATAAACATAACTAAACTTTGACCTTTGTTATTTAATTTATTCATTATATATTACCCTTTCAATTTTTACCATATATGGATTAGATAATATTCTATTTAATCCTGGAGTAATTATTTTAACTGGTTCTTCTAATGAAATTCTTTTATAATTATTATCAATAGTAATTGTTATATTTATATTTTTATATAATGATTTTATTTTTTCAATATCTTCATCCTTTTTAATTAATTCTACTATATCAATACTATCATTTTCTAAGGTATTCTTAGTATTTATTATTGTGCCAAAATCAATAATAGTAAATAATATAATTATAAAGATAGGTAAAATTAATACAAATTCTACTAATGCTTGACCTTTATTATTCATTGTATCACACCTTCCCTATCATAATGATTATATCATAAAATAAAAAAAAGAGAAATAGTTTCTCTTATTTTTTCTTATTTTTATTATTATTATTATTTTCTGATGGTTTTTCTTCCTTTTTAGGTTTTACTTGCTCTATTTTTGGAGCTTCTTCATCATCTTTTTTGAATATTAGATATAATAATCCAATAACTACTAATACTATTAAAACAATTATAATTATTTTTTCAGTACTTAGTTTTTCATCTTTAACTTCTTCTACTGTTAATGGACTAGCATCTTTTTTAGCTTTATTTACTTTAACTGTATATGTTTTAGTAGTACCATCTTCAGCATAAACTTTAATTGTTACAATGTTTTCTCCTTCTTTAAAGTTTTCATTTCCTTCAATTTTAGCCCATGCTTTTGGATCCTCTACTAAAGCACTAATATCAAGTTCATTTGCATTTGCATCTACATTAATTGTATATTCTAATGTATCTTTATCAAATTCTATTTCATGCCCTGTAATTATAAGATTACTTAAATTATTATTTGATGATTTATATACTTTAACTACTTTAACAGTATAAGTTTGAACGCTTCCATTTTCTGCTGTTACATCAATATTAATTTCAGTAACATTATTAGTTAATGTATATTCTCCTAAACCTTCAACAGTTGCATAAATATCATTTACTTCTCCTGATAAAGTTACTTTACCAACATAACTATCAACATATAATGTATATTCTAATGTATCAGGATTAAATTCTTTATCAAAATATCCATAAGAACTTGTTAATGATTTTAAAGTTTTATCTGTATGTAATGCTCTATCAATAGTTAACTCTAAATCATTAGAATTACATAATGTAATTAATTCTCCATCTTGATATGTACCAAAGTTATTTACTGATATAGTGTCAGTTCCTTCTTTTAAAGCAGTAAATGTTAATTTAACAAATGTTACTTCATCAGTTGCATATGTTTTAGTTGTAGCATACATCATTCTATTATTAAGTGTATTACCTACAAATGTTTCATCTAATACTTTAACTTCATCAAGTCTTAATAATTCTTTATCATAAGTAATATAACCTTCGATTGCATTTAAATAATTATTATTAAATCCATTTAAGGCTAATTCTACTTCAAAAGTATCTCCTACTCTATAATTAGTTTTTTTAATACTAGCTACTAAAGATAATTCATCGTTTATATCTTCAGCTTCATATTCGTAAGTTTCATTTGCAATACTTGCACCAAGTCTTGATACATCTTTAACATCAAGTTCTTCATCATAATTTAAATCTAAATTAATTCTTTCATAAAAAGTTAACTCATCATTTAAAATTTTTGTAATTAAATCTTTTAAATCAGTTTCATCAACTAGTCCACCATTAACTTCACCAAATACTTGAATATCATATTCAACTTTTTGATTAAGCAAGAACATTCTTAATTTCATTCCATTAGTAATAAAACTATCTTCATCTACTTTATTACCTTTATTATCAATAACTTCATATCTAATAATATCTTCATTTCTATTAAAAATATCTTTCAATATCTCTAAAAAATCACTTGCTTTATAAGAATCATCTTCATTATTAAATGCTCCTTTTAAGTTATTAGCATATACAACATGATATAATTCTTCTTCATTAACAAATGAATAAAGAGAATTCAATCTATAAGTGTCATCATTTATCATTGAATCAAAATATGAACCAACAAAACTATCTAAATATCTATAATCATTACCTAAATCTTTCTTTTCTTCATCAGATAAGGTAGTATAATTCATAAAATTATATTCATCTAAAGTATTATCAATAAAATCTTTAATATTATCTCTATTTTCTAATTCTGATATAATAGTAAACTCTAAACTAGATACTATTTTATTAGTTTCAAATTCTAATATATCGATTTTAAAATCGTACTTTCCACCAAGCAAATTGTTAAAATCATATATTATATTTTCAGATTGAACAAAATCAACAACTTTATCATTTACATTTATTATAGCAAAATATGAATAATATGGATTTAAATTACCAATACCTACATTTAAGTTAATATTTACTAAATTTTGTTTTTCAAGAGTACTTGAAACAGTAAATTCATCATCTACCCCAGTAACATTGTCTCCTGTTACTTTATAAGTAAAATCAGTATTATTATTATTTATTTGTTCTTCAAATGATGTTACATTATCTGAATCTAGTTTAACAACTTTATCAGTAGTTAATAGATTCTTATAATCTTCATTAGTATAAGTGCTTAAATTTATTGTGTTATCAATAAGTTCATAAACTAACACATTTACATAACTTACTCCATTGTAAATTGATTTTTTATGTTCTAATTCAATACCATTAGATAACTCACTACCAAGTACATTATAGTATTCTTTAACATTATCACTTTCATATGTTTTACCATCAGCATATTCAAAACTTCTTGTTACTTCAATTATATATGTATTAGTATTTTCTAATTCTTTAGTACCATTGCTTATCAAATCAAGTTTATCTGTTGTTTTATTTAAGCTAATATCAAAATTATACTTTTGAATTAATTCATCTGCTAAAACTTTAACTGGACTTGCAACTTCAGCAAATACCATACATAAAAGTAACACAAGTTTTAATACATAATTAATTTTTTTGTTTACTTTTTTCATCTTCTTCTCCCTTTCTTGTATTCCTCTTTATTCTTTAAAATGTTTAAGTAAGCACTTACTTAAAGCAGATTACCCTGCTACCATCATTTCATATTAAGTATAGCATATTTTTTCGACAAATAAAGACATTTTACACATATTTTACATAAAATATTGTTTTTTATATTTTTTTTACTATAATTTGGTAAAAAAATTATAATATTTTTATTGACTTATCATTTATTTAATTATATAATATTTATGCATTTGGCAGCGATATCTAAAATTTTATAATGTGTTTTTTACTAGTAACTATTTTGCTGCATAGCGAAAGTATACCTAGAACTCCCTATAAAATGATAGATATTCCTTTCAAAGCAAAAATAAGAAAGGAGAATATAAAATGGCAAGATATACAGGTCCAAACAACAAACAAGCAAGAAGAGTTGGATTTTCTATTCTTGAAAATGGTAAAGATATAGCAAAAAGACCTTTTGGTCCAGGACAACATGGTCAAGCTAGAAAAAGAAAACCTTCTAACTACTCTGTACAATTAACTGAAAAACAAAAAGTTAGATTTATGTATGGAATTAGTGAAAAACAATTCAAAAAATTAGTTACTGAATCAGGTAAAATGAAAGGTGTTCATGGTGAAAACTTATTCATCTTACTAGAAAGTAGATTAGATAACTTAGTTTATAGAATTGGATTTGCTAATACTAGAAGAGGAGCAAGACAATTAGTTAACCATGGACATATTACTGTTAATGGTAAAAAAGTTGATATTCCTTCTTACAGAGTAAAACCAGGAGATGTTATTTCATTAAAAGAACAATCTATGAATCACCCTGCTGTTGAAATAGCACTTAATAATGTAGGTAAAAGAGTTGAGTTTATCAAATATGATGATAAAAAGAAAGCTGCTACATATGTTAGATATCCTGAAAGAAGCGAATTAAACGCTGATATCAATGAAGCATTAATCGTTGAATTCTATAGTAGAGTATAGTTTTATACCCTACTTTTTCTTTAACCAAAAAGCAATAAGTTTTTTTCTTATTGCTTTAATATTAATTAACTTCTTTAACTATATCATTAATAATAACATTTTTATATACACTTATTTCTTTTACAAAACTACTTACTTTACTTTTTGGTACTAAGATATATAATTTATTCTTAGTTCTTGTTATTGCTACATAGAATAATCTTCTTTCTTCTGGATAAGTTATATTTTCTTTTATTTTAGGTTTTAAAATACTTATTATTTTCTCATCTTCAATTTTGGAAGGAAATCCATATTTATCATCAATTGCATTAATTAATATACAATCATCATACTCTAATCCCTTACTTTTATGAATTGTTAAATAATCTATTTGCATATTTAAATGATTTTTATTAATAATATTTTCTTTGTTTTTCTTAATTAATTCATTAGTATTTAATACTGTATCTATATCACTATTATAACGTTCTAATAATAACACTTTATTTTTAGAATTATTATTATATATTTTATCTAAGATATTTACTAATAAATTAGATTTATTAATATTAGTTTCTAAATAAATACTATCATCATAAGTATATATTTCTATTGGATTATCCAAGTGTTTTATACTAGATAATTTCTTTTTTATTTGCATACTATTTTTATCTATAAATGATGTTGCTATATCTATTAATTCTTGACTATTTCTATATACATTAGTTATAGGTATTTGTTTAGCATCTTCCAAATATTTTTTAAATTCCGTCATTAAATCAATTCTAGAACCAGAAAATCCAAAGATACTTTGATAGTCATCTCCTACTGCAATTATTTTAGCATTAAATAATTCTTGTATTTTTTTAGTTAAATTAAATCTTTGCATAGATACATCTTGATACTCATCAATTATTACATATTTATAATCTACTTCTAGATTCTTTTCTTTTACCTTAGGCATAATTTTATAAGCATAATTTATCATATCTTCAAAATCTATTAAGTTTAATTCTTTTAATTTTTCTTGATATGCTAAATATATATTAGACATTACTTTAATTTGTTTACTAAGAAGAGGATCTTTTACTAAAAGGTTTTTAAATTCTTCTATATTATAAGAACTTCTTTTAAAATAGCTAATGAAAGGTATAGCAATTCTATTAATAAAATCTACTATATACTTATCTTCACTTGTTTCTTTTAATTTTTCATATATTTCATTATTGTTTCTTTTAGTTAAAACATAACCTTTTTTTATTAAAGCATCTTTTAACATTACTAAATAATTAGATTTATTATTTTCTTTAGAATAAGTTAAAATAAATAAATCTTCAACTTTTTCTTTTTTATGAAATTCTTCCTTTAACTTCATATTTTTTAAATATTCTTTTAATTCATATTTAGTAAGATTAGAATTAGTTTTATTTACTCTATCTATTCCAAAATGTTCTATATAATTATAATTATTATTTTGTTCTATATAAAAGTCTGGTTTATATATTTTTAAATTATCTAATTTTTTATAACTTTTTTCATAGACATAATCAATACTATTTAGATATAAAAAGTTTGCAATATCTACTTCTTCTTTACTTTTACAGTATTCTCCCTTTAAAGTTCTAAGATATGATTTTCTTCTTAAAGTTTGTTCTTTTATATAGTCATCCATTGTATTATTGGAAGTAATATATTTTCTTTTATACATATAATTATGATAATCACTATAATTATCAAATAATTTATATTCTTTATTAAATTTAGTTTTATCTTTAAAAGCTTCAAAAAATAAATCAAACTCTTCTTTATCTTTAAATAAAGTATATTTTATATAATCAGATATTATTTTATATTGTCCTTTTTCTTCGACTATATCTATATTTTTATCCTTAAAGTAGGTTTTAATTATTTTTAATCCTAAAGAATGAAATGTATAAATATCTACATTTAAGTTTAAACATTTATTTATTTTATAGTCTAATTCTTCTTTAGTTTTTTTAGTAAATGTTACCACACATATATTTTTAGGATTAACTTTCCTTATATCGATTAAGTATTTTACTTTAGCACTTATAGTAGTAGTCTTACCAGATCCTGCTCCTGATAAAATAAGTAAGTTATCTTCATCACATATTACTGCTTCTTTTTGACTTTTATCTAGTTTTATATTTTTATCAATAGATATAAACATATTATTAAAGTATTCGCTATATTTATTTAATTTATCATCTACATATTCTCTATTATGTCGTTTTAATAATTTATTTTTATCTCTTTTTATTTTTAAAATATTCTCATACTTTATATTATTATTAGGATTATAATTATTTTGTTCACATTCTTCATATAGATATTTATATTTAGATACAAATGTATCATACATTTTACTTGTTATATAAATATCTTTTGTCATATATTTTTTATATTTATCTAAATATTTATTAATTTCTATATCTAATAATTCTTTATTCATATCTTCCCTACCTTAATATAATTTTATCATAAATTAATAAAAAAACAAGTAATTATACTTGCTAATTTAATACTTTCATTCCTATATAATCAGAATTATCAAATGATAATATTATTAAGAATATTGGATTTAATATAATTAATCCTATTATAAAGATTATATTTTTATTAAACATTTTTCCTAATTTATAATTTAAATATATCATTAATATTATATTAACTATAGGAATTAAAAAACCTATAAAAAATATTCCATTACCTAACAATTTCTTAGATAAAATATAGATATTATATATTGGTATTATACTATATATTCCTTTTTCTCCAAGTTTAACAAATAAACGCCATATACTTATTAAATATAATATTAATATAATTGAAATAGATATTATAAAATATAACATATTACCTTTAAAATCAGCAGTTTTATATCCTAAATCTTTAAATATATTATCCATTTCATCCATATATTTAGTTTCTGTTATTGTATAAATAATCATATTATCTACTTTAACTAATACTGCATATTTTTTACCATTATTAATAACATATTTTTTAATATTACTATTATCTATATCAGTTATAATATCATTTTCATTACTAGCATAATTTGTAATATTTTTCTTTATACTACTATATAAATTATTACCCTTATCATCTTCGTTTAGTAATATATATATTATACTTTTATTACCACTAGAAGCAGTATAATATTTTGAGATATATTTTTGATTAGCATAAGATTTAGTTAAATCTACTACTTTATAACTATCAGTTTCCATTACTTGTTTAAAATTATCTTCATTTAATACTTTATATCTTTTTATTTGATGAGTAGAATTATATATACCAAATATTAATATAAATACTGCAATAACAAATAAAGATATACCACATACTATATTCTTTTTAGATTTATCTACTGAATTAGTTGTATTACTATAATTATTTTGATTAGTACTTGTATTATTATAATTACTTTGAGTATTATAATTACTTTGTATATTATAGTTATTCATATTATTATCATAACTATTTTGGTTATTATAGTCATTTATATTATTATTATAAATATTTTGACTATTATAATTATTCATATTATTACCATAATAATCTTGATTACTATTATTTATATTTTGATTGTTATAACCTTGATTATTATTATTTATAGGTATTAAATTACTTCCACCACATAAAGGACAAAATACTGCATCATCATTTAAAATATTTCCACAATTTTCACATTTCATATTACTACCTCTATCATAAGTATAACATAACATAGAAAAAAAGTCACATTTATTTTGTAACTTTTAATTTTTCTACTGCATTAATTAAAGCAATCTTACCATATTCATAAGTTAAACTACCTTGTTGATAAGCAATATATGGACTTCTTACTGGACCATCACACGAAAGTTCAATTGAAGATCCTTGAGTAAATGAACCTGAAGCCATAACTATTTTATCTGTATATCCTGGCATGTCAGATTCTACTACCACAGCATTTGAATCTATTGCCGAAGATGACTGAATACTATTGCAATAACTTATTAATTTATCTTTATCATTAAATATTATATTTTGAACTATATCTACTCTTTTATCATTATATTTTGGACTTACATTAAATCCTAAATCTTCCATAACCATACTTGTAAGTATTGCTACTTTAATACTAGAAGCCACTACTGATGGGGCAAAATATAGTCCTTGAAGGATACTCCTATTTTGTCCTAATGAAGGACCTACTTCTTTTCCTTGACCCGGTACAGTTAATCTTTCACTAACTAAATTTATATATTTTTCTTTTCCCACAACATATGCTCCATTAGTAGTAATTCCACCGCCTAAGTTTTTTATTAATGAACCAACTACTACATCAGCATCTACTTCAGTTGGCTCTATTATATCAACAAATTCACAATAACAATTATCTATCATTATAATTATATCTTTATTAATTGAACGAATATATTTTATTACTTTTTCTACTTTTTGAATAGAAATACTTTCTCTTGTAGAGTATCCTTTACTTCTTTGAATTTCTATTAATTTTATTTTATTATTCATTAATACTTCTTTTATTCTATCATAATCAAAATCATTGTCTATTAAATCTACTTGCATATATTTTATATTAAAACTTGCTAAACTACTTGGATTATCTTTTAGTCCAATTACTTCATCTAAAGTATCATATGGTTTTCCTGTTATAGATAGCATTATATCATTTGGTCTAAGTAATCCAAATAATGTTGTAGTTAGTGCATGTGTTCCTGAGATAAACTGTGTTCTAACTAAAGCACTTTCACATTTAAAGATATCTTTGTATATTAGTTCAATTGTATCTCTTCCTATATCATTATAGCCATAACCAGTCGAACTATTAAAGTGTACTTCACTTAAATTATTTTTATGAAATGCATCAAGTACTTTTTTACTATTAATATAACATATTTTATCTACTTCATTAAATATATCACTTAATTTCTTTTCACAAGAATTAACTAATTCATAACTATTCATTTCTTCTTCCTCCATCTATTTTAATAATACTATCATTTATATAACTTGCTTCTTCACTACTTAAATAATATACTAAAGATGCTATTTCACTAGGCTCTGCAAATCTATTTAATAATATTTTACTTTCTTCTTTTTTTATAAATTCTTTATCTAAAAGTTTATTCATATTAGTATTAACCCATCCAGGACATACACAATTTACTCTAATATTTGGAGCTAAGTAATTAGCTAAATTATGCGTTAAAGAAATAACTCCTGATTTACTTGCATCATAGTCTAAACTTTCTACATAAAAACTGTCTATTCCATTTGTACTAGATATATTTATAATACTACCAGTAGGAATAATCTTAGAAAAATATTTACTTACTAAAAATGTTCCCACTAAATTTATTTCTAATGTTTTCATAAAATTAGATTTAGTTTTATCTTCGAATGTTGTATCAATTGCAATTGCAGCATTATTAACTAAAACATCAATTGTATTAAATTTATCTTTTACTATTTCTAATACTTCTTTTATACTTTCTTCATCTGATATATCTAATTTTACTAATAAAGTATCTACTTTATATTTTTCTTTTATTTCATTTTCTAATTCTTTAGCATTATCATAATTATTATTGTAAGTTATTATTACATTATAATTATTTTTAGCATATTTTTTAATTATTTCATAACCTATTCCACTTGAACTACCTGTAACTAATACTGTTTTCATACTGCCCTCCTAATAAAACAGAGGCAAATTTTAAATAAAATTTACCTATAATATTTACACTATTTTTTCTTTAATAAAAGATTCAAAAACTCACTATCTGTACCATATTGCGAAGTATTCCAAGCCTTAATTATCTCAAAATTACATTCAGTTTCATTCATTAATCTATTAAATTTATCTAAAGTCATATCATTAAAAAATCTTCCATCTTCAAATCTTTCATCATTTCCATATTTAAATGAAGCATACATTATACCATTAAATTTTAAACTATCATAAACTTTTTTTAATACTATTTTTAAATCTTCATCTTTTAAATGTAATAATGAAGCACATGCAAATACACCATCAAATAAATCTTTATAATCAATATCAAGATAGTTTTTATTTTCTACTTCTTGTCCTAAAGCCTCACTTGCAATCTTACACATATTAACTGAACCATCAATACATTTTACTTTAAACCCTTTTTCTTTAAAATACAAACTATCTCTTCCTGTACCGCATCCTAAATCAAGTACATAAGCATCATCTTTTAAATATTCCGCAAAAGTATTAGGAATATCAAATAAATAATTATCCCACTTACTCTTAAAATTTTCACAATTATCATTATAATATTTTATAGTATCATTAATATACTCTTTCATTATACCACTCCTTATCTTTCTTTAATCTTTTCTTTAAAATATTACCATTAACTAATTCTTCTTCACTTATACCCAAATTACTAAATGCATTTATATCCTTAGTTAAAGGATAATTACATAAAGCATTAACAAACTCTTTCTTAAAATTACTTGGATCATTCTTATAACTATCATATAAGATAACTGCAAATAACTTACCTATTCCATAAATATATGTTTTTCTAAAATTTAATGGTTCTCTATTTAATGAATTCATATAGTAATTTAATTTATCTTTAACCCTATCTGTTTCTAGCCATATTTCTTCATCATTAATATTAATTATTTCTTCATAAATATCGACAAATTCACTTTTCTTAATATAATTTGATATTGTATAAATATCTATATTAAATAGTAATATATTTTTATAGTATAAATCAAATATAATTTCTAAATTTTTATTTAATAATTTATTGTCTTTTAAATAGTTCATATAGGCATATTCAAAGAAAGAAGAACAAACTTCAAAAAAAGGTGTTACATCTGCCAAAAGAGACGTATTATGATTATACATCAGTTCATATTCATAAGAATGACCAAATTCATGCATTATTGAAACAGCATCACCTACATTTTTTTTATCATTATATTTTAATGTTATAAAGTTTTTCTTTAAACTATCTATATTTACGTTCTCTCCAATAAAAGTATCTAAATCAAAACTATAAAATATCTCACAATTATTTATTTTATCCTTAAACATTTTACACAATCTACTATCATAACTATTTAAAAATTCATACATTGATTCATTTAATTCTTTATTACTATATCCTCGTACTAAATTAGTCACATATCTATAAAGTGGATAATTATTAAAACACTTTATAACATTACTAGACATATTATTATATAATTTATTATTAGTAATAACACTCTCAGAAAATTCAATATCCATTTCTAATATCTTACTACCCAATAATAAAGAATGATTTTTATCCTTTTCCCATAAAAAATATTCTTTAGGTAAATCTGGATAACGCATCCTATAAATATCAGAAAAAAAGTCTAAGTCATATAAAATTCTATTCATTTTAGAACTTGTATTAGATTTTGCATATAAATATTCTAATTTTCTTAAATCTGATTCTAAATATTTTTCAATCTTATTTTGTTTTTCTATTAATTCTTCAACTGTCATTTAACACACCCTGTTATTAATATATCATATTTTTATAAGTTTTTATGCAAAATTAACTATAAGTAAACTTTTATTTTCTCTTAACTAAATCCCTTATCCTCTTATATAAAGTATTTGCATTATTATTAAATATACACAATATACTAAATATAATAATTGTTAAAAATATAAAGATTAACATTAATACTATTATAGTCATAATAATATTACTTAAATTATTAAATAGTATTAATTCAATAGGTTTAATTAAATATAAAATAAATACTAACAAAATAATTATAATTAAATAAGTAACATATAAACTATTATGTTTAATATTATTTAATATCTTATTTTCTATAATCCTAATTTTTAATATAACATTAACTAAAAATGCAATAACAGTACCTATTAGTAAACCATTTAATCCATATATATTAACCAAAATAATACTTATAACTATATTACTAATTGCACTTATAAATATAATATACTTATTATCTTTAAATAACCCCTTTGAATTAATTAATGATAACAAAGGCAAACTAATTATATATAACATAGATATTAAAGTAAATAATATAATTGTATTATACTCTAATATATAGTTACTCTTACCTATCCATAAATTAACAAAACTTCTTATACCTAAACTAAACGTAATCCCAAAAGAAAATATTAATGCTATAAATATAACTAATAATTCTTTAAATAAACTATATACTTTTAGATTATCTCCTTTGGCATACATATTACCAAAAGAATTAACTACAGAAAGTTCAATCTTTGCACTTATTTCATTTAAGTACCTAGTTATAAATATATATGATGAATATATACTAACCATAACAGGACCTAAAAAAGATACTAAAATAATTGAATCAACATTATTTAAAATTAAATTACCTACTTGTATACTAGCTAAATCCCCAGTCATTTTAAACATTAAAGTATTTTCATTTTTAACTTTATGTAACCAAGGAAACTTATGTTTCATAACAATTCTAATTACTATTTCTTCGATAATCTTAGCAATTAATATAGTAATAGCAATAGATTCCAATGACTTAAATAAATAACATGATACTATAATACCTATATCACATAATAACTTAATACTATTAAATACTATTGAATATATATATTTATTTTCTGAAGCACTAAGTATTGCTAAATATGTTTGACCACATCCAAAATATGCAATTAAATAAGAACAAGAAATAATAATAAAAGCAATAATTGAAGTATTTCTATATCCATCTTCAAAACCATAAAATAAATATAAAAGTAAACTAACTAACATTATAATACCAAGTATTACAAAACCAATTTTTTTAAATATTACCCTACTACCAGAATATATTCTATTAATATTTCTCTTATCATCATTAGAAAAATATTTATATAATGAATATATTACAGCATCTCCAAAACCTATTTGTGCTAAAAATACATATGTAATAATTTGATTAATAGTTTGATAGTAACCATTTCCTACATCTCCAATATATTTAACTAAAAAATTAACTTTTATTAAACCTACTATACCTATAATTAAGTATGGTATAATATCACATATCATATTTAAAAATACTTTTCTAGTCCTCATATAATCACTACCTTTACATTAGTATAACATATTTTTTTAATTTATTTGTAAAATTTTTTCATTATTTAACTTTTCTTGAAATAACTAAAAAAGATAGCAAGTATGTTATCTCATTTTAAAATTAGTTCTTTAATGCTGTTATTGGTACAATGTATATTCCTGTTTCAGGATCTTTAACTACTGCATCCCATAATCCACAGATAATACATTTAAATTTAGGTTGTTTTTTTACTTCATCAGAAAACGCTGTTAATGTTTTTTTAGCATTTTCTATACCATCACTACCTAATTTTATTTCAATTATGCCATATTCTCCACCAGGTAGTTCTACAATTGCATCAACTTCAAAACCAGTTTTTACATTTCTATAATGATATAGATTACCTCCAAGTGTTTCAATATAAATTCTTAAATCTCTTTCTACTAATGATTCAAACATAAAACCAAATGTTTTAATATCATTCATTAATATTTGGGGAGTAATACCTAATGCAGCACAAGCAAGTGAAGGATCAATAAAATGTCTTTTAACACTTTTTCCTACGACTTCTCTCGATCTTAAATTCACTGAATAAGGCTCTTGATTTTGAGTTAAATATAATTTAGATAAAACACTTAAATAATCTGCAATTGTATTACGACTTAATTGATAATTTTTATTATCAGTAAATTCTTCAATATCTGAAACTAAGGTTGCATTACTAACAGTAGTACTTTCATTTCTAGCAAGAGACTTAAATAACATATTCATTTTATTTATATCTCTGTTAACTCCATCTTTATTTATATCATAATTAAGTACAGCCTTTAAATAACTCTGTGGTAAGACATGAAGAAACTTTTCATCTGTATCAATATTTTCTGGCCAACCACCACGAACAATAAAATTAGCAAGTTGTTGTAAAGTTGTTTTTTTAGTGGAAACATTTTTTTGAGTGCCATTAAATAATTTTTGAAGTGATGCTTCCCCAGTTGAATCACCAGATTCATATAAACTCATTGAATACATTTTCATTCTATCTATTCTTCCTGCACCGGAATGGTGTATTTTTTCTTCATCTTCTTTTTTCCTTAAAGTTGTTGATTCTGTTAAAATATACTTACCCTTATTTTTATCTTTATCACATCTATGTCTTACTGCATCCCATATTTCTACTACTTCACCCCATTCATCAATAAGTTCAGGAGCTTCTTTATCTAAAATTAATGAAACATCCATTTTAGCTTTTGCCCTTGTATCAAAATTTTCTACACTATTATCTAAATAAACTGCAGAATTAGCGTGATTTTTCGCAGTCCATGTTTTACCACACCATTTTGGTCCTTCGATGCTTATTGCACCAAATAATTTTAAATAATTCTTAATTTTTTCATCAATTAATCTTTCTTTATAACCTTTTTCAGTTAATGCCATTACTAGTCACCTCTTATAAAGATAATACCATATTTTTATTTAATATGCAATACTGTTGTGCAATTTTTCTTAATTTTATTGTGCAACTTTTCCAACTTTCATTGTGCAACTTTTCTTAAAATAACTAAAAGAGATAGCAATCTATGCTACCCCATATTTAGGACTAATATTAAGTTTAACAAATATATAGTCTTTTACTCTTGCAAGTATTTCTCTTATATCTCTTTTTAATTGACCTACATATCTATAATTATAACTACTTATTCCATAACAATTAATATTATTATTTCTTGCTATATAGATACTTCTAGTTAAATGATATTTTTGAGTAACAATAACTACTTTATCATTATTAACTATATTTTTAATTCTTTTAATGGAGTCATAAGTACTTATACCTAATTTATCTAATATAATATTATCTTCGATAACTCCACATTCTTTAACATAATTATACATTACTCCAACTTCATTATAATCTTTTTCATCTTGAGAGTCACCAGATAATATTAATTTTATATTATTATTTTTTTTATATAAATCTATTGCTTTATCTAATCTATCTTTAAGCATTAAGGAAGGATAATTATTTCTTATACCAGCCCCCAAAACTAGGACATAACTTATTTCATCATAATCAATATCTTTATCTATATAGTTACTACTATAACTAATCATTATTATATTTATTATAGAAATTATTATAAATAATATAGTAATTAATATTATAATTATTTTTGATAATTTTTTCATTTTATTTTATCTATAATTTCCTTATTATCTAATCCTAGTTTATTTAATTTATTCATTATACTTTTAATATCATTTATATAATTATTAATAGTAGTATTTTTAATACTGTTTACATCACTACTTATAAATGTACCTTTTGTAGATAAACTTACTATAACGTTTTTACTTTCTAAGACACTATAAGCTTTTTTTACAGTATTAGGATTTATTCCTAAGTTACTTGCAAGTTCTCTTATAGATAATATTTGTTCTTTTTCTTTTAAAATTCCAAGTGCTACATATCGTTCTATTTCATTAACAATTTGTTCATATATTGGTATTCTACTAGTATAATCTAAATTAATATTCATATAATTCACCATCATTGTAATCATCATTATCTTGATTTTCTACATCTATGGTATCTTTTTTAGAGTCATATATTGACGCTACTTTATCTTTTTTTGTGTCAAGTATTTCTTTAAATCTAGAAGTATTATTACTAGTAAAATCATAGCAATTGTCATTAAAACATATATTTAATGAAATAAATTCTTTTCTCATATCAACAGTATTATTTATTTCTTGTAATATAAAATTATATAATTCTTCTTGTGCTAAGGTTACACAATCATTTATTACCCTATAACCATCTATAAAATATTTATTAGTATACATAATATTATATTTTTTAGGCAGTATGTAATCAATATTATCTTTAAGTAATTTATTATTAGAATTAACCACTGAATTTAATAAATCATAATTGATATATCCACTTATTACATATTCATTTGTTTTATGATCAGTATATGAGTATAATTTTATTACATAATAGTTAGAATTTCTAACATTTCTATATTTATTTTGTAATTTAACAAATTCTTCAGTAGACATATTATTTATTGTAGTTTTTATTAATTTAACTATATCTTTTGATTCAGCTTTATTATATATTTTTTTACCTAGTTTAACAGCATATACTTTATCAAAATCAATATCTTTATATTTTTTAACATAATCTTTATTATTATATAGTTTATTTAATAATTCATCATAATCATTATTATTTAATTCTACATTTAAATTATATACACTATTATCTTTTAATTTAATATATAATTCTACATTTGTAGTATCTTCTTTATCAATATAAGTATCATTTAATTTACTTTTAATTATTTTGCTAATTAATTCTTTATCTTTAATATAAATTTTATCAGTTTGATTATTATTTCTTGCATAATTATTGATTCCATATGTTGAGAAATCTACTGCCAATGATGTTATATCATTATAATCAATTACTTTTGTTTCTTCTTTATTTATATCACAGACTGCAAATATAATTGTATAAATACTAATAGCCATTACAAAATAGAATAAAGATAATTTAATATTAGTAATGCTCTTTTTAGTAATTAAATCATAAATGAAATAATATATTAACATAATTATTATTACAAATAATATAGATAAGATATTAGCATTTCTACAAATAGCATAAGAAATTGCTACAAATGGTAATAAGGTTAATGATTTAACTATATTATGTAAATGTATACTCTTAAATGATGTTTCTGATACTTCCATCTTTCTATTTATAAATAAGTAATAACCCACAATTATATAGATAATACTTAATAATACTATTGTAATATTAGTATATATTTCAATTTCATAGTCATATTCATACATTCTCCCAAATATAAAATTAAACATTGGATTATATTTTTTGTTAGTTACTTTTGTCATATATACTTCATATTTATTAAGTTGTTTATTTAAATTACATTCTATATCATTTTCACTACAAGTATAATTTTCTGGAATAGTATTTTCATCTTTTACTTCTATATAATAATTATCTGAATTATTATTTTCTTTTAAAATATTAGTATAATTTAACATAAAAGGTACAAAGAATATTAATAATAAACTTACTACTATACCTGTTATAGCATTACCACTTATACTCATTGCAAGATTTGCTATAGTAAAAGCAAACATATAAATACTAAACCATATTAATACATAGTCTAATAACATTATAAATGGTATTGGTATATTAAACATTAAACTTACCATACCTATTAATAAAGCATTTACTATTAACATTACTAAGAATATTAATAATCCCCCAATAGTATTAGTAATAAAAATACTTTTTCTACTTATTGGCATAGAATTAATAAAGTCTACACTTTTCTTTTTAAACATAAAGTTAAATAAACATATAGATATAACTAAAGGTAAGAAATATATACCAATTATATTAATCACAGATATATCTAATAATGAAGGAACATAATTATTACTATTAATCGAAGCCATTATTAATGCTAATGTATTTAATATAGGAATTAATAATGTAAATATTAATAGTATTACCTTAGATTTTTTTAAGTTTTGACGCAAATAATTAATATTAAATAACTTCGTTAAATTCATATCCTAAGGCCTCCATTTCATATATAAATACTTCTTCTAAGGTAAGTGGTAAATAATCTAAAATAATTGGATTTAATTTTTCTAGTTTTTTCTTTGTTTTACCATCTTTATCATTTATTATTAATGTAGATACACTACCTACTTTCTTAAACGATAGAATGTCTAAATCTTTAAATTTGTCCTTAGAGTAATCATCTTTGAATGATATTTGTACTTTAAACATATTAGTTTTAATATTATCTATTTCACTTTCAAATAATATTCCACCTTTATATAATAATCCCAAGTTATCACAAATATCTTCAAGTTCTCTTAAATTATGACTTGTCATTACTATTGTTGTATTATTTTCTTCCATTTCTTTGGCAATTATTTTTTTCATAGTATTTCTAACTACAGGATCTAATCCATCAAATGTTTCATCAAAAAACATATATTTACTATGAGTAGCTATTGCGCAAATTAAGGCACATTGGCGTTTCATACCTTTAGATAACGTACTAATTTTTCTATTTATATCAAGTTTTAAGATACTAGCTAAATGTTTTAAATACTCCATATCAAATTTTTTATACATTGCTTCATAGTATTTAGCAGTATCAAGTAATGTATATCCTGAATAGAAAAATAAATCATCTGGTACAAAAACTAAATTTTGTTTGACTGTTTCATTATCAAACACTTCATTGTTATCTATTAAAATACTTCCAGAATCTGCCTTAAATATACCATTAATTAATCTAAGTAATGTTGACTTACCTGCACCATTCGCACCTACTAAACCATAGATACATCCATCATTTATGGTACAATTAAGATTATTTAAAACTAATTCTTTATCATATTTTTTAGATAAGTTCTCAATTTTAATCATAACATTTCCTTTCTGTACTACTTGTGTTAGTACAATTAAATTATAATATATTATCTATTATATGTCAATATGTTTTATTTATTCTTAACACAAAAAAGATAAAGTTAATTATCTTCATAAATCATTATAAAGTATCAAAATATTTATATCATTTATTTTACATATTTTTATATAATTTCTAATATTACTATATATTACACATTAGAAATATTCTTAAATTGTTCATTTTTTCATTTTTGTTTTAATTATTCATAAATTTCTTTTAAAAAATTATTTAAAAATATAAAATTAAATATTTTCATTTATAGTTAATCAATATATTTTTTTCTTATAATTAACAGTTTTAACAACTTTATTACTTCACTTTTAAGTTTTATTACTTTATTTGCAATTTCCCTAATAATGTCGTTTCTATCACCTAACATCAACTTATTTATTATAAATTAAAAAATCGCAAAAAGGTATATCATTACTTTTTACAATTTTTTTAGTATAATTATTTTATAATAGTTATAAATTAGCTATAAACAATAACCTATAACTAACTATTTTTATTATTCATTTCTTCAATTAATTTATTTAATTTTTCTTTAAATTGTTTTTCTTCTTCATCTTTGTACCCTACAAAATATACTTTTTCTATTTGATCATGATTAAATAAAGCAACTTCTTCACTATTTAATACTCCTTCAGGATATAAACATCCTGTATAATCATATATTTTTGTTTTGTCTTCTTTTGGTATTGAACAAAATCCTGTTATCATTAATCTTTTTTGTCCACCCTTTAATAATACTACTGTACCTATTGGTAAATATTTTTTTAATTCTTCCATTTTTATTCCTCCTAAATTTGATTTGATAAATTTTCTATTTCACTATTTAAATTACTTATTTTTGAATTACATACATCTATTTCATTATTTAGTTGAGTTAATTCATAAGTATTATCATTCATTGTATCATTTTCAAGTATACTTTTTCTTTCTAATAATTTCTTTAATGCTTCTGACTCTATTTTTTGCTGTTTTACTACTTCAACTAACTTTCTATAAATATCTAAAGATTTATTTAAATCACTTTTCATATTATTTAGCTCTTCAAATGATTTTACAAAATAATCTTTTGCACCACCAACTAATACATTTGAATTATTTATTTCATCAAGATAATTTATTTTTGAACTATTAGATAATACCTCTTTATAATTATTTATACTATTATTTAACTTCTCAGTATCTACATTATCAAATGAATTAATCATATATACCTCCATCATTAACATTATCTAATCTATCATATTGTTTCTTTACATTAAGTAAATATGTTCCATAACTTTCTATTACTTTACCTAAATTTTCTAATTCTGGAATATATTTATCATTCATAATTTCTACAAATGTATCCATATCTTTCCCTTGCCAATTCTCTCCTAACATTTGTACTAGTTTTTTTATTTGCTCAACTTCAAATCTAAAATCTTTTGATTTATCAATAATATTATTTCCTGTATTAACTAACGAATCTTTATTTACATTTATTTCCATTTTTTCAGTCCTTTCTCTTACCAACAGATAAGTTCATTACCCATTGGTAAAAGTACAAACTTTTGTACTCTTTATTATAATATATCGTCTTGTTTACCAGTAATTGCAGCATCAGCAGCTCTATAATTTGGTATTACTTTAGTTGTTAAATATGTATAGCAACTTTCTACTGCTTCTGAAAATTCTGGAAATTTTTGACTTAATCTATCAAATACTTCTTTTGTTTCTGAAGCTGCTGTTCCTGACCATGTTCCTTCATCTCCAACTTTTGAAAATTCATTTTCAATACTTTTTAATATTTCAGCCATTGTATCTGATGAACTCTTTAATTGACTTGCTATGTTTTCTAATTCTCCATATGATAATTTTATTGCGCTCATGTTTTTCCCTCCTTAATTAATAATTTATTGCACTTCTATTTTCTTCTTGTGCATCTTGATATACTCTATTTACATTGTTTAAGAATGAACTTATTTCTGATATCGCATCTACTAATTTTTGCATTACTTCTGCTTGTCTAGCTACTGCATCTGCATATGCCACTTGGTCAGTTCCTTCCCATGCACTTCTTAATTCTTCATTACAATTTTTTATTGTAGTAAGTAACTCTTCAAATTCTTCGCCTTTGCTTGCTACTTTTCCACTTACTTCATTTAAAGAATCAAAATTTACTCTTAAATCTGCCATAAAAAGTCCTCCTTTCATACAAAAACTTCAAATTAAAGAAAAGCCTTTCCTCTAATCTATAGTCTCATATTAATTTTTTTTGAAATTAAAGGAATAAACAATTCAATATAAAATTTCATTCACTGAATAATTACTATCCCTATTTCTAATTAAATTTTAACATACTTGCTTTTTTTTTGCAATAAGTTTACAAATTATTTACATTAAACTAAATATATAACTTTTTATATAATAAATTTTTTTTGCATTTTTAGAATTTTTTATAAAAAAATGCTTGAAATATATTAAAAAATATGATAAAATGCTAATTGTCATGGCGGAATTGGTGAAGTGGTTAACACATTGGATTGTGGTTCCAACACGCGTGGGTTCGATTCCCACATTCCGTCCCATGAGATTATTAATCCTTATTTTTTATAAGGATTTTATTTTGTCTTATTTTTTATAACATATTTGACAAAAGTAGAAAAATATAGTATATTATATTAACACTTAAAAAAGGAGGGATAATATGAATAAAAAAGATTTATTTGAATTATGCTATCAAGATAACAAAGAAAAAAAATTAAAATATAATATGCTAAATAAAGTTAATGAAATGGGATTTAATAAAGCACTTAATTCCTTTATATTTAGAAATGTGATTATTTTAAACAAATGCAATATTGATGAAATATCATTCTTTAATATCTTAGCAAAAGACTATATATTATATTTATATAGTGCAAATAGAAATATTGATTTATCTATATTAGAAAAGTTTAACAAAGCAATTGCTAATAATAATTTTAATGAAGCATACAATATATATTTAAACAATAGTAATGTATATGAATTATTATGCATTATATATATGAATGGCTTAAATAAATCATTAAAAGAAAAAATAGATGTAGTTGATTCAAGAAATATTAATGAAGCACTAAATAAAATTAAATTACTAAAATCAAGTAATTTAGAAAATTCAAAAAAGCAAGTAAATACTAAAACATATCAAAAAATATCTAATAGATAAATTTTATATAGTCTTTATTTTATTAATGGGGGTGATTCTATAATGAATAAACAAATTTCACTTTTAGTGATGGGACAAACTAATCATGGTAAAACAACTTTAATTAATGCAATTAATAGTTCTACAAATAATAATTATAAATACATAAATTTTGAAACAAATAAAGAATTAACTAACCAAAACATAAATACTGCTATATTAGTAGTAAATGTTTTAGAAGGTGCAATGACACAAACAAGAGAACATATTCTATATGCAAAACAATCAGGAATAGAAAATATTATAGTATTCATAAATAAATGCGATATTAATAATAATAAAGATTTAATTGACAATGTTAAATATCAAGTAATAGATTTATTATTTGCCTATGGTTATAATAAAGAAAACATTAATATAATTACTGGTTCTGCTTTAAAAGCATTAGAAGGTAAAAAAGAATATATAGAAAAAATTGTAGAACTTACAAATAAAGTTAGTGAAATTACACCAAATAATACAAAATTAAAAAAATTAATAAAAAACTAAGAATTAATTTAAAATTCCTAGTTTTTTTGTTGTTGTAATTCTTCTAACATTTTTTGCTTTAAACTATCAATATCGGTAAAAAACAAATTAGTTCCTTCTACTTTTAATGCCAATAAAAAGTTAAAGTTTTTAATTATTTCATCTTTTAATGTATCAATTAATAGGTTTACCATTCATAATGTGAAATTTTTCTAATGTAGGAAAAGCATTTTGAAGTAATATTACAGACTTTTTATTTGCAATTTCTTCTATCATAATTGATTTACAACTATCATATTTTTTGACTTTCTTATCTATAATTGGTTGATATTTAGAAACATTACTACTTAAAGGTATAAACCATAATATCATTATCCTTTATTGTAAAGTATGTTAGTCTAATTTCATGATTTATCATCAATCCCTTATCATTTACTTTATCAAAGTATTCATCTTTAATATGATAAATATATCCTGTTTGCACTTTCATCCTTATCAACTCTCTATAAGCAATTTTATCACATAGCAAAAGAAAACTCTACCTAAAAGTAAGAGTTTTCAAACATTTTCGTTCGGGATAACTTATTTTCATTTCTATTTTGTCATTTTTTAGTTGTAATTGTATTTCATCTTCCATAATTAAGCCTTTTTTAAAATTAAATCTT
>CAJMAC010000010.1 GCA_905211265.1 uncultured Eubacteriales bacterium
TATTTTTTTTACTTCTTCCCTATTATTTTCATAATAACTTCTTTTTTCTCTATAACCCTTTAAAAATTCAGTCATATTATTAATAAGTTCTTTCTTACATTGAACACAACCTCTACTACCAGTCTTACATTCATTACAAATAGTATCTAAATTATCATTATTAATAATTTTATGATAATAATATACCATACAAACATTAGGATCAGCTGGATCATCTTTCTTAATTTTATTTTTATCAGTAACCGCACTCATAATTTTTTTAGCAATAACTTCATCATTATCTTTTAAATAAATTGCATTTCCTAAGCTTTTACCCATTTTTTCATTACCATCAAGTCCTTTTATTCTAGAACTCTTAGATAAATAAGCATCAGGTTCTTTTAAAGTCTCACCATATATTTTATTAAATTTTCTAACTATTTCTCTACATTGTTCAATGAGAGGCAATTGATCCTCTCCAACAGGAACTAAATCACCATTAAGGGCAGTAATATCAGCAGCTTGTGATACAGGATATCCTACAAATCCATAAGTAACACTTTCACCATCATTACCAAATAATGCCTTTTTTTGTGATATTTCAGATTTAACTGTAGGATTTCTATAAAGTCTAGCCATAGTAACTAAATTAGAATAAAATACCGTTAACTCAGCAATTTCAGGAATAGAAGATTGTAAAAATATATGTGTATTTTTTGGATCAATTCCACAAGATAACAAATCAATTACTAATTCTTCAACATTTTCTTTAACCTTACTAGGATTTTCAAAATTATCTGTTAAAGCTTGAACATCTGCAATTTCAATAAAAGTATTATAATCATATTGTAAATTAACCCAATTCTTTACTGCACCAAAATAATGCCCTAAATGTAAATTACCCGTAGGTCTAATACCTGTTAAAATTGTTTTCTTATTACTATCCATAATTTAACCTCCAAAACTTTTATAACTATAAAAGTATTATATCACATTTTTTAAATATTTATAAATAATTTAATCAAAAGAACTAAATATTCTATATTATTACTCATAAATTTTTATAGGAGATACTTATGAACGAATTAAATAACATAGCATTAGCGAAAGGTAACTATAACAATATACCTACACTAATTACTTCAAATAAATTCACAGTTAACTTAACTAATGAATTAACTATAACTAAGGAATCTAACAAAACTAACTGGACTAGTGGTAATTTAACTTATACAATAACAATAACTAATAAAACAAATAAAAGTTTTGAACAACCTGTTGTTACCGATATAATAGATACAAGTTTAGTAGACTTTATCGAAGGTAGTGTAAAAATAGATAATGTAATATCAAGAAATAATCGATATAACTATAATACAACTACACATATATTAACAATTAATTTAAAAGACATAACTCCCTATCAAACTATACAATTAAATTTCTCATTAAGAAAAAGAGCTAATAAATATTTTATATTAAAAAGTAATTCATAATTAAAATGCAATGGTGGAATAAAATTAAAAAGTAACTATGTCACAGTAACAAACTCTATCGTAAGAAGATACTACAAAAATACTTGGTGTGGTACTCCTAAATGGAGAATATAAAATATAATAATAAAAATATTAAGATAATTTCTTAGTATTTTTATTTTATAATAGAATTCAATATATTAATAAATTCTTCCTTACTTATACCATTAGTTTCTATATCATAATTAATATTATTATAACTAAATATTGCAATATAATTATTACCATTAACCATAATTTTAACAATAGTATTATTAATTTTAGATACATTCATATCTTCTAAATTTAAACTGTAACATCTTGCTCTAACTTTATTATTTTTTAACATAAATATATCTATATTTCTATTATTTTGTGTATAATATATAATTTCATAACCTTCGAATATATTATATTCACTATTCATACCCTTAGTATAATCTTTTGAATAATACTTAAATACACGATTACTTGTAAAATCACTAGGTATATTAAATTCCTTAACAAAAGAATACTCACTATATAATTCATCCATAGTTATATCTACTGTATGACCATCTATATCTGCACTAGATTTACTTTCATTACCAATATTCAAATCATTAAATATTATTTCATCATCAGTTTTATTATCATTAAAACTATTATCAATTAAAATATCTTCTTTTCTATTATTAAGAATAAATAATACACCACATATAATTAAAATAGTAAAACCAGATACTAAGTATTTATATGTTTTTACTTTCACATTATCACCAGTTAAAATACTATCATGTATTTTATTTTTATTTATCTTATAATCAAATATTTCCTTCATATTTTTCATTTACTTATCCCCCTTCTTAAAATAAGTATTTAATTCATTTAAAGTTCTATATAAATAATGTTTAACATTAGATTCACTAATATCAAGTTCCTTAGATATTTCTTTAATAGTAAGTCCCATTTTATAATATAAATAAAATATCTTAGAAATAATAACATTCTTTTTTCTTAAATATTTCCATACCATTTCTATATCATATTTAATAGAAATAGTTTCTTCTAAATTATAATTAATAGGTATATTATCAATTAAAGTTATATCATCTTTTGTAGTAAATAAAGATATTATTTTATCCTTATAATTAAATCTATAATAACCATTAATTTTATTCTTACATATACCCATTATATATAAATTATTAACATCTTTTTTATTTAATAATGCCCTATATACATCAGTATATATGTTTTGTATAATATCTGAAACATCATTAATATTTAAACATTTACAAACAACATACTTAGAAATATCATCATATGTATCATTATATAACTTATTAAACTTAAATATAATATCTTGACTAGTCATTTCATTCACCACACTAATAATATCATAAAATAAATAAAAAAAGTTCCAAAAAAGAAAAAATATTAAGAAATTATCCTAATATTTTTCTATTTAATTAATAGCAATACCATTTACATATAATTTATATCCATTAAAATTAATATTACTAATACTATTAACTAAACTAGTTGCATAACTATCACCAGTTAATTTATTATCTAGTACTAATTCAATACTTTTTGCAGTTAACATTATAACTTTACTATTTATATTTTCATTTCTAATTCTTTTTAATATCTCAAATCCATCCATATTATGTAACATAACATCTAATATAATTAAATCATATAATTTATTACATAACATATTATATACCTTTAATCCATCTGTAGAAATATCTACATTATAATTTTCTTCAAGTAAACTTTCTCTAATTACATCTGCTAAAGCAAATTCATCTTCAATTATTAATATATTAATAACCTCACCACCTACACTATATAAAACAAATATTAAATAAAGATTAAAAAGTCATAAAATTATGACTTATTTATTTTTTACTCTATAACTAACAAAAGCACTATAAACATCTGCACTACTTAAAGCCTTATCTAAAGCAAACTCTTTTTTACTTACATCAGTATCTTTTTTTAATAGTTTTACTTCTTCATATAACTTATTTAAATAAAACATAATATCATCTAATGATGAAGTGTTAAAGTCAACTTCTTTTAAATAAACAGAATTCTCAATATCTTCTTTAGTTAATTTATTTAAATATCTTCTTATTTTATCTTCATTCTTATACATTTTATTCACCATCCAACTATTATTTTATCACTTATTAATTATTTTTACAATGCTGGTGTTCCAATAAAAGAACTTTCATTATTTTGAAAATATATTAAACATAATGTACCTACAATAAAGAATATACTAGCAATAACTTTAATTTGATATAAATTTTTTCTATCTTCTTGTACCATCTTATATTGATTATAATTTCTATTAAAATAATACAAATATATAAACAAAGAAATAATTATTGTTAACTTAAATATCTTATTAGCATTATCTCTATACTTAATATCTTTATATATTAAATATTCTTTTTCTAATTTATCACCATTTATATTTAATATACATAATATTATTAATACTATAAGTAAAAAGTCCTCAAAATTTAATCTTTCTATTTCTTTATTTATATCACTATTCATATTTAATTATATTAAAATTATATTAAAATATCCAACTAGAAAACCATTTTAAACTTTCAATATATTCATTAGATACAGGAATACCTGTAGTTACAGGATAAAACATAAAGAATAAAACTATTACTACTCCTAAATATGCATACATTATCCAAGTTCTACCGACTTTTTCATTAATATATTTAATAAACATAGTAATACCTAATATTAAAAATGGAATAACAGGATAATAATGATATATAAACATTACTCTACCTATAAAAGCATAAGGTAAAAATAAACATAAAATCATTATTATAAGAAATAAATTATTATATTTTTTATTCTTAATATAATCTATTACAACATATATAAATCCTGCAATACCAAACCACCATATACTAGGATTTCCTATTGCTACAATTGTAGATTTTAATCCATTTTCAAAAATATTTACATCATACCATAAAGGCTTATACATTATAGGCCAAGTATACCATTTCGAAGAAAAAGGATGAGAAGCATCTAATGTTGAATGAAATTGATACATATCTTTTAATTGTGCAAACAAATCACTCATATTATTAATTGTTCTAAGTTCCAAATTAGGAAACATAAAATAACATAAAATATATATAGAACAAGGAATTAAAATATAAAATAATATACAAGACAAAATAATTTTAATATTATCTTTACTTATCTTTTTATCACTAATAATTTCCTTAATTAGCTTAATAAAAAACAAAATACATATACCTAAACCTAAATAAAAGCCAGTCCATTTAACACAAATAGATAATCCAAAGAATAAACCTGATAAAGATAAATAAAATACTTTTAAATGAAAATCATCTTTTTTATTTAATAATAAATATTTATACATAAATAAACTAGATAAAACCATAAATAATATAAGTTCACTATCAGAAGTACCAATTCTAGATTGTACTAAGTGAAAATTATCAAAAACAATAAGCAATCCTGCAAATACTGCATATATTCTATTTTTAAACATTAATTTAGCAAAGTAATACATCACCAAAACTAATAACATCCCACATATAACTCCGATTAATCTATATGAAAATGGATTCATACCTAAAAGATATATAGGTATTGCTTGAATTAATTTAGCAAATGGTGGATGAGTCCATTCTGAAGCAGGTAATCCCACAACATAGTCATATGCTGCTCTAGCAAAATATATTTCATCAAAATAAGTTGAATTAAAATAACTAATTTCATCAGGAATAGTATATGACTCATCAATTAATTTTTTACCATTATCATTTGAACTAATATTTATTTTATTATTATCTTTATCATATAACATTATTTCTCCCAAATAACAATTATCACTATCAGATACTATTTTTAAATATTTTACATCACTACCAATATAAATATCATACCATTTAAATTCATACTCTCTTTTTATTCCTGTTAAATAAAAGTAATCATCTCCATCAATAGAATAATAAATACTATAATCTCCAATATCTGACCCCATAAAATATCTCATTTTAGAAACATATGTAACTTTATTAAGTTCAAAATTAACTGTATCATTATTATTAAAATAAGCATAAGTTTCAGGATTTATATTACTGCCTAACTTATAAAAAGCAAATATTCCAAATATTAGACATAATATAATAGCAATAATCCAATCTGTTTTTTTCATTTTATTAGATTTATCATTTAGTATTTTATTTAATTTACTCATAGTACACCTCTAAATATATTCTACATTAAAATATAATATAATTCAAGAAAAAATTTCTTGACAACTACCTAGGTAGTATGATATAATTACAATGAAAGGAGAAAATATGAAAGATACCACTAAAAAAATAGTAACAGAAAAAGCAGAATATGACATGGAATTAAGAAAAAAACTAGAAAAAAAACAATTTAATACTGATTTGTCCAAAGAAGAATATGAAACCCTAAATAATTTATTAAAAGAAAAAGGATTAAGTAAAGTATTATTTATTAGATTAGCAAAAGAAGAATTAGAAAATAATAATTTAAAAATAAGTTCATTCGATAACATTAAAGCATTTCTATCAAATAAAAGAATAAATATAGATATAGAAAAAGAAAAAGAATTTAGATTTTATATTCACAAAAATAAAATTGAAGATACAATAATTAAAATAAATAATACAGAACTAAGATATAAAATTAATTCTAATAATACCTTTGTTTTTATTGAAATTATAAATTATGACATAAACAGTAAATGCGATAAATATCATGAAGGATTCTATGACATAGACACATTAAACAAACTATTAAATATTATAAAAAATAACAAGTAATCATTTACCTGTTATTTTAATACTACCTTACCTTTTCATCAGACATAGCAACAACATTAATTGCTTGAAGTCCTTTTGGAGTTTCAATTAAATCGAATTCTACTCTTTGACCCTCAGACAATGTCTTATAACCATCTTGTTTAATTGCAGAATAATGAACAAATATATCTTCACCTGTAATATAATCGATGAAACCATATCCTTTTTCATTATTGAACCATTTTACTTGTCCACTCATGTACTTACACCTCACATTCCTAGTAATTCCCTACATCTTAATTGTACTTCAAATTTTAATCCATGGCAATAAAATTAAAGCAACAAAGTTCGACATTTAAGTTCTCTCCTTTATTTGTCGTACAATTCAATTCTATCACTAAATAATATATTTTATCTTTATTTCAACCCTTTCATACTTCTCATACCTTAAGTGGCCCAAAAGTTAACAAAAAATAGGCTTATTTGCCTATTCTTACATTCATTATTTCTAGTATTCTATCTAAATCATTATTATTTTCAAAATGTATTTCTATTTTTTTATCTTTAATAGTAACTTTAGTATCAAAAAAATCTCTTAATTCATTTTGAATATAATCATAATCATTAGTTTTTACTTTTCTAGTTATAGGAACTTTCTTCTTAATATCTTCTTCATGAGTTAAATCTTCAAGTTCTCTAACACTAATATTATTATTAACAATTTTATCGGCATATTCCTTTACCTTATAATCATCATCAATTTTAGATAATATCTTTGCATGTCCCATAGAAATTTTATTATCTAATATTTGATTTTGAATCTCATCAGGTAATCTAAGTAATCCTAAAGTATTAGTAACATGACTTCTACTTTTACCTATCTTATCTGCTAAATCCTCTTGCCTAATATGTAAATTATCAATAATGCCCTTGTATGCCCAAGCAAGTTCAATTGGAGTTAAATTCTCCCTTTGAAGGTTTTCCAACAAAGCAATTTCTCTCATTTGATCATCAGACATATCTTTAATAATCGCTGGTATTGTAGTTAAACCTGCTAATTTAGAAGCTCTAAGTCTTCTTTCACCAGCAATTAAATCGTAACCCCTAATACTTTTCTTAACTATTATTGGTTGAAATACGCCATAATTTTTAATTGAATCTGCTAACTCTTTTAATGCCTCTTCATCAAAACTTTTTCTTGGTTGATATGGATTAGGTCTAATCTCTTCAACTGGTAATTCTTTAATATCAGTTACATCAGTTTCTTCCATTATATTAGATTCAAACTGATCAAAATCTAATACCTCACTACTAAATAATTGCTCTAATCCTCTACCCAACGCTTTCTTCTTTTGTTCCATTCTTTTCTATAACCTCCTTTGCTAAGTTTAGATATGCTAATGTACCTCTACTTCTAGGTTCATATTCAATAATTGGTTTACCATGTGATGGGGCTTCTGCTAGTCTAATTAGTCTTGGTATAATTGTATCATATACTCTTTCTTTAAAAAATCCCTTAATAGATTCAACAACTTCTAATCCCAAATTAGTATTAGAAGTAAGCATAGTTAAAAGTACTCCTTCAATATCCAAATTAGGATTTACTTTCTTTTGAGCAAGCATAATTGTATTTATAAGTTGCATAATTCCTTCTAGTGCAAAATATTCACATTGAACAGGAATTAATACTGAGTCAGCTGCAGCAAGTGCATTTGTAGTTAAAATTTCTAATGAAGGTGGACAATCTATAATTATATAATCATATTTATCTTTTACTTTATATAATTCTTCTTTTAACCTCATAACCCTATTAAAAGGTTTTCCTTCTTCCCTATATCTCTTTTCTAATTCAATTAATTCCATACCTACTCCTGCTAAATTTAAATATGCAGGCAATAAATATAAATTCTTACTTTTTGTTTTAATAATTGAATTTTCTATTGTATTCTTTTTAACTAACACTTCATAAACACTACTATTTATATCTCCCTTGTCAATACCAACACCAGTTGTAGCATTACCTTGAGGATCTAAATCGACAAGTAAAACCTTTTTTTTAAGGACTCCTAAAGAAGCAGACAAATTAATACTAGTGGTAGTTTTACCAACACCACCTTTTTGATTTACTATTGCAATAATTTTTCCCATGTAATTCACCTTCTACTCCTAATAACTATTTTAACAAATTTTTAAACAAAAATAAAGACTTTAATTAATAAAAAAAGATAAATATTAAAAAAACTATTTACAAAATACATAAATAGTCAAAACTTAAACACTTTTTAATAATTTCTTTTCTTTTACTTTCCTTTTATTATTACTATTAAAAATATATAAACTATTTTTTAATCCAATAGGTTTACAACCATATACATAGTTTTCTAAATAATAAATAATATCACTACTAGTATTCTTTTTCAAATAATTACCTAAACTAATTTTTTTATCTCCACTAGTAACAATAGAACTATAATCTAAAAAAGAATTAATACTAATACTTTTATCATTTATATCAATAAAAAAATACATATCATCTGGTAATTCATCATCAATAATATCGATATTAAACATATTTTCATAACGATACATAATACTTAATATTTCATTATTATTTACTTCTCTTTTAAATAGTAATATACCCGATAACAACGAAAAAACAGTCACTTCATTATCATTATTTTTTTTCATATCAAGTCAAATCCTTTCTTAATTTTTCACTTGGAACTTGATTATACAACATTTATTATTTTTTGTCAAAAAAAACTTTTATATTTCTATTTATTTTGTTATAATATAATACAAATAAGAAAAGAGGTGATATTACGATTAATATTAACTTTAATAAACTAAATATATCTGGACCAATAGTAGTAGGAGTCTCAACTGGATCTGACTCAATGGCTTTATTACACTATCTAATAAATAATTACAAAGATAAAATAATAGTAGCGCATATTAATCATAATGTAAGAAAACAAAGTAATACCGAGGAACTTTTTCTATCTAATTATTGTAAAGATAATAATATTACATTTGAATGTATGAAAATAACTGAATATAAAGAAAATAACTTTGAAAATGAAGCAAGAAAGAAAAGATATAAATTCTATAAAGAAATATTAACTAAATATAATTCTTCGTATTTATTTCTAGCACATCATGCAGATGATTTAATGGAAACAATAATTATGAAAATAATCAGAGGTTCTAATATCAATGGTTATGCTGGTATTAAAAAAATATCATATCAAGATAATTACTATATAGTAAGACCATTCTTAGATTATACTAAACAAGATATACTAGAATACATAAAAAAATATAATATAACTTACTATGATGATTATACAAATAATGATATAACTTATACTAGAAATAGAATAAGACATAATATTATACCTTTACTAAAAAAAGAAGATATAAATATTCATAAAAAATTTATTAAGTATTCAAATACATTAAATGAATATAATGATTATATCAATTATGAAATAGATAACATAATAAAAGATATATATATAAATAATACTTTATACCTAGATAAATTTAATATCATGCATCCATTTATAAAGAAAAATATCTTATATCATATCTTAAATAATATCTATAACAATAAAGAAAACATAGTAAAAGATATACATATTAAAAATATATTAAATTTAATTAATAACCCTAAACCTAATATAACAATTAATATGCCTAATAATATATATGTAACAAAAGAATATAATATTCTAATATTTAGTAATAAATATAATATAGAAAACTATAACATTAAATTTGATAAAAAAGCATCTATAAATAACTTTACTATAGAACAAATAGAAAATACTTCATTAAATGGTAATGATATATGCAGATTAAATTCTAATGAAATAAGATTACCTCTTTACATTAGAAATAAAAAAGATGGAGATTATATAGAATTATTAGGATTAAACAAAAAGAAAAAAATAAAAGAAATATTTATCGAATGTAAAATACCAATTAGACAAAGAAATAACTATCCAGTACTTGTAGATAGCAAAAATAACATATTATGGTTGCCAAATTTAAAAAAGTCTAAATTTAATAAGAAAATAAATGAAAAGTATGATATAATATTAAAGTACATTACAAACAAGGAGGAAAATAATGAATAAGAAAATGAAGAATAACTTATATCCATATGTCTTCTTATTAATATTCATTCTAGTAGGTATATTTATTT
Organism: uncultured Eubacteriales bacterium; assembly: GCA_905211265.1. Classification (GTDB taxonomy): domain Bacteria; phylum Bacillota_I; class Bacilli_A; order RF39; family UBA660; genus HGM10818. The sequence goes on from CAJMAC010000010.1 coordinate 10,542, forward strand.
TTAGTGGATTTAATAGTAAAATAAATGAACTAACTTATGATGAATTCATGAATAGTATGACAAATGGAAAAATCGAGGAATTAAATATTATTCCTAAAACCAGAACAAATACATATGAAATAACAGGAAGATTAAAAGATTATAAAGATAATGAAACATTTATAATTTATCTACCACATTCAGATGAGTTTGTATCTAGAATAATAGAAAGTGAAGAAAAATATCAGTTTAAATTAACTACTGAGACTGACCCAGAAGCATCTTCTTGGTTAACAATAATAATTGAAGTATTACCAATTTTATTATTAGTAGGAGCAACATTCTGGATATTTACTAGACAAATTGGTGGAAATAATAAATCAATGGACTTTGGTAAAAGTAGAGCTAAATTAATGGAAAATGATAAGAAAACTACTTTCAAAGATGTCGCAGGATTAACTGAAGAAAAAGAAGAAGTACAAGAAATAATTGATTTCTTAAAAAATCCAAAGAAATTCCAAACAATGGGAGCAAGAATACCAAAAGGAGTTTTATTAGTAGGTCCTCCAGGAACAGGTAAAACATTATTAGCAAGAGCTGTTGCTGGTGAAGCAAATGTACCATTCTATTACATAAGTGGTTCAGACTTTGTAGAACTATTCGTAGGTATTGGAGCATCTCGTGTAAGAGATATGTTCAAACAAGCAAAAATGAATGCTCCATGTCTAATATTTATTGATGAAATAGATGCTGTTGGTAGACAAAGAGGAACTGGTTTAGGTGGAGGACATGATGAAAGAGAACAAACATTAAACCAATTACTTACAGAAATGGATGGATTTGGTGCAAACGAAGGAATTATCATAATCGCTGCAACAAATAGACCAGATGTATTAGACCCAGCATTATTAAGACCAGGAAGATTTGATAGACAAGTAACCGTAGCACTTCCTGATAAAAATGCAAGAATAGAAATATTAAAAGTACACGCAAGAAACAAAACATTAGATAAATCTGTAACTTTAGAATATCTTGCTAAAAGAACACCAGGATTTTCAGGAGCAGACTTAGAAAACTTACTTAATGAAGCAGCACTTCTTACAGTAAGAAGAAATAAAAAGAAAATTACAATGGAAGAAATAGATGAAGCAACAGATAGAGTATTAATGGGACCTGCAAAAGTAACAAGAAAATACACAGATAAAGAAAAGAGATTAGTAGCATTCCATGAAGCAGGACACGCAGTTATGGGATTAAAACTAGATGGTGCAAATGATGTACAAAAAATAACAATAATTCCAAGAGGACACGCTGGTGGATATACAATGATGACGCCAAAAGAAGATACATTTAATTATACTAAAAATGAATTATTAGAAGCAATTTGTGGATTACTTGGAGGTCGTGTAGCAGAAGAAATAACATTCAAAGAAGTAACAACTGGTGCACAAGATGACTTTAAGAAAGCGACTAAAATTGCAAGAAGTATGGTAACTGAGTATGGTATGAGTAACCTAGGACCAATGATGCTTGAAGAACCATCTGAAAATACTTTCTTAGGTAGAGATTATAACAAAAATAGAAATGTTTCTGATACAGTAGCACATGAAATAGATGAAGAAATGAGAAGTATAATTAATTCATGTTATGATAAAACAAAGAAAATCATTAGTGAGAATAAAGACTTACTTAAACTTATCGCTGAAACATTACTCGAAGAAGAAACAATTACTAAAGAACAAATTGATTATCTAGTAGAACATAAACATCTACCAGAAAAAGTAACAGATACTGAAGAAGACACTGAAGAAACACCAAAAGATAATAAGAAATCTAAGAAAAAAGAAGAAGAAAAATAAAAACAGATTAAATTCTGTTTTTTTATTTATCCTCTTCATCATCAGGCATCCTTATAATAAGTTCACCATCTTTTGAATATAAATACTTTTCTCTAGCATATCTAGCCACATAAGTAGGATCTTCTAATTTTTGAATATCAGATTCCAATGCTTTCTCTTCATCATTTAATTTAACCAATTGTTCTTCAAGAAATTTCTTCTTTTCTTTCATTTCATTAATAGACTTAACATTATAAAAAAATTTATAACTTAATATTGAAATAATTGAACCAAAAAAGATAAATGCTAAAAATAATCTGCTTTTAACTTTTAACCCTATTTTCTTCTTCTTAGTATTTTTATTACCAACATTCTTAGCCAAATCATCACCTTCTATTCACAATAATTATAGCACAATCATTTTCTTTTTACAAATATTTTTACATAAATATATTTAGATATACAGTATCCAAGTAAAATCATAAGAAAAAAATAATAATGAATTATACCATAATTAATCTTCCTTAATATACCAAAATATATAAGAGCATTAGCCAAAGAAATAATAATAGAATTAATAATTCTAAATATTATTTTCTTATTATATATAAAATCTCTAAATAGTTCTAATACCAAAAAGAAAACAATACCAAACACAAAAGAAAATATTAATGAATATATTTGTAATTTTAATATCATTTAAATAATTTATTTAAAAATGTTTCCTCTTTTTCCTTTTTAGAACCATTCTCAATATAAGACATACCATCAACCTTACCCTTTATAGAAACATTACCCTGATAAGTATCTAACTTAATAATCTCAAGTTCACTACCCTTAATAACTAAATATCCCAAAGTAGTTTCCATAAAAAATTCTTCACTATCAAAACTTTCTATCTTTTTTACACCCGTTACTAAAATATTTTTTCTTTCAGATATAGTAATACCATGATTAAAACTATTTTCTAATTCTTTTGCCCTGTCCATATATTTTCCTCCCTAACAAATTATATGAACAAAATAAATTTATATGAAAAGAAAAAAAGCATTATTCTGCTTTTTCATATGCTTTCAAAATTTCATCTGTAAACATTTGACGAGTTTCTTTATTTATAGGGTGTGCAACATCTTCATGTACTGTGCCTTCAGCAGTAAACTTTTCTCTACTTGGCATAGCAATAAATAATCCTGCATCACCTTCAATAATTCTAATTCCTCTTACAACGAAACAATCATCTAGAGTTACTGAAGCAATTCCTTTCATTCTTGAATTTTCTTTTTCAATTTTGTGAACATTTACTGAAGTTATCTTCATGTGTCTCAACTCTCCTTCTAGAAACTATATTTCTAATATCATTGTATATTAATTTCTAGGTAAAAGTCAAGCATTTTACTATATTTTGTCAAAAAAAATTTCAACTGCTCCAGTAAGAACATCCGAATAGCTAAAACTCTTTACTTCATCAGTATCCAATTTAACAATAAATATATAGTTATAAACTTCCCTAATTGTACCAGAATAAACTTCCCTTCTATTTCTTGAACCATTGTAAACTACTCTTACATCCTTATTTATATTCTTTAAAATATTATCTTTTATTTTTTTTATAGTCATTATTCCCCCTTATCTAGGATAACCTATATACATTGTACCCTTAGTAATAATACCACCAATACCATCACTTTTATACTTAGTACTATTAAGTATTTTTATTAAATCAATATTATTATTTTTATCAGAAAAAGCAACCATTGTAGCCACTATCGCAGGATCTAATGCATGAATATTTACCTTTTTAGGACTAGAAGCAAAATTAGAACCAGCCATAATTAATTCCTCATAATTAGATTGACAAGCGCCAGAAATTATAATTAATTTTTCATGAGATTTCTCATACTCCCTTGCTTCTTTAACTGCACTTACAAAATTAGAAGTATTCTTATATTGCTTATTATTTCTTTTCTTTCTATAATAAGCATCATGACCAGTAAGTACTAAAATATCAGGATTATACTTATTTAATAATTCTTTTACATTAGTACTAAAGTCTTCCTCATCAAAATAAAATCCATAAGCCTTAATCTTATTTTTTTTATAAAATTCCATACATTTATCTAAATAATCCTTGTCTCCATCAATATGTAAAACAATTCCTGGTAAATAAAAATATTCATTTCTATCCAATGATCTATATTCTAAAATATCAGGATCAAAATCATTCTTATTAACAGTATCTACTAAAACTAAATCATCTTTAACTGAATCAGCATATAACCTAACACTATATCCCTTTAAAAAATAATTATCATCCTCAATAGCAATAATTTTAAATACAATATCATTATTATAAGACTTTCTTGTTACATAATCTCCAACCCTAAACATATCATCACCCACTTAAGTATATGAGCCTATAAAAAAAAAAGAACTAACCTAATAGTTCATTCACAATTTCTACAAATATATCTATACTGATATTTTCAGCTCTAGAACTTAAATCATATCCATATTTATTTAATATATCATTAATTTTATTTAAGTCATAACTTTTTAAATTATTTCTAAGATTCTTTCTTTTAAATTTAAAACAATTTTTAAGAAATTCATCTAAATACTTAACATCCTTAACCTTAATATTACTTTCTCTTTTACTTAAAATAATAACACTACTATCAACATTAGGTTTAGGAGTAAAATTATTTCTAGATACATCAAATACCTTCTTAATATTATAAAAATAATTTAAATATGCAGTAATATAACCATAATCCTTACCATTAACACTAGCACATAATCTATCTGCGACTTCTTTTTGTATCATAATAAGTATTTTATCAGGTTCAATTTCACTAGTTAATTTATATATAATCGGAGTAGTTATATAATAAGGTAAATTAGCAACAACATATAATTTATCATAAGAATATTTAACTATTTCACTTTTTATATCTTCCTTTAAAAAATCATTAAATATTATTTTGTAATTATTATAATCTTTTAAAGTATCATCTAAAATATCTTCAAGTCTTGTATCAATTTCATATAAAATAGAATACTTTGATTTAGGTATAATACTTTTAGATAAAATACCTGCACCTGGTCCAATTTCTATAACTAATGTATCTTTATCAATATCAATACTATTTACCATCTTATTTATTATATTTTCATCATTAATAAAATTTTGTCCTAATGACTTTTTAAAATTAAAATTATTAAGCATAAATTCACTTCCTATATATAATATTAAATGATAAATAATTATATTTGTCAACAATTATTTATTTATTTATTCCAGTTCAAGCCTTTTAGTCTTTCACTGTTAGTTAAAGCCTATGGTCTTTAACTAGATTTTTAAAGCCTTAGTTAAGTCTTTAAAAATATTTTTTGTATATTAAAAAAATAGGTTATCCACCTATTCTTAATATATCAAATACAACATTGTATAATTTACCTCTTGCACTACCCTCAGTTTCATATAATAAATCAAAAGTAGTTAAACAACCATTTTTACTACGGCAATTTTCAAAACCTACTGTACTTCCTCTATCTAAAACTATACCAATAATAGGTTCTTCATTAGGTACAGTAACCCTAACAATAGTTTTATAAGGTAGAGTACTATCTCCTGCAAGTATTCTAACTTCTCCATATTCACTATCAGTATATGTAATAGTAAATGCAGGTTCAATATTACCATCAACTATATTTGCAATATGATATCCTGATGCAGTAGATACTTTATTAGTTACTCTATTACCACATCCATAACAATCTGGACCATATCCTGTTAAAATACCTGTATAAGTATTAATTATTTGATTATTCATAAAATACTTATCTTCTTCAACTTCTTGGATAACTTCTTCTTTAACTATTTCTTCTTCTTTTATTTCTTCCTTAATCTCTTCTTTAACTACTTGTTCTTCAGCTTTTACTAAAACTTCACCAGAGTCATATACAGCCCAAGATAGTTTATCCATTTCCTTACTATTAACTTTAAAATTAACTTCACTTTTACTATGTATTGAAACCATTAAAAATAAAGCACCTAATAATATTTGTGATGAAATTATTAAGATTTTAGGTACTATTCTTTTCATTATCTCACCTCATTATTTTAATACTAAAATAATTTTATCATGATTTTAATTAAAAGTCAAATAACCTCTTTGCATTATCTGTAGTCTTACTACTAACCTCCTCAATTGAAACATTTAAAATATCTGCAATTTTACTAGCAATTATAGGTATATACATTGGTTCATTTTGTTCTTTTCTAAATGGTTCAGGAGTTAAATAAGGACTATCAGTTTCCAGTAAAATATATGATAAATCAATATTTTTTATTACCTCAATTATATTCTTTGCATTTTTAAAAGTAATTATACCTCCAACAGATATTAAAAATCCTTTTTTAATAAATTCCTTAGCCATTTCTACACTACCACTAAAACAATGTATTACTCCTTTAATATTATATTCACTCATTATATCAAATGTGTCTTGTATTGCGTCCCTACTATGAACAATAACAGGAATATTATGTTTTTCTGCTAATTCTAATTGTCTTCTAAAAGCATATTTTTGTTTCTCTTTATTAGTATCTGGATAATGATAATCTAAACCTATTTCTCCAATTGCCACTATTTTCTTATTACTTAATAAACTTTCTAATAATTCATAATCTTTTTCATTAACATCATCAAGTTCAGTAGGATGATAACCAACTGCACCATAAACTGAATCATATTTATTAATTAATTTAATTACTTCTTTATTAGATTTTTTATTACATCCATTATAAATAAGTTTATTAACATTATTCTTTTTAGCATTATTAATAACCTTATCTATATCATTATAATAATTACTATCTAAATGACAATGTACATCTATAAACATCTTACACTTCCTTAATAACAATTATCTTACACTTAACAAGTATTATAAATATTAAAAATAACAAATCTACAACATTAAATCTACATATATAAATATAAAATATATATGAAATTAATATTAATAAAACTAATGCTATTTTTAAATTAAATATTTTTCTAAGCATTGCTTATTTCATCCTTTCTTCACTAAATTTACTGAAATATTACTGCAACACTACTCTTTAAATATATCAAATATAATTTTATTAGTAAATAAAATAATAAATATTTTATTTAATTTTACAAATAGTTGTAAAGAAAAAGAATAAATATTATTTAATATCTATTCTTTGGAATAATACTTCTGGATTATTTACCTTTGTATTACTTTCATAATAACCAAATTTATCTAATGTATTATATTCAGTATAATTAGTATTTATTTGATTAAATATACTCTTCGCAGTATCAGGTAAATATGCTTGTAATAATACAGTAGTAATTCTAATTGCTTCGACTAAATTGTATAATACAGTACTTAATCTATCTTGTTTAGTTTCATCTTTTGCTAAAACCCAAGGAATAGTTTCATCAATATATTTATTACATCTACGATATGCATCAATAATATTTTCTAATGAATCTGCAATCCTATATTTATTTATATTATCTTCAACTTTATTTTTTAAATCTAATATATACTCTTTAAATTCTATATCTATATCTTCATTAAAATTTTTATTAACTATTATACCATTAAAGTACTTATTAGCCATACCAATAGTCCTATTAACTAAATTACCTAAAACATTAGCTAAATTAGAATTAATTGTATCTATTAATAATTCTTCAGTATAACAACCATCTTGTGCAAAAGGCATTTCGTGTATCATATAAAATCTAACTGCATCCACTCCATATTTGTTAACTAAATCATCAGCATATACAATGTTCCCCTTACTCTTACTCATTTTATCATTTCCAAATAACATCCATGGATGACCAAATATTTTTTTAGGTAATTCAATACCTAAAGCATGTAACATAATAGGCCAATAAATGGTATGAAATCTTAAAATATCTTTACCAATTAAATGAATATCACAAGGCCAATATTTTTTAAATTCCTCACTTGATTCACCATTTGGATTATATCCTAAAAAAGTAATATAATTTGATAGAGCATCTATCCATACATATATAACATGTTTATCATTAAAACTAACAGGAATTCCCCATTTAAAACTAGTTCTAGATACACATAAATCTTGTAACCCAGGTTTAATAAAATTATTTATAATTTCATTTTTTCTTGATTCTGGTTCAATAAAATCAGGATGTGATTCAATATAATCCTCTAACCATTTAGAATATTTACTCATTTTAAAGAAATATGCTTCTTCACTTTCAACACTAACTTCTCTACCACAATCAGGGCATTTACCATCAACTAATTGACTTTCAGTCCAAAATGATTCACATGGAGTACAATAAAGACCAGTATAATTACCTAAATAAATATCACCTTGATCATATAATTTTTTAAATATTTCTTGAACTTTTTTCTTATGTTCATTATCAGTAGTTCTTACAAATTTATCATAACTTGTATTCATTACATCCCATATTTCTTTAATTAAACCACTTTTTTCATCAACATACTCTTGTGGACTTATACCCGCTTCCTTAGCCTTCGTTTCAATCTTTTGACCATGTTCATCTGTTCCAGTTTGAAAATATACATCATATCCACATAATCTCTTGTATCTCGCAATAACATCTGCTAAAACTATCTCATATGTATTTCCAATATGAGGCTTTGAAGATGCATATGCTATCGCAGTACTAATATAAAATTTCTTATCCATTACTTATCTCTCCTTCCACTACTACCAATTCCACCAACCCTAATATCTTCTATTTCCTTTTCATTATCTACTATATAATATTTTTGAATAATACCTTGAACATATCTATCATATTTCTTTAAAATAATGTCATTATCTCCCTCATTTTTTAATTTAACAAATATATGACCTTCATTCGAAGTATTATTATAATAATCACTATCTACTATACCAACTTGATTACACATCCGTAAATTATATTTAAATCCTAAACTACTACGAATATATATACCTAAAAACTCATCAGAATTAAGCATTGCTTTTATACCTGTTGGAATAAGCACAACTTCATTCTTTTTAATAGTTAAATCATATGGCATATAAAAATCATAACCAGCACTAAATTTAGTACTTCTTTTAGGAATAATTATATCATCATATTTAGTATCAGTATCCTTAAAATCTTTATTAAATTGATTAATACTTATAACTTCAAATTTTCTCAAAAATCATCACCTCTAAAAAAAATAAGACAATACCAAAGGACGAATATATCGTGGTACCACCTTATTTCATATAAACTTATTTATATCTTAATAGCTATAACGAGCCTAACCGTTTTAATCTTATCCATTAAACAATTCCAAAAACCATTTATAATAACTTTCATTATCTATTTACATCAACCATAGACTCTCTATAAATTACTAATTATTACTCTTTTTTGTCATAATCTTTCTTCGTTTCCTAGATTATATCATAATATAAATTTTTTTTCAATATCTTTACTAGTTTTATCTATAACTTCTTTCATATTGTCTATTTACCAATTTCTTATTTAAACACTTATTAGCATCTCTTAATTTAACAATATCATTACCAACATATTCACTTAAATATTTTCTATATAAACCAATAAATTCTTTTATATTAATACCACTAGATAAATACATATCTTTTAATTCCTTATAATTAGATATAAAATCATCAAAATATCCATCTACTAAAAACAACATTAAACCATAATTAAAATTATCATTATTATTTCTTAAAATAGTTTTACTATCCTCTTCACTATCATAATACTCCATAGTATCAATAATACCAATTTTATTTCTACCATACATTATATTATAAGATACATCCCATGTCTTAATACCATTATTAGCAAGTATAATATTATCTTGATATACTTTATCAGTTGAATTAGTAAAATTATCTAAATTAACTAATAAAGGATTAATATCAGTAAGTAACTTACCATTAAAATATCTCATAACATATCCTACAACTTCATCATTAACTAAAATATTATCATTACCAAATATATAAGTATCATTCTTAATACCAGAATGTTTTATAAATTCTTCACTAGTATAATCAATATGAAAGTCTTCATCATCATCAAAAAACTGTTCTAATATCTTAAAAGCATATCCATTCTTTTTATTTAAATAAGTTCTACCTTGTGAACCTCTACCTAATTCAATAATATACTCTTTTTTTAAAAATAATAATAATTCTTCCCTATTCTTAAAATACATATTATCCCCCCCAAAAACTAACTTGTATTATAGTACATTTGTTATTATTTGTCAATTTTTAGACTTTTTAAAATAATTAGATAAAAAGTTACGCTATCAAAAAAGAACTATAAAAGTTTTAACTTTTTATATCTCCAATTAATTCATTTATAAATTGTTTAGGATTTACAACAGTAGTTAAAATAATATCATTTGAAACATTATTATGTAATATAACTATTTTTATATCAAATGTACTTGTTACTTTTGTTGACAAACCAGAATCATTATTATTTAAATAATAATTAGCACCAAGTATTAATAAAGGATTTCCAGCAAATAAAAAACTTGATAACATCATATTAGCAGCTACACTATCATTTATCTTAGGATCAACCTCAGTTATTCTTGTAGATATAGTATAATTAACATCTTTTATTTCACTATAAGGTACTATAATATCATTCTTTTTGTCATTTAAAACATATGATAAGATAATTTGTTTATTATCCTTATTATTTGTTAATATAGTTACTGAATTATAAGGTATTTCTTTAAAACCAAGTATCTTTTGCGTAAATATTGCATTTCCTCTTTGAGCATCATCAACAATTTCTTCCTTATGTTCTTTTTTTGATGAGGGTAATATAATAGCAATTAAAAACATTACTGCAGATACAATATATAATACTAAACCAACATGAACATCTATCTTTATAGCATTAATTTGACTTCTATATATATTAATAAAAGTAATAAAAGTATAACCATAACCGAGTATAACAAATAATGAAGAAATAATATATGCACTCTTTTTCTTAGAAATAACCGAATAAACCAAAAAAATTAATTCAGTTGTAACAAGAGGAACACCCTTGATAGAAAACATTTTCAAAGTATAACTTTCAACAGAAAACGTTATAGAACTAATTGTAACTGCCTCAGCAAATCCAGCAATAAAACATATAACAAAAGTAATAATAACCATATATAATTTATAATTAACTTCCTCTTTCATAAACACCTCTACTATAAAATTATATCACATATAATTTCCTTATACAATTAATTTTAAATATTTATAAATTAAAAAGCATATAAAAAAATACTTAATAAACATTTAATCAATAAAATGTTTACTAAGTATTCTAGATAAAATAACAGCCATTTTTTCTTCACTATCTGTAATAGGAATCTCCGTAGAAAGAATAATTACTGAACCAATTGCATCACCATTATTAACAATTGAACTAAAAGAATAATAACATACTTCTTCTTCTCCCTCAATAAAACTAACTGCTTTCTTTTGTCTTTCTACAAAACTATCTCTTCTTTCAATAGATCTATCAGTAAAATCACTTATAGATTTACCTAAATATTTTTTCTTTAAATTACCAGATATAGCAACAACCTTATCCCTATCAGTAACAATAATATTATGTTTTAAAACCTGGTTAAAACTTTCTACATAATTTTCTGTAACATTTTCTAATGTCTCAATCGGAGAATACTTTCTAAGTAAAATATTATCTCCTTCAAGAAATATTTCTAAATTATCACCACTTTTAATTCTCATATTCTTTCTTATTTCCTTAGGTATTACAATTCTACCTAATTCATCAATTCTTCTTACTACACCTGTTGATTTCATATATAACCTCTTTTCTATAATTATTTTGTAAATAATTGTAAATTTTATGCTATATAATTGACTAATTAAAAAATTTTTTTTATACTTAAATTGGTGATAATATGAAATATATAGAAAATGCAATAATAGAAATACCTATGAAAACAAAAAATAAATTCGAAATAGACAAAAACACAGGAAGAATAAAATTAGATAGAGTATTATACTCTGCGATGAATTATCCTGCCGAATATGGTTACATTGATGAAACACTATCTCCAGATGGTGACCCATTAGATATATTAGTAATATCAAACGAACCAACATTTCCAGGATGTATTGTACCTGCTAGAATTATTGGATACTTGCATATGATAGATAATGGATATGATGATTATAAAATAATATCAGTAGTAAGTGTAGATCCAAGAAATGATGGTATAAATGAATTATCAGATTTATCAGAATTCACATTAAAAGAAATAAAAAATTTCTTTGAAAATTATAAATCGTTACAACATATAGAAGTAAAAGTATTAAATTATCATTCCAAAGAAGAAGCAATAAAATTAATAGAAAAATGCAAAGAAGCCTATAAAAATAACAAAATATAGGCTTTTACTTTACACTTTATTAAATTATTATTTCTTATTTATTTTACTTTTACATAAAATACTAGTATAATATAAACTTAAAGGAAGGATAACTATGAATATAAAATACAATTCTAAATTAATTAAACCCGGTGATACCTTTATTGCCTTAAATACCTTTAATGATGGACATAAATATATAAATGATGCAATAAAAAATGGTGCTACTAAAATAATCGCAGAACATGGTAGTTACGAAGTAGAAACATTAATAGTTAAAGATACCAAAGAATACTTAATAAATTATTTATATAATAATTATTATAATAAAATTAAAAAACTAAAACTAATCGGAGTTACAGGCACAAATGGTAAAACTACTACTTGTATGCTAATACATAATATGTTAAATAGTTTAGGAAAAAAATGCGCTTATATTGGTACAAATGGATTTTATATAGATAAATTAATAAAAAAATTATCTAATACTACACCTGAAATAATAGACATTTATGACCTTTTACTCGAAGCTTTAGACAACAATTGTGAATATGTATGCCTTGAAGCAAGTTCACACGGATTAGTACAAAATAGATTAGCAAACTTAAAATTTGATTATGCAGTATTTACTAATTTAACACATGAACATCTAGGATATCATAAAACAATGGAAAATTATGCTAAAGCAAAACAAATATTATTTAAAATGTTAAGAAATAAAAAATATGCCTTAATAAATAATGATGACAAATATAAAGATTATTTTATAAATAAAGAAAATAATAATATATTATACGGATTTAATGAAGGAGATTATTATATAAAAGAATATCATATGACTACAAATAACTCATATTTTACACTAGTACATAATAATAGAAAATATAATTTTACAACAAAATTATTAGGAAAACATAATATATATAATTCATTAGTAAGTATAATTATATTACATAAAATAGGCTTTTCATTCAAAAAAATAAAAGAAGTTTTATCTAATGTTAATGGACCAATTGGAAGAATGGAAAATATAAAATATAAAGATAATACCATAATAATTGACTATGCTCATACACCAGATGGTGTAAAATCAGTTTTAAAAACTGCAAAAGAATTAAAACCAAATAATATCATAACAGTAATTGGATGTGGTGGAGGAACAGGATCAGATAGAGAAAAAAGAAGTGAAATGGGTTCATTAGTTTTATCTTTATCAAATAAAGTAATATTTACAAATGATAATCCAAGAGATGAAGATCCAAATCAAATAATTAGTGATTTATTAAAAAATAACAGCAACAATAATTATATAATTGAATTAGACAGAAAAAAAGCAATAAAAAAAGGAATAAAATTATTAAATAATAATGATATCTTATTAATATTGGGCAAAGGACATGAAGACTATCAAATAATAGGAAATAATAAAACTCATTTTAATGATAAAGAAACAGTCTTAGAACTACTTGGTGATTTAAAATGATTTTAGATTATAATGAAGTAAATAAAATATTAGATAGTTTTAATAACACAATAGTAAAAGAAAATGAACCATTAAATTATACAGAAAATGCTAAATTACCAATAAGATATTTTACACTAGGTAATGGAAATAAACACATTGTCGTAACAGCAGCGTGGCATTCAAATGAAATAATTACAACTTCTTTTGTAATTGAATTAATGCAATACTTAGTAAATAATAATTATCAATTTAATAATTTAAAAATTCACTTTATACCAATATTAAACCCCGAAGGATATCTAATAAATACTTCTGCTATTAAAAGAAAACTACCTAGTAAAAATATAACAAAGTATTGTTATGAGTATTATAAGAATTTTAAATATGATGCATTAAATCCAAATAATCAAGTTAAGTTACATCAATTAATGTTTGAAGATATAGACTATACTTGTATAAGTAGTAACTATAATATTTTAAGAGACAAAGTACAATACATATTATCTAATCATCCAAAAGGTTCAATAATAGATTGGGCAAGTAATGGAAATGGAATAGACTTAAATTCTAACACAGTAAATAAATTAGTATCACAAAATGAATATAATAAACAAGCAACCTATAATAATATTAGATTAGATATACCTTCTCCAATTGGATACCCTGGTAATAATAAAGATATTAACTTTACTCAAGAAATAGAAATACTATCATTAAAAAACTTATTAGAAAGTCTAAAAGATAACATATATGGATATTTTAATTATCATAGTATCGGAGGAATAATATATAATAGACCAGAATCTAATGACAATTTTTCTACACTATACAATTATTTATTAAGTAAATATTATCAAACATATACAAATTATAAAGTAATAAGAAATAAATCTAATATAATAACTTCAGTAAATGATACATTAAGAATAAAATATTTAGGAAACTTACTTATTGAATTATCTCCAATGATGGGAAATCCTATCGGAGTATATGGTGATATAAACAATTATAACAATACAATTAATTCAAATATTAAAAGTTTTATATATACATTATCTAGTATAGATGAAATATTAAGTACAACAAATAACTTATTAAATAATGATATTGAAAAGTCACTAGATATTATTGATAGTAAAAAATTAATACTTAAAAATATTTAATTTAAGTATTTTTTTATATACAAAAAAGAAAGACATAAATCTTTCTATAAATTATTATCACTAATTATCCTATTAAATAAATCTATCAAATAAAATACATTATGTTTATCTAAATTAACCAAACTTAAAATAATATGTATCATACCATCAACTTGTTTTAATTTAAAGTTTTTAGATATTTCATAAGCGGTATAAAATAACTTTTCACCATCTATTTTATTACTTATTTCCTTAGATATTTCCAATTCTATAAATGTATTAGTTTGTTTAATAGTCTTAACTTCTAACTTATTACCTAATTTCTCTAACCATTCCTCATACATATATAGTTCCATTTCTTTACTAATCTTACCAAATCTATCCTCAAGTTCTTCCTTAACACTAAGTAATTTATCAATTCCATCAATTTCATTAATTTTCTTATGTATTTCAATTTTAAGATCATCTTCACTTACATAATCATTACTAATATGAGTATCTACTTCAATAATTGGCTTAACGGAATCGCTTTCTTTTGTTTCAACATAAGTACCTTTTAATTTATCTACTGCTTCCTTTAACATCTTTAAATATAAATCAATACCAATTGAATCAATATATCCAGATTGTTCACTACCTAAAATATCACCTGCACCACGAATAGATAAATCTCTCATAGCAATCTTAAATCCACTACCAAGTTCAGTAAATTCCTTAATTGTAGATAATCTTTTTACCGCTAAATCATTTAATTCTTTTCTATTATCATACATTAAATATGCATATCCAACCTTATCACTTCTACCAATTCTACCTCTAATTTGGTATAATTGTGATAATCCAAATCTATCAGCATCAAATATAATCAAAGTATTAACATTAGAAATATCTATACCAGTTTCAATAATCGTAGTACATAAAAGAACATCAAACTCATGATTAATAAAATCTAGCATAACATCTTCAAGTTCCGTCTTAGACATTTGACCATGAGCAATTCTAATTCTAGATTCAGGAACTAGTTTATTAATGTCTCTTAATTTATTTTCAATTGTCTCAACTCTATTATATAAAACAAATACTTGACCATTTCTAGATAATTCCTTATATATTGCATCCTTAACAACATTGTCATTTTCTGGTAAAACATAAGTTTGAATAGGTAATCTTTCTTCTGGAGGTGTTTCAATTAAACTTAAACTCCTAATACCAGACATACTCATTTGTAATGTTCTAGGTATTGGTGTTGCAGATAATGTAAGAACATCAATATTAGATTTATATTTCTTTATTTTTTCTTTATGAGTTACCCCAAATCTTTGTTCCTCATCTATTACAAGTAATCCTAAATTCTTAAATTTAATCGCGTCATTTAATATTTTATGAGTACCAAATAAAATATCAATCTTACCATTATTAACATCTTCAATTATCTTTTTTTGTTTCTCATAAGGAACAAATCTATTTAATAAAGCAATATTAACAGGAAAAGTTTTAAACCTATTTAAAGCACTCTTATATTGTTGATTAGATAAAATAGTCGTAGGACATAAATATGCAACCTGTTTACCATCATTAACAGCCTTAAACATTGCTCTAAATGCTACCTCAGTTTTACCATAACCAACATCACCACATAAAAGCATATCCATTGGTTTACTTAATTCCATTTCACGCTTAATTGAATTAATTGCTTTTAATTGATCAGCAGTTTCAGTATATTCAAATTCACTATCAAATAAAACTTGATTTTCATCATCCTCGCTAAAAGCAAATCCCTTCATCATTTCACGCTCTGCACTTACCTTAATTAAATCTCCTGCTATATCATTAAGTTTATCTCTAACCTTATTTTTTCTCTTAGTCCATTCATCAGTATTAAGCTTATTTAACTTCATATTACTTGCTTCTTTACCAACAAACTTACTAATTCTATCTATCTTTTCAACAGGAACATATAAAACATCCCCATCAGCATATATAAGTTTAATATAATCTTTCTTTAATCCATTTTTAGTTAAAGTAACAATTTCATCATATATACCTATACCATGCATTTCATGAACAATATAGTCACCCTTATTAATATTTGATACACTAGATAATCTACTAGAAAGTTTAAATTTACTCTTATAATTATTCTTTTTAGTAGTCTTAAATATATCATTATTAGATATTACAACATATTTATCAAAAATATAACCATTACCAATACTATAATTAACTAAATTAATTTTATTATCTATTATCTCATTAATATTAGTTAAAACTAAATTATCAATATCAAAATAATTAACTATATTTTTTGCAGTACTCTTATTTTCAATACATAAGATAACAGTCTTTTTCTTTACTAAATACTTTCCTAACTCTTTCTTAAATAATTCTAAATTACCCTCAAAATTTTCAATATTATATGAAACATAATCTTCTTTTCCATTAACTTTAACATCATTTAAAATATTATCTAATACCATTAAATATATTTCATTATTAAGTTTAATATCTCTAATATCAAACATATAATCAGTATTAATACTACTTTTATTATTATTATCATAATCCATTATAGTTTCCATAAGTAATTTATAACTAACCATAATCTGATTATAATCATACCAAAAACAAATAAAATCTCCCATATATTCACTTATATTACTAATATTCTTAGAATAATACTTCAAATACTTTTGTTTTCTAATAACTTCTTCACTACTATCATTATCAATTAAAAATTCACTATATGGATATATTTCAATACTATCAACATCCTTAATAGTAAGTTGTGTATCAATATCAAATAATTTAATTGAATCAATAGTATCTCCCCATAACTCAATCCTAACAGGATTATCCATACCAATAGGAAATACATCAATAACATAACCCCTTATACCAAACTTACCAGTTTCCGTAACAATAGTTTCTTTTTCATATCCCAATTCATATAAATCATTTAATAATTTTTCCCTATTAATATCATTATCCTTTTTTAAAGAAATAATTTTCTTTTTCCATACTTCCTTACTAGGTAAATATCTAAGTATACCCATTAAATTAGTAATAACAATATATTTATCATCATATATTAATTTATTAATAGTATTAATTCTTTCACTTTTAAATTCAGGACTAATAGCAATAGCCTCACTAGTAATAAAATCATCCATAGGAAAAAATAATACCTTATCAGTATAATTAGATAATCTATTTAATAAATCATTTCCTTCATAAACAGAGTTAACAATAATAAGTATACCCTTATTTTTCTTAATAAAAGTATCATAAATATATAAAGCATTAAGTTCCTTAGTTAAACCACTTACACTATAATTATATTCATCTCTAATATTAAACATATTATCAAATATATTCATATATATCCCTCCATAAACACTAAAAGAGTACATTAGATGTACTATTTATTATTATATTTACACATTAATTCATTTTTATTCAATTTAACAAAATCACTTAATAAATCTCTTAACTTATAATATGAATTATTAAGAATTTCTAACTCTTCCTTATTAAAATTACCTAATACATAATCTTTTGTATCTAATAATTTATCATTTGATATACCAATTTTTAATCTTAAATACTCCTTAGAATTAAGATTCTTTTCAATATTTTTTATACCATTATGTCCTCCACTTGAACTATTAAATACAAACTTTATCTTACCTAAATTCATATCTAAATCATCTTGAATAATAAGAATATTATTAAGATTAATTTTATAAAAAGAAACATATTTTCTAACAGCTTCACCAGATAAATTCATATATGTTAAAGGCTTAATTAACATAACCTTTTCACCATCAATATTTATTTCTTTATATAAAGCATTAAACTTTTCATTAACAAATTCTTCATTATCACATAAATAATCAAGTAAACTATAACCAATATTATGTCTAGTATTAACATATTCCTTACCGGGATTGCCTAAACCTACTACTAACTTCATAACTTACCTCCGATGATATTCTCTATATATTTCATTCTTAGGAATATTTCTTTCCATAGCAACTCTTTTAATCGCATCCATTACTTCCATACCGTTTTCAATATATAATTTAACATTATCTATAACAGAAAGTTTATTATTGTTACTATTATCTTCCTTATATGGAGATACTACAATAACAAATTCTCCTTTAATATTATCTAATGTAGGAAGTAAATCACTTATATTTCCTCTATAAATACTTTCAAATTTCTTAGATATTTCTCTTGATAAACTAACTTGTCTATCTCCAAATATTTCTAATATTTCTTCCATAGTTTTCTTAATTCTATGTGGAGCCTCATAAAAAATAATTGTGTATTTACAAAATTTTAAACTTTCTAATTCCGCTTTTCTCTTACTATCTTTACTATTCAAAAAACCATAAAACATAAATGGTGAAGGTTCAATACCCGAAGTAATTAATGCAGGAACAAAAGCATTCGCACCAGGTAATCCCACTACATTATAACCATTATCAGTAACATATTTTACTGTTTTATATCCAGGATCACTTATAATTGGAGTACCTCTATCAGTTACAATTGCAACAGATTTACCATTTTTTAAGTATTCTAATACCTTTTCTTTTTCAATATCTTCATTATGGTCATGTAATGCAATTAATTTCTTTTTTATATCAAAATGATTAAGTAATTGCAAAGTAACCCTAGTATCTTCAGAAAAAATAACTTCTACAGTATTTAATATATTAATAGATCTATATGTCATATCATCTAAGTTACCAATTGGCGTAGGAACCAAATATAATGTTGGACTATCATCATAACTAATTTGCCACATACCTTATCACTCCTCAAAACACCTTCTTATTTCATCAGTATAACTACCATCAATATTATGTACAAATAAAGGAGATTCAATAACCATACCTTTATTTCCATTTTTAACACCTTCAATTAATAAAGTATTTGCATCCTTTCCAACCTTTGGATAACAAAATCTTATTCTCTTAGGTTCTAAATTATATTTCTTAAATAAATCAAATATTTCTATTAATCTATCAGGCCTATGTACCATAACAAATTTCTTACCATTTTTAAGTAAATAACTTGCATTTATAATAATATCTTCTAATGAAATAGCAACCTCATGTCTAGCAATATTTTTAATCTTATTATCATTTTGTAATTCAATATTTTTAGTTTCAAAATATGGTGGATTACAAGTAATAATATCAAAACTATCAGACTCATATATTTCACTTATATTTTTAATATCATAATTAATAATTTCTATCTTATCAGATAAATTATTACAATTAATAGACTTAACTGCCAAATCATATACCTCTTTTTGTAATTCCACTCCAATTATCTTATTTTTAGTTTTATAACTAAGTAACATAGGAACTGGAGCATTACCAGTACAAAAATCTATTATATTTTTATCTCTTAAATTTATTTTAGTAAAGTTTGCTAATAAAACCGAATCAATTGAAAAAGTAAACCATTCATCATTTTGATAAATATACATATCCTTATAATTTAATAATCTATTCTTTACTTCCATTATTTTCTTCTTCTTTATTTAATTTTATTTCAATAATACCATTATCATCAGTTAAAACTTTATAACTCTTTTCAAAAATATCTACTGCTACAACTCTACCTTCAACATCCTTAGTCTTAATTCTCTTACCAAGTTCAGGTAAACCTTTCTTATATTCAGTATAATTTTCATCTTCATACTTTAAACAACATAAAAGTCTACCACAAGTACCATTAATCTTCTGAGGATTTAAAGCTAAATTTTGATTCTTAGCCATATTAATAGAAACACTATCAAATTCATTTAAAAATGAACAACAACACATCTTTCTACCACAAGGACCAAATCCTCCAACTTCTTTTGCTTTATCCCTAATACCAACTTGTCTAAGTTCAATACGAGTTTTAAAAGTAGCTCCTAACTCCTTAGCAAGTTGTCTAAAATCAATTCTCTCATCTGCAATAAATCTAAAAATAAGTTGACTACGATCAAAAGTATAAGTTGCATCCAAAATAGTCATTTTTAAGCCTTCTTTTAAAGCTAATTCACGACATTTTTCAATTGCATACTTAGTATCTTTTAAATTATTTAAATGTTGCAAATAATCTCTTTTATTACTCTTTCTAATTATCTTTTTCAAATCATCACGATTACTATTTTCTTCAACAGACACAACTTTACCAAATTGAAGTCCTTTATCAGTTTCAACAATAACAGTTATATTTTCTTTTAAATTCAAATTATTATCATCAAATAAATATTTTTTACCATTATCAGTAAACTTAACTCCTACTACTGCCATATTATCCTCCTAACTTTATAATCATATAATCAATTAATAAATTAGTATTTAAATTATTACCAATTAATTTTTTCATTTCAATAAGTAATTCCATTTTATACATAATTTTATTTATATCATTACTACTTACTTTTTTAATCAAATCTAATTTATCAACAAACACAATAACATTACCACTAATTTTATATTTAAATACATCATAATAAAAATTAATCATAATATCCATTGCATTAATATTACTTTGTCTATCCTTAAATTTATCATGCCATAACTTCTTAACATAAACTAAAGTATCAACACCATTATCTTCATAATAAGAAATAAAATTAAGTACATCTTCCATAAATTCCTTATTACTATCTAATGACAAAAACTTTTCTCTATCATTACTATTATTAGTAAGAATATAAGAAATATTTTCGAAACTAGTATCACATATTTTATTATTACTTTTATTTAAACTAATAACCTGACATCGTGATATAATAGTTTTAAGTACCTTATTTATATTATTAGTTACAAGAATGGCAATAATATTATCAATTGGTTCTTCCAAAAATTTAAGTATAGAATTTGATGCTTGAAGGTTCATCTTCTCACATTCATTTATTATATACACTTTTTTATTATTTTCAATAGAAACTTTACTAAATTCATCTTGTAAATCTAATAATTGTTCTTTTTTTATTTGCAAACCATCTGGATTTATTACTTTAACATCTAAATAATTACCATCATCAATTCTCTTACAAATACTACAATTATCACATTTTTTATCATTTGGACAAATTAACTCTTTAACAAAAGAATAAACTATATCCAAAGAATTAGGATTATTATTAGTTTCAAATAAATAAGCATGAGATATCTTATCTTTTTTTATAGAATTTTCTAATAAATTATATAAAATAGGTTGCTCATCTTTATATTTATCAAGCATAATAATCCCTCCCTAATAAAAGAATATAAGTTTAACAATAACTAGTACCATTAACATAGGAATACCAAAAATAGATACAGAAATTATAGTAAAATAATTCATTGGTATAATTAAATTAAGTGGTACCATAAAATAATTAAATCCATATATCATAAAAAAAGCCATAACTACTTTTTTTATTACCTTTTTTATTCTATTCATAAATAATATCCCCCTAATATTTTATTATTAGTTTCTATTAATTATGAAAACTCTTTTCTTTCCTCCAAAGAAAGTTCCAAAGTCATTGAATCAATATATTCCATATCAGTACCAATTGGAATACCAGTAGCTATTTTAGTAACCTTAACATCCTTATTTTCTAATAATTTCCTAATATATTGCATTGTAGTTTCACCCTCAATACTAGGCTTCAATGCTAAAATTACTTCCTTAACATTATCTTCATCAATTCTTTCAATTAATCTTTTAATATTAATATCTTCAGGATTTATTCCTTCAAGTGGTGAAATCAATCCATCTAACACATGATATACACCATTAAAATAATTAATTTTTTCAAATAAAATAACATCCTTAGGCTTTTCAACAACAAAAATTACATCTTTTTTTCTAGCATCATTACTACATATAGAACATACTTCCTTATCAGTAATATTATTACATACACTACATCTTCGAATATTATCTCTAACTGCAATTAACGAATCAGAAAAGAAAGTAATTCTCTCTTTATCAAAATTCATTATAGCAAATGCCATTCTTTCTGCTGATTTATCACCAACACCTGGAAAATCTTTTAAACATTCAATCAAATTTTTTAAACATTCTGGATACATCTTACATCAACCCAGCTAAACCTTGACCATATTTACTTAATTTTTTCTCTTTTTCTGATTCTGCTTTCTTTATTGCATCATTAACAGCAACTAAAATCATATCTTCAAGTAATTCTATATCATCCTTTGTAATATCCTCGTCACTATTAATTTTAACAGATACTAGTTCATTTTTACCATTAAAAACAACATTAACTAACGAACTAGTTCCTTCATAAGTTTTACTTTCTAATTCTTGTTGAGTTTTTAATAACTCCTTTTGCATTTTTTGAGCTTCTCTCATTAAAGCTTGCATATTCATAATTTATCACCAAATTTCCTTTCATTAATCTATTTCTACTAAATCTTCACCAATTAAATCAATCAATTCATCAACAGGTGTCTTTTCAGTATTATCATTTTTATTACTTTTTTCTTCAATTAATTCATACTTATTACCTTTTTTAATATTTAAAACATACTTTTCCTTCTCACTATTCCATCTATCATTAGATATAGCAATTATTTTGTATTGATTACCAAATATAGATAATAAAGTACTTTCTAATTCAGTTAATTTCATATTTACTTTATCAACAACTGAATCAAAATTAGATACTAAAATCAAATTATTATTACCTGCTGCAACAACATTAACTTCTTTTAATATTCCACAATTAACGCCATACTTTTCATCTAATAAGTAATTACTAATACTATTCCATTTATCTTTAATCTCAAGTAAATCTTTCTTATTAGCGTAAACAAAAGTATTATTAATTCTAGTATTTATAAGTTCATTTAAACTATCCATTTTAGAAGTAATTTTCTCTTTTAATTTTTTAATATCTTCAACTTCTACCTTTTTTTCTTCTTTTTTTACATTTTCTACTACTTTTTCTATATCTTTAGTACTTATACTTCCTTTATTATTATCAATAGTATTTTTCTTACTAATAAAATTATCATTTATAATCTTAAAAGTACTAACAATAAATAAAATAATTGAATTACTAGATAATTTAATATTATTTAAAGTATCATTATAAGAATAAATCATATTATATATAGCATTTTCACTAAGAACATCAGATAATTCTTTAATTTTAGTATTCTTATCTTCTATTTCAGAATTAATATTTGCACTTTTATATAACAATATATCTTTTAAAAATACAATAAATTCTTCAATAAACTTAGATATATTTTTACCTTCACTATCAATTTTTTCAATAAAATTAACAATTTCAATTGCATTATTATTCATCATATTATTAATAAAATTATATATATCAATATAAGAAACACAACTATTAATATTATATACATCCATTAAAGTAATATTTTCACTTTTATATGCCAATAATTGATCTAACATATTAATTGCATCTCTAAGTCCACCATCAGATAATCTAGCAATTTCTAATAAAATTTCATTATCTAACTTAATATTTTCTTCTTTTATAATATCTGATAATCGATGTACAATTTCATCATTACTAATCTTAGAAAACTGAAATTTTTGACATCTAGAAGCCACTGTTAAAGGTATTTTATGAGGTTCAGTAGTAGCTAAAATAAATATAACATGTGCCGGAGGTTCTTCTAATGTTTTAAGTAAAGCATTAAACGCTTGAGTAGTAAGCATATGTACTTCATCTATTATATATATTTTATATTTGCTATTAGTAGGAACAAGATTAACCTTATCCCTAAGTTCCCTTATTTCATCAACACCATTATTTGATGCAGCATCTATTTCAACAATATCACTACTATTTTTAAAATTTAAACAATTATCACACTTATTACAACATTCTCCATTAACAGGATTAGTACAATTAACTAATTTTGCAATAATTTTTGCCGTAGTAGTCTTACCAGTGCCTCTTGGGCCAGAAAACAAATATGCATGTGATATTCTATTATTAATTATTTCATTTTTAATAACAGTAATAACTTTATCCTGACCAACAACCTCATTAAAATTAGTAGGTCTATATTTTCTATAAAGTGCTAAATAGTGCATAAATAAAACCTCCTATCAACAACATTATATCATATTTTTAGTATTATTTCTTTTATTTTTAAAAAATTTTTGTAATAAATGTAAACATTCTTCTTCTAAAACTCCAACAACAATATTTATATCTTTTAAGTCATAATACATTTGTTCATCTTTTTTCACTCCATAAACAACCTTGCTAATTCGAGACTCAATAATTGCTCCCATACACATCATACAAGGTTCAAAAGTAGTATATAAAGTACAATCATTTAATCTCCAATCACCTATATACTTACAAGCATCTTCAATTGCAATAAGTTCAGCATGTTTTAACGGATTTTTAGTTTTATCCTTTTGATTATATCCACAGCCTATTATTTTATTATCTTTAACAACAACTGCACCAACTGGCACTTCATCTTCTTCATACGACTTAATTGCTAATCTAATTGCCTCATTCATAAACTCTTTTTCAACACTCATAACCTATCAAAATCCTTTTTCACTATACTTTTCCATTACAAAATTCTTTTTTTATATAAAATATATCTTTCAAAAACAATTTTTACTCAATATATTACAATCAAAAAAAATGCACACACTAAGAGGTTATTAAGGCTGCTGACTTCCATCTCTGACCTGGTTCTAACATTAATGTTGCATATACATATATTACAATATTTTTAAGTTTTTTTCAATACTTTTTCGTATATTTTTTTAATAAATTCATTACAAACATTTGTTCGATAACATATATATAATAATCCACACTCAATTATTATTAAAATTATTGATTTTGCGTGGATTTTTGTGTTATTTTGTGGACTTGCGTGGATTTTTAAACAAACAATTAATTTTAAAAATATTATATTCTTCTATGTTCCACGTGGAACATAGAATTTTTCTATATATTAATAAACAATAATTATATTTTTAATATTTTAAAATTGTATAAGTACCTAAAATAATATAACAATTAAATATAAATAAATAACATTTCATGTTCCACGTGGAACATGAATAATTACACAGCGCAATAGCACTAAAATTAAAGTATTATTAATATTTTAAATTATAAATTAAAATATTAATCGCAATTAATTTTCAATATATTATCTTATGTTTCACGTGGAACATAAGATCTATTATATAAAAGTAAATGTATAACAAGAATATTATATAAATGCATTTACCTAAAAATATAAAAGCTAAAAATATAGTTATTTCATGTTCCACGTGAAACATAAAATAAAACATTAATATGTTTTTATTATATACTAACAAAAATGTTACAAATTAATAATTGAAAACACATATATAATTTGTTATTAACAACATTATTATAAAATAAATTATTATTAAAAAACTGTTACAATAATTATATTTAATTGACAAATTAATTGATATGATTTACAATAACTTTGTTATTTTTATAAACAAGTTATTTGCTTGCAAAAATAGTAGGAAACACACAGGAGGTAAAACTAATGGGTCTTACATTGGCACAAAAACTCATTAAATCCCATCTTGTTGAGGGCGAGATGAAGGTCGGCACCGAAATCGGACTTCGCATTGACCAAACCCTCACACAGGATGCGACAGGAACTATGGCTTATCTTGAATTTGAGGCAATGGGGGTAGACAGAGTTAAAACAGAGCGCTCTGTTGCCTACATCGACCACAACACGCTTCAAACAGGATTTGAAAATGCGGACGACCATAGATTTATTCAAACGGTAACAAAGAAACACGGCATCTATTTTTCAAGACCAGGCAACGGTATTTGCCACCAAGTTCACCTTGAAAGATTCGGTAAACCGGGAAAGACTTTAATCGGTTCTGACAGCCACACTCCGACAGGTGGCGGTATCGGTATGCTCGCAATCGGTGCAGGCGGTCTTGATGTTGCTGTTGCAATGGGCGGCGGCACATACTATATTACCATGCCGAAAATCGTCAATGTACATCTTACCGGGAAACTCAGCCCTTATGTTACGGCCAAAGACGTAATCCTTGAAGTCCTCAGAAGAATGACTGTTAAGGGCGGTGTAGGCAAAATAATCGAGTATACAGGCGAAGGCGTTAAAACTTTATCCGTTCCGGAGAGAGCAACTATAACTAATATGGGTGCTGAGCTTGGAGCAACAACGTCGGTTTTCCCGTCAGATGAAATAACCAAGGCGTTTCTTGAAGCACAAGGCAGAGTTGATGATTGGACAGAGCTTTCTGCCGACAGCGATGCGGTATACGACGAATTTATTGAAATAGACCTTTCTTCTCTTGAGCCTCTTGCAGCTATGCCGCATATGCCCGATAAAGTTAAAAAGGTTTCTGAAATAGGCAAAATTAAAATTGACCAGGTATGCATAGGCTCATGCACAAATTCCTCTTTAATGGATATGCTGAAAGTCGCGGCTATATTAAAGGGACATACCGTT
>CAJMAC010000011.1 GCA_905211265.1 uncultured Eubacteriales bacterium
AATGTATTTAGTAACGTATCTAAATAATATTGCCTAATTTTATGTATAAAAAAGCCTTTATTTCAAGGCTTTTAACTACCTTCCACAACATTGTTTATATTTCTTGCCACTGCCGCATGGACATGGGTCATTTCTACCAACCTTACTACTCTTCTTTTGAACCTTAACAGTATCTTTACTATCATTAGTAATTACATGTTTAACAACTTCTTTTCTTTCCAAGTTTTGTCTTATTTCAGATTTTAACAAGTACATACTAACTTCTTTATTAATAGCCATCATCATATCATCAAATAATTGGAAACCTTCCATAGTATAAGCTTGTAATGGATTTTCATTAGCATATCCTCTTAAACCAATACCCTCTCTTAAATGACTCATTGTACTAATATGTTCCATCCAATGACTATCAATTACTTTTAAAGCAATAGTTTTCTCGAATTCATCTACTACTTCATAAGGAACATCTTTTAATTTTTCTTCATAATCTTTTAATACATTACTATATATTATTTCAATAACTTCATCAGATTTTTTACCATTAATTTCAGATAAATTAATTCTATAATTCTTAAGTAAATTTTCGTTTGAAGCCTCTACTATTTCTTTATAATCATTTTCACTTAACTTAGCAGTTTCAATCATATGACCATTAACCATACCAGTAATGTATTCTTTAAACATACTAAGTATCATTTCATGAATAGATTCACTATCTAAAATTTCATTTCTTTTAGCATAAATTATTTCTCTTTGAGTATTCATTACATCATCATAATTTAATAATTGTTTTCTTATATCAAAGTTATTACCTTCAACTCTCTTTTGAGCAGTCTCAACAGATTTAGCAAACATCTTATTTCTAATTGCTTGATCACCAGTAAATCCTAAATTCTCTAATGTACCACGATATCTATCAGACCCAAATCTAACTAATAAATCATCTTCAAAAGATACAAAGAATTGAGTATAACCAGGATCGCCTTGTCTACCAGAACGACCCCTTAATTGGTTATCTATTCTTCTAGACTCATGTCTTTCAGTACCGATTACACAAAGTCCTCCAAGTTCCTTAACACCTTCACCTAATTTAATATCAGTTCCACGACCAGCCATATTAGTAGCAATAGTAACTGCACCTTTTTCGCCAGCATGTGCAATAATTTCAGCTTCTCTAGCATGATTCTTAGCGTTTAATACTTCATGTCTAATTTTTTTCTTTGTAAGCATATTACTTATAAGTTCACTTGTTTCAATAGCAATTGTACCTACTAATACAGGTTGACCTAATTTATGTTTTTCTTCAATTACCCTAACAATAGCATTATACTTACCTTGTTTACCAGGATATAACAAATCAGTTTCATCAATTCTTATAACAGGTTTATTCGTAGGAATGGAAATAACATACATATTATAAATATTTCTAAATTCTTCTTCCTCAGTCTTTGCAGTACCAGTCATACCTGCTAATTTCTTATACATTCTAAAATAGTTTTGGAATGTAATAGTAGCCAAAGTCTTAGTTTCTTGTTGAATCTTAACCCCTTCCTTAGCCTCAATAGCTTGATGTAACCCTTCTGAAAAAGCACGACCTTTCATAAGTCTACCAGTAAATTGATCTACTATTATTACTTCACCATCTTGAACTACATAATCAACATCTTTTTTCATAAAGTAATTAGCCTTTAAAGCCTGGTTAACATAATGAACCAAAGCAGTATTTGCAATATCATATAAATTATCTAATCCAAATTTCTTTTCACATTTACTACTACCTTCATCAGTTAAATTAATACTTCTAGTCTTTTCATCTTTAACATAATCTTCATTTTCTTTTAAAGTCTTAACAAAATTATCTGCTTGAACATATAAATTAGCAGATTGCATTACTCCACCAGAAATAATTAATGGTGTTCTAGCTTCATCAATCAAAATAGAATCAACTTCATCGACAATACAATAATTTAATTCTCTTTGAACTCTATTTTCTTTCTTAACAACCATATTATCTCTTAAATAATCAAATCCAAGTTCATTATTTGTAGTATATAAAATATCACAATTATATGCTTCTTGTTTTTCTTTAGGACTTTTTTCTCTTAAATTAAGACCTACAGTTAAACCTAAAAATCTAAATATGCTTCCCATCCATTCAGAGTCCCTAGTAGATAAGAATTCATTTACTGTAACAATATGTACGCCTTTACCAGTTAAAGCATTCAAATAAGCAGGAAGAACACAAGTTAAAGTTTTACCTTCACCAGTTTTCATTTCCGCAATATTACCATAATGTATTGCTAAACCACCCAAAATTTGCACATAAAATGGCTTCATTTGCACACATCTATAAGCAGCTTCTCTAGCAGTAGCAAAAGCTTCAATTAATATATCTTCCAAAGTTGCACCAGACTCTAATCTCTTTTTAAATTCATTAGTCTTATTTGCAAGTTCACTATCAGTAAGTTTACTATATTCTCCATCAAGAGCATTAATTTCATCTGCTATTTTTTTAAATCTTTCTAATTCCTTATATTCATTATCAAACATTTTTTTAAATATTTTAAGCATATTCTCATCTCCAATATATATTTTACAATAAATACATAAAAAAGTCTACACATAAAGTATAGACTTTATAACTATTTAGTTTCAATTATACCATAATTTCCATCATTTCTTTTATATAATACATTAACATTATCACTATGCATATCCTTATATACAAAGAAATTATGTCCAAGAAGTTCCATTTCTAATATAGCTTCTTCCTCATCCATCGGTTTAGTATCAAACTTCTTTCTTTTAACTATTTTATTATTCTCTTCTTCATTATCTTTTACTTCATAATCAAAGTTTAAATATTCATATTTATTATTAACTTTATTTTGTTTCTTTAATTTTGTTTTATTTTTTCTAATTTGTCTTTCTAATTTATCACTTACTAAATCAATAGCAGCATATAAATCATCATTAGATTCCTCACTTCTTAAAATAAACTTATCAATAGGTATAGTAACTTCAACAATTTGTTTATTACCTCTTATCTTAGTTAAAACATTAGCAGTAATATCTTCATCATTAAAGTACTTGTTTAACCTATCTAATTTTTCCATTGTGTAATTCTTAATTGCATCTGTAACAACCATCTTGTCGCCACGAATATTATATTTCATATAACATCATCCTTTCTAATTAAAGTATAGCATAAATCAAAATAAAAAACTAGTAGTTATATGTAAATAACATAATTTAACATAATTCACATATTTACACAAAATAATTTTTTTGATATACTTTATGTGGAGATGATAATATGGATATATTTTGTAAAATAATTAATAAAGAAATACCATCATATACAATATATGAAAATGAAATAGTAAAAGTAATACTAGATGTTAATCCGACAAACCCAGGACACAGTTTAATTATTCCTAAAAAACATATACAAGATTTATATGATATAGATAAAGAAACTTATATGTATATATTTAACATAAGTAAAAATATAGCAAAATTACTTACAGAAAAATTAAATTGTGATGGAATAACATTAGTACAAAACAATGGCATTGCTCAAGAAGTAAAACATTTTCATTTACATGTAATACCAAAATATAATAATAAACCAAATCTAAATATTGAAGAAGTATATAAGAAAATAACTCAGTAAATGAGTTATTTATTTTTACATAAAAAAAGAAACATTAACGACAATTTTAATGCTCTTCCTAGTTTTTTGAATAAATTACAAATCATTGTCAAATCAGTAATTCCTTATCCAATCACGAGTCACTCTCTCGGTTATACGTATACAGCTGATAGCAGATAAGACCCTTTTTATAGGCATTCTTAATATTCATATTACCCAAAAATGATAATTATAAATATTTTATGCTAAGAACAGCTACCCCATAAATCCTAGTAAACAACCAAGACCCTAAAGGGATACAATAACCAATAGAATTTATTTGTTTTATTTTTCAATAAACTTAATTAAAGATTTTATTCTCAAATAAACATAACCTACTAATTATTAATTTAGTGTTCTCTTTATCTATCAACTAGATATATTATAGCACAAAAAAAATAAAATGCAATACTTTTTTTGAATTTTTTTTCATTTTTTTGCAAATTTCTACATTTATTACTATAAAACAAAGAAAAAACTATCCGAAGATAGTTTAGATATAACTAATAGAATAATGCTGAGCCAAGTATAATAGCAAGTAATATATATAGTACAATAACAATTAAGAAACCATTTCTATTACTTCCACATCCACATGTATTTACTGTAGACATATTAACACCTCCTTAATTTTATATCCAAGCACCAAGTATAATTATTAATAAAATAAATAGAACTAAAACAATAGCAGCAGAAGATCCACAATTACCCATAACACTTACCTCCTTTTTTTATCTTTCACATTATTTTATACAAAAAAATAAAATATGTGAATATTTAGACAAAATTAAATATTAAAAATAAATATTTTATGTTTTTTATCCCATAATTATTAAATAATATTGTATTTTTCATTATTTTTTGTTATGATATGTATAGACTTAGAAAGGAGATACACATGAAAAAAGGTAAAGAAAAAACTAAAGGTGAAAAGTTTATTAGTTTTATCGACACAAACAGAAAAAGTATTTATGGGTTTATTGGAGGAGTATTAGTAGCTGCAATAGTAGCAACAATAATATGGCCAGATAGAATTGCAACACTTGAAGACGGAACACAACCAATCGCAGAAATAAATGAAAAAGTTATAACTGCAGATATGATGTATGAAGAATTAAAAAATGTTAACTCTATTAATACATTCATTGACCTAGTAGATGATTCAATTTTATCTAAAAAATATGAATTAACTTCTGAAATGGAAAAAGAAGTTGAAGATACTGCAAATGCTTATTATAATCAATATGCACAATATGGTTATTCAAAAGAACAAATACTTACACAATTTGGACTATCATCTCATGAAGAATTCATAAAAGTTTTAACTTTAAATAATCGTCGTAGTAAATACTTTGATGAATATGTAAAAAGTTTAATAACTGATAAAGACATAAATGACTACTATGAAAATTCTGTTTATGGTGATATTAGTTCAGAACATATGCTAGCAAAAATATCTGATGATTTAACTGACGAAGATGCCAAAGCATTAGCAGAAGAAATAATTTCTAAACTAAACGAAGGAAAATCTTTCGATGAAGTTAAAGAAGAATACAAAGATAAAATAACATATGAAAATCTAAACTATCAAGGATTTAATTCAAATATTCAAGATAGTTATATGGATGCACTAAAAAAACTTGAAAATGGTAAATATACAACTGAACCAGTTAAAACAACATATGGATACCATGTAATTCATCGTATAGACCAAAAAGAAAAAGCTGCTCTTGAAGATATTAAAGATGAAGTTATTGAAAAAATTTCAGATGAGAAAAAATCAGCAGATAAAAATCTATACTATAAATCATTAATTCATATGCGCGAAGAAAACGGATTAAAATTCAGCGATACTGTTTTCGAAGATAAATATAATGCATATATTAAAAAATACAAATAAAAAGCCAACAAAGGCTTTTTTAATTTTTTATTTTATTTAAAAACTTAACTAAATTATATAATTTATTATTATCATTATTAATATTAACTTCATTAATTAATACTCTTTTTATTTCATTAACATCATTTAATTCTTGTTCAAAATAATCATAATATATATATTTTAAAATATTACTATTATCCTTAATATCTAAATTATTAATATATTTACTTAAATAATCTCTTTTTTCCATATCACATCTAGATATAAATTTATATTCATTATTCTTATTTATAAGTAAATTAATATTAATTTCTTCTTCATTATACACTTCATCATTACATTCATCTTGTTCATCAAAAACCATACTACTTCGTTTAATTAAATTGCCATCCTTATCAAACATAACTCCAATAGTTTCATTACTATCAGATAATAAACACATATATTTATTATCATATTTACTATAAAAAGTAGTAAGATTATATATCTTATTAATAAAACTCATATCAACCTTTATTATATTATACTTAAAATAGTTCATTAAACCACTATTAATTCTAAATAAAGGAATTTTTTTAACATTAAGTAACTTATCCTTTTTCTTCCACTCATAAAAATCATAATAACACTTATTAAAATTAAGAACAACATCATATATGTAATTCATATTTATCTTCTCCTTTAATTAATAATGATAAAATTAATATTATTAAACCAATAACAATCAAATAACATTCAAATCTACTACTTATAAATTTAACATATTCTAAAAAATTATACGTTGTACTAAGCAAATTTAAATATAAAATTATATAAGTAAAACCTAAAACCATAAGTCCAAAACCAAATAAAAAGAAAAAAATACGTAGCATAATACCACCTATTTAATTCTATTCAAACTATTCTAAATAATTATCATTTTTAATATCAACACTACTAATAGATTCAAATCTCTTACTTATCTTATCAGTAGTAACATGAATACTCTCTACATCCTTATTAACAGTTTCAATACTCCTAGATAACTTATCCCATCTTTCCTTATATCTAGAAAATTCAATACCAAGTTTATTTAGTTCATCATGAATTATTGAAGTATATTTATCTCTTTCAATATTTTTAAGTAATACTTGAATAACAGTAAAAGTAGAAATTAATGTTGTAGGAGAAGTAATCCATACATGTCGCTTATATGCATACTCCACTAAATCACTATGATATGCATTAATCTCAGAAAATATTGCTTCTGCAGGTAAAAACATAATTGCTTGATTTGAAGTAACCCCAGGAATAATATATTTATCACTAATTGCATCAATATGTTTCTTTACATCAATTTTAAATTGCTTTTCAGCAGTAGTTCTTTCAACTTGACTTTTATTTCTATCAACCATTATCTGATAATTTTCCAAAGGAAACTTTGAATCTATTGCCACAGTACCCAAAGGTTCTGGTGCAAATATAACAGCATCTGCAATAGTATTATTACCAAAAGTATATTGTAATCTATAAACATTATCATTCTTTTCCCCAAAGATACTAACAAGTATATGTTTTAAATTAATTTCTCCAAATATACCCCTACTCTTTTTATCAGTAAGAATACTTTGTAAAGAGACAATATCAGTTGATAAATTGTCTATTTTCTTTTGTGCTTCATCAATTTTAGTAAGTCTTTCAAGTACCGAAGTAAAAGTTTTATTTGTCTTATTAAAACTCTCATCTAATCTCTCATTAACTCTATCATTAATCATATTAAGTTTATTTTCCATCTTAATATTTAATCTTTCAAAATCATCATTCATATTTCTACTTAAATCATATCTAAAATCAGATAATTCCTTAACCGTAGTATTTTCTAACTTACCAAGTCTTTCCGTAATATTAGATTCATTAACACCCTTAACAATAGATATAATAACTAAAATAAGAATAATAACTAATAACCCAATAATAATATAATCCATATCTCTCACATCCTACAATAAAAATTATACATTAAGAGTATATAAAAGTCAATATAAAATAAACAATTGTTTGCCAAAAACTACGTGCGTTTTCTATATAATTCAAGTCTTATATCATGTAATATTTGTATTATTTCTCTAATGGTTAATATCAATAAATAACAAGGAATAAAGGAAGTTAATAAAATTATCACCAAAGTTATATCTTCATTAAATAAAGAGAGAAAGAAAACAATTACATAAAGAACTATTAATATAACTGAAATAACAAACCAAATATTTGCAATAGAATTTATTTCATATAATTTCTTCTTGTCTATTTTTTTACTTATGATTATAGAATCATTTTTATCATTATTATTTTTCTTGTCCAATTCATCAAAAAAATCATTATTCATATTCACTAACCTTCTTTCTTTTTTATACTATTTTTAGAATATAAATTAAAATACATCAATAAAGGAACGAAATAAACATAACTACATATATAAAACATAAAAGTTTTAAATTCAAAATTATTTGCACTTACCGCAACTACAGAACAAAAGTGAACAAACCATATAAACATAAGACATACGTAATTAAAGTTATTTGTATCAAAAGACAACTTATTATTAAAAAATATCATTCTCAAATAATTAACAAATACAATTTCAAATACAGCACTAAAAAGACTAGACACTGGGAAAAATTCAACATTATTATTATTCACAAGATAAAACATTAATGACAAAACAGAATAGCAAACATATATAACACAAAAAATAAAGTAAATCATATTAAGTGCTTTTAAGTCTAATTTCTTTGAAAAAAGAATAATGCAAAAATACAACAAAGAAATAAAATTTAAATTAAAAAGTAAAGAAAATAGCAAAATAAAATAATCGAATATGTTAAAAGAATAACTCCAAGCATCATAATAATATAAAAACTCAAAAAGCAAATAAAAAATATTTAATATAATAACACAAATCGCTAATGTTTTTGGATTAAGATTTCTATTTTTCACTCTAACACTCCTTTCTAACATATATTATATCACAATTCGAACTACCAGCGCATATAATTCTAACTGACAGTTGTATAAAATAATATTAGGTGATATAAAATGAATAAAAATCTATTTCATGATGATTATTATTACTATGATATAGTAAGAAAAAATATTAAAAAATACAGAAAATTAGCAAGCTTAACACAGCAAGAATTAGCAGATAAAATTGAGGTAAGTATGCATTATATTTCTCAAATAGAAAGTGCCAAACCAAATAAATACTTTACATTAATAATAATAGGAAGAATTGCAGATGTATTAAACATTAATATAAAGCAACTATTTGATGAAAGTAATTAAAAAAAAATATAACCTATGCATCAAACATAAATTATACTTTATATATAACTATTTAACAAATGGTATAAATGCCATATATCTTGCTAACTTAACTTGTTCAGCAACATGTCTTTGATGCTTTGCACAAGTACCAGTAAATCTTCTTGGTAAAATTTTACCATTATCATTTATATATTTACTTATAATTGCAACATCTTTATAATCTACTGATTTTCCAGCACACATATGACATATTTTTTTTCTTTTTGGTTTACGAAAATCTGCCATAATTATCCTCCTTTATTAGAATGGTAAATCATTATCGCTTATAGTAACACTTTCTCCAAAACTTTCAAATGGATCTTTTTCAACAGATACACTTTGAACAGGTTGTTGAGTTGGTACACTAGGCTCTGGAATATTATCAAATGGATTTGGTTCACTATATGAACTACTTGTTGAACCATTATTACTTCCAGAACTTAAAAATTGTACACTTAAAGCAACAACTTCAGTTACATAAACTTTCTTTCCATCCTTATCATCATAACTTCTAGATTGAAGTCTACCCTCAACAGATACCAATCTACCTTTAGTTACATATTTGCAAACATTTTCCGCTTGTTTATCCCAAACAACAACATTAATAAAGTCTGCTTCTCTTTCACCATTTTGATTAGTAAATGTTCTGTTAATTGCTAAATTTAATTGACATACAGCTCTACCTGAATTAGTGTGTCTAAGTTCAGGATCTCTTGTAAGTCTTCCTACTAAATCTACTCTATTCATATTTCCTCCGATTATTTATCTAAATTAATAACTAAATCTCTAATAACATTTTCTTCAATTTTAGCAAGTCTCTTAAATTCTTTAACTGCTGCGTCATCATTAGATTCAATGTTATATAAATAGTAAAAACCAGATTTACACTTTTTAATTTCATAAGCTAATTCTCTTTGTCCTAATTCCTTAGATAAAGTAATAGTAGCCTTATTCTTAGTAAAAGCATTTTCTAAATTTGATACTATTTCTTTTCTTTCTTCCTCAGTAGTATCAGATTTTACTATGAACATAATTTCATATTTTCTCATTTCTACACCTCCTTATGGTCTAATCGGCTCAAATATTTGAGCAAGGAACTTTCGTTCACGAAGTATTATAGCAAATATTTAATTTAAAGTAAATAGTTTATTCAAAATATAATGAAGAAAATTCATCAATTAACTCACTAAACATATCAATCGCAGAATTAACAACTTCTTTTTTAGTAATATCAACACCAGCAACTTTAAGTGAATCAATAGGATTCTTAGTTCTTCCACATTTTAAGAAATTAATATAATTATTTACTGCACCCTTTTTACCAGATAAAATATTATTAACTATCATACAAGCACAAGATAATCCAGTTGCATATTTATATACATAAAAATTATAATAAAAGTGTGGTATTCTTTCCCATTCATACATAATCTCTTTATCAATTACTACATTATTACCAAAATATTTTTCATTTAATTCATAATATTTTTTATCTAGTAAATCTGCTGTTAATATTTCATCATTTTCTACCAATGAATATATTT
Source organism: uncultured Eubacteriales bacterium (assembly GCA_905211265.1). Lineage (GTDB taxonomy): Bacteria > Bacillota_I > Bacilli_A > RF39 > UBA660 > HGM10818. The sequence goes on from CAJMAC010000011.1 coordinate 10,463, forward strand.
CTTTTTCAAATTCTGCAAACATAGTTTGTCTATATACAGTAGCCCTAAATAATTCTAATAACTTATTAATAATATATAATTTTTCTTCTTTACTAGAACTATTCTTAATCATATATTTAGCCAATAACAATTCATTAACTGTTGAAGCCACTTCTGCTACAAAAATAGAATAATCTCCATAAACATAACTATTATTATGTCTAGCATAGTAACTATGAATAGAGTGTCCCATTTCATGAGCAAGAGTAGACATATCATTATATTTATCTTGATAATTTAATAAAACATATGGATAAGTATCATAACATCCTGAAGAATATCCACCAGTTCTCTTATTTCTAGTAGGATATACATCTATCCATCTATCTTTAATACCATTATTATATATATTAATATATTCTTCACCTAATACACTTAATGCTTTTCTAACAATATCAACTGCTTCATCAAAATTGTATTTTTTATTATATTCCTTTGTCATAGAAACATATACATCATATAAATGAAGTTCATCTACTTCAAGGACTTTTCTTTTAATATCATAATATTTATATAAAACATCAAGTCCATCATTAACACTATTAATTAAATTATCATAAACACTTAAAGGTATCTCATCTTGAAATAAAGATGCTTCAATTGCACTATTATATTTTCTAACTTTACTTATACTTACCTCTTCATTAATATTATTACTAATCAAAGAAGCAAAAGTGTTTTTAAATTCACTATATGTTTTATATAAAACTTCAAAAGTTTCCTTTCTAACTCTTCTATCTCTACTTTCAATATATAAAGAATAATTACTATTATCTAACTTTACAGTATTTCCTTCTTCATTAGTAATATTTCCAAATATTAAATCACAATCTTTAAATAATTCATAAGTATCATAATTATTACCCATCATTTTATGTAAACTAGATAATAATTTCTCCTCATTATCACTTAAAGTATGTTCCTTAAATCTAAATTCATCTCTTAACATCTTTTCATATTCTTTTAATTTAGGTTCTTCTTTAATAAATTTCTCTATTTCTTCCCAACTTAATTTTAAAATATTCGGAGTAATAAAATATGCCTTATTAGATAACTCTGCATATAAATTACTAACCTTTCCTCTTAAACTTTGATTCTCATTAATCGAAGTATCACTATCAAATAATAAATTAGCATAACTATATAATTTTTCTAATTTTCTAGTTACCATATAATAATAATTAATTGTCTCGTAAAATTCTTTTGCACTATTTAACATAGAGTTTTCATATTTTTTAATTTCATTTACTTTGTCTTTTACTTCATTAAAATCTTTCATAAAGCTTTCAGTATTATCATATATAACCTCTAAGTCCCATAAATACTTTTTGTCAATATTACTTCTATCCATAATTTCACCTCTATTTAATTATACAACAAAATAATCTAATTATAAAGAAAATATTCTAAAATACAATTTTCATAAAAGAAAAAGTACTATAAAGTACTATACATTAAATCTAAAATGACAAATATCACCATCTTGCATAACATAATCTTTTCCTTCAAGTCTCATTTTTCCTTTTTCCTTAACAGCATTTTCACTACCACATTCAATTAAATCATTATATGAAATAACTTCTGCACGAATAAATCCTCTTTCAAAATCACTATGAATTAATCCTGCACATGCTGGAGCTTTCATACCTTTCTTAAATGTCCAAGCTTTAACTTCATCACTACCTACCGTAAAATAAGTAGCAAGTCCAAGTAAAGAATAAGTTTTCTTAATTAACTTAGACAATCCACTCTCACTGATACCTATTTCATTTAAATATTCTAATTGTTCTTCTTCAGGAAGTTCTACTAATTCACTTTCAATTTTAGCACATATAATAACTACTTCACTACCTTCATTCTTAGCAAATTCTTCTACTTTTTTAGTATATTCATTACCAGTAGAAACATCATTCTCATTAACATTACATACATAAATAATAGGTTTTAAAGTAATTAAATTAAATGAACTAATTAAATTTAATTCTTCTTCATCAAGTTCCATTTTTCTAACTGCTATACCACTTTCCAAAGTAGTTTTAATTCTATTTAATAATTCTATTTCTGCTAAATCTTTCTTAACCTTAGTAGTCATTGCTTTCTTAGCTATCTTATTAATCCTATTATCAATAATCTCTAAATCAGACATAATAAGTTCAATATTAATAACATCAATATCCCTAATTGGATCAATCGTGGAGTCAACATGAATAATATTAGAATCATCAAAACATCTAACAACTTCCACAATTGCATCTACTTCCCTTATATGAGATAAAAATTTATTACCTAACCCTTCACCATTACTTGCACCTTTAACTAATCCTGCTATATCATTAAATTCATAAGAAGTAGGAATTAATCTCATTGGATTATACATTTGATTTAACTTCTCAATCCTCTCATCAGGAACATTAACAATTCCAACATTAGGTTCAATTGTAGCAAAAGGATAATTTGCAGCTAAAATACTTTGTTTTGTAATTGCATTAAATAAAGTAGATTTACCAACATTAGGCAATCCCACAATGCCTGCTTTCAAACTCATAAAATCACTTCTTTCATGTATCTTATTATATCACTTAATACATATTTAATCAAAGAAAAAAGATACATTTCTATATCTTTTTATTTTTAGTTACTCTCTTTACTTTTGAATTAATTTCTTCCATATTATCTTTCATAGAAAAATTCTTTCTAACATTTATCAAAGAAGAATCAACTTTATAAGTATTAGCAATAATATCTAAATATGACTCTTTCTCATTTACTGAATCAAACACTAAATTTCTAGTTTCAATATTATCAGATACACATTTAACTACTGAGTTACCTTTCATATCATTAACATAAACGTATTCCATATCAATATTATCACCAAATATTTTTGCACTAACTCTTTTGTTACTTGAATCAAATAAAATTGTAGACATATATATAGTAACATTTTTAGCATTTTTAATACAAATATCATTTAAAAAAGTACAATTCATAAATTTAACATTTCCATAATTCGCATCAATTGTAGCATTTTCAAATACACCACATTCAAAAATAACATTTCCCTCAGGACTTATTATTAAGTTTCCTGATAACCTACTAATATTTTTCATACATCACCTCCCTTAATTTTAAGCAGTCGGTAACATTACACCAGTACCTATCCCAATAGGAATACCAATAATATAAAATGCTAATATTATAACAAACCATAAAATAGAATAAGAAATAGCATAAGGCATCATCAAACTAACTGCATCAGTCAAAGTAACAGCATTATCTTTCTTTTTATTATATATTTGTAAGAAGCCCAAAAATATAACAAAATATGTAAATAATGGTGAAATACCTTTAACAGCACTATCTGCAGCTCTAAATACCGCTTGAGCAAACTCTGGAGTAAGTGAACTTTGCATAAACATAGGTACCACAACCGGAGATAAAATAGCCCATTTAGTCGAAGAAGCCGGAATAAACATCGTACTTATCATTGTAATAACAAAGAATAATATAATAAGTAATATACCAGATACCTCAATTGAGTTTAATAGTTCAGTCAATGAAGATACAATAAATACTCCTATATTTGTTTGTTTAAATATAGCACAAAATTGCGAAGCAAAGAATATTAATACTAATATTGAAGCAACATCTTTTAAATAATAACTCATCGCATCTACTAAATCTTTATTATTTTTAAATGTTTTAACTCTAAGTCCATAAACAAGACCAGATATAATTAATAATAAACTAAACAGAAATACAACACCTTGACTAAAATATGAATTATCTCCAAATAATTGATCTACATATAAACTATCTTTTAAATATAGAAATAATCCTGAAAAAGGTAAACCAGGTATAATTGAATAAATCAAAATAAGTACAAATAACAATGAAGATAATAATGCAATAAATACACCTTTCTTTTCCTTCTTAGTAACTATCATTGCATCAAAATATTCACTTTCATCAAATACATATCTACCTAACTTAGGAACAATATATTTTTCAGTAACAATCATTCCTAAATAAGCAATACAAATAGTACTAATAACCATAAATATTAAATTACCACTTAAATTAACTTTATATGTTTTATCAAGTATTGAAGCAGCAAGCCCAGTATAAGAAGATAACATACTATCAAGCCCATTAACAACAATATTTGCACCATAACCAAAAGTAATACCTGCAAAAGCAGCACATACACCAGTTGATGGATGTCTACCTAAATTCATAAATAATATTGCAGCAACAGGAATTAAAATAACATATCCTACCTCAAAAAACATACTAGATAATATTCCAAGCAATACAACAATAAAAGTAAATGTTTTTTTAGAAATCTTCTTAGATAATAACCCAAATAATGAATTTAAATATCCAGATTTATAAGCAACTCCAACTCCAAGTAATCCAACAATTAAATTACCAAGTGGAGCAAAACTAGTAAAATTAGATATCATATTACTTATTAAATATTGTATTCCAGATCTATTAAATAAATTATTAATTACAACAATTTTACTCTCTAAATTACCAGTAACACTATTAACAGTATAATAACTAGTTTCTAAATGTAATATACCACCAATACTACTAACTATCATAATAAGAATAGTTAAACAAAAAAATAGTAAAGCAGGATGTAATCTAAATTCTTTCTTTATCTTTTTCATAACTCCTCAACTTTCTTTAATTTTCTATTAAATTCTATTCTAGGTAGCATAATACATCTACCACAATTCAAACATTTTATTTTTATATCTGCCCCTAATCTAACTATTTCCCATTTATTAGTACCACATGGATGATCTTTTTTCATAATAACAATACTTCCTAATTTATATTCTTTATCCATAATAGAGACCTCCTATGTACTAATTATATCATTACATAACTTTTTTTACAAGAAAAAAATATCTAGATTACCTAGACATTTATCTATCTAACATATGTAAATTATCAAGTAAAATACCAGTTCCCTCAGCAACACATGTAAGTGGACTTTCTGCAATAAACACAGGAACTTTTAATTCTTGTGATAATAATTCACTAAATCCATCTACTAATGCACCACCACCAGTTAATACAATTCCTTTATCAATAATATCTGAAGATAATTCCGGTGGAGTTTGTTCTAATATACCCTTAACTGCATGAATAATCAAGTAAACACTTTCTCTTAAAGCCTCTTCAACTTCTGAAGATGTAAGAGTAATTGAATGAGGTAACCCAGTAACTAAATCTCTACCTCTAACGTCCATTTTTTCATTTCTAGAACCAGGAAAAACAGTACCAATAGTCATTTTAATTTCTTCTGCAGTTCTTTCACCAACTAAAAGTTTATATTTATCTTTAATATACTTAACAATATCACTATCAAAAGCATTTCCAGCAATTCTAATCGAAGTACTATTAACTATACCTCCCAAAGATAATATAGCAATATCTGTAGTACCTCCACCAATATCAATAACCATATTACCACTAGGTTTTGATATATCCATACCAGCACCAATTGAGGCAACCTTAGGTTCTTCTTCCAAATAAACTTTTTTTGCACCAGTTCTTTCAGCCGCTTCTTTTATTGCATTCTTTTCAACCTGAGTGATATTTGATGGACAACAAATAAGTATTCTAGGACGAGATAAAAAACTTCTACCATTAACTTTTTTTATAAAATAATTAAGCATAACCTCTGTAGTATCAAAATCAGCTATAACGCCATCTTTCATTGGTTTAATAGCTTTAACCTTTCCTGGAGTTCTACCCAACATCTCATGTGCTTCAATACCAACAGCAAGAGGTTTCTTAGTTTCAGAATCAATTGCAACAACACTTGGTTCATTTAATACAATACCTTGTCCCTTTATGTAAATAAGTACATTTGCAGTACCTAAGTCTATTCCAATGTCTTTATTAAACATAATATCACCATCCCTTAATGAATATTTTACCATAATTTGTATTTTTTTTATAGTTAAATCTTTACTTTTTTGCTTAAAAACTTATATTTTGTCGCATTTCCACCACGAATATGTCTAATTTCCAAATGATATTTTAGTATATTTGACACTTTATTATACATTTCACTATCAATTTCCAATAATCTTTCCTTTAAATCCTTATGTACAGTACTCTTACTAACATTAAATACCTTAGCAATTTCCCTAACGGTATCCTTAGTTTCTATTATATATTTACCTTCATTAATGACTCTTAAAATAATATTTTTATCCATAACATCTCCTTAATATATTATATTAACTAAATGTAATATATTATTCTAAAAAAAGGCATTAACGCCTATAAATCTTTTATATTTTTATCAAAATAATCATTTGGATTAACAATCTCACCATTGTAGTATAATTCAAAATGTAAATTATTATCTACCTTAGTATTTAAATTAGTCTTACCACTCTTACCAATAATTTGTCCTTGTACAATCTTATCATCTACTTTAACATTAACTTCTCCTAAACTTTGATATAAACTGATTAAATTATTTGTATGTCTAATTTCCACAATACTACCGACAATATTATCACTCTTAACATCAATAACAGTACCATCAAGAATACTAATTACATCAAAAGAATTATCTGAATAATAATCTATTCCTGAATTTTGCATATAAGTATTCTCATAATATATTATTGAATTTTTTTGACTATCTTCTTCACCATTATAAACATAAAATTCTTTACTTACCTTAACATCACTACTAGTAAAAGGTTTAATAATAGTCTTAGTATCACTAACTACAGGTAAATAATCATTATTCTTAATTATTTCCTTATCAACATAATCAGTATCAATCAAATTCTTATCTTTAAGCAAAGTATTAGATAATATTTTTTGCACAAAATACAAACTAAATACAAAAGCACTAATAGCTACAACATAAATACCTGGTACTAACAAAGATTTTAATTTTTTTTTCATTTTTCCACCTCTATTTTAAGTTTTAACAAAAAATAAATTTTTATACATTTTTTTATTTAATTTTATCAATTGTTATACCAGTATAATAATATTTTAAAATATCATAATATTTATATCCTTCCTTAGCCATACCAAGTGCACCATATTGACTCATACCAACACCATGACCATACCCACAAGTATTAATAATAACATCATTATTTTCCTGCACAAAAGAAAAATCATAACTCTTTAATCCTAACTTGTTATATACATCCTTGCTATTTAATTCTACACCATTTATTTTTAACTTAATAATTCTATTAGTACCACTTCTTTCTAATACTTCATAACTTAATTTTTTATTATATTCTAATCCTAATAAACTATAAAAATCATTCAAAGACATTTTCTTACTAGATTTAAAAGCAGAAGAAGTATCCTTATCCCATAAACTTTCTTTACTTTTCAAATAAGGTAAATCCAAATTAAATATAACATTAGAACTTTCCGTATAACCATTACTCGTAGAAAAAAACATTGCGTCAATAATATTATTATCATAATACATTACTTCATCAAGAGTTTCATTAACAACACTTCTTAACTTATTAATATTTTCCTTATAATTAATTCCCCAAGCTTTTTTTAAATAATCATTATCTAAATAAACTTGATTCATCACCGAGTCCACTACATCATAATCATTATCTTTATTATAACCAATTCTTTTCATTGCATAACTTCTTGAAGCAACAGCTTGCGCTTTTAAAGCCTCACTATCAAAATATATAGGCATTTCACCTGCCAAAACACCAACAATATACTCTTCTAATGGCATAACTTCAATAACACCACTAGCATTTCTTTTAACCCTAATATTTCTACTTTCAATATAATTTAATTCTATTTCCTTTAAAAAATATAATTTATATATAAGTACAATAAAAAAAGGAATAAATATTATACATAAAGTAAATATAATAATTTTTTTCATATTACACTTCCTTTATATAAGTATATTCCTTTCAATATATAAAATTTGTCAAAATATATTACTAAATACATTCATAAAATCATATAAAAAACTAACAACCAAATAACTTAAACTAAAAATTATAGCCATATATAATACCCTAGCTTGATAATTAGTATGTTTACCTAATTTGAATATAACATTAATATTAACACTATCTAATGCCCATATAATAAAAGGTATTACAAATATATATAATATTAACTTACTCATTTTCTATACTCTTTATTTTATCATTTCTAACTATATATCTATCAATATTAGAAAAAGGTGTATTAATAAATTTATCTATTATTTCCTTAGTTACCTCTTCAGGTAATTCCTCACTTATTGCAATAACATTAGCATTATTATGTGCTCTACTTAATATAGCCTCACTAACACTAGAAACCTTAGCACAATAAATACCTTTCATTTTATTTAAAGCAATGCTCATACCAATACCTGTACCACATATTGCAATACCTAAATCAACTTCTTTGTTTAAAACACCCTTGCCTAATTTATATGCATAATCAGGAAAATCCACTGCGTCAGTAGTATTAGTACCATAATTAACAACATCATATCCCATTTGTGTTAAATATGCAACCAAATACTCTTTAGAAGTAACTCCTCTATGATCATTAGTTATACCTATTTTCATTTCTTATCCCTCCATAATTAGTATATCATCATTTAAACTTTTTTACTATAATTAAAAATAAACTTTACATAAAAAAGAAGACTATTCATCTTCCTTATTTGATTTAGTAACCACTACCTCTTTATTATTTACTCTAATAATATTAGGATCATAATTATTAACTTCTTCAACATTTTCACTATTAAAAGGTGCTTCATAATTAACATTATTAACCATATCTACACTCTTATTAATATTTAAATCAGGATTATTATCAAATTCATTAGTTTTAATCTTATCGTTTACAATATTAGAATTATCATTAAAATTAACATTATTATTTAATGGTCTAGAAATATTATTATTCATATTCTCATTATTATTATTAAAACTTGCTAATTCTTGTCTATTACCATTATTCATATTTCCATTAAAATTATTTTGATTATTATTATTAAATTTAACTAATTCTGGTTTCTTAACATCATTAACAACACTAACATTACCCATCATTTTATTAAAATCATTTTCATTATTATTAAATTTAACTAATTCTGGTTTCTTAACATTATTATTATTAGAATTATTATTTCTATTATTCATATAATTACTATAAACACCATTATTACCTGGTCTATTCTTATTCATATTGTTATATTTAGCATTATTAGATAATATTTCTATATCTCTATCAACATCACTAGAACTAGCATCTCCACTTTTACTTAATATAGCACTTATTATAGAAAACACTAAAAATATTGCAATAAATATTGCTACAATAAAATATATAGTATCATAACTACCAAGTTCAAAAACAAATTCTATATCAGTTCTACCCTTATTAGTAATATTCCAAGTTAAAGTATTACCATCTTCACTAACACTTCCAGCATTATTGCTAACATTACCTTTAGGTAAATAAGCCACAAAAGTTACTTCAGTATTAGATAAATCAATATCAATATTAGTTAAATCTACAAAGAAATTCGCTGCATATCTATTCGAAGCAAAACCTTTATCAACATTAAATATCTTAGTTTCAATACTCTTATCATAATCATTATTATATAAATATAACAAATCAAATTTATCAGTTCTTTCTGCAAAAGAATTATTATCTATATTATCATAATGTTTAGTAATTCTAATACCATAATTATTATCTCTAGTAAATTCTTCAACCTTAAAATCATTACTTTCATATTTTTCTTTTAATGTATCAATATATTTATTTATTTCCTCACTCGAAGTAGAAACAATATTTATAGATAAATCCATACTTTTATTTCTATTAATTGACATAGACATATCATAACTAGAACAACCAGTAAGTAATATTAAAAATAAACCTACAATTAAATATTTTATTTTCTTCATATTATACCTCATACATTTCTATATTAAGAATATCACATTTAAAAGAAAAAGACAAGAAAAAAAGAAACTATTTAGTCTCTTTATCAAATCCATATTTCTTATTAAATTTATCTACTTGTCCTTTTCTATTACCAGCAGTTTGTTTACCAGTATAGAATGGATGACACATATTACAAGTATCAATTGAATGTTCTGCTACACCTAATGTACTTTTTGCAGTTATAACATTTCCACAAGCACATACAAATTTAGTTTCAGTTTGTTTTGGATGAATATTTGCTTTCATTTTATCTCTCCTTCCGCCATGACAAAAAAGTCATAGTAATAAATACGAACAATATTATATCAGTTATTTTCTATTTTAGCAACAATTTTTTCAGAAATTTTTAAATATCCTTGATTATTAGGAATAAAACTATCTTTTTTATCAAAAAGTCTAGGATTATTATCAAATATATTAGCTAAATCAATATAAATAAATCCCTCATTTATAACAATATTCTTTAACTTAATATTAATATAATCAATATACTCTTGATATCCATAAGTATTATAATACCCTAAAACATATACCCTTTTATGATTAAATTTATTAATATACTCTAGTAATTCTTTCATATCATTAATTAATTCATTCATATAACTATATATATTACCATCACGCTTATTCAATTTATAATATAATTCATTCATACCCACAGATAAACTAATAACATCTGCTTCCTTAATTAACCTATTAATATTTAATTCCTTACCATTATATTCCCTTGTATCATTATATTTAATCATTCTAAGAACATCAGTAACCCTATAATCAGATTCACAAAATATATTATTATATTCCTTTAATCTATTATTTTCATATAAATAATCTCTAACATAATCAGAGTATCCATTAACCTTAACCCCATAACTATTAACTCCCTTAGATAAAAAGTCTCCAATACTAACATAATATATCTTATTATCTAAAGAAATATTATAAATAAAATAACAGGACAAAAAAAGAATTAATATAAATATAATCTTTTTCATGTTTTCACCTAATAAATTATATTATATTAACTCTATTTTAGCACCCACATCATTTAATTTCTTAATAATATTATCATATCCTCTTTCAATATAATGAATATTATCAATAATAGTAATACCCTCTGCTATAAGACCACAAACCATCATCGAAGCACCACCTCTTAAATCAGTCGCTGTAACTTCACAACCTACTAAATCAGTTTTACCTTTAATAATAGCAAGTTTATTATCTCTAACAGATATATCTGCACCCATTCTAACAGTATCAGTAATATTTTTAAATCTATTTTCATATATTGTTTCTCTAACACTACTTATTCCATCACATTGTGTTAAAAATGGAATCATTATTTGTTGTAAATCAGTAGGAAATCCAGGAAACACTAAAGTTTCAATATCAATAGGCTTATACTTATCACTCTTACTAATAATAATATTATCATCATTAATCTTCATTTTAACACCTGCTTCTTTTAACTTTGAAGTAAGTGATTCAACATGACTAGGAATAATATTATTTATTTTTAACTTATCTCCTAATAAAGCACCAATAATTAAATAAGTACCAGCTTCAATTCTATCAGGAATAACCTCATGAAAACAACTATGTAAATAATTAACGCCATATATAGTAATAACATTAGTACCAGCTCCCTTTATCTTAGCACCCATATTATTAAGTAAAGTAGCAACATTAACTATTTCAGGTTCCTTCGCAGCATTTTCAATAGTAGTCTTACCCTTAGCTTTAACTGCTGCAAGCATAATATTAATTGTAGCACCCACACTAGGAACATCTAAATATATTTTATTACCTACTAAATTATCTGCTTCAATTATAAAATGATTGCCTTCTTCCTTAATTGTTGCACCCAATTTCTCAAATCCCTTTAAATGTAAATTAATTGGACGCTCACCAATTGAACAACCGCCAGGAAAATACATATCAACTTTCTTAAATTTACCAAGTAATGCACCCATAAAATAATAAGATGCTCTAAGTTTATTAGATAAATTTTCATGTATTTTTTTATTTTCAATATTTGAAGAATCAATTGTAACAACATCTTTATTTCTATAAATTTTAGCATTTAAATGTAATAATATTTCTTCCAAAGAATCAATATCAGAAATATTAGGAACATTACTAATTTTTACTACTTCATCACATAATATAGAGGCAGGAATTAATGCAACCGCACTATTTTTTGCACCACTAATATTAATTGTACCAGACAAAGTATTTTTTCCTTCAATCTTTATCTTAGGCATAAGTACCTCCTTGTTTGTATATTATATGTTTTTTTATCAAAATGGACATAACCCAACTTAATATTATATCAGAAAAAAAAGAATGTCAATTAAAAACATATAACAAATTTAATTTTACTATAAAATATGTAATTTAAATTAGTTCTTATTCTATCACAACAAAAAATAAAAAGCAAGAAAAAAACTACCAAGTAGTATATTTTTTCTTCAAGCTTTTTACTTCATCATTCATAGATATAATATTACTAACATAAGGTAATTTATCCTTTGGTACAACTACCAAATAATATTCCCATTCATATATACAATTTTTATAATTAGAATCAGAATAAATAACCTTAGAATTAAACATAGTAGCAAACATATTACTTTTTATATAGGAAGAAAATTTATAATATAACTCATCATATGTTCCCTTCTCCTTAACATATTTAACCATACATACTTCTTTAATCTTATTCATTTGTGCATTACTTAACCCAATAATATTCATAATACCCCCAAGTAAAAGTATATTATAAACTTATTGAAAAATATGTCAAGTTTACTTACCTAAAAAAGTAAATAATGCCCAATATAATTAATATAACACCACCAATAATCGTAGATAACTTACCAAATATACTACCTAATTTATTTCCCAAAATAAGTCCTAAATAAGTAAAACTACCACTTACAATGCAAAATATACTAGATACCTCTAAATAATTATTATTAATAACATTAAGACCAATACCAGTAGTAAAACTATCAATACTAACAGATAAACCAAATATTAAAAATCCAAATATACTTACAACAAAATCATGACTATCATCCTTTATACTAGAAATAATCATCTCGATACCAATAAATAAAAATATAATAGAAACAACAATACTTAAATTAATAACCAGATATTTAAGTATAACATTACCCAAAAACACTCCCAGCAATGGCATAACAAAATGATATATACCCACAATAATAGATAAAATTATTTTATTTTTTTTACTTATACTTTGCGTTCCATATATAAGAGCCAAAGAAAAAGCATCCATACTAAGACTAATACCAATAATTAAAGTAGTAAAAAAAGTATCCAATATTATTCACCTAATAAATAATATTAAATAACCTTTATTTTATTACTTAAATATCTTATCAATAATTTCTTTAACTAACGAAGTATATTCTACATCCTTATCATTAACAATACATAAATTAGGAAATAGAACACACCACCAATTATCTCCCTTTGCCTCCCCAATAGATACCACAATTGATTCATAATATCCCTCATTATATTTAACACCCTTAAATACCTTTTCAGGAAAATAATTATTACCATAATTAACATTAAAAGTCATATCATAATTATATCTATTAAAAATATCTTTTATATTATAATTAATATTATCTAAATTATTATTAATAATCTCCCTAGCATCTTCAATAGTCTTAGTATCTTTAAATAAATTATACACGTCTTTTTCTAAATAATCCTTAACAACACTCTTCATTGCTTGATCATAACTAGAATTACTATTAGGAATAACCCTTAATCTAATTGAATTATCAGGAATAATAACCTCTTCTGCATTTACTTTCTTATATACCAAAAAAATAGTCAATACTGTTAAAATAATTATAATTAATTTCTTCATATCTATCACCTTTCATTTAATTATGATACATATATAATTATTTTATTCAATTTTAACTATTTTTTTATTATAAATATAAATCTATCTCTATCATTATAATCTTTTTCAATACTTATAGTAACATCATTAAAATATTTATCTATAATATTTTTAATATCATTACCTTGATTCATACCAATTTCAAAAGCAATAATATACTTATCATTTAAATAAGATTTAATATTTTTTAATATTTCTTCATAAAAATATAAACCATTATCACTGGCAAATAAACTAATAATAGGTTCATTATTCTTAACAATTTCATCAATCTCTTCATCATAACTAATATATGGAGGATTACTTACAATAACATCATATTTACTTTTAACATTAGTAAATAAATCACTTAATATAAAATTAATATTAACATTATTACTAACCATATTATCTTTTGCTACATTTAAAGCATCATTAGATATATCTACTGCATCCATATTACAATCAATTTCTTTTTTTAAACTAATTGCAATACACCCACTACCAGTACACATATCTAATATATTTATTTTATTATTAAAATTTAATCTAATGTACTTAATTAATTTTTCTACTAATAATTCAGTTTCAAATCTAGGAATAAGAACCCTATTATCAACCTTAATAATACTATTATAAAATTCTACATTACCAACAATATATTGAACAGGAATACCCTTATTTAATAATTTAATTCCTTCTTCTAACTTATCACTTGGTAAGTATTTTTTTAAATACTCAACGCTATTATTCATAGATTATAAACCTTCTTCAAGTTTTCTTTTTTGATCCTCATTAATTAAAGCATCAATTACTACTCCTAATTCACCATCCATAATTCTATCTAAATTCATCGAAGTAAATCCAATTCTATGATCAGTTAATCTATTTTGAGGATAATTATAAGTTCTAATCTTTTCACTTCTATCTCCAGTACCTATCTTACTTCTTCTTTCGGCATCCTCTGCTTCTTCTTTTTCTCTTAACTTTAAATCATATAATCTAGTTTTTAAAATCTTAAACGCTTTCTCTTTATTCTTAATTTGACTTCTTTCAGTTTGAGAATAAACAATAATACCAGTAGGAATATGAGTAAGTCTTACTGCAGAGTCAGTAGTATTAACACCTTGACCACCACAACCACTACTTCTTGTAATATCAATTCTAACCTCAGATTCATCTAATTCATAATCAAATTCTTCCGCTTCAGGCATAACCAAAACAGTTGCAGTAGAAGTATGTACCCTACCTTGACTTTCAGTAGCAGGTACCCTTTGAACCCTATGACTACCACTTTCATATTTTAATTTAGAATATACACTATCACCCTTAACCATAAATTCAAGATTAGAAAATCCACCCGCAGTACCTTCAACACTATTTAATATTTCAATTTTCCATCCTTCGTTATTAGCATACTTAGTATACATATCAAATAAATCACCCGCAAAAATATTTGCTTCATCTCCACCTGCAGCACCACGAATTTCAACAATAACATTCTTTTCATCATTAGGATCATGTGGAAGTAACATTATCTCTAACTTTTTATTAATATCACTTAATTCACTTTCTAAATTAGTTAATTCTTCTCTAGCAAATTCAGCCATCTCAGAATCATGTAACATTTCCTTAGCACTTAAAATATCTTCATTAACTTGTTTATATTTATTATATACTTCAACAATATTACCTAATCTAGTTTGTTCTTTAGATAATTCAGTCATTCTTTTAATATCAGATAATACCTCAGGTTTAGATAATTCATTTTGTATTTCATTATACTTATTATTTATTGCTTCTAATCTTTCTATCATATAAAATCTCTCCCTTAACTTCTTATATTATATCATATTTTTTAAATATTTAAATATTATTTTAAAAACTATTGACTATTATTAGAAATGTGATACAATTGAATTAACTTTTATCAAGAGTGAGGGAGAGAATTAGCTCGATGAACTCACACCAACCTGCATAAGCAAGGTGGTAAAGCTAATAGCGATAAGAAAGATGTTATTAATTAAAGTGCACTAAACTCTTTCTTAAAGAGTTTTTATTTTTGATAAAAGCAAGAAAGAGGGAAAAAATGAAATATTATTTTACAAGTGAATCAGTAACCGAAGGACATCCAGATAAAATATGCGACAAAATAAGTGACAAAATATTAGATACAGCGCTAGAACAAGACAAAAATAGCAAAATGGCAGTTGAAACTACAATTAAAGATAACTTAGTATTTATCTATGGCGAAGCAAATACCAAAGCAAAATTAAATTATGAAGAAATAGCAAAAGAAGTACTAAAAGATATAGGATATAACGAAGAATTTAACTTTATAATAAAAGTAAGTAATCAATCAAAAGAAATAAATAAATCAGTTGAGAAAAAAGAATTAGCCGCTGGAGATCAAGGAATAATGTTTGGATATGCTACAAACGAAACAAAAGAATTAATGCCATTACCAATTTTACTAGCAAACAAACTAGCATATAACCTAGCAAAAGCAAGAAAAAAAGATAAAAATACACCGTTATTACCAGATGGAAAAACACAAGTAACAGTAGAATACCAAAATAACAAACCAAAAAGAATAGACACAATAATCATTGCAGCACAACACAAAAAAGAAATAACTCAAAAAGAATTAAAAAAATATATAATAGAAAATGTAATAACTAAAACAATACCACAAAATCTATTAGATAAAAAAACAAAAATATTAATAAACACAAGTGGTTCATTCATAATCGGAGGACCATACTCTGACAGTGGTACAACAGGAAGAAAAATAATTGTAGATACCTATGGCGGCGCTTCAAGAATTGGTGGAGGTTGTCTAAGCAGTAAAGATCCAACAAAAGTAGATAGGTCAGCAGCATATTATACAAGATATGTAGCTAAAAATATTGTTGAACATAATCTCGCAGACAAATGTGAAATACAAGTATCATATGCAATAGGAAAACAAAAACCAATATCATTATTTATAGAAACATTTAATACAGAAAAAATAAATATTAAAGAAATATATAAATATGTAGAAACTAACTTTAACTTTTCAGTAGAAAACATAATAAAAGAATTAAATTTAAAAAACATAAAATACTATAATCTTGCATCATACGGACATTTTGGAAGAACAGACATAAATTTACCATGGGAAAATATCAAAAATACTTTACAATAAAAAGAAAAAAATATCAAAACAATTGACTAATATTTTATTTAATTATATACTTAAAATAGAGGTGAACATATGGAACAAGAAGAAAAACTGTTATTTGAAGAAATAAATAGAAACAGTAGATTAAGTAATCCAGTATTAGTAGAAGGTTTAAAAAATTACGACGAAGCCTGGGAAAGAACTAGAACAAAAACAAAAGGCGCATACAGAGAAACGAAAAATAAAAAAAGAAATCAAATAAATAAAGCCATTGTAGCAACAGTGCTTGCAGTAACATCATTTATATCTGCAAACGTATCAAAAAACGTTACAAAAGCATCAATAAATAGAAATAATGCCGTAATTTCAGAAACAAAAGAATCTAAAAATTATATTGATGAAAGAATATCATATTATGAAAGATTAATGAATCATACCAGTGATGAACAAAATAGAATTGAAAATGGATATGGAAGAAACCCTGCTACAGATGAATTAAATGTTGATTATAATTATTCAAATCTAGCAAGACATATCGTAGAATCATCACAAATATCAGAATCAGAAATGAGATGTGTAATAATTGCAGCACACAATATTATAAATTCACCATATCTAAAAGAAACATTAAATCAAGCCTTTACAATAGCTAAAAATGATGAAAATATGTCTGGATACTCAAAAGAATTAATCGAAAATGGCGCAAAAGGATTTCTTGAACAATTACAATATGAAAATTGGGAAGCCTACCAAAAATATGAAAGAGAAAATATTAAAGAATTAAAAGCAGTCGAAGATTATATCGGAGGTAAGAATAGATGACCGAAGAAAAATTATGCCATGTCATAAAACTAGGAGACAATATCGAATACACCGAAATAGATAGAGTAAATTATAATCATAACACCTATGTAATATTATCAGATTTAGACAATCCCAATGACTTTTGTGTAAAGAAATTAATTAATGAAAATAATTATGAATACATAATTGAATTAAATAACAAAGAAGAATTCAATAATGTATTAAAAATATTTATAGATAAATACACAAACTAAACTAAAAATAGTTTAGTTTTTCTTGTTTAATAAAACAATTTATATTATAATAATTTAAGGTGGTCATATGAAAGAAAGAATAATTTTACATATAGATGTCAACAATGCATTTCTTTCTTGGAGTGCCGTAGATATGCTAAATAATGGAAGTAAAATAGATATAAGGAATAGATATGCCATAATCGCAGGAAACGAAAAAGAAAGAAAAGGAATAGTTCTAGCAAAAAGTAACCCCTGTAAAAAGAAAGGAGTTCAAACCGCTGAACCAATATTCCAAGCAAGAAAAAAATGTCCATATCTAGAAATATATCCCCCAAACTATAAAATATATAAATACTATTCTGATGAAATGTATAAATATTTACTTAACTATACCGATATCATAGAAAGATACTCAATAGATGAATGCTTCCTAGATTATACAGATTTAGTTCTATTATTCGGAGATCCAATAAAAACAGCATATAAAATAAAAGAAGACATAAAAAATAAATTTGGATTTACAGTAAATGTAGGAATAGGAAACAACAAATTATGTGCTAAAATGGCATCAGACTTTGAAAAGCCTGATAAAGTACACACATTATTTACAAACGAAATAAAAGATAAAATGTGGTCTTTACCAGTAAGTGACCTATTTATGATAGGAAAAAGTTCAAGTAAAAAATTAAATGAACTAGGAATACTAACAATCAAAGACCTAGCAACAATTGATTCATCTTATCTCTATAAATATTTTAAAAACAGAGCAAACCAAATGATAGAAAGTGCAAACGGAATAGATAACTCAAAAGTAGAATATGAGTACACCGACCCAAAAAGCATATCATCTTCAACATCATTTGCTTATAACTATAAAACTAAAGAAGAAATATATCCCATATTATTAGAATTATCCAAAGAAATAACAAGTAAATTAAAAAACAAAAAAATGTATACATCAAATGTAAGTATTTGGATTAAATATACAGACTTTACAAAAATAAGCAAACAAACAACACTAAATAATCCAACAGATGAAATAAACGATATATATAATAATAGTATAAAATTATTTAATAGTATTTGGAACGAAGATCCAATAAGAGCATTATGTGTAGCAATATCAAGTTTTACCAAAACAAACGCAGTACAATTAAATTTATTTAATAGTAACATATCAAAACAAAAAATAGTAAAGCATGATGAAAAACTAGATAAAATAGTAAATGAATTAAATAGTAAATATAAAGGTATAATTACTTATGCAAGCAAAATAAAGAAAGAAGGACAATATGAACAAAGAAATAATTAAAGAAATAGCACAAGAATTAAATATCAAAATAGAACAAGTAGAAGCAGTATTAACTCTATTAGAAGAAGGAAATACCATTCCCTTTATAGCAAGATATAGAAAAGAAAAAACAGGTTCCTTAGATGAAGAACAAATAAGAAAAATAAACGAAGTATATGATTATCAAGTATCATTACTAAAAAGAAAAGAAGATGTAATAAGATTAATTGACGAAAAAGGATTATTAACCGAAGAATTAAAAAATAATATCTTAAATTGTAATAAATTAGTCGAAGTAGAAGATCTCTATAGACCATATAAAGAAAAGAAAAAAACAAAAGCAACAGATGCCATAAATAACGGACTAGAACCATTAGCAAAAATAATTATGAGTTTTCCAAATAACTTAGACATAGAAAAAACAGCATCTAACTATTTAAACGACAAAGTAAAATCAATCGAAGAAGCAATCCAAGGAGCAAAATATATAATTGCAGAATGGATAAGCGACAATGCTAGTTATAGGAAATGGATAAGAAACAATATGTATTATAAAGGAAAAATAGTATCAAAATTAAAGAAAAACGCCAAAGATGAAACAAAAACATATGAAATGTATTATGACTATAACGAATCAATAAAATATATCAAACCACATAGAATACTAGCAATAAATCGTGGAGAAAAAGAAAATGTTCTTAATGTTAATATTGAAATAGATAATAGAGAAATAGAAACATTTTTAAAAACTAAAATAATAAAAAATGCAAAATCAAATGTATCAGATATTGTAATTGATGCAATTAATGACAGCTTAAAAAGATTAATATTACCAAGTGTAGAACGTGAAGTACGCGCAGATTTAACAGAAATTGGAGAAAATAGTGCCATAGATAACTTTGGAAAAAACCTAGAAAAATTACTATTAACTCCACCAATGAAAGATAAAATAGTTTTAGGATTTGACCCAGCATTTAGAACGGGATGTAAACTTGCTGTAATAGACCAAACTGGAAAAAAACTGGAAATTGCAGTTATATATCCTCACGAACCACATAATAAATATGAAGAATCAAAGAAAATACTTACAGACTTAATAAAAAAATACAAAGTAGAAATAATAGCAATAGGAAATGGTACAGCATCAAGAGAATCAGAAAAATTTGTATCACAAGTAATAAAAGAAGAAAAATTACCTACAGAATACATAATAGTATCTGAAGCAGGAGCAAGTGTATACTCTGCTAGCAAACTTGCAATTGAAGAATTTCCAGATTTAACTGTAGAAAAAAGAAGTGCTATATCAATAGGAAGAAGATTACAAGATCCATTATCAGAATTAGTAAAAATAACACCAGAAAGCATTGGCGTAGGACAATATCAGCATGATGTATCAAGCAAAAAATTAACTGAATCACTAGACTTTGTTGTATCAAAAGCAGTAAACAGTGTCGGAGTAAACATAAATACAGCATCTCCTTCCCTACTTAAATATGTTTCAGGCATAACAAAGAAAAATATAGACAAAATAATAGAGTATAGAAATAAAGAAGGAAAAATAAATTCCCGCGAAGAAATAAAAAAGAAAAAACTTTTAAGCGATAAAACATATGAACAAGCAATAGGATTTCTAAGAATAATTGATGGAGAAAATATTTTAGATGTAACATCAGTACACCCAGAAAGTTATAATATAGCATTAAATCTATTAAAAGAACTAAATTGTACTACCAAAGACATAGGAACAAGTAAACTAATAGATTTATTAGATAATATAGATATAAACACATACAAAGATAAATTAAACACAGATATATACACCCTAGAAGACATAATATCATCACTAAAAAAACCGAATAGAGATCCAAGAGATGATATGCCAAAACCAATATTAAAAAGTGATGTCCTAGATATAAATGATTTACAAATAGGAATGAAATTACAAGGAACAGTAAGAAATGTAATAGACTTTGGAGCATTCGTAGACATTGGATTACATAATGATGGATTAATACATATATCAAAAATGACAAATAATTATATAAAACATCCAAGTGAAATATTAAATGTCGGAGACATAATAGACTGTTATGTAATAGAGATAAATAAAGAAAAAGAAAAAGTATCTCTATCATTAATTGAACCAAATTTACTAAAAAATTAACTTTTTCAAAGAAATTTCAATAAAACTATTGACAAAATAGGTAATATATAATAAAATTTATATTGCCTACTTGATTTGCAGGTGTAGTTTAATGGTAGAACTTCAGCCTTCCAAGCTGACCACGGGAGTTCGATTCTCCTCACCTGCTCCAGATTGATAGGAAACTCGGAAATTAACTTCTGAGAGTAATAAAT
>CAJMAC010000012.1 GCA_905211265.1 uncultured Eubacteriales bacterium
GAATCCTAATATAGAGTATAGTTATTTATACAAAGATGAAGGATTTAGTGATTATCTAATTAAACCAATAAATAGATCATTATTATTAAATATAATTAATAAGTACTTGTAAAATAGTACTTATTTTATTTAAATTTTCTTAAATGTGTAGTATAATATTTCTAGGTGATAAATATGCAGTTAAAAGATAATACCTTACTTATAGTACCAAATAAAATAAAAGAAAACATTATCCAAGAAATAAGAGAAAATAATCCATTATTAGATATAACTTTTATAACTAAAAATGAATTTATAAAAAAAGTAACTTTTGATTATGATAATAAAACTATATATTACTTAATGAATAAATATAATATTAAATATGAAATAGCAAAAGTATACTTAGATAATATTTATTTTGTAGAAGATATAAAATATGAATCAAGTAAATTAAATTATTTAGTAGAAATAAAAAAAGACTTAATAGAAAATAATTTACTTATCTTTGATAAAATATATAAAGAATATATTAAAACTAAACATATTGTAGTATATAATTTTAACTATATAGATAAATATTTTAATAAATTGTTAAGTGAATTTAATGATGTAGAAATAATTAATAAAAAATATAATAACTACAATATAGATACAATTTATTGCTATAATACTTTGGAAGAAGAAGTAAATGGAGTATCAGTAAAAATATGTGATTTAATTACTTCCAATATTGATATAAATAGTATTAAAATATATTATCCTTCATCATATCAAAATACTATAAATAAAATATTTAAAATGTATAATATACCAATTAATACAAATAAATCAAGTATTTATGATACTTATATAGGTAATTACTTCATAGAAAATTTAAATAAAACAATCGAAGACTCAATAAATAATATAATTAATTATGATGAAGAAATAGTATCTAAAATAATTAATATTTTAAATAAATATACTTGGTGTGATAATCTACTTGAAGTAAAAGATATGTTAATATATGAATTAAAAAATACTTATATTGAAACAAAATATAATAAAAGTATTGAATTAATAGATTTAAAAGATAATAATATTACTGATAATGATTATGTATTTGTCTTAGGATTTAACCAAGGAGAAATACCTACAATATATAAAGATGAAGAATATATAACAGATAATATTACTAATGTTTTAAATATAGAAAATACTCTAGAATTAAATAAAATAGAATATAACATAATTTTATCTAACCTAAAATCAATAAAAAACTTAAACCTATCATATAAATTAAATAGTGATAATGGTGTATGTTATATATCTAGTATGAGTGAAGTATTAAATTCTAATATTGAAAATATTGAAATAAACAATTACAAATATTCTAATAAATTAAATAAAATAAATCTAACTAAATATCTAGATAAATTAGTTAATTATGGAATAAAAGAAGATAACCTAGAATTATTATATAGTAATTATGATGTTAACTATAAATCATTTGATAATAAATATACTTTAATTTCTAAAGATAACTTATATAAATTTATAAATAATAAATTATTACTTTCATATAGTTCATTAGATAATTATAACAAGTGTTCATTTAAGTATTACTTATCTAATATACTTAAAATAAGTATCTATGAAGAAACATTTATGACTAGTATTGGTACGATATTTCATGAAGTATTATCTAAAATGAATAATGAAGACTTTGATTTAGACACTGAATATACTAATAGTATAAATAAATTAAATAAAGAATTTACCATAAAAGAAAAATTCTTCCTAAATAAACTAAAAAATGAATTAGATTTTATAATAACTACCATAAGAAAACAATTAAGTAATAGTAACTTAGATAGTTATTTATATGAAGAAGAAATATATACCAATATACCAGGTAATATTAACATAAGATTTATGGGAATAATAGATAAATTAGTATATAAAAAATATAATGATAAAACAATTGTAGCAATAATAGATTATAAAACAGGAAATCCCAACACTAACTTAAATAATGTTATATATGGATTAGATATGCAATTACCAATATATTTATATTTAGCTAAAAATACTAATAAATTAACTAATGTAGAAATTGCAGGTTTTTACCTACAAAAAATATTAAATAACGAAATAAATAAAGATTATAAAAATAGTTATTTAAAACTAAAAGAAAATAACTTAAAATTAGTAGGATACTCAAATAATGATATAAAAATATTAAATGAATTTGATCCTACATATAATGATAGTACAATGATTAAATCATTAAAGACTACTAAAAATGGCTTTTATACCTATTCAAAAGTAATAAGTAGTGATAATATCAATAAAATAACTAATATTATAGATAATAAGATAAAAGAAAATGCTAATGATATAACTAATTGTAAATTTGACATAAATCCTAAAAGACAAAATAATGATTTATTAGGATGTAAATATTGTAAATTTAATGATATATGTTTTAGAAAAGAAGAAGATATTGTAGATATAAAAGAATATAAAAATCTAGAATTCTTAGAAAGTGAGGAATAACATGAATTTAACAGAATACAATAACAAATTAAAATCTAGTAAAATAGCTATATTAGGTTTAGGAGTAAGTAACATTCCTTTATTAGAATACTTACATAATTTAGGATGTGATGTAGTAGTATTTAATACCAAACCATTAGATAAAAATCTAATAGATAAATTAAATATTTATAAAATAAAGTATTACAATGAAGAAAATGCTTTTGATTATTTACATGGCTTTGATATTATTTTTAGAAGTCCATCAATTCTACCTACTAGAAAAGAATTAGTCATTGCCAAAGAAGAAGGAGCAGTAATAACTTCTGAAATAAGAGAATTACTTCATTTAGCACCATGCAAAGTAATCGGAGTAACAGGAAGTGATGGTAAAACAACCACAACAACATTAATTAATGAAATATTAAAAGCTAATTCTTATCACACATTTCTAGGAGGTAATATAGGAACACCATTATTTACTAAATTACCTGAAATGAAAAAAGAAGATATAATAGTATTAGAATTATCTAGTTTTCAACTTATGGATATGGATATTAGTCCTGATATTTCTATAATAACTAATATTGCAGAAAATCATTTAGATATTCATTCATCATTCGAAGAATATATAGATGCTAAAAAAAATATCTTTAAATATCAAGATAATAAAGGTATATTAGTAACTAATGCTGATAATGAAATAACAAATAAATTTAAAGGTAATGGTGAAACTAGATATTTTTCTAGAAGTAAACAAACAAACTATTTCTATACTGATGGAACTTATATTTATTATAATGGTAAAAAAATATTAAATAAAAATGATATAAAATTAAGAGGAATACATAATTTAGAAAATATAGCAACAGCACTAACTGCAATAATAGATTTAATTGATTTAGATAAAAGTATTGAAGTAATAAAAAACTTTAATGGAGTAGAGCATAGACTAGAATTTGTAAGAGAAATAAATAATGTAAAATGGTATAATGATTCCGTTAGTAGTTCTCCCACTCGTACAATAGCAGGATTATATTCTTATGATGAAAAAATAGTTTTAATAGCAGGAGGATATGATAAACATTTAGATTATACTAATATAGCAAAACCTATTTTAGATAAAGTTACAAAGTTAATCTTGATGGGAGATACTAAAGAAAAAATATATAACGCAGTTACCACTTCAGTTATGAATCCAAATATAGAAATATATAAATGTAACACATTACAAGAAGTAGTAGATAAAGCAAAAGAAGTAGCAATTCCTGGAGAAATAGTATTATTTAGCCCAGCTTCTGCAAGTTTTGATATGTTTAAAAATTTTGCAGATCGTGGCAATCAATTTAAAGATTTAGTTAATAAATTAAAATAAAAATATTATAGATTTTTCTATAATACTTTTTTTTATCTAAAACTAAGATTTTGACTTCTTTCAAATTCTTTTTTTTGTTCATTTTCTCTTTGCATTAATAAAGCTTCAACAGAATGATTATAAAATTCAACGTAACATGCAGCTGCAGCATTAATATCAGTAAGTTGATTATCATTGATACCCTTAGTTATAAAAGCTTTTGCTATATCTTCGGCAACTCTTTTTATTGTATCATCATTTGTATCTTTAAAAAATGTAGCCATTATTTATTCCTCCCTTACTATAAGTATAACACATAAAAAGAAAAAAGACTAATTAAATTAATCTTTTATCACAAAATTATTATTTTCTACATCAATAGTAATTGTAGTATTTGGATTTATTGTACCCCTAATAATATTATTTGCTAACATTGTTTCAATATTTCTTTGAATATATCTTTTAACAACTCTAGCGCCATAATTAACATCATAAGAGTTATCTATAATATTATCAATTGCTTTATCTGTGATATTTATCTTAATATTAACTAATCTTTCTTCAATTTCTTTAATAGATTTAACTATAATACCTCTAATTATATCTTTTGTTAAATAATTAAATGTTATTATTTCATCAATTCTATTTAAAAATTCAGGTTTAAAGTAATGTTTTAGTTCATCTTTAACTTCTTGCATTTTACCATCAAGTATTAAATCTGACCCGATATTTGAAGTCATTATAATAATAGTATTTTTAAAGTCTACTAATTTACCATGATTATCAGTAATTCTACCATCATCAAGTATTTGAAGTAATATATTAAGTACATCTTTATGTGCTTTTTCTATTTCATCAAATAAGATTATAGAGTAGGGATTTCTTCTTACTTTTTCTGTTAGAGCACCTGCTTCATCATAACCAACATATCCTGGAGGAGCACCAATTAATTTAGCAACTGAATGACTTTCCATATATTCACTCATATCAAATCTAATCATATGTTTTTCATCATCAAATAATTCATATGCTAAAGCCTTAGCAATTTCGGTTTTACCAACACCAGTAGGTCCTAGGAATATAAATGAACCAATAGGTTTAGTAGGATCTTTTATACCACTTCTTGCTCTAATAATTGCTTCACTTACTAACTTACAAGCATTATCTTGACCTAAAACACGCTTCTTTAAATTTTCTTCCAAAGATAATAATTTATCTCTTTCACTACCCACTAACTTAGAAATAGGAATATTTGTCCATTTAGAAATAATCTTAGCAATATCTTCTTCGTCAACAGTATCAGATAATATATCAGAAGTATTTTCTAATTGTAATAAACTAAGTTCTTTTTCCAAATTAGGTATAATACCATGAGCATATTTAGCAGCATTTTCTAAATCATAATTATTTTCATAAGTAGATAATTTAAATCTTGCTCTATCAAGTTCCTCTTTTTTATTTTTAATCTTAGTATTAATATTTTTTTCATTTTCCCATTTAATTCTAAGAGCATTTTCTTCTTCTTTCATAGTAGTAATAGATTTATTTATTTCTTCAAGTCTATTTAAACTTATTTCATCTTTTTCCTTCTTTAAAGCTTGCTTTTCAATTTCTAGTTGCATAATTTCGCGAGTTAAAGTATCAAGTTTTTCAGGAACAGAATTCATTTGAACCTTAATAGTAGCACAAGCTTCATCAATTAAATCAATTGCTTTATCAGGTAAGAATCTATCAGTAATATATCTATCAGATAGTGTTGCAGCCGCTACTAAAGCTCTATCTTTAATATTAACTCCATGATATAATTCAAATTTATTTTTAAGTCCTCTTAGTATTGTAATTGTATCACTAACAGTTGGAGGATTAATCATAACTTTTTGGAATCTTCTTTCAAGAGCACTATCTTTTTCAATATATTTTCTATATTCATTTAATGTAGTAGCACCTATACAATGAATTTCACTTCTTGCTAAAGCAGGCTTTAAAATATTACCAACATCCATTGCACCTTCAGCATTATTTCCTACAATCATGTGTATTTCATCAATAAACATAATTATATTACCTTCAGATTTTTTAACTTCATCAATAACTTTTTTAAGTCTTTCTTCAAACTCACCACGGTATTTTGCTCCTGCAACTAAGGCAGCTAAATCAAGTTCCCAAATAGTTTTATCTTTTAAATTATTTGGTACATCTCCACTAACAATACGAGTAGCAAGTCCTTCAACAATAGCAGTTTTACCAACACCGGCTTCACCAATTAATACGGGATTATTTTTAGTTTTTCTAGATAATATTCTAGTAATACTTCTTATTTCCTCATCTCTGCCAATAACAGGATCTATTTTTCCTTCTTTGGCACTTTGAGTAATATCACGACCATATTTTTCTAAAACATTAACATTTTCATCTTCAAAATTCATATTCATAATAACACTTCCTTTCTTAAACTATATACATTATAACACATTTTTAGCAATTGTCAATGCTTATTGCTAAAAAGTTTTAATTTATTTAATTATATTTACAAATATTATTATTTATGATATTATTTTAATGGAATAGGAATGATAAAATATGAAATGTATTAAATGTGGGCATATAAATAATGATAATGATATATATTGTTCAGTATGTGGAAATATATTAAGTGATAATACCATAAGAAGTTCAAATAGTAATATAAACATAAGTGAAATATTAACAAATAATAATAGTAAGTATGATTCAATAAAAAATAATTTAGTAGATGAAAGTTTAATTAATAAAAAAACAACAAAAAAAGATACGGAAGTAACTTATGATCCAAATAAAAAAACAAATATATTTAAATTATTAATTAAACCAATAACAGAAATAAATTATATAAATCAAAATAAAAACTTTTTACTAATTATTATCACAATCATTTCGTTAACAATAGGTAATTTAATTAATACAATGGTAAATAATATATGGAAGATTAATGTAGATTTATATACAGGTAAAATAATAAGAGAATTTAATATTAAAAATTTATCAAATCTAAATTATGTCGATTTATTACTAAAAGATTTATTTATATATGCAGGTATTCTTTTAGGTATTATAATTATCTATTATTTTGCATCATTAATAGTAAACAAAAGAATAGGATTTAAGAAAATAAGTAATATTGTATGTTACTCCATTTATCCCTTTATAATTGGAGTATTCATAATAACACCATTTCTTAGTTTGTTATTTTATGATCTAAAAATAGTTCTTAATATAATATTTATTATTTATTCATTATCAATATTAACTATAAATATAAATAAAGAGTTAAATATTAATAATAATATTAAATTATATTTAAATGCAGTATGTTTATCACTTACATTTATATTAACATATTATGTATATTATAAAGTTATTTTGTAATATGTCTTAATACCAAGATATACAAATAATAATACTAAATTTTTTACATTAAAAGTATAAGAAATAAAGGTTTTGAAATTACATATGTTCAAAACTTTTTTGTTAACTACTAGTTTTATTTACTTGAAATACTAATGAATTTATTATATACTTATATTGATAGGAAGTGTAGTATGAAACAATTATTAATAGGTATTACTAATGATAATAAGAAAGTAATTATTTATGAAACAAATACATTATTTGAATTAGATTGTTTTACTTCAATGTTTAATAATTATAAAGATTTAGTAAATAAATATAATAAAAAAAATAACATTCATTTAAGAAATATAACTATTCAAACATCAAATGGTAATACTATAAATGATATTGTTTATAGTAGTAATGTTATACCTGAAATAAATATGTTATGTGATATGTATTATAAATATTTATTGGAAGATAAAATTAGAATTAAATATAGTTATTTAGCTAATTTACCATCATTTATTGGAAGAAATATATTTAATATAACTGAAAAAGAATTATTGTTTCATTTAAAAAATACTTTGAAAGATTATTCTAAAATAAGAAATATTTATTTTGAATTATTAAATCATGGTAGAATTAAATTAATCCTAGATAAAAAAGAAGACACTGACTATTTAAAAGATTTAATTGATAATGCTACTTCATATGATAATGATACAGATATAATATTATCTAAAATTAAATCTAACGAATTAGAACCTAATTATTATGATCATGAAGAATATTTGTCTATGAAATCAAAAGGACATAAGAAATGAATTATATTGACAAATTTTTAGAATATTTAAAAAGTGTAAAGAAACATTCGGATAATACAATAATATCATATCAAGATGATTTAAAAGAATTAGCAAGTGTACTTAATAATAATATTATAGATATAAATGAAGAGGATATAAAGAAATATTTAAATTATTTATATGATAAATCTTATAATAAAAATACTATATCTAGAAAATTAAGTGGAGTAAGAAGTTTCTATAATTATTTATATAATCATGATATTATTAAAATTAATTATTTTACTGATGTACATAATCCTAAGAAAATAAGAAGTTTACCTCATTATTTAAAAACAAGTGAAATAGATAAAGTATTAGATAATACTAATGAAGTAACTTTATATGGAGAAAGAAATAAGTTAATCGTAGAACTTCTTTATGTAACAGGACTTAGAGTTAGTGAACTTGTTAATATAAAATTAAAGGATATAGATAAATATAATAAAAGTATTAAAATATTAGGTAAGGGTAGTAAAGAAAGAATAGTTTATTATGAAGATAATTGTAGTAAGTTATTAAATAAATATCTAAATAATACAAGAAGAAAATTAGATAAAAATAATAGTGAATATTTATTATTAAATAAATTTGGTAATAAACTTTCTACTAGAATGATAAGAAATATATTAAATAACTTAACTATTGGTACATCTATAGAACAAATATACCCTCATATGATTAGACATACATTTGCTACTACTATGTTAAATAATGGAGCAGATTTAATGACTGTAAAAGAATTATTAGGACATGAAAGTATTAATACTACTAGTATATATACTCATGTTACAAATGAACAAATAAGAAAAGTTTTTGATTCTTGTCATCCAAGAGCAAAAGAAAAGTAAGGAGAAGTAAAATGATTGAAGCAAAGTTATATTTTAGATATGGAGTAATGGGCGCAGGTAAAACAAGAGATTTACAAAAAAACTATTATTCATATAAAGAAGATGGAAAAGAAGTAATAATTATGAAACCTAAATTAGATGATAAAGGCGATGATAGAATAATTGCAAGAGATAATCAATCTAATAAAGTAGATTTTCTAGTAGATAAAAATGATAATATTTATTTAACTATTGCTAACTTTATTATTGAGCATAATTTAGATTATATATTAGTAGATGAAGCACAATTTTTAACTCCAAAACAAATCGAAGAATTATCTGATGTAGTAGATTACTTAGAGATACCTGTTATTTGCTATGGAATAAGAACAGACTTTTTAAATCAATTATTTCCAGGTGGAGAAAAATTATTTGCAATCGCAGATATAAGAGAAGAAATAAATAAAACTTGTAGTTGCGGTAGACCTTCTATATGTAATATTAGATTTACCAAAGAATGGGTTCCTGTATTCGAAGGAAAACAAGTAGAAATAGATGGTAAAGATTTTAATTATAAATCTATGTGTAGAAAATGTGCTAAAACATTAAGAAAGAGTTTAAATAAATGAAATGACTAATACTTAAAATGTATTAGTTTTTTATTTAGAATAAAAAAGAAGTTACTCTTCAATAACTTCAATTCTACTAATCAATTCAATTACTTTATCATAAGTAAAATATTCTTTGTTTAAAAAAATTATATTTATACAATTAAAACTATTTTTTTCAGTGCAAATATGTGCTTGATATCCACCATTACTATCTTTACTTATGGGATGTTCAAAAAAGTATCCATCATAGTCACCACTTATGGTATATATTTTATTGGCATTACTAGTGTTTGGAAAACTAAAAATATTTATAAAACTTATAAAAAAACTATATCTAATATAATCATTACTATTAAAGATACTAACATCATTTC
The DNA here is from genome assembly GCA_905211265.1 of uncultured Eubacteriales bacterium. Classification (GTDB taxonomy): domain Bacteria; phylum Bacillota_I; class Bacilli_A; order RF39; family UBA660; genus HGM10818. The sequence continues at coordinate 9,886 of CAJMAC010000012.1, forward strand.
CAATTTCATCAACCATTGCATTAAATAAATCAGCTTCACTATTAACATCATACTTTTTCAAAAGTCTTTTAGGATTTATCATCATAAAAAGTGCTAAAACATTAGTTTCTTCAGCAATATTTTGTGCTGTTGCTATATTACATAAATTATAAAGATTTGTTGAATTATTTATACTAATTATTGTTTTATCATCACCATTAAGAAAATAGATATTATCAATATAATTTTCTTTATTAATATATCCAAACTTTTCTAAGTTAGTTTTAAATGCAAAATTATTACCTGTTTTGCTTATATAAATTTTTTTATCCACATTATTATTTTTATATATTGCAGTGTTTTCAATATCTGAAATTTTTACTTGTTCCTTAAAACGCTTAGAAATATCGTGAGATTTCTTATATATCATTAATAAAAATATCTTATATTCTAACATTAATATCATAATACAAATAAATATAAGCATAATTATTTTATAAGTTCTTTTCATAAAAATTCTTTACTCCTTATCTTTAATTAAATTTTAACATAAAAAAGTGCTTATTTCAATAATAATAAATAAAGTTATATCTTTTTCATTTCAAAGAACATAAAAATAAAAAATATGTAAAATTTGTGTAAAATTAGCAAAAAGGGTAAAAAAGGTTTTTAAATCAGCGGTTATAACACATATGTTATAACAAAAAGAAATTTTGTCCTTAGAGAGAAAAACTTTTTTTGTTCATTATTTTCTACTTAAAAAAGGAAAATACCTATTTGTAAAAAATATTTAAATATGCTAATGTTTTTTATGAAGGAGGTGAAAGTTTATGAATAAAGAAATTACTATAGAGCATTTAGAAAAACTAGATAAAGAAGATAAGTTCTTTCCAATTATGAAAGACTGGTACTTTAAAAGATTTCTAAGAGAAAATCCTAAGTTTTTATGTAAATTAGTAAATGTTACTTTGGGTTTAAAAGTTAAAGTAAAAGATATTAAGTTTGATAGTACAGAATTACCAAAAGAAAATAGTGAAGAATATTTTAAGGATGTAGATATTTTATTTCATATAGGTAAATATATTACTATTGATATTGAATGTAACAGTAGATATTTTGAGAGTTGTTCAGAAAGAAATTTGGCATATGCTGATAAACTATATGGAACCTGTTATAAAAGCGGTACTGATTATAGTGAAATAAAAGAATATCAAGTATATCAACTAAATCTAAATCCATTTGAAAAGAGATTTAAAAGATATATAAATGAAAGTATATATGAAACTGGTGAAAAATCAAGCAAAATTTATACAAAAAATAAAAGAATTGTCTTAAAGTATCTTGAATACTATTATTACTTATATTATAATCTAGGTATAAGAACGGAAGAAGTAGTAATATTAGCATCGCTAATTAGTAAGTCTTTTAAAGAATTTTATTTAATGATGTTAGATATATTTTCTAAGAAAGATGCAGATGATATATTAAGGAGGATGATAAGTATGAATATTAATGGATTTGCAGTAGGAGAAATGTGGAGTAAAGAACGTTATGATTATATAGCTGCAGAGAAAGAAAAAGAAATAATAGAAAGAGAATTACAAGATAGTCTTGAACTTGGAAGAAAAGATGGTATTGCTATTGGAAAAGAGCAAGGAACAGTGGAAACAAAAGAAAATATAGTAAATAATATGTTAAGAAAAAATATGTCCTATGAATTAATAAGTGAAGTATCTGATATGCCAGTAAATGAAGTAAAAAGACTTGCTAAATCTTTGTCTAATTAAGCGAGTTAACACCTCACTTTTTTTCATTGGTGAAATATTGTGCAAAATAATTAATAATACTTAAAAAATAATATTAAAGTATCTTGAATACTATCATTACTTATATTATAATTTAGGTACATAATAAAAAATAAATTTTATATAAGGAGAAAAAATATGGTTACTAAAAAAGCTGGATGTTTCTTAATAAAAAAAGAAACAAAAGAAATTGCGTTAATTTATAGAAAAAAACATAATGATTATTCATTTCCTAAAGGACATGTAGAAAAAAATGAATCTTTAAAAGAAACTGCTATAAGAGAAACTGCCGAAGAAACAAAAAGAGTAGCATATATAATAGATAAATATCCTCCTTTTATCGAAGAATATATTACTCCAAAGAATGAAGAATGTATTTGCTATATGTTTTTTGCAATAGACAAAGGAAAAAGTAATAATCAAAGTGAAGATACACATGATGTTATTTGGACTAAATTTGATAAAGTTTATGATATTTTAAGTTATGATAGTTTAAAAAACACCTGGAATTCAGTAAAAGATACAATTATTGAAATATTAAATAATTAAGTTTTGAGATTACAAGCTCAAAACTATTTTTTAATAACTTATTTATAAGTTATTAAAAAACCTTGGAATAACGTATGTTATGAAAAGGAATAAAATAATAAAATTATATTTAAAGTATGGTAATTACTTATATTTTATGATAAAATATTACTTGAAAGAAGTTTGATTATATGCATATAACTAGTATTAATAATGAATATATAAAAGAAATATCTAAACTAAATGAAAAGAAATATCGTGATAAATCAAATAAATATTTAATCGAAGGCTTGCATTTAGTTACCGAAGCATTAAAATATGATATAATAGATACTATTATTATTAGGGAAGACTTTAGTTATGAAACAGATATAAAACATATTATCGTAAGTAATGAAGTAATGAAAAAATTAAGTGATAATCCAAGTATTCCTAAAATTATGGCTATAGTTTATAAAAAAGAGAGTACTATTTCTGGTAATAAAATATTATTATTAGATAGACTACAAGATCCAGGTAACTTAGGTACAATAATACGAAGTGCAGTAGCATTTAATTTTGATACAATTATTCTAAGTAATGATACTGTAGACTTATATAATTCTAAAGTACTTAGATCAACCCAAGGAATGTTATTTAATATTAATATATTAAGACAAGATTTAACTAATGTAATTAATGAATTAAAAAATAATAATTATACTATTTATGGTACAAAAGTAGATAACGGAAATGATGTAAAAGAAATAAATAATACAAATAAATTTGCTTTAATTATAGGTAATGAAGGTACTGGTATAAGTGATAATATCTCAAAACGATGTGATAAATATTTATATATAAAAATGAATAATAACTGTGAAAGTTTAAATGCAGGAGTAGCAGCATCAATATTAATGTATGAAATGGGGAATAAATAATGAAATTTATAAGAATAGGTAGAATTGTAAATACTCATGGTATAAAAGGAGAATTAAAAATAATATCAGATTTTAAATATAAAGATAGAATATTTAAAAATGGATTTCCTATTTATATAGGTAAAGAAAAAAATAAAGAAATTATAAATACATATAGAGTACATAAATCATTTGATATGATTACCTTAATTGGTTATACAAATATAAATGAAGTATTAAAATATAAAGGAGACTATGTATTTATTAATGGCGATGATTTAATACTAGCCAAAGAAGAATTCCTAGATGAAGACTTAATAGGATTTAATGTTATATATAATGGTATACCTAATCTTAGTGTAATAGGAATAGAAAAATATCCAAGTAGTAAAATGTTAAAGGTAAAAACTGATGATAAATACAAACTAATTCCTTTATCAAATGGTATAATAGATAATATTGATTTAGAAAAAAAAGAAATATTTATTAAAGATATCGAAGGATTAATATAATGATCATAGATATACTTACATTATTTCCTTCGATGTTCGAGGGATTCATTAATGAATCAATTATAAAACGTGCCATTGATAAAGAAAAAGTACAAATAAATATCCATAATATTAGAGATTATTCACCATTTAGTAATAGACAAGTTGATGATTATCAGTTTGGCGGAGGATCAGGTATGGTATTAATGTGTGAACCAATATTTAATGCCATCGAAGCAATAAAAAAAGAAGATAGTATTGTTATAATGTTAACTCCATCAGGTAAAGTATATAAACAAAGTGAAGCAGTTAAATTAAAAGAATATAAACATCTAATACTATTATGTGGCCATTACGAAGGATTTGATGAAAGAATTAAAACAATCGTAGATATGGAATATTCTATTGGAGATTATGTTTTAACTGGGGGAGAATTACCTGCAATGGTAATAACAGATTCTATCGTAAGATTAATTGATGGTGTAATAACAGATGGTAGTTTAGAATCAGAAAGTTTTACTGACAACTTGTTAGATTATCCAGTCTATACTAGACCTGCAGTATTTCGTGGTATGAAAGTACCAGAGATATTATTAAGTGGTCATCATGAAAATATAAATAAATATCGATTAGAAGAAAGAAAAAGGGTTACAAAAGAAAAAAGAAATGATTTAGTTAAAGGAGAATAACAATGAAAAATATTAATTATTATGTATCAAGAGATAATGAAACAAAAGAAATAGTATATATGGAATATAACAAAATAGATGGTTATAAAATAACTCCAAAAACTAAAAAAGAAGATGCAATCGAAGTAAGTAAAATAGTATTTGTATCCCCAACTTTAACAGAAAAACTAATCAAGAAAAAACTAGAATTAAAATTAAGACATTTACTTAATAAATTAAATGAATTAGATGATGATGATACTAGTGGAGATGCTATTAGAGAAACTTTAGTAGAATGTGAAAGATTAAAATTAACAATTATAAATAATTATTTAAAATATCTAGGACAAGAATATGCTAATCTTAGTTTAAAAAAATTACAATTAATTATTAATGAACTTAGATTTAGATTATTCTCTATAAAACAAAAACAAATGAATTATTTATATTTTAATGAAGAAAACAATGAAGAAAAAAAAGGACGAGGTAGATAATGCAAGTAGATATTTTAAAAGTAGGTATCTTGCAAGAGAATACTTATATATTATCTATTGATGATAAAGTTATTGTAATAGATCCAGGTGATGAATTTGAAAAAATTAATAAAGTTATTAATAATAGAGAAGTATTAGCAATCTTAATTACTCATAAACATTCTGATCATATTGGAGCATTAAAATATTTTGAAAATATTGATATCTATAGCTATGATAATCTAAAAGAACAAGAATATAACATAGATAAATTTAAATTTAATGTAATCTTTAATCCAGGTCATTCAAGTGACTCAGTAAGTTATTACTTTAAAGAATATAATTATCTATTTTGTGGAGACTTTATCTTTTATCATAATATAGGTAGATGTGATTTACCAACAGGTAACTTTAATGAAATGCTAGAAAGTATTAGTAAAATAAAGACTTTACCTGATAATACAATTATTTATCCAGGCCATGACAAGACTACTACAATAAAAGAAGAAAAACAACATAATTATTATTTTTAGGGAGGTTTAAAATGAGAGAAAATAGAATTAAAATAAATAAAAAGTATTTTAAAGGAAATGAAAAATATATAATTGTAGATTTAACTTATGAAACAGAAGATGAAAAAATTATCAAAGAAAAATTTAATATATTAGATAGATGTATGAATAACTTAAGTTATAATACAAGTATACATGAAGCAGTATCTATAATTAGAACAATATTTAAAGATTATAAAGAAATAGACTTAAAATTAACATGCGTTAATAAAAATAAAATAAACTCTTTAGTAAAATATAAGAATAATAAATTAATTAAATATTCTAGTACAAAAGAATTAGAAAATAACTCTGAAATAACATTTGATTATTATTATAGTTCAGGAATTAATTCTAAATTTAACGGAAGTATAGATTTATTAGAAAAAAATAAAACTAGTGAATATTTTAATAGTGAACTAACACTTTTAAAAATTCTAAATAATAATTCAATTAATTTTATCCAACGTTTAAGTTATGAAGAATTATATATAGTTAAATTATATGAAACAATGTATAATAAAAAAATAGACTTTAATATAGAAAATATGCCTAATATATTAAATTCTTCATTATTTTTATTACAAGAGTCTGGTGTTGTATTACCAGGTAACATATATTTCACTAAAACAAATAGTAAATTATATTCAATTGAATTAAATAATTATATATCGAAATTAATGTTATTTGAGAATATTGATACTTCTAAATATAATTTACCTAATTCAAATAATGAATTAATTAAAAGTATTGGTAATTTAGTTAAGAATCATGAAAAAGATGTACCTAAAATAGCAAGTAAAATTTATGATGAAAAATATAGAAATAGTCCAAGAAATAATGACTTATTAGAAGAACAAATAAAAAGACTAGTTAAATAACTTTACAAATTATTATATTTGTAAGTTTTTTTCATAAAATATTAATAAAATATTGACAACCAATAAAATATTTGATATATTATCATTGTTCATGAAATTTAGGTTTTGTTATGCACAAAACTTATATTTAATGTAAAAAATGAAACACCAGGATATGTGTAAGAAAGGAGGACTATAATGCCTACAATTAATCAAATAGTTAGAAAAGGAAGAGGAAGTAAAAAATACAAAAGTAAATCTCCTGTACTAAACATTGGAGTAAACACAATTCAAAAGAAACAAACTAAGTTAAATGCTCCACAAAAAAGAGGAGTATGTACTCGTGTTGGAACAATGACACCAAAGAAACCAAACTCAGCATTACGTAAATATGCTCGTGTTAGATTATCTAATGGTATGGAAGTTACTTGCTATATTCCAGGAATCGGACATAACTTACAAGAACATAGTGTTGTACTTATAAGAGGTGGACGTGTTAAGGACTTAATCGGTGTTAGATATCACATTATTCGTGGTACACTAGATACTGCTGGAGTTCAAAATAGAATGCAAGGACGTTCTAAATATGGTGCAAAAAGACCTAAAAAATAAAAATTAAGAATAAATAAAATTACTCTAATGAAAGGAGGATTACAATGAGAAAAAGACGTGCAGTTAAAAGAGATGTATTGCCAGATGCAATATATAATTCTAAGATAGTTACTAAACTTATCAATCAAATTATGAATGATGGTAAGAAAGGTACTGCTCAAAAAATCGTATATGACGCATTTGATATAATAAAAGAAAAAACTAACGAAGATCCAATGGTTACATTCAATAAGGCTATGGAAAATATTAAACCTGCTTTAGAAGTTAAATCAAGAAGAGTAGGTGGAGCAAATTACCAAGTTCCAGTTGAAGTTAAATCAGATCGTGCTATTGCTTTAGCATTTCGTTGGTTAACACAATATGCTAGATTAAGAAATGGTCATTCTATGGCTGAAAATTTAGCAAATGAAATAATTGATGCATCTAATGGTATAGGTGCTAGTGTTAAGAAGAAAGAAGATACTCATAAGATGGCAGAAGCTAATAAAGCATTTGCTCATTATAGATGGTAATAAGAAAGGAAAATAATATATGGCTCGTAAAATAAGCTTAGAGATGACAAGAAATATTGGAATTATGGCCCATATAGATGCAGGTAAAACTACTTGTACAGAAAGAATTTTATACCACACTGGTAAAATTCACAAAATTGGTGAAACACATGATGGTGAATCACAAATGGACTGGATGGAACAAGAACAAGAACGTGGTATAACTATTACTTCTGCTGCAACTACTGCATTCTGGAAAGGACATAGATTCAATATTATAGATACTCCAGGTCACGTTGACTTTACAATTGAAGTTCAAAGAAGTTTAAGAGTACTAGATGGTGCTGTTTTACTACTTGACTCAAATGCCGGTGTTGAACCACAAAGTGAAACTGTTTGGAGACAAGCAAACGAATATAAAGTACCTAGAATAATATTCTCTAATAAAATGGATAAACTAGGAGCAGACTTTTATATGAGTTTAGGTACTGTTGGAAGCAGATTAGGTGCTAAAACTGCTGCTATCGAACTTCCAATTGGTGCTGAAAGCGAATTCAATGGTGTAATAGACCTAGTAACAATGAAGGCATATCATTATGATGGTAAGCCAGAAGAAAATGCTACTGAAATTGAAATACCTGCTGATATGGTAGATAAAGCAAATGAATATAGAAATATATTAATTGAAGCAGTAGCAGATTATGATGAAGAATTAATGATGAACTACCTTGAAGGTAAAGAAATCACAATTGAAATGTTAAAAAGAGCTATCAGAAGAGGAACACTTGATGCAGAATTCTTCCCATTCATGTGTGGATCTGCTCTAGGAAACAAAGGTGTTAAGTTATTACTTGATGCTGTTGTAGACTATTTACCAGCTCCTACTGATATTGCTTCAATAGAATGTACAAATTCTAAAGGAGAAGTAGTTCTTAGACATCCATCTGATTCTGAACCATTCACTGCTTTAGCATTCAAAATTGCTACTGACCCATTCGTAGGAAGATTAACTTTCTTCAGAGTTTACTCTGGAACATTAAAGAGTGGATCATATGTATTAAACTCTACAAAGAATGTTAAAGAAAGAATTGGTAGAATATTATTAATGCATGCAAATCACAGAGAAGAAATTCCTGAAATATATGCAGGTGAAATTGGTGCTGCTGTTGGACTTAAAAATACAACAACTGCTGATACATTATGTGATGAAAAAAATCCAGTAATAATGAAAGGTATGGAATTCCCAGAACCAGTTATTACACAAGCAGTTGAACCAAAGACAAAAGCAGACCAAGAAAAAATGGGCATTGCATTACAAAAACTTGCTGAAGAAGATCCAACATTTAGAATGCGTACTGATCCTGAAACAGGCCAAACTACAATATCTGGAATGGGTGAATTACACCTTGATATTATAGTAGACAGAATGAGAAGAGAATTCAACGTAGAAGCAACAGTTGGTGCTCCAATGGTTGCATACCGTGAAACTTTAACTCAAGCTGGTGAATGTGAAGGAAAACATATTAAACAATCTGGTGGTCGTGGACAATACGGACACGTTTGGATTAGATTTGAACCAAACCCAGGCAAAGGATATGAATTTGTTGACAATATCGTTGGTGGTGTAGTACCAAGAGAATATATCTCTGTAATTGATAAAGGATTACAAGAAGCATTATCTACAGGTATCTTAGCAGGTTATCCAATGGTAGATGTTAAAGCAACATTATTTGATGGATCATATCACGATGTTGACTCATCTGAAATGGCATTCAAAATTGCAGCATCACTTGCTTTAAAAGAAGCTAAAAATAAATGTAAACCTGTCTTACTTGAACCAATAATGAAGGTTGTAGTAACTGCTCCAGATGAATATACTGGTGCTGTAATCGGAGACCTTACAGCAAGACGTGGTAAACCACAAGGACAAGAATCAAGAGGAAATGCAATAGCATTTACTGCAATGGTTCCACTTGCTGAAATGTTTGGTTATGCAACAAGTTTAAGAAGTTCTACACAAGGTAGAGGTAATTACGTAATGGAACTTGACCATTATGAAGAAGTGCCAAAATCAATTGCTGAAGAAATAATCAAGAAAAACGGTGGAAATTAGAAATAATTATCTAAAAGTCTTGAAATATTTCTAAAATTTGGTACAATATAATAGTAATATTTAAGAAAGAGAGGAAAATTAATATGGCAAAAGCTAAATTTGATCGTAGTAAACCACATGTTAACATTGGTACAATTGGCCACGTTGACCATGGTAAAACTACATTAACTGCTGCTATTACTAAAGTTTTAGCCGCTAAAGGTGGAGCAGAATTCGTTGATTATGCAAATATCGATAAAGCTCCAGAAGAAAGAGAAAGAGGTATTACAATTAATACTGCTCACGTTGAGTATCAAACTGATAAAAGACACTATGCTCACGTTGACTGTCCAGGACACGCTGACTATGTAAAGAACATGATTACTGGTGCAGCTCAAATGGATGGAGCAATCTTAGTTATTGCTGCAACTGATGGACCTATGGCTCAAACAAGAGAACACATCTTACTATCAAGACAAGTTGGAGTTCCTAGAATGGTTGTATTTATGAACAAATGTGACCAAGTTGATGATCCTGAATTACTTGACTTAGTTGAAATGGAAATCAGAGAATTATTAACTGAATATGGTTATGATGGAGATAATACTCCAGTAATCAGAGGATCTGCATTAAAAGCTCTTGAAGGAGATCCTGAAGCTGTAAAAGCAATTGAAGACTTAATGAATGCTGTTGATGAATGGATTCCAACTCCAGTAAGAGATAACGACAAACCATTCTTAATGAGCATTGAAGACGTATTCACAATCACTGGTCGTGGAACAGTTGTTACAGGACGTGTTGAACGTGGTATGTTAAAACTTAACGACGAAGTTGAAATCGTTGGATTAAAAGATACTAAGAAAACTGTTGTTACTGGTATTGAAATGTTCAGAAAACAACTTGACTTTGCTGAAGCAGGAGATAATGCTGGTGTATTATTACGTGGTATTGCTCGTGAAGATGTTGAAAGAGGACAAGTTCTTGCTAAACCAGGAAGTGTTCATCCACATAAAAAATTCAAAGCAGAAGTTTATGTTCTATCTAAAGAAGAAGGTGGAAGACATACTCCATTCTTCAGTAACTACAGACCACAATTCTATTTCAGAACTACAGATGTTACTGGTGTAATTACATTACCAGAAGGAACTGAAATGGTTATGCCTGGAGATAACGTATCAATCACTGTTGAATTAATCGCTCCAATCGCTGTTGAAAACGGAACTGAATTCTCAATTCGTGAAGGTGGACACACAGTTGGTGCTGGTAAAGTAACAGAAATCATTGAATAATTAAAATAAAAAGTAACTAGTTCAAACTAGTTCTTTTTTTCTTTTTCTATTGATTTATTTACTAAAATAGTTTAATATTATTATAGGAAGTGTTATAGATGAATAATAAAAAAATAGAAATTTTAACAATAGTAATATTAGTAATATTACTAATTTCTCTATCAGTTGGATACATTATTATATATAAATCAAAAGGAAGTAGTGAAAAACCAGATATTAAAGATATAACTGCATCAACCTATATAGAATTTGTAAATAAATATAAAGCTACTATGAAGGATAATATAATAAACTCAAATGAAATATTTAGTAATAATAATTTTATAAAGGAATCTGATAGAAAAATAAAAAGTATATCTATTACTAAAGAAGGAAGAGTAACAATATACTTTTATGAAAATAGTAAATATATAAAAAGATATCCAACTGGATGTGTTTTAACAGGCAAATACTTATTTATAAAAGAAGTAAAAATAAATGAAAATGAATATAATTATTTCTTAGTAAAAGAAGATGGCACAATAACCAAAATAAATGAATTTGCCAATACCACTGACTTAGAAATAACTGATAATTATAGTGAGTATACTAATATAACAAATATTATAGATAAATATAATGAATGTGGTAGTATAGATAATTATACTTGTGATGATATAGATAAAGACAGTATCTATTTTATAGATATAAAAAATAAAATATATTAAAAAAGATAATAGTTTAGACATTACTAAATTATTATCTTTTACTTTATCATCTTAAATTTAGATAATACACTATAAATAATTTTATTTATAACCAAATCATAATTACCACTATATTCATATATTCTTGGAGAAAATCCAATCTTAGATAAATATATTCCTTTATATTTACTATCCTTAATATTCAAGGGAATAAATCCTAAATTAAAGTTAGTATAACCCTCCTTATAAAACTTTTTAATTAATTCCCATTTTAATATACTAAGAGAGTATATGTTCCTTAATTTATCTTCATATCCTTCCTCAATAAAATAAACAGTATTACCTTGTTTAATTAAAGCAATTGTAGCAACATCAACACTACCATTAAATTTTGAACTAATATTGGAAGCTTCAATTACTTTTGATTTATATTTGTTAATTATTTTATCAGATTTAATCTTATCATCAATTAATTTATCTGTTTTCTTTATAGTAACATCCCTAATTAAATCTTGATAATTGCTATTAACATCTTTTTCTTTATATAAAATATTTCTACATTTATCTAAATACTTATCTGTATTTAATTTAGCAAAATATATTTCAAACTTAGTATTATCATCATTAAAATAATTTAACATATTTCTATAATAATCAATATTTCTAATACTTTTTTTAATAACCATACTATAAAATTTATCAATATTATTTTCTTTATAAATATCTAAATTAAATATATCATTATCTTGTAATTTTCTTTTAGTATTTCTATTAAAACTATTATATGTTTCCTTAATATCATTTACATGTAATATAGCATTATATTTTTTAAACTTACTATTAAATCCTTTTTTTATATATCCAAGACTTTCCATATTATCAATTATATTGGGATAACATTTTAATACAATATTATTTTTACCATATATTCTATAAGCAAAATTAGGATCAAGTGATATATAAATAAAATTTAGTTCTTTTAAAAATTCTTTTAAATACTTAGTAAAATTCTCTAATAAAATAGCATCATCAAAGTCTATTAAAAATCCATTTGGAGCATACCCATAATTATATTTACCAAATAATTTCTTTTCTAAAATTACAGTAGCACCAATTACATTATTAGAGTCATCTACTAAACCTAAAAACATTTTATCATATCCGTAATTTTTCATCATATTAGCATATTCAACAGTTTGCTTATAATTTCTTTTACTATGAACTGCAGAATAATTTCTATACTGTGTTTCAGATAAAATAATAATATGCATAGTATCCCTCCTTGGAGTATCTATTATATCAAAAAAAGTTAATAAAGTAAATTAATTAAGTAAAACTTATTGCTTTATAATCTAAAAATATGGTATAATTACTATAGTACGATAGGAGTAAGATAATGAATAAAATATTAGTTTTAGTTTATATTCCAGAAATTGAGCAAGAATATGATGTATATATTCCTATCAATAAAAAAATAGGAACAATAAAAAAATATCTTATTAGTTCAGTTGAAGAATTTAATGATGGTAATGTATCAAATATCGAGAACTTTAAAATATATGATAAAGATAATTCCAAAATATATGATAACAATACATATGTTAGAGATAGTGGAATAAAAAATGGTACTAAATTAATTTTAATGTAGGAGGGTATATGAACGGTTTAAACATTAATTATGATGAAGTAATAACCTTAGGAAGTCAAATATTTAATAAAGGTGATGAATTTGGAGAAATAGTAGAAAAGATTAATAGTGTTTTAAATGAACTTAGTACTTGTTGGCAAGGTGAAGATGCTACTAAGGTATTAGGTAAACTAACAGATGAATGCAAAGAAATGAAACAGTTTGCACTATGTATAAATGAAATAGGACTATTACTTCAAAAAGTAGCAAATAGATATCAAAGTATATCTTATGGAAATAATGATTTTTATTAAGGAGGGTAATAATGGATTTTACTAAATTGTCATATCAACAAATACTAAATTGTGCATCAGTATTAAATACTTGTGCAATAAATATGGATATGATTTTAAATGTTGAATTAAGAGATTTATTAGATAAAATAGGAGATGAAAACTTTTGGTCTGGAACATCTGCCCAAAGACTAAAAGAAGAGTTAGACAGTCTAAAAGAAAAATTTCCTATATTTAGTGAAGATATAAAAGAATGTTCTAATAACTTAACTAAAATGGTTGAAGAATATCAAAAAGCAGATGCTGAAATTAATAATATGTAAGTAATATAGTTAAGATTAACTATTACAAGGAGGAATAAAAATGAGGGTGTCATTAATTAAAAGTGATAAAATTAGTGATTTAATTTTACCAAGTAAAGTTAAAGGTAATTATTGGATTACTGATATTGATGATCAAGGTAATGAAAAGAATTTAATTAGTATTGAAGAATCAAATGGTAAGTGGAAAATAGTTAGTAACAATGAAGTATTTTGTACCATAAATGATACCCAAGTTCCTTCGGCTGAATTAGATTTATATAATTTTTATATCTTAAAAAGTATCCATAAAAATACTGTAATGATATTATATTGTTCACCAGTATATGATAATACATATCAAACATATAGCATTAATGAAGTACAAGGTAGAGAAATAACTATAGGTAAAAATACTAATTGTGATATATCTTATAATTCTGTAAATATTTCAGATATACATGCCACAATTAGTTTAGTTAATAACGTATATATTTTAACACCAAAATCAATTCTTTATATAAATGACTTGTCGGTATCTAGTCCAACAGAATTAACTAATGGAGACGTTATATTTATTATGGGATTAAAGATAATATTTACTAGAAAAAATAATATGACATCTTTAATTATAAATAATCCAGTTAACTTAGTTAATATTAAATTAAATGCTGTTAATGACAAAAATATTATTGATGCTGAATATACTGAGTCAGATGATGAAATTGATATGGTTCTATATGATGAAGATGATAATTTTCATAAAAAGCCTAGATTTTTAAGAGAAATAGAAACATTACAAGTTAATGTAGATTCTCCCCCAGGAAAACCTGCCGAAGATGATAGACCCTGGATACTTACCGTAGGACCAATGTTTACTATGAGTATGATGTCACTAACTAGTGCCTTTTCTGCCTTAAATAATTTAACTGATGGTAATACATCATTAAAAAGAGCACTTCCATCATTACTAGTAAGTACTGCAATGATGTGTGGTACATTATTATGGCCTACGATTAGTAGAAGATATGAAAAGAAAAAACGTGAAAAAATGGAAAAAGAGCGTCAAGAAAAATATCGTAGATATATTGACGAAAAAAGAGAAGAAATTAGAAATGAAATAACTAATCAAAGAAATATATTAATAGATAATTATCCCACAACAATGGAATGTCAAAATATAATCTTATCTAAAATGACAAGATTATGGGAACGTAGACTTGGAGACAATGATTTTCTAACAGTTAACTTAGGTATAGGTTCTGAAGAAATGAAAATAGAAATTAAATATCCAGAAGAACACTTTTCTATTATGGAAGATGATTTAGTAGTAGTAGCAAGGGAATTAGGTAAAGAACCTAAAAATATGGAAAATGTTTCTATTCCATTATCTTTAATTGATAATAATGTTATAGGTATAGTAGGTAATAAAAATCAGACTTCTTCTTATATGTCACAATTATTTATTCAATTAATGACATTTCATAGTTATGATGATTTAAAAATAGTTATGTTAACCAATAAAGATAAAGCACATAACTGGGATTATTTAAGAATATTACCACATTGTTTTAGTAATGATAAATCAATTAGATTTTTTGGGGAAAACAACGATGATTATAAAGAAATATTCTATTATTTAGATAAAGAATTATCAGATAGAGCAAGTAGTGATGTTAAATTTTTAAATAAAAAGTCACAATACTTATTAGTAACAGATAATTTTAAATTAGTTAGAAATTATGATTTTATGAAAAAGTTATTAAATTCTAATGAAAAATTAGGATTTAGTTTAATTATTTTAACAGAAAAAATAACTAATATACCAGATCAATGTAAATGTTTTGTAAATATGTTCCAAGAAAAAGCAGAATTATTTTTAAATAAAGTCAATTCCTCTGCTAAAACTTTTGCAGTAGATTTAAATACAAAATATAAATGTTATGAATGTGCTAAAATGTTAGCGAATATTCATATAGATATAGAGTCAGAGGCAGAAGGACAATTACCTAAGAAAATAGGATTCTTACAAATGTATGATGTAGGTAAAATAGAACAATTAAATGCTTTAAATAGATGGAAAAAGAATAATCCTATGTTAAGTTTAGCAGCTCCAGTTGGAGTAGGTAAAAGTGGAGAAAGAATAGTACTAGATTTACATGAAAAATATCACGGACCACATGGATTAATTGCAGGTATGACTGGTAGTGGTAAATCAGAATTCATTATAACATTTATTGTATCTATGGCAATTAACTATCATCCTTATGAAGTACAATTTATTTTAATTGACTATAAAGGTGGTGGATTAGCGGGAGCCTTTGAAAATAATACAATTGGCTTAAAATTACCACATTTAGTAGGTACCATAACAAACCTTGATACTATTGAAATAAAAAGAAGCTTGTCTTCCATAGAAAGTGAACTTAAAAGAAGACAAAGATTATTTAATATAGCCCGTGAAAAGAGTGGAGAAAGTACAATTGATATATACAAATATCAAAAAATGTATCGTGAAGGTTTAATTGATGAACCAGTATCACATTTATTTATTATAAGTGATGAGTTCGCGGAATTAAAAAAAGAACAACCAGAATTTATGACTCAATTAATAAGTACTGCCCGTATTGGTCGTAGTTTAGGAGTACATTTAATACTAGCTACACAAAAACCAAGTGGAGTAGTAGACCCTCAAATATGGAGTAACACAAGATTTAGAATATGTTTAAGAGTACAAGATAAATCAGATAGTACTGAAGTAATTAAAAGACCAGATGCAGCATATTTAAAACAAACAGGTAGATTTTATTTCCAAGTTGGATTTGATGAAATATTTGTTTTAGGACAAGCAGCATGGTGTGGAGGACAATATATTCCTTCGGAAATGATAAGAAAGGAACTAGATACTAGTATTAACTTTATTGATAATATAGGTAATGTTATTAAGAATGTTGAAACTAGAAAACAAGTTGAAGTAGGACCTTCACAAGGTGAAGAATTAATAAATATCGTTAAATATTTAGATGTAATAGCCAAAGAAGAAAATATTAAATGTAGACCTTTATGGCTTGCAAAAATACCAGATGTTATTTATGTTAATGATTTAATGAAGAAATATAATTATCAAAAAGAAAACTTTGTTATTAATCCTGTAATTGGAGAATTTGATGTTCCTACAATGCAACAACAATTTATCTTAACCTTACCTCTATCCAAAGAAGGTAATGCCTTAATATATGGTTCAGCAGGATCAGGAAAAGAAAACCTAATAACAACTGTATTATATTCTTCGATGATAAATTATACTCCACAAGAAGTAAATTACTATATAATAGATTTTGGTTCTGAATCACTTAATATGTTTAAAAAATCCCCAATAGTAGGAGATATTCTTCATATTGATGATAAAGATAAACTAAATAATTTATATAAAATGTTAAATACAATAGTAGAAGTAAGAAAGAAAATGTTTTCTGAATATAATGGAGATTATGACACATTTTGTAAAAGAAGTGGTAGAACTGTACCATCAGTAATAGTAATAATAAATAACTTTGAAGCATATCATGAAACATATGCCGACTATGATGACATATTAACTATTTTAAGTAGAGATGGTTCAAAATATGGAGTATATTTTGTATTAACAGTAAGTACTCCGAATGGATTAAGATTTAAACTTAAACAAAACTTTACCCAAGAATACGTATTGCAACAAAATAGTAATGATGATTATACTGCAATACTTGGTAATGTCAAGAAAAATTATCCATCAAAAATATTTGGTCGTGGAATATTTAGAAAAGAAGATATATTTGAATTTCAAACTGCCTTTGTATGTGAAAAAGATAAAATACAAGATTATGTTAAATCACTATGTATTAAGCATTCAGAAGCAATGAAAGAACGAGCAAGACCAGTACCAGTATTACCTGAAGTAGTATCTTATAATAATATTAAAGAAGATATTACTAATGATAAGAATGTAATTATAGGTATTGCAAAACAAAGTTTAAATGCAGTTAAGTTTGACTTTAAGAGAAATTTAATTAATGGTATATCTTCTAGTGATATAAATTCTATCTTTAAGTTTGTTAAACCATTTATTAATCAATTATTATATCTAAATTATAGTAAACTTACAGTGATAAATGCCGAAGACTTTGTATTTGAAGATAATTATAAGAAATATATTGAATATATAGATAATGACTTTAATCAATATTTTGATAACTTATATAATTATATTGTTTCAAAGAATGAAGAATATATTAAGAATAACTATAGTAGGTCTTCTTTAAAAGATATTAAGAGAAATACTATAATAATTCTTGGTTATGAAGCATTTAATAATAGATTATCTGCAGATAATAAGAAGAAGTTAGGAACATTATTTGAAAAATCAAAAGACTTAGACATAGTTAACTTTATAATAATGGATAGTATAGATAAATATAAGAAGTTAGAATTAGATTTCTGGTATAAGACATGTGCTAATCCAAATGATGGTATATGGATAGGCCAAGGAGTAGGAGACCAATATACATTCAAAGTATCTCAAAGAACTCCTGAATTAAAAGAACAAATTAATGATGAATTCTGCTTTGTTATTAAAAGAGGTAAACCAGTATTAGTTAAATATGTTTCTAAATTCGAACTAAATTTAAAGTAAAGAATTAATTTCTTTGCTTTTTTTCTTCTTCATAACTAAGGTTATTCCGAAGTATCTAATGCCTTATTCTAAGTCATTAGATATAAGTTTTGAACTTAAAATTTCAAAACTATTGCCTTATTTTTGTTAAAAAATATTATTTTGTGTAAAAAAAATAAAAAAATTAATATTATGTATTGCCAAGTAAGCAATTTTATGTTATATTTATATTGCTTACTTTTTTATGGCGATGTAGCTCAGTTG
>CAJMAC010000013.1 GCA_905211265.1 uncultured Eubacteriales bacterium
CCTTATTTTATAAGGTTTTTCAAGCCCCCCCCCCTATTAACATGTGGTTAACGTTTTTGATTGCATTTTTATTAATTTTATTTATATTATTCATAGGTTTGGGGCCTCCCTTCTTATTTTTCTATTACACTTAAATGATACCATAATAAAAAAAATTATTCAAGTAATTTTGAATAATTTCTTTAAACTTCAAATATTATCTTTTAAAAATTTCTTAAATTTTTTTATAAATGAAGTATTATCTAATTCTGTATCGGATAATTGTTCAAATAGTTTCTTTTGGTCTTTAGTAATCTTTTCAGGAATAATTACTTTTGTTATAACAAACATATCTCCTTTTTTCTTAGTATTAACATTAGGAATACCTTTAGAACGTAATCTTAATTTTTCTCCACTTTGTGTACCTGCAGGTATTGTTAAAAAGACATTTCCATATAATGTTGGTATTTCTTTTTTACATCCAAGTACTGCTTCGGTTATAGTAAGTGGTACTTCAAGATAAATATCGTCATCTACTCTTTTATAATATTCATGGTCTTTCACTGTAAACTCAATATATAAATCTCCAGCAGGTCCACCGTTTGTACCTTCTTCGCCTTTTCCTTGAAGTCTTAATCTATTTTCAGTATCTATACCTGCTGGTACAGTAACTGTAATTGTTTTATTATTTTTTACTTTACCTGTTCCACGACAAGATGTACATTTTCTTTCAAAAGTACTGCCTGTTCCATTGCAATAAGGACAAGTTGTTTTAGATAAGAAACTTCCTAATATTGTATGTTGTTCTTGAGTTATTGTTCCTGAGCCACGACATTTACTACATGTTGTTTTATCAAATCCTCCTTCACCATGACATTCAGGGCAATCTTCGACAACATCAATATTTATATCTTTTTTACAACCATTAACTGCTTCATCAAAATCAATAGTCATTCTATATAAGATATCACTACCTCTAGTGGCACGAGCTCTAGATGAAGAACTTCTTCTTCCAAATCCCATACCTCCTAGAATATCATCAAAGATATCTGACATATCTCCAAAATCAAATCCTTCAAATCCTGAAAATCCTCCTTGATTATTGGTAAATGCTGAATGACCAAATTGATCATATTGTTTTCTTTTATTTTCATCTGATAATACTGCATATGCTTCTTGTACTTCTTTAAATTTTTCTGCGGCATTTTCTTCTTTTGATACATCCGGGTGATATTTTTTAGCAAGACGTCTAAATGCACTTTTTATTTCATCTTGGGTAGCTGTTTTTTCTACTCCAAGTACTTCATAATAATCTTTTTTATTCATAATAACCTCTATTCTAGAAAGAAGTTCTAGTTTCCTAGAACTTTATTATTTTTCTTCAAATTCAGCATCTACTACATCATCATCAGATTTTTTATTTGATTTTTCTTCACTTTCTTTTGGTTCTTCTTTATTATTTGCATTAGCTTTTGCAGCTTCTTCATATACTTTTGTTGCAAGTTCATTTGCTTTTGTTAATAGTTCATCTTTAGCTTTCTTGATTTCTTCAACATCTGATCCTTCAAGAGCTTTCTTAGTTTTTTCTATTAACTTTTCTGTTTCTTCTTTTTCTTTTGAACTTACTTTATCTCCAAGGTCTTTTAGAGCTTTTTCAGTCATTAATACAACTTGTTCTGCATCGTTTTTAGCATCTGCTTCTTCTTTCTTCTTGTTATCTGCTTCTTTATTAGCTTCTGCTTCCTTCATCATCTTATCGATTTCCTCATCAGATAATGTATTGCTTGCAGTTATTGTAATTGATTGTTCTTTTTGAGTTCCTAAATCTTTCGCTTTAACATTAACGATACCATTAGCATCTATATCAAATGTTACTTCAATTTGTGGTACTCCTCTTGGTGCAGGTGGAATATTAGTTAATTGGAAGTTACCTAATGTCTTGTTATCTGCAGCCATTGGACGTTCACCTTGTAATACATGAATATCTACTGCTGGTTGATTATCTGCTGCTGTTGAGAACACTTGACTCTTACTTGTTGGAATTGTAGTATTTCTTTCAATTAATACTGTCATTACTCCACCAAGTGTTTCGATACCAAGTGATAAAGGTGTTACATCTAGTAATACGATATCATTAACTTCACCAGTAAGTACACCACCTTGAATTGCTGCACCCATTGCAACTACTTCATCTGGATTAACTCCTTTATGAGGTTCTTTTCCTAATTCTTTCTTAATTAATTCTTGAACACATGGTATACGAGTTGAACCACCAACAAGAATTACTTTATCTAAGTCTTTAGCAGTTAATTTAGCATCTTTTAAAGCTTTTCTAACTGGTTCTAGTGTTGAGTCTACTAGATCACTAATTAAACTTTCAAATTTAGCTCTTGTTAAAGATGTCTCTAAGTGTAATGGTCCATCTTCACCTTGTGAAATGAATGGTAATGATATTTGAGTTGTAGTTACTCCTGATAAATCTTTTTTAGCTTTTTCAGCAGCATCTTTTAGTCTTTGCATAGCCATTTTATCTTTACTTAAATCAATTCCATTTTCTTTCTTAAATTGTTCAAGTAAGTATTCAACGATTCTTTCATCAAAGTCATCGCCACCTAATTTATTGTTACCTGCAGTAGCTTTAACTTCAAATACACCATCTCCTAATTCAAGGATAGATACATCGAATGTTCCACCACCAAGGTCATATACTAATACTGTTTGAGCTGTATCTTGTTTATCAAGTCCATAAGCAAGTGCTGCAGCTGTTGGTTCATTAATGATTCTTTCAACTTCAAGTCCTGCAATTTTACCTGCATTTTTAGTTGCTTGTCTTTGAGCATCATTAAAGTATGCTGGAACTGTTATAACTGCTTTTGTAACCTTTTCTCCAAGATATCCTTCAGCATAATCTTTTAAGTAAGAAAGTATCATTGCACTTATTTCTTCTGGTGTATATTCTTTACCTGCTGCTTCAACTTTCTTATCACTTCCCATTAGTCTTTTTATTGAACTAATAGTATCTTTATTTGTAACCATTTGTCTTTTAGCAGCATCTCCAACAATTCTTTCACCATTTTTGAATGCTACTACTGATGGAGTTGTTCTTCCACCTTCAGGATTTGGTATTACTTTTGCCTCTCCTGCTTCTAGTACTGATACGCAACTATTTGTTGTACCTAAGTCTATACCTATAATTTTACTCATATTTCATCTCTCCTTTTTTTAACTCATTATATTTTCGTGAGTTTATATCTTTTCTTAGTCTTTTTTGTAAGTAGGTTTGTTTCTCACTACCCAACTTCTTATATTCTTCTAATTCTATATTATCAAGTAGTATAAATATTTCATCAAATGATTTACCTTGACTGAGCCATTCAACTACTTGCATATAGAGTTTTATTTGACAATCATTAACTAATGTGTCATGCATATATTTTAAATCTTCTGCTGTTACTTCATGATTATTTAAATCATTCATACTTAATAATAATGAATACAGCAGGGAATTTTTTTCTTTTTTCATTTTATCATCCTATTCGTTTACTTTTACCATACTAGGTCTTATTACTTTATCTTTGTACATATAACCTTTTTGTAATACTTCTAGAACAATACCAGATTCTACTCCTTCAACTTTATCAGTTAATACTGCTTGATGATATGTAGGATCAAACTTTTCATTTAAACAAATTATTTCTTTTACTTCAAATTTATTTAATAAATCTCTTATTTGACTATATATCATCTTGAATCCAGATAAGAATTTTGATACTTCATCTTCTAGATTATCATCATCCATATTAATTGCACGCTCAATATTATCTAGTATTGGTAAAAATCCAAGAATAATATCTTCATTTGCATATTTTAATAATCTTGATGTTTCTTCCTCTTTTCTTCTTTTAAAATTCATTAATTCAGCTTGATTACGAAGTAGTGCTTCTTGCAAAGCAGTTACTTTTTCTTGTAATTCATTATTACATTCAGGACTTTCTTTATTACAATTACATTCTTCTTTTTCTTTATTGCATTCACAAGTGTTTTCTACATTGTTACATTCACAATTTTTATTTTCATGTTCTTTATGATTATGTTTATTCATTATATCTTCCTTTCTATTTATCTATTTTACTTTTTATGTAATCTAGCATACTTACTACTCTATCGTATTCCATTCTTTTTGGGCCAATAATAGCAATAGTTTTTTCTTCACCATCATAATTATATTTTGTTTTAATTACTGATGTATCATCTGATATTTCACTATCTTTACCTATATAAATTTTAATATCATCGCTATCATCATCTTGTTTATCTATTTCAGAGATTGTTTCGAACTTATTTAACACTTCTTTTGCTTTGTTTAAATCAGAAAACTCTGGTTGCTTTAAGAAATTATTTCTTCCTACAAATTGTACATCAACATTTCTATTAGTAAACTCTGAAAATGCATCATAGAAAGCATTATATAATACATCATGTTGAACTACATATTTACCAATTATAGGTTTAATTTCATATTCTAGTTTTTCACTAACTTCATCAATTGGTGTTCCTACGATTAATTTATTAATAAGTTCTACTGTTTTTCTTACTTCTTCAATAGATACAGTACTTGGTAATGATAACTTTTTATGTTCAACATATCCTTTATCAGTAATAACAATAGTAAGTACATCATTGTCATTTAAAGAAACTATTTCTACTTTTTTAAGTTTGTTATCACTTGATGATTTTCCTAATACTACTGAAGTGTAATTAGTAACTTCACTTATAAGTTCTATACTTTTCTTTATTGTATCACTTAAGTCTAATGAATTATTTTTAAATATTTTTTGTAGTTTTAACATATCTTCACCAGTCATATTCTTAGGTGTCATTAAGTTATCTACATAATATTTATATCCTTCTTCACTAGGAATTCTACCAGATGCAAAATGATTTTTTTCTAGTAATTTCATTTCTTCTAGGGCAACCATTTCATTTCTTATTGTTGCTGAAGAACATTTTAGTTTATTACATATATGATTAGAACTTACAGGCTTTGCAGTTTTAATATATACTTCTACTATTTCTTTTAGTATATCTTTTTGTCTGTTTGTCACTCTATCACTTCCTTAGCATTCTTATTTCCTGAATGCTAAATACATTATATATCTTTTTTTTAGCAATGTCAATACTTTTTTGCTAAAATTTTACAAAAGAAATAAAGCTAATCTAATGAAGACTTAAATTTTGGTAGTTGCTATTGTATTTATTTCTCAATAATTAAGAAATCTTATTTGTTCTTTATAACACTTTATAATTTATTTCATAATTTTTCATATATAACTTTATTTTTTTGAATAACGACCATTATCATAACCAATATTTATTATTTTATCTAAGCAATAATTATACGTATATCTTGCAGGTTCAATGCTTTATTTATAAGAATTTTTTGTTCTTTATTTTATAGAAAATTTATAGAAAAGCAATTAAGAAAGAGTAAATAAATAATATTTTATACAAATAAATTATATATGTTACAAGAAATACTTGTACTTTTAAAATTACTTAAAATACTACTTGGATGATAAATATACTTTATTTATTTATATGGAATTTAATATAAATTTATGCCTTAAAAACAAGATTTATTATCTCACTTTTAGATTTGGAATAAAACACTACCATTGTATGTCAAGTTATTCTTTTTATTTTTTTAGGAACACTTTCCTTATAAGTAAAAAACATATGAAATTAATCATATATTTAAACATTAATATTCTTATATTCTTTTGGTCCTGTTTTTAATAAGATAGAATATAAAATTAAACTTAATAATATAACTATAATTAAATTAATAATTAGTAATATATTTAAAGATAGCCATTTATTAAAATAAAATACTGTTAGTATACTTAGTATAAATATAGCCATTCCTGAGAATACTGATATCATTACTGAGGTACTTTGTTTTACTACTTCAACATCACTTGAATACTCCATTTTAGGATATTTTAAGTTTGCTATTAATCCTAATGATGAAGTAAATAAAATAGAAAATATTGCTAGTAATACATATGATAAAATATAAATTAAACTAGGATTAAATTTAATTATAAATATAATTAATGATACTATAATAAAAGGTATTTCGATTACATAACAAAGTAATATTTTAGATTTTAATATATCTTTTTCACTAATAGGCATACTTTTTGTAATATTAATAGTCTTACCTTCTAGAGATATTGAAGAAGATGTAATCGAAGTCATCATACAAGTAAACATTATTAGAAAGTAATATAATATATTTATACTTAAATCTGTTTCTATGCCATAATTAGATAAGATATAATCAAATACACTACTTCCTTTAATACATAAAAGTACAGATACTATTACTAATAGAAATAAAGCAAAACCACTATTAAACATTAATGTTACTGAGGAAGTAAATCTATTTAGTTCTTTTTTTACTAAGGATATTACTTTTTTATTTACTTTGATATTATCTTTGTTATATTTTTTGGATTTTATACTTATATTTTTGGAATTAGAGATAATTTTAAAGTAATAATGTTGACATATAATTATAAATAATATTAAAGGTATTATATTAACTAAAAGCAGTTTAATTAAATCTAATAAATTAAAGTTAGTTATTAAGTTTATATATAATCCTACAGGATAGTATATTTTTGTTATCATATCATTAATACTATTAGCATTTTTAGCAATATCACTTACAAAACTATCTAAATTAAATGATAGTAAGAATATTCCTAGAAATACTATGCAAGTAACTAGTGATTGAATTATTTTTTTACTTTTACTCTTACTAGATATTAGTTTAACGACATATCCAATTAAGGAAGATATAACTGTAGGTATTATAGGTATAAGTATACTATAAATTATAGATATGATATAAAAATTAATACTTGGATGTTCAAAATAAATATAGGCAATAAATGCTGGTAATAAAAACATTAAGTTATAAATAAATTGAAATAATAATAATTTGAATATTCTTACAAATAATATATGAGATTTTTTTATTGGTAGAGAGAATAATAAATCATTATCTTTGGCTTCGAATAAAATACTTTGTGATTTATATATTCCTTGGATAAATGTTAATGAAGTTACTATAAATACAAACATTGTTAAAAGTACATAGTTAAGATTTACTTTATTTAATTCTGTTCCTATTAAAATTGAATAACTAAGTATCGAAGATACTACTACTAGAAATAAGAATATAGGTAATAACATTTTTTTGAATTTAGTAGTATTTTTTTTAGAACTATACTTAAACATATTCATGTCTTCGGTAAGTACTGCTTTTAATAAAGATATTATTTTCATTATTTATCTCCTAATTCTAGGAATACTTCTTCTAAGGATTCATCACCTTTAATATCTTTCATTTTACCTATTTTTACTATTTTACCATTTTTTATAATTGCTACTCTATCACATAGTTTTTCTGCTACATCAAGGATATGGGTAGAAAAGAATATTGTTTTACCTGATTTAGTCATTTCTTTCATTATTTCTTTTACATCATATACTGCTTTTGGATCTAATCCTACGAATGGTTCATCCATTATTAATATTTTTGGATCATGTGCTAAGGCTGCAATTAAGGCAACTTTTTGTTTCATACCATGACTAAAACTTGATATATCATTATTTAATTTATCAGTTAATTCAAACATTTTAGCATATTTATCTATATTATTTTTTCTTATTTCATAGGGTGTTTCATACATATCACAAACAAAATTAATAAAGTCTATGGCTTTCATATTTTCATACATATCAGGATTATCTGGTACATAGGACATTATTTTTTTACACTCTATTGTATTAGTTTTAATTGATTTATTATCTATCAATATATCTCCTTCGTCAAAATCTAATATTCCAATCATTGATTTAATTAAAGTTGTTTTACCTGCACCATTATGTCCAATGAATGCAAATATTTCTCCATCATTAACTTTAAAACTTACATTATCTAAGGCTTTCTTTTTACCATTATAACTTTTACTTACATTTTTAATTTCTATCATTTCGTACTCCTTTTAAAATCTACAAATCTATTTCTTTGATAAGTTAATAATATTATTAAATTTAAATATTAAGATATAATTATTATTTACTACGCTTTTTCTTGATATGTTGTTTTAATATTTTTTCTATTAGAATGGCTTCTACTTCACTAATGGGGGAAGTACTATCTAGAATAAAATTAATTATAATATAGGAAAATGCTAATAAACATAAAAATTATAAATATATTCATTCTAATTGTCCTTCTAATTTCAATTTTTCTTTATGTGGAAAGTTCTTATCAAATATTTCTAATTCTTTATTATCTATATTGGTATATACTTCTGGATCGGTATAGATACCTTCTTTTATATCAAATTTATCTTTATTTAATATTTTTATATTCATCATAGTTAATTTTAAATACACTTTGGATATAACGAACTTTGCAAATGTATGCTAATATAGTTTGAATTAATCCTAGTGTAAAGAATGTTAATGATAATAAATTAAATGGTAATATAATAAATTGTATTGTTATCCATAACATTAATAAAATACCAAATATCATTTCTAAATCTTAAGATATTTTTTATTTTTAATTAACATAATAGATCCTACTATATTAGTAATACCATTTATTATTAATAAGCAAATACCGGAAAATAGATAATCATTAAATAAAACGTTACTTAAAGGTAGTTCTTTAAAATAAATTAATAAGCAATTCATTTTAAGTAAACTACCTGTTTTATCAATAAACATTAAACCAGATCCTATTATGGCATTAATACCTATAAATAAAGATATAATTAGTAATACTTTATTTCTTTTTATTTTTATATTCTTTTTTTATTAATGTACCTAATACTTCACCAAGTAAGAAACATATTGCAATATATAATCCTACATCTGCCTTTAATTTAATTATGTATTTTAATATTAGACCTATTATACTACCTAATAAAGTACCATAAATCATACCATGCACTAAATAATTACTTTCTTTTTTCTTATTATTAACTACTATAACTATAATACTTATTCCTATTATTAACCAAGGAAAAACTGCTTTAAATAAACTTCCCATATTATTACTCCTTAAAATCTATATTAATACTGCCTACTCCACCAGATATATTAATTATATTATCTCCAGTACCTATTGTGGTATCATTTTTTATTTCTTCATCATTTACTTTTATTGTACCTATACCTTTATTTAATTTTAATTTATAGTTAGATATATTATCTAAAACATTTAAGTAGAAACTACCTACGCCAATATCTATTTTATTTTTACCTGTTAATTTAGCATTAATGGTAGTTTTACCTACTCCTAAATCTAAGTCAAGGTTATTAATAATACCATTATCAATATTTAATGTTCCTGCATCAGTATCTATATCTGTATTACTTGCAATAATATTATCAATATTAGTGGAACCTGCTCCTAAATCTAAATCGATATTATTTGCTATTATACTTGCTATATATAGTTTACCTGAACCATTATTTATTTCTACTTCAGTTAATTCTATGTTACTTGGTAAGTATAATATAACTTTTTGTTTATTTTTAAATTTAATATTCCAAGTATTTTTTTCTTTTATAATAAGTGTTTTATCTTTTATTTTAGTAACTATATTATCACTATTAGTTTCTACTTTAAATTCCCCAGTATTTATTTCTAAATCACTATATGTTAAATCTATTTTAATATTATTAAATTCTTCTTGTGTAAGTTCTATATCTTTGGTAGGTTCTTCATTATTACTATTATCATTAGTATTATCTTTTATATCATCAATTACATTTGTTATTTCTTCTTTTATATCATCATGTTCATTTGGACTTAGTATTTTATTTACTGTATAACCTATTCCTAATATACTAGATATTATTACAAATATAAGAAATATACCAAATATTATAGATAAATATTTTATTACTTTTTGTAATGTTGTCATTTTATATCAACTCCACCAAATAGACAGAAAGCATTAATATAAATTGTATGTTTATTATCATTAGTTATATCTTTTCTTTTATCTTCACAACCTCCGAAGATACTTGTAGATTTTATTTTAACATTAACATCATTACTTACTTTTAAATCTATTCCTCCGAAGACACTACAAGTATTTATTACAATGTCTTCTTTTAAGTTAATGTTAGTTAAATCTAATTCTACTCCTCCAAAGATAGCATTAATATTAGCACCATTAAAATCTTTGGAAGCACTAACTTTTTGTCCTGAGAATACTGCTGAATATTCTTTATTATTATTGGTATCTATTTTCTTTATTTCTTTATTTATATCAGTACTGATAGTATTTTTTAGCACAATAGATAATCCTATCATAACAAGAATTATAGGAAGTAATAAATTCCATACCATATTATAATCTATTATATCATTACTACCTAAGAATAAAAGTATTCCTATTATTAAACCTATTAAACTACCTGTTTTTTCTTTATCTGTTAATAAACCTATAAAACATGGAATAATTATAAAGAAACACCACCAACCATTAAAGAATAAATCAACACTTATTATATCTAATCTATTTAATCCTATTATTAAACCTATAATTATTAACACTAAACCCCATATAATATTATTTTTTTTCATTTTGTACCTCCTTAAAATTAATATTTTTTATTACCCATTTATTATCTGGATTTTCTTTTAAAAGCATAAGTGCTTGAAATTCATAAGATAATAAGTCTTTTATTTGATTATCTTTAAATTTAACTGTACCACTTGCTACTAGGGATGCTATTCCTTGAGTAAATATCCACATTAAAACATGAAATGATTCTATTTCTTCATCACTTAAATTAGTACTTAGTCTTATAAATTTTGTTAATTTATCATAATCTTCTTCATCTCTATCTACAAAACTTGTCATAAAATAATTACTATCACTCATAAATAATAATTTAAATAAGTTCTGTTCTTTTTTAGCAAATTCTACATATTTTATTCCTATTTGTTTATATTTAGGTAAGTCATCATTCATATTATCAAATAAGAATTTATAAAAATATTTTTCTATTTTATTATATAATTGTTGTTTTAATTCTTCAGTATTTTTGAATTGATAATATATTGGTCTAATCGAAGAATTTAATTTCTTAGCTATTTCTCTATTACTAACACTATCTATTCCTTTTTCTCTTGCTAATTCAAAGGCAGTATCTAATATCATATCTTTTGTTATCTTAGTAACATTTGCCATATCATCACTTCCAATAATATTGTATCACGTGGTACAATAAAAGTAAAGAAAAATTACTAATTTAATTAATAAATTTATAACTAGTAATTATTTTTCTTTTATAGGTTTATTTTTTTCATATACTATAACATTTTCATAATCTATTTCATCATTTTTATTTAACTTGGTAATGTATATGTTAGTTAGTCTTTTATAAAAGTCATTGTCTTTTTCTATCATACATATTTCACCATTAAACATAATTATTGTATCTAATACATGTTTAAATTTATTTGGATAAATTCTACTTATTTGTTCATATAAACTATCATATGATACTAAATCTTGGAGTGATACATTTAATCCTGGCTCTCTTATATCATTATATTCTTTAAAACTAGAATCCATATAATTAGCAATAGTAGTTTTTCTTTCTTCTTCGCTAGTTAATGGATGGGTATGACCAAAACTTATTAAGTCATAATTATTTTTAACTGCCCATTCTATATATTTCTGTAATTTATTAGTATCTACTGAAGTTAGTCTATTAGATAAATTATTACCACTTACATCTAATAAATGATCAATTATATAATAGGTGCCATCATCACTATTAATAGATTTACCTATTAGTAGGAATGAATATTCTTTGGAAGTTGCTCCTAAAGAACTAATTTTACTAACTAAGTCATTATATTTTTTTGATGAAGTAATAGAAAAATATACATCATCGCCATTGCTATTAAATATAGTAACAGGTATTGGAGTATCAGTTATATCTATATTAGTACCATTAAGTTTTTCATTTATAATGTCATTACTAGTAGTAACAATGTCTTCTAAGTTTTCATTATAAATACTTGAACTTCTATATTCTTGAATTGTTTTCATAATTAATTTTTCTTTTTACCAATATATTCCATTCCACCCATATATGGTCTTAAGGAAATTGGTATTTTAACTGTTCCATCTTCTTGATAATTATTTTCAAGGAAAGCAATTAATCCTCTTGGTGAAGCAAGTACTGTATTATTTAAAGTTGCTACTAAATAGTTGCCTTTTTCTCCTTTGGCTCTAATAGATAATCTTCTTGCTTGAGCGTCTCCTAGTGTTGAACATGAACCAACTTCAAAATATTTCTTTTGTCTAGGACTCCATGCTTCAACATCACATGATTTAACTTTTAAATCTGCTAAATCGCCTGAACAACATTCTAGTGTTCTAACAGGAATATCTAGACTTCTAAAGAATTCTACTGTATAACTCCACATTTTATTATACCATTCCATTGACTCAGATATTTTACATAAAACTATCATTTCTTGTTTTTCAAATTGATGTACTCTATAAAGTCCTCTTTCTTCAAGTCCGTGGGAACCAACTTCTTTTCTAAAACATGGTGAATATGAAGTTAAAGTTATTGGCAAACTTTTTTCATCAATTAATTCTCCTTTAAATCTGCCTATCATAGAGTGTTCACTTGTACCAATTAAATATAAATCTTCATTTTCAATTTTATACATCATGGCATCCATTTCTGCGAATGACATAACACCATTAACTACATCACTTCTTATCATAAATGGAGGTATGCAATAAGTAAATCCTTTATTTATCATAAAATCTCTTGCATAAGTTAACATTGCTGAATGTAATCTTGCAATATCTCCGGTTAAATAATAAAATCCATTACCACTTGTCCTACCTGCAGACTCTTTATCAAGTCCACTTAATGATTCACAAATATCAGCATGATATGGTATTTCGTAAGAAGGTACAATAGGTTCACCAAACTTTTCTATTTCAACATTCTCACTATCATCTTTACCTATCGGAACACTTTCATCTATTATATTTGGTATAACCATCATTTTTTCTTTAATAGTAGTTTCTAATGCAATTTCTTTTTCTTCTAAAGCTTTTAATTCATTATTTATTTTTACTACTTCTTCTTTTAATTCATTAGCCTTGTCTACTTCTTTGTTTCTCATACAAATACCAATTTCATTTGAAGTGGTATTTCTTTTATTACGAAGTGAATCAGCATATGTTTTAGATTCTCTTAATTCTTTGTCTAGATCATACACTTCATCTACTAAAACTAATTTTTCATCTTGAAATTTCTTTTTAATATTTTCTTTTACGATATCTCTATTATTTCTTATTATATTAATGTCTATCATTGTAATCCTTCTTTCTTATTAATTTCTTCACTTTATTATTTACTATTTTATTATTAAATGTATTTGTGTATTCTTTTTTATTACTAATACTTTTATCTAATTCGTTATAATTATTAACTATATTATTTTTTATTTCTTTATCTTCTTTTCTATATCTTTTGAGTTGTTCATTGTATGCTAAAATTGAACCTATTTGTAAGGTAACTGATGCGATAAGTAAAGGAATAAATGCTGTTACTAAGTTAGTAACTTCAACAATTGCAAGTCCTAATATCATCGTAGGAAACAATACAATTGTTTTAAACTTTCCTATTTTTTCAGTATGTGTTTTATGATACTTGTTATTTGAATAAATATTTATCGTCGATATTGCGCTTTCTAATATTAAAGGTAATATCATTAAATAATTACCTAATATAATCGAGGGAATAAGTAGGGATAAAGCAAATATTTTATCACTTACTGCATCTAATTTTTTACCTGTTTCACTTACTGCATTTAATTTTCTTGCTAAAAATCCATCAAATGCATCACTAACTGCACCATAAACATACGAAGCAATAGCTAAAGGTATGTTACCTAAGATAAATAAAGTTGCACCACATATACAAGATATTATTCTAGTTATTGTTACCAGATTTGGTATATATTTCTTTATATTTTTCATGATATCCCCCTAAAAATTATAAACTAATTATATAATATTTTTTTATAAAAAGCAATATTATTGACTTAGAATTACTTATATATTATAATTAATTCTAGGAAGGTGTTTTTATGACAGAAACGATAGTTAATTTTTTTATAAATTTATTTAATGGATTAAATAAAAATGCTCTTATATTCATTGTATCAATGTTACCAATTGTAGAATTACGTGGTGGTTTAATTGCTGCTTCTATTTTACATGTAGAATTTATTAAAGCATTTGTTATTTGTTTTATAGGTAATATATTACCTGTTCCATTTATATTACTTTTAATAGAAAAAATATTTGATTTATTAAAAGAATGGAAACCTACTAAAAAATTAGTAACAAAAATAGAAGATAAGACTTATAAGAAAAAAGATCAAATAACTAAATATGGTTATTTAGGATTATTACTCTTTGTAGGTATACCATTACCTGGAACTGGTGCTTGGACTGGTACATTACTTGCGGTATTACTTAATTTGAATAAAAAGAAATCATTTATTTATATTTCACTTGGAGTACTTTTAGCAGGTATAATTATGAGTATAATATCTTATGGAATATTAGGACAAATATTTTAAATTAAAAGAGTTCACACGAACTCTTATTTTTTTGTAATTAAATCTATTGGTTTTTTATAGTCTTCGAATACTTTACTTAATCTTTTTACAGGGTTATTACTATAAGAAAATATATCATCTGTCATACTCCATATATGTGCAGGTACTTTTCCCATTACACTAGATACATAGTATAAATATATTTTTTTAAATAATTCCATTAATCTAGCTATATTTATTTCTCTAATTTCTTCAATTGATAAACTACTTTTAATATATCTGTCAAAATCAATCATTGTAATATTACTTCCAATCAAACAATTTTTTAACCATATATCATTTGCAATAATTCTATTATCAGATAGTGTTTTAAAACTATTATATAGAGCATTAAAATTATCTAGAAAATACTCTTTGGGCATAAATAATATATTTTTTGTTATAGTATTATAATAATTCATAGTATAACCTGATAATTCTCCATTTTCATTATATATCATATTACCTAGTTTACAAAAATTATCTAAATTCAATGATTTTAATAAATCAAATATTTCTTTTTCTATTTTTAGCATAGAATCAATATAATACATTTTAACACATTCATTAGCATTTAAATAATATATAGCGCCTTCCTTGCCTTTTCCTACTCTATTGGTTAAATCACCATTATATGTGAATTCACTGCCATCTTCTAAATAATATTTCATATTGTCCCCCTTAGATGGTATGTATTCTAGCATATTTTATTAAATAATGCAATAATATTTTTTAATAATTATAAATATTGAAATTATTCATAAGTTCAATATTTCTTTAAACAACTAAGATTTTAGGCATTTAAAGCCTTGGAATAACCTTACCTTTATAAGCCAAAGAAAAATAACTAGATTACTCTAATTATTTAATTCATAATATTTATTTACCATACTTGCAGTTATTCTTTTAGTAACTAAGCTTTGATAAGTAATATTATTATTGTTATGACTAATATCAGGACTAACTACTACTATGGTGAATTTTGGATTAGTAGATGGACTATACCCTACAAAAGAAGTTGTTATAGTTTCAGTATCTACCTTTCCATCATCATTAGTATCAATAAAACTTTGACTAGTACCAGTTTTACCACCAGAATCAGTATAATTACCCATATAACCTGCTCCTAAACCTGATGCTACTACTTGACTAAAGGCATATCTTACCCTATCTATATATTTTTGTTCTACATCTACTTTACCTAATTCAACTTTTGATGCATCATACAAAATATCTCCGAACGTCTCATTATTTTTACTTGGTTCATAAACTTTCTTTAATAAATAAGGTTTATATCTAGTACCACCATTTGCAAGTGTATTAATATACTGAGATAATTGTATTGGAGTATAAGTATCATATTGTCCAATTGAATAATCTAATAAATGTCCTGGCAATGTTGAAGTACCAGAATATCCTAAACTTTCAATAGGTAAATCTATTCCTGTTTTAGTACCTAATCCAAAGTCTGCATACATTTTCTTATATTTATCAAAAGCATCTTTATTTAAGTTAAGTGATTCATTATAGTTATATTCTCCTTCGCCTACTTTAATTGCTATTTTATATTGATATGAATTGGAAGAAAATTTTAATGCTGAAATATCATCAATATATCCAAGTGGTTTCCAAGAACATTTTTCTGGTGTATCTTTTATTTTTATACATTCATCCATCATTGAAGTTCCTATATCAATGGCACCATATTTATAACCTACTAGCATAGAAGCACCTTTTACTACGGAACCTGCGGTTACTGGTAAGGTAGTTACACCTGGAGTATAATCTACTACATATAGTTTTCCATTATCATCTTTTCTTACTTGTTTACCACTCATTGCAAGTATTTCTCCAGTATTAGGATCAGATATTACTACAAAACTACGATTATAATATTCAGTATTTGGTTCACTTTTAGCATTTAATACTTCTCTACTTAATAATTCTTCAAGATATTTTTGTAAATTAATATCAATAGTTAAAACTATATCATTACCTCTACTTCCAGAATCTACTAATTCATAAGTATTATTCTTTGATACTTTATATTTTGCTTTAGTTCCTTTTAAATAATTTTCATATTGATATTCTAAATAACTAATACCTACTCTATCATCTAGACTATATCCATTATTTAAGTAATATGTAGCTAGTTCTTTGGGAATACCTTGTGAATTTGAAGAAACACTACCTAATATTGTTTTAAAAGTATCACCATATAAATATATTCTTTCCCAATCTAACTTTGTATTAAATCCTTTCAATGTATCAATATTCTCAGAAATATAAGCATATTCTTCTTCGGTTACATCTTTATTTTTAATAATTTTTTCTGCATAAGAATATCCTTTATTCATTAAATAATAAATATATGCTGCTTCTTTATCTATATCATTAAAACTACTTAATTCTTCTTCGGTTATTCTAGAATAAATTAGTTCTATTAATTCATCATTAGTAATTTTTCTTTCAGTATTTTTTTGCCATTCTTCTTTGGCTATTTTCTTTAATCCTTCTTCTTTATTATTTAGATACCAAAATTCTTTTATTATTTTATCAGTTATTTTACTATAATCAACATTGATATTTTCTGCAACTTGATATGCTAATTTTATTTCATCATCTGTTTTAATACCAGAACTTTTCTTATAATAAATTGTTTTAACTGCTTCATTATCTACTAATAGGTTATTATTTCTATCATATATTCTTCCTCTTGGAGTACTTGTTCCTTCGATAGTTTTTTCTACACTTAAGGTTAATTTTTCATTGTATTTTTCATTATCTATTACTTGTAATTTAACTAATCTAAATCCAATTACAGAAAATAATAATATTATAACTACAGTTATAAATACATATCTTTTTTCTATTATATCAGGTAAATATTTTTTTATATTTTTTCTTTTTTTATTAATAGGTCTTACTATATCTTTTTTCATTACTACTTTTTGTTTATGTGTTTTATTTATTGGTCTATTAACTTTAAAGATATTTTTTATTACTATTTTCTTTCTAGGTTTTCTATTTAATGGTCTTTTTCTTTTAAACATTGCATCACCATAACTTTCTTACTTATTATTATACCACAAATAAGAGAGAATATTAAAAACAATATAACTATTTTTAAGTTACATTGTTTTAGTCATTTGATATTTTTTATTATCTAAATTATTTAAAAATTCATTAATAACAATAGCATTATTATCAATTAAATCTATAAAGTCTAATATTTTTATTGTACCTTTAAAAGTTAGTTTTCCTTCATAAATATCATTAAATACTATATAAGTATCATTTATATTATTACATTGTACTACTTCATAATTACCATGAGCAATAGAATTTCTAATACCTGTTATTATACTTTCATTTTCTAAATATAATATATTATTATTATAGTAATTATTACATATATTTAATTCATTTATTATATTATTGTGTTCTATAGTCAAAGTATTTTTAATATTATAAAGGTTAGTTAATTTATTAGTTATATTATTTATTGCATTAGTATTAGATTTACTTTTAACTATATTTAGATTATTTAATTCTTTGGTTATTTTTGTATCAATTAAATTTAATTCTTTTTCTTTAGCAGTTTTTCTAATATTTAATTCATTAATAATAGTATTATCAATAGTTTTAATTTGTACATTAATTAAAGATAAATCTAATTTACTATAATCTAGTCCATTATTATCTAGTAAGGTATATTTATTATCATTTTTATATACATCATCATTGGCATAGCTAAATAAAGAGTTAAACATTGCAATAGAGGAAGATATTAAAGTATTATAACTTATATATATATTATTATATTTTTCTTTTAATTTATTAAATAATATATTACTATTAATAGTATTATTTTCTTTTATTTCATCAAGTAAAACTAAATTAGTTAGATTTTCCATTATGACATTAAATTTATTATAGTTATTATTCATCTTATATGCATACTCTTTTAATATTACCATTACTTCTTCAGTGTAAGTAATATTTTGAGGAATTATATTTAAGATAAAATTAGATAGTTCTTTTGTTTTATCATCATTTAATTTTTTTATATTCCATTTAAAATCGTATTCATCTTTATACTTATTTTCAAAATTAATTAATAATTTATTATTTTTAGTTATTCTATATTCATCAATTATATTTTCTAATTCCCAAACTACATAATTACTTATTAAAGTATTATCTTTTTTAATTAGAATTATTTCTATTTCTCTACTATTTTTAATAAAATTATTTAGTTCATTAATAGATTTCATAGGTTTTTCTCTAGTAGTGTCAACTTTATTATTAATAACAAAATCTCTTTTGTAAATACTACTATTATTTACTTTGGTGTAAGATTTTAGGCAAGATATAACATAAGTAGATAGTTTATCTATATTTATTATAACCTCATTAGATTCAATATTAAAAATAATTCTATTATGTTCTAAATCCATAGTATATAATCCATGTGCTAATTTATTTCTTAAAACTGATACTAAGGTTGGAGCATCAGGAAATAAATAATTATTTATCCTATAACCATTATTTTCTTTTGTAGCAATTAATGATACATTATTTTCTAGTTCACTTATTAATATTCTAGAATTATAACCTTCTTTATCTTTGCTTACTAAGTCTTCTTTTATGGCTAAAAATATATTACTAATACATCCTATTTTAGTAGCATTAATATTCTTTTTATCTAATATACCTTCGCTATATATTGGATTATTATATATTATTCCTTGTAAAAATAGATTATATGCTTTATTACCTAAGTAGTAATCCATTATATTATCTTTTTTCATAATATTCCCTCTTTCAAAGTGTTACATATTTTAGCATACATAAAGAAAAAAAGCAAATAATTGCTTAATCTATCTATAATGAATTTATTAATTTTCTTATTGTTTTTTTGTATTCTACAAATTCTAAATCTTTATTATTTATTTGTAATACATATAATATTTTACCATATAAACTATTTAAGTATTTTTCTTTATCTTTACAATTTATTTTATTCAAATGACTATTAATACCAT
This sequence comes from uncultured Eubacteriales bacterium, assembly GCA_905211265.1. Taxonomy (GTDB): domain Bacteria; phylum Bacillota_I; class Bacilli_A; order RF39; family UBA660; genus HGM10818. The sequence goes on from CAJMAC010000013.1 coordinate 19,777, forward strand.
ATTTATTTATATAATATACTTCTTGTCTTATTTTCTTTCTTACTGTTTTACTTACTTGTAATTTATTATTTACTACTAGTCCTGTTACAGATTGTCTATTATTATTTTTTATTATTTTTACTTTATCATAATTTAATTCTAGACTTAATTTTTTTAATTCTTCATTTACTTTTTTAATAACTATACTAGGATTAAAATCCCCAGAGAAAGTCATATCATCAGAGTATCTTGTATAACTTATATTATTTTCTTCACAAAATGATCCAATTACATTATCAAAATCATACATAACAAGATTAGAAATATATGCTGATGTTGGGGCTCCTTGTGGTAAATAATCATAATAAGTACATAAATAAGTGAGTAACATACCTATATTTTTAGGAAAATATTCTATTCCAAAACAAGTATTATAAATATCTGTGAATGTTATATTATCAAAGAAATGTTTTATATCTAGTTTTAAGAGTATTTTTTTATTTATATGTTCTATGGCATTATCTTTTAGGCTTACACCTTTTTTATATGCTTTGGCATATTTAGAAATACTACGGTTTGATAAGATATTATTTAATATTTGTCTTTGAATATATTTTAGATTATAAGTTGGTTCATATATAGTTCTATATTTACCATTACTTTTTTTAATTTTGTATACTTTATAATTCTTTTCTATATTATTACTAATTGAATATAATTTTATTATTTTATTTTTATCAATTAGAGAGCCTTCTAATAGGTTTAGAGATAATAAAAATTCATTAGATTTATCTTTATCAATATATTTCCACATTCTTATTACCTCCATAAAGAGCACTAAAGATATTGTAATATGTAAATGAACTGTAACGAAAGTGCAACGAAGTGGCTATGTGAAACATAGAAAAGTTCATTGGAGTATTACCATTATATATCTTATTTTTTCCTCGTCCCTTAACGACTCGTTAAAGTTATAATAATACACTGCTCTTTCATTAAAAGTATATCACAAAATTAGTAAAATATAAATAAAAAAGATAGAAAATCTATCTTCTTACTAACAATGTAATTACTAATAATGTAATAATTGCTGTTAAAAATCCTAATAAATAATATGATACAAAGCCACTTGTTGCTACAAAAGCAAGACGACTTTTTTTATTACTCGCTGGTTTTTCTGTTACTTCTTTGGTTGTATCTATTATTTCTTGCATTTCATCTTCTTTTATTGTTAAATCTAATTCTGGTCTTCCTATAACAAAGTTTATATTGGCAGCACTTACTTTATTATATGGTACTTCTTCCCTTACTAAATCATCAATACTAATTAATCTTACTCTATTAGAAAATTTACTAATAAAGAAGTTTACAAACTCACTTTTGATATTACTATGTTTAATAATATTAATATTATTTTTTACTGTAAGTCCATTTTTAGTAAGTAATTTATATGTAAAATTAATTACTGAAGATAATGTATTACTTTGAGTTTTATACTTATCTTTTTTATCTATAAAATTATCGGTAGGTACTACTAAGGTAATATTATAATTATCTATTTTTTGGTAATAATTTACTATATCATTAATACTATTTTTCTTTTTATAATCAATATCCATAGTTATATTAGTAGTTTCATTTTTGTCTTTTAGGCAATTCAAATAAAAAGATGCATCATCATTACTAATTAAATAGACATTATGATTTTCTAAACTTGCAATAAAAGTCTTGTTCATTTCTAGCGTCCTCCCTATTTTTATTATCTAGTACTAGTATATCAAAAAAAAACTAATTTGTCATTAGTTTTTAAAAATTATTTTTGTTTTTTTAATAAATCACGGATTTCTTCGAGCAATACTTCTTCATTAGATTTTTTTACTTCTTCTTTCTTTGTTTCTTCTTTTTTCTTTTTATGTAGAACATCAATTGTATTTAGTTTATTTATAATTTTAACAAATATAAATATACATATTGCTACAATTAAAAAATCTACTATATTTTGAATAAAACTTCCATATTTAACTTCAGCTTTTTGAATTTTAAAACTAAGACTTGTAAAATCTATTCCTCCGATTAAAACTCCTACTAAAGGCATAATGATATCATTAACTAATGAAGTTACTATCTTACCAAAAGCACTACCCATGATAACACCAACAGCCATATCTATTACATTACCGCGACTAATAAATTCTTTAAATTCTTTTATCATAATTACTTCCTTTCTAAAAGAATTATATATTATTTTATATTTTTTGTAAATATTTTACTTTAGATAATAATGTTTTATTGGTTTTAAGTCGTCCTCTAATTCATAACATATTGGATTACCTGTTTCAAGTTCTAATGATATGATATCTTCATCACTAATATTATCTAAATATTTAATTAATCCTCTTAGACTATTGCCATGTGCTACAATTATAATTTTTTTATTATTTTTTAATTCTGGTTCAATTTCTTCTTTAAAGTATTCTACTACTCTTTTTATTGTATCTACTAAGTTTTCTGTTCTTGGTAATTCTTCTTTAGTTAAATTACTATATTTAGGATCATTACCTGGATATCTTGAATCAGTTAATTCTAATTCTGGTGGTCTTACTGTAGCACTTCTACGCCATAATAATACTTGTTCATCACCATATTTCTTTCTTGTTTCATCTTTATTTAATCCTTGTAATGCTCCATAATGTCTTTCATTTAATTTCCAACTTCTTCTTATTTCTATATCTTCTTCATTCATTTCTTTTAAGATATATGTTAGAGTATCTTCTGCTCTTTTTAAAACTGAAGTGTATGCTAAGTCAAAAGTAAATCCTTTTTCTTTTAATACCTTTCCTGCTTCAATTGCTTCATTAACTCCATTACTAGATAATCCTACATCAGTCCATCCAGTAAATTTATTTTCTAAATTCCATATGCTTTGTCCATGCCTTACTAATACTAATTTTATCATTTCTTACCTCCATATCTATATTAATTATACCAAAAATAGATAATTAAGTAAATTATTTTAATTATTATTTACAATTCAATACTTGAATTTGATAGTAATTTTTTTATTATTGTAAGGCATTTATCATTAGGTATAGATGTTCCTTTTTCATAACTTATTAAAGTTTTTTTTGAACATCCTATTATTTTAGAAAAAAGTTCTAATGATAAATTATATTTTTTTCTAAATTCTATTATCTTTTCTTTATCTATTCCGTATTTATCATTATATGTTTGTATTGCTTTTTTTGAGGCCATATTATCTAATTTATTATCATAAACTAAGTTATTGCATTTTGAGCAAAATCTTCTTTTAGAATTAAATGTTATTTCTTTTTCTTTTATTGTATATACATGATGATGATTCTTTACATAGTTTTTTGTTGAACTACAAATATCACATTTCATAATTACTTATCTCCTTATAGGTTAAGGATATCATATATAATATTTTTATTCAATAATCAATTTAGAATAAATAACAAAATTTTAATTATTATTGCTTACATTTTGTGCAATTTGTTTTACTTAAATATTTCGGATATATCATAGTTATATGATACTTTCTAATTTATTTGTTTATTTTTAAATATATTTATTCCTAATATGTTAACTATAATTATTAAGATTATGGAATATAAACTTATCTTTAGATAATTATCAGTTAAACTAACTATTTGGTATGCTTGTCCAAAAGGAATAAAGTCATACATAAATGTTAATATTTGTTTTTTTATACCTGATGAAATACTTATTTTATATGGAAGATTACTTGTAAATACTAAAGCCATTATAGTAAGAGATAATGAATATATTGAAGATAAATTTTTAGTAGAAATAGACATTGTTATAAAATTAAATATGGAACATATTGATATATTTAAAAGGATACTATTAAAAAATAAATATATAAATTTAGAAGGTGTTATTATAAAACTATTATTAAATATGAAAGATATAATTGTTAATGTAAAAATTGCTATTACCATATAAAGTAAACTTACTAAAACTGTTGTAATTAAGTTAGCTAAATAGATTTTTACTTTAGAATAACCACTTATTATTTTATTTCTTATTGTACCATTGTTATAATCTGAATTTATAAATATACATATAAATATTGGAGTAAGTAAACATATTAAGAATGTATAATCAAAGAAAACTTCCCCTAATTGATTAGGACAATTAACACAGTTTGGAGTATAGTTATTAAAGTATAACATTATATAAAAAATGGTAAAAAGAAATAATATAATTAGAAATGATTTACTTTTTTTAACTCTATAAAAGTTTGATTTTAATAAATTAATCATTATTGTTACCTCCGATTAAGTTTATATAATATTCTTCCAAAGATTCATTTTTTTTAGTAATAGATTCTATTTCTAGGTTGTTATTAGTTAATTCTGTTATAAATTTTTGAATATTATAATCTTTGTATATATTAATTATATTATTATCTTTTATTTCATATGGTATATTATTATTTTTAAAATAGTTAGTAAAACTTTTTAAGTTATTTACTTTTAATTCTATAAAACTAGTTAGTTTTTTATTTAATTCTTCACTACTTATTTCTTCGATAATTCTTCCTTTATCTATAAATCCATAATGAGTTGCTACTTTTGATAATTCATCTAAGTAATGACTTGATATTAAAATAGTAATATGTTTTTCTTTATTTAATTTTAAAATTATTTCTCTTATTTCAATAATTCCTTCAGGATCCAATCCATTTATAGGTTCATCTAAAATTAATATATTTGGATTATTTACTAAAGCTAAGGCTATACCTAATCTTTGTTTCATACCAAGTGAATAATATCTTACTTTTTTATTTCCTACATTAGATAAACCTACTACATCAAGAAATTTTGATACATCTTGGTAATTAGTTAATCCTACTAGTTTCATTTGACAAATTATATTATCTTTGGCATTCATTTCTTCATATATTGAAGGGCGTTCTATTATTGCTCCTATTTTCTTTCTAACAATGGAGATATCTTTAGTTTTATTATCTATTTTATTAATAAAGTATGTTCCATTTGTGGGATCTTGTAATCCACATATTATTCTAATTAAGGTTGTTTTACCTGCACCATTTTTTCCTATTAATCCATAAATAGAATTTTCTTTTATATGGACACTTAATTTATTTAATACTTGGTATTTACCGTATTTTTTAGTAATATCTTTTGTTTCTATTATATACATATATCCTCCATAATTATTTTAATTTACTAAATACATTACTTAAATTATCATTTATAACTAATGTTGCGTAAGAGTCATATGGTGTTTTTGTATCATTAATTATAACTAAGTTTTTATTATCAGTTAATCTTACTAAACTTGATGCAGGTTCTACAGTTAAGGAAGTACCTGCGACTAATAAAGTATCACATTTATAAATATAATACATTGCTTTTTCATAATCATTAAGCTGTTCTCCATATAAAACTACATCTGGTTTTATTATGCCCCCACAAGTACATTTAGGTATATCTTTACTATCAAATATATACTTTGCATCATACTTTTTATTACATTTAATACAATGATTAGTTAGAATACTACCGTGTATTTCTATTACATTTTTACTACCTGATAGTTTATGTAATCCATCAATATTTTGAGTAATTATTGCTTTTAATTTATTTTTAGATTCTAAGGTGGTTAAGTATTTATGAATTATATTAGGCTTTTTATCTAAGACATTAAAATTAGATTTATAATAATCATAAAATAATGAAGTATTGTTATAAAAACAATTTGCACTTAGTAAATATTCTGGATTATATTTTGTTTTTTCTTTATATAGTCCATTTTTACCTCTAAAATCTTTTATTCCTGAATCTGTCGAAGTACCTGCACCATCAAAAAATACTATATTATTTGATTTATCTATTATTTCTTGTAATAATTTTATTTTATCTCCCATACCTACTCCTTATTAATCTTACTTGTTATATAATATATATAACATAAATTAGAGAATATTACAACTTAAAAAACTAAAAAATATTTAAATAAAAAGATACTAATTTTTGCTTTTTAGTATCTTAATGTAATATTATTCATCTTTATTTTTTTGTTCAAACATTATATTATTAATTCTTTTTTAATATTTGATTTTGGTATAAGTTGGTACAAATTAGTATTTAAACAAACTTTATAAATGTCAGTATCCTTTTCAATCATATTGTTATTTATTAAATAGTCTGAAAGAATATTTGCTAGAGGGTAACGCAACAAGTAATTAACTAATCCGATTTCTAAGTCATAATTATAATTCATTACTTTTTTTACTGTATTGATTTCTAAATCTTCAATACTTATTTTTCCATTTTTTATATATAATTCTTCATAAAACATCATGGATTCTATTGCACTTAACATTTTGGATTCATAATACATCCTATTATTTCTTTTAACATTAATTAATTCATAATTTTTTTCATTATCTAACCAATCTTCTAATTTCTTTTCAATGTAAAATGAATATACTTCGCAAAGAAAATTATATTTATTTGGAATAATTGGTGGATTAAAACTTCTATCAATATAATGTGCAAATTCGTGAGCAAGCATAAAGACATCTAAATCATTTCTAAAAAGTTTTATATATAATTTTCCATTTTTTGTATCCATAAAACTTTTTGTATTGTTTTTATCTATTAATATTTTATTGTTTTTTATTCCCTCTACAATAATTTCATAATATTCAAGATTGTAATTTTTATAAAATTCAAGAACTGTTTCTAATGGATTATTTATATTTTGTGGATAATTCATTTTAGTATAATCTCTTTTAAAATAGTCTATTAGTTGATAGATTAAATCTTTTTTTATGATTTTATGTATATTTGCTTCTACTTTTACCCTTTCAATAAATAACTCAATATTTGATTTTTTCATAGCATCTCCTCAAAAATTACATTAACATTTTTAAACATATTATATCATTTATATTTGTATTTTCATAGTTTATCTAGTAAACTTTACATTTATTAGTTTAATTCTATCTTATATACAATAAAATAGTTTTAATTTAGAGACCTTAGGCTCACCAAGATAAAGAAAAAAATAACATAGATTTACTCTACATTATTTGATTTTATAGTACTTACATATTTTATATTTAATACTTTATCATATAGTAATTGTTTGTTTTTTAATACTTTGATAATGCTATAAATATAAAAGATTAAAAATATTAATGCTGTGTTTAAGGAAATTATTAAGGATATATAGGATGGTATATTTTTGGCTAGTAATACTTCTAGATGAATTACTATGTGTATTATTCCATAATAGTATAAGTAGATAAATATAGTTCTTAGTGTTATTTTAAGTAGTCTTTGGTTAGGGACTTCTAATGAAACATTTATTATTTTTCCAAAGATAGTTTGATTATGATTAAGGTATGGAATTATTATGTAGTATAGGACTGCTAATAAGATATTTATATATTTATTATTTATTAAGAATGATACTAATAAAGTTATTAATGAATAAGTAAATATATCTCCTAGAAAAAGAGTTATTCTTCTTAGTGATGATACATTTTTTCCTTCTTTTAATGATTTGTTATCTATATCCTCTCTTGTAGGTAAATACTTTTGCATTGGTTTTATTATTAAATAACCTAATAGGCCTCCTAAGGTATTAATTAATAAGTCATCTGCATCAAAGGTACGATATGCTTTTGGATAGATATAATATAATCCTGTTAATTGAGTTAATTCAAAGAATAAGGATATAAGAAAACTAAGTAATACTGTTTTTTTTAAAGAACATTTATAATAGTATCTTAGATATATTCCAAGTGGCATAAACATTATTACATTAAATATTACGGTATATACACTTGACATAGTTAATATTTTTATAATACTAAATTGTTTTAATGAGGTAATGTCTTCAAATATATCTTTTATAAATGTTAATGGTATTAACTGAGGAGTTGTTGCTTTCATATTTATTACTTCTTCTTTGGTTGGAAGGGGTAATATTACTAAGAAATACATTGTCATTAGGTATAAAATAAAGGAATATACTATTAATGTTCTTAATTTATTTATTGATCCATAATGATGATATTCATATATTATATATGGTATTGTTATAAATATAGATAAAAAAGGAAAGATTATTAAGGCTGTTTTTATTGGTAGCGCATAAGTCATTTTATCTCTCCTTTATTATGTTTTTACTTGAATAATATGTTACTAAGAAATATCCTCCATAAATTATTACTAGAAATACTGCGGTTAAAATTATTGAAGATAGTAATGATTCTGTTCCTATTGTTTTTAAGATATAGTTAGCAAAACTTATTCCAAATATGGAGTGAATTACTGCTAATAACAATGGAAATAAGAAGAATACTCCTATTTGATTGAATAAAGCTTTATTTATCATTTTTTCATCTGTTCCTATTTTTCTTAACATATTAAATCTTTCTTTGTTATCGGTACTTTCAGATAATTCTTTTAAGGCTAGTATGGCTGCACTTGATATTAAGAAGATTATTCCTAGGTATAGTCCTACAAAGGTTACCATTGCTCCTAGTCCTATGGATGATGCATAGATATCTATTTTAGTATTATATGATAATAAGGTATCTTTGTTA
>CAJMAC010000014.1 GCA_905211265.1 uncultured Eubacteriales bacterium
ATGCATTATTTACTGCATCTACTACAATAAATGATGTAGTAGGTATAACTGCAACACTTGATATAGGTAAAAGTTTAACAGAGTATGAAGTAATAACTGCTACCATTGAATGAGCTAAAATAAAATAAGTTTTTGCTTAAAATTAATACATTGTTGGTAATATTTGTACCAAGATGTATTTTTTTTATAAAAAAAGAAGTACTTTTTAATATTTTTTATAATAATTATATTGAGGGAAATAAGAAAGGAAGGTATATGAAAAATATTAGGAAGTATATTTATATTATTACTATTATAATTTTTATTATCTTTTGTATAATGGTAATAATAAGAAAAAGAGAGTTAAAAGATAATAATGTTAATTATAAAGTTAATAAAGAAGATATTATTGTTAATAATGATAAAATAAATGATGAAGAAGAATATATTTATGTAGATATAAAAGGGGAAGTTATTAATCCTAATGTATATAAAATAAAAAAAGGATTAAGGGTAATTGATGTTATTAATTTAGCCGGAGGATTAACCGAGGAATCTGATACTAGTAATATTAATTTATCTAAAATAGTTACTGATGAAATGGTTATTGTAATAAAGTCTAAAAATAATGAAAAAGTATATATAGATAGTGATGTAGATATAAATAATAATAACAATAACAATCAATTAATTGATATTAATACTTGTACTATTGATGAACTATTAACTTTACCTGGTATTGGAGAATCAAAAGCAAATAATATAATTGAATATAGAAAGAAAAATAAATTTAATACTATTAATGATATTATGAATGTAAGTGGTATAAGTGAATCATTATTTAATAAGATTAAAGAATATATTAAGGTCTAGATATTTATTTAAAATACTATTTATTATTTGTCTTATATATATATTTATATATATAAAATATGATAGTATTCCTAATTTGGAAGGTAATATATTTTATGGTAAAATTATAGATTATAAATATACTAATGATACTTATAAAATTACTATTAAATCTAATTATAAATTATTAATTAATTATAAAACTACTAATGAATTAAATATTAACTATGGAGATTATATTAAAGTATCGGGAGTTATATCTACTCCTAGTAATAATACAATACCTAATTTGTTTAATTATAAAAATTATTTAAGAATGTATAATATTAACTATATAATAAATGCAAATGATATTGAATTAATTAGTTATAATACAAATATTTTCTATGATATAAAAAATAATATAGTATCTAGAATTAATAAATTAAATAAAAGTAGTTCTTATATATATTCATTAATATTAAATAATAAGAGTTATATAGATAAAGAAATAAAAACTAGTTATATGAATAATGGTATTAGTTATTTATTTAATACTACTATATATCTTGCTATTTATATTAAATTATTAAATAAGTTATTAAATAAAGTAAGTTATAATAATTATTATAAATTTATAATAACTTTAATTATTTTATTATCATATGTTTTAATTATAAATAAAAGTGTATCAGTATTAAGATATTTAATTATGTTTATTATTAATAGAGTAAATAAATTATTTAATTTAAATATAAAAAGATTAGACTTAATGCTAATTATATTTATTATAATATCTTTAATTAATCCTTATTATGTAGTAGATATATCATTTATTTTATCTTATTTAATTATATTTTTTATTGTGGTTTTAAATAAAAAGAAAAATAAATTGTATATAAGTTTTTTATGTTTTTTAGTTAGTTTTCCCTTAGTAATATCTATTAATTATAATATTAATATTATAAGTTTTATCTTTAATTTTATATTAAAAATATATAATATATTTATTATATTGCCAATATCAATAATTAGTTTATTTATTCCTAGTATTGATAATATTTTATATAAGTTAATTAATTTAATTGAAACTATATCTTTATTTTTAAGTAACATAAATATATTAAATATTAGTTTTAGTAAACCAAGTATAATATTTATAATAATATACTATATCTTGTTAATACTATATATGTATGATAAAAAATATATAATAACAATTCTAATGATAATTTTAATACATAAATACTTTTACTTAATAGATAACACTTTAAGTGTTACTTATTTAGATGTAGGTCAAGGAGATTCAATAATAATAACTTATAAATCTAATGTAATATTAATGGATACTGGAGGTAATATATATAGTGATATTAGTAATAATAAAACTATTCCTTATTTAAAAAGTTTAGGTAAAAATAAAATAGACTATTTAATATTATCTCATGGAGATTATGATCATATGGGAGAATCTATTAATTTAGTAAATAATTTTAAAGTAGATAATGTTATTTTTAATAAAGATAATTATAATGAACTAGAACAAGAATTAATTAATGTTTTAGAAAATAATAATATTAAATATTATAATAGTGTTAATTATATAGATATTAATAATATTAGATTATATTTTTTAAATGATAAAATATATGATAATGAGAATGATAATAGTAATGTAATTTATTTTAGTTATTATAATTATAATTTCTTGTTTACTGGAGATATTTCAAGTAATGTTGAAAAGTATTTGGTTAATAACTATAACTTAAATAAAATAGATTTCTTAAAAGTAAGTCATCATGGGTCAGATACTTCCAGTAGTAAATATTTTATAGATAAATTAAATGTAGTAAATAGTATAATTTCTGTTGGTAGAAATAATATATATAATCATCCAAGTATATTAACTTTAAATAATTTAGAAAATACTAATATTTATAGAACTGATATAGAAGGAAGTATTAAAGTAGACTTAAATAAAAATAGGTATAAGATTAAAACTTATAGTCCTTAGAAAGGGGGAGAATGGTTAAATGAATGAAATAAAAGAATATACTGAAAAAATATTCGAAAAAATTAAACATATAGATGAATAAGGAAGTAATTATTATATTTTTAGGCCTTTTTGTCTTTAAGAACAAAATGGTTAGTATTGGTTCAAATACAACTAGAAAAATTCAAGATTATTCGAAAAATAGAATTAAAGGTAATATTTATTTTAAAACTGATAAATTATTTTATGAAGTAGGTAAAGTGAGATATATGTGACAATTTTATCTAATAATTTTAAAAGTTCCGACATTGTCGGGAAAATTAGTATAAGATGCTTTTCATAAATGATAAGAAATATAGTTACAGAAATCTTTATGAGTATGAGAAAATTATATTTACTATTTAGAATTGAAAAAGTGAACGCAGTGCGTTCATAATTAAATTGGTTTCATTATCGAGAATTGCTAAAATTAAATAATTACTGAAAAAGTATTACAAAATTTAATCCTTGAGGACATTGAATCGTTTATGAAAGAACTTGGAAATAGTTTTTGTTTCGTTGGAAGTCAATATAAAGTTAAAATAGGTGATTCATATCATAAAATAGATTTATTATTATTTAATATTGAATACAATGCTTATGTAGTAGTAGAACTAAAAATAACTGAATTTAAAGTAGAATATATTTCTCAAGTACAAAAATATATGAATTATATAGATAGAAATATCAAAAAAATTAATAATAATACGATTGGAATAATTATATGTAGAAAAGAAAATAGATTTGTAATAGAATACTAGTAGTGATATTAGAATTACTGTTAGAGAGTATGAACTAGTATAAAAAAATAGTATTATTATTAATGAAAATAAATATAATAAATTAGATAGTACAAATATAAAACAACTACATACCCAACATAAATTATGAAAATATATGCACAATAAAATATAATTTTCATAATATATAGTGTCGTGGGACGTAGGAATATTTCCCTCGTTTATATAGATAAAGGACTAATAAAAATAAATTTAGTCCTTTTTGTTGTAAATTATTAATAAGTAAAATTATCTTACATCTTTTTTTAAAAAAATTATAGACAAAATATTTTTAAATTGATATAATTATTATAAGGAAAGAGGGAAATATGGAAACAATAATTATTAATACAGAAAGTAAAATGGAAAATGTAATTACTAACTTAGAGCAAAGATTTACTACTGTTAGAGCAGGTAGAGCAAATCCTAGTATGTTAGATGGAGTAATGGTAGAATATTATGGAGTACCAACTCCAATTAAAAGTTTAGCAAATATAAGTATTCCAGAAGCTAGACAACTTATGATTAAACCTTTTGATAAGAGTATTTTATCTGGTATTGAAAAAGCAATATTTGAAGCTAATCTTGGAGTAACTCCAAATAATAATGGTGAATGTATATTTATAGTAATTCCACCATTAACTGAAGATAGAAGACATGAGTTTGTTAAACAAGTTCGCCATATGGCTGAAGAAGCAAAAATTGCTTTAAGAAATGTTAGACAAGATGCTAATACTGCTTTAAAAAATTTAAAATTACCTGAAGATGATGAAAAAAGAGGTAATGAAGAAGTTCAAGAATTAATTAATAAATTTAATAAGGTAGTTGAAGAAAAATTAAAAGAAAAAGAAAATGAATTAATGACTATATAATTTGACAAAATATAATTAATGTGCTATTATACTATCTGTTTTAAGGGGGAGAAAAGTATGAAAGAAATGTATGTTCCAACAATGGATGAATTATATTTAATGCAAGATATTGGAAGTAATATCTATAGATATTTAGTAGCAAAAGTGGTAGAAAGATTAATTCTTGAAGGAGTAAATACTCCTGCTAAAGGAATGTTAAAGTCTGCATATAAATATTTAAGGGAAAATTATGATGTTGCTTCAGCTGTGTGTACATTATATCCTGAAGAAATGCAATACTCTGAAATATTAAAGTATGATCCAAGTTTTTGTTTAAAATTAATTGGAGAACCTAAACCATTAGATACATCATTAGATAATTTAAGTTATTTTGATGAAGGTACTTTAAGTAATGTTTCAGTAATGAATAAAACTATAACAAGATTAAATAAAGTCTTAATAGATAATCCTAAATATAGATTTACTTATAAACAAAGTAAATTACTTGATGATATTTTCTTGGGTAGAGTTAATTTAGATAATATTGGATATGATGAAAAAATGTTACTTGCGTCAATTGAACCAGCATATCTAGTAAAATATTACCAAAATTATTTAAAATCATTCGAAGGTACAAAAGATCTTAAACAAGTATTGGAATATGGTATATTTGATTTTTGCTATAGATATAATGTATCTAATTGGTTAGGTAGTGAATATAAAGGAAAAGATATATTAACTAATCAACCAACTGAAGTAAAAAGATTAATAAAATGTATAAATAATAAATAATAAATAATGATAAGGAAATAGTAATACTTATAAAATAATTTTAAAGAGAGTTGAAGATGGTGAGATTTCAATAAATTATTAAGTATGAATTCACCCTTGGAGTTTAGTCGGTGAAATATCGTTAAAATTTAAAAGAAGCAATTAAGGTGGTACCACGATTATATTCGTCCTTTGGTATCATCTTTTTTTATTTTGGAGGATTTATGGATAAAATTTTTACTACTTATGAATTAAATAAAATATTAAATGATATAAAAGTAGATAACTATAATATAAATACTGTTAGTAATCGGTTTAGTGAGTTATATAAATTTTTATCAAATAAAAAATTAACTGATAATGAAATAAAAATATGTATATTAACTTATCCTAGAATATTAACTTATCCCGTTAATGTATTAAAAACTAATTATGATAATTTAAGAAAATTATTTAAAAGTAATACTAAGAAAATGATTATAGATAATATAAGATTACTTACTAAAGATGAATTATATATTAAAGATAAAATAAAATATTTAACTACTTTTAATATAGATAACATAAAAGTAAAGAAGATGTGTGTTGATTATCCTAATTTATTATTACTTAGTAAAAATAATATTGAAGATTCATTAAAGTATTTAAATAGTTATTTTAAGGATACTGAATTAAAAGAAAATAAAGATTTAATAGAATTATTTGTTAAAAATCCTAGAATAGTATCTTATGATAATAATACTATTAATGATAAAATAAAATGGTTTAGTGAAAAAGGATATTCTCTAACTGATGCATTAAAAGTTTTAACAAGTGCTAAATCAGTAATATCATTAGATTATAGTCTAAATGGTAATATGGATAATAAATATAATTTCTTACTTAATACTCTAGGTTATAAACCTGAACAAATAATATATATAACTACTGTATATCCAGAGTATTATACATTAAGTAATGAATTAATAATAAATCGATTAAATAATTTATGTAATTTAGGATTAGATAAAAATATAGTAAAAATAGTATTTTATAAATTTCCTCAAATTGTATCTTTAAAAGAAGATAATATAAATAATAAATATGAATTATTAAGTAAATTAAATATGTTAAATATCTTCATAGAAAAACCAAAATATTTAATGCAAAGTCTAAATTTAACAAGTATTAGATATGATTACTTAATAAATAAAGGAATAAAAGTAGATAATACTTGTTATAAAAAACTATTTTTAAGTAGTAAGAAATTTAAAAAAAGTTATGGTGTAACAAATGAAGAATTATTAAATTTATATAAGAAGGAAGGCAATTATAATGAACAAAGAAGAAATAAAAAAAGTATTAGATAATATAAATAATGATTTATCTAATATAGATAATTTAAATGATTTAAATGAAATAAAAAATAAGTATATGTCAAAGAAAGGTATTATTACAGAGTTATCTAGTAATATTAAAAATATAAGTAATGAAGATAAAAAAGAATATGGATTACTTATAAATGAATTAAGAAATACTTTTAATACTAAATATGAAGAAAAATTAAAGTTATTAGAAGATATAAAATTAAATGAAAAATTAATTAGTGAAAAAATAGATATAACATTACCAGCGACTAAAATAAAACAAGGTAGTCCAAATATATTAGAAAAAATAATAGAAGAAGTAGAAGAATTACTTATGTCTATGGGATATGATGTAGTAGATGGACCAGAAATAGAAGAAGACAAATATAATTTTGAATTATTAAATATACCAAAAGGACATCCTGCAAGAGATGCACAAGATACATTCTATTTAAAAGATAATGAAATATTACTTCGTAGTCAAACTTCACCAGTTCAAGCAAGAACTATGTTAGAAGGCAAAGGAGAAATACCTATTAGAATGATATGTCCTGGTAAAACATATCGTAGAGATGATGATGATGCTACTCATTCACATCAATTTATGCAAATAGAAGGACTTTTAGTGGATAAAGATATTAGTTTATCTGATTTAAAAGGAACATTTGATGAAATAGCTAAAAAGTTATTTGGTAGTGAAGTTAAAACTAGATTTAGACCAAGTTATTATCAATTTACAGAACCTTCAGTAGAAACTGATATAAGTTGTTTCGTATGTCATGGAAAAGGATGTAGTTTATGTAAAAATACTGGTTGGATAACAGTTGCAGGAGCAGGTATTGTTCATCCAAATGTACTTAGAAATTGTGGATATGATCCAAGTGTTTGGACAGGATTTGCTTTTGGTTTTGGTGCAGAACGACTTGCTATGTTAAAATATGGTATTAATGATATAAGAACATTTTATAATACTGACCTTAGAGAAACAGAAGTATTTGATAGAAAGGAAGTATAATATGATAAGTTTAAATTGGATAAAAGATTATGTAGATATAAGTGATCAAGATTTAAAAGAATTAGCAGTTAAAATAACAAAAGCAGGAGTAAATGTAGAAAAAGTAATTACTAATCATATTGATAATTTAGTAATTGGAGAAGTTTTAGAATGTAATCCTCATCCTGATTCAGATCATTTACATGTTTGTTTAGTAAATATAGGCAGTGAAGTTAAACAAATAGTATGTGGTGCTCCAAATGTAAGAAAAGGGCTTAAAGTAATAGTAGCCTTACCTGGTGCTATTTTACCAGGAGACTTTGAAATAAAGTCTTCTAAGATTCGTGGAGTAGAATCAAATGGTATGTTATGTGCTTTATTTGAATTAGGATTAGAAGAAAAAACAGAAGAAAATTATAATAAAGGAATTGAAGAATTAGGTAATGACGCTAAAGTAGGCACTGATCCATTAGAATACTTAGGATTAGAAGATACAGTTTATGAATTAGATGTTCATAAACATAGAAATAATGATTGTTATTATCATATAGGATTTGCTTATGAAATAGCATCTATATTAAATAGAAAAGTTAAATTACCTGAAATTAATTATAAAGAAATAGAAGATAATATTAATTCTCATTTTAACTTAAAAGTGGAAACTAATAAATGTCCTTATTATTTAGCTAAAATGGTAACAGATGTAAAAATAAAAGAAAGTCCTGATTTTATAAAGAAAAGATTAGTATCTGTAGGTATGAGATCTATTAATAATGTTGTAGATATTTCTAACTATGTAATGTTAGAGTTTGGTCAACCATTACATTTCTTTGATAAAACTTCACTTGGAGATAATATTTTAGTAAGAGATGCTAAAGATAATGAAGAAATAGTAACACTTGATGGAAAAACAAGAATATTAGATAGTAATGATATAGTTATAACTGATGGAGTAAAACCAGTATGTATTGCTGGAGTAATGGGCGGAGAAAATACTGAAATTGAAGATACTACTAAAACTATTTTAATTGAGTCTGCAATATTTGATGCTGTTAGTATTAGAAATACTGCTTCAAAATTAAATTTAAAGAGTGAGGCTTCAATTAGATATGGTAAAGGATTAAACTTTGAATATACAATGTCTGCGATAAATAGAGCATGTCAATTATTAGAGTTATATGCAGATGCAAAAGTATTAAGTGGAATAGTATCTTATGATAAAATAGATAAAACTGAAAAGAAAGTAAGTTTTACTGCCCATGATGTAAATAAAATGTTAGGAATAGTAATAAGTACAAGCGATATGGAAACAGAGTTAACTAGACTAGGATTTGATTATGAATTAAATGGTGAAACATTTAATGTAACTATACCTTTCCGTAGATTAGATATAGACCCTAATGTTAATGATATTGCCGAAGAAATAGGAAGATTATATGGTTATCATAACTTAGTATCAACATTACCAAAAGTAGGAATTAAAAAAGGTGAATACAAAGGAGATGTTAAATATAGAAAATTAATATCTCATAGATTAAGAAGTCTAGGAATAAATGAAACTAAAACTTATACCTTAGTAAGTCCTGAAATGGCTAGTATGTTTAATTATAAAAATCTTACAAATACTGTTTTACCTAATCCAATGAGTGTAGATAAATCAGTAATAAGAACTACTTTAATTCCATCATTAATTAATGTTTATGAATATAATAAGAAAAGAAAAGTAAATGATATATGTTTATATGAAATAAGTAAAACTTATGATAATGCTTATAATGAAAGAACATTAATAACAGTACTTATGAAAGGTAATTATATTGCTAATAATATAGTTAAATCAAATGTAAAAGTAGATTATTATTTAATCAAAGGGGTATTAGAAAACATATTAGATTATTTAGGACTTAAAAATAGATATTCATATGAAGTAAAAGATATAACTAATATGCATCCATATATATCATCAGTAATATTAGTAGATAAAGAAGAAGTAGGAATAATTGGTAGAATTCATCCAAGTATAGTAAAAGAAGATGTTTATGTATTTGAATTAGAATTAAATAAATTAATCAAAGAAGTAAAACCTATTAAATATAAGGCTTCATCAATATATCCTGTAATTAATAAAGACATTTCAATAGTAACTAATATTAATACACCATCTTTAGAATTAGAAAAAATAATTAAGAAAAGTGGAGGAAGATTGCTTACTGATATAAGTGTATTTGATGTATATACAGGAAGTAATGTTGGAGAAAATGAAAAGTCAATTGCATATTCCCTAACATTTAATGATCCTAGTAGAACATTAACTGATGAAGAAGTAATGAATGTATTTAATAAGATAATAGATGATATTAATAATAGTGGCATAGGTAAATTAAGAGATATTTAATAGTAGATTTAGTCTACTATTTTCCTTTACATAACTTAAAAGTTATTCCAAGGCTTTTTAATACCTTATTCATAAGTTATTAAAAAGTAATATTGAACCAAAGTATTGTTTCAATATTATTTTTCTGTCTAATTAGTGTAATTCTATTTACAAATTATTATAAAATATGTTAAAATTATTGTTGTAATATGGTAGTTAGAGGTGAGTTTATGGGGCTATTAAAAATATTTAGTGAAATGGATACTTTAGATATTATTATAGTAGTAGGAATAATTTTTATAGTTATATTTTTAATTTGTTTATCAAGTAGTTTAATGAAGAAAAATAAAGTATTGCGTGAAGAATTAAAAAATAAACAAAATATTGATAATATAATTATGGATGAAGATATAATTAATGATAAGAAAATTGAAAACTATGAAGATATTAATATAATTAAAGAAGATAAACCAGAAGAAGATAATATTGTAGTACCTAATGAAAAAGTAGATATCTTAAATGAATTAAATGAGAATTTATATGAAGATGATATTTTAAGTAAACCTGAAGAAGAAGGAATTAATGAAATATTAAAAGATTTACCTGATAATGATACTTCGATTACTGCACCATATACAAGAAATGTACTAAAAAGTTTATCTCAAAGTGGACAAACTTCCCCAGTTAATATTGGTAAAAGTGCAGTTGATATACCAAAAGTAAAAGTAACAAGTTATGTCAAAGAAGAACCAAAACATGAAGTGAAAATAGAACAACAAAAATTAGACTTCGAAGAAAAAGAAATAAAGAAAGAATTACCTAAATTAGAAGAAAATAGTTCTAGTATGAGTAATCAAGAATTTATTGAAGAAATTTCTAAAAGATTAGCTGAAGAAGTAGAACCACAAACAATAGAGTTAACTGATTATGAAAAACGTCAAGAAGAAGAAGCAATAATTAGTTATAAAGAATTACTTAAAGAAAAAGATAGACTATATAAAATAACTGATGATGAGGAAATAGATACATTTATTGATGAATTAAAAGAGTTTAGAACAAACTTAAATGAGGAGGAAGAATAATGGATAGATATGTAGGAACAGTAGTAAGAGGAATAAGAACACCAATAATAAAGGAAGGAGATAACCTTTGTGATATAGTAGTAGATAGTCTACTTAAAGCAAAAGAAAGTGAAGGCTTTGAATTTAAAGATAAAGATATAGTAGCAGTAACTGAAGCAGTTGTATCAATTTCAGATGGTAACTATGTAAGTATTGATGAAATAGCGGAAGATATAAGAAATAAATTTCCAAGTGGGGATATAGGAATTGTATTTCCTATATTAAGTAGAAATAGATTTTCTATGATATTAAAATCAATTGCTCGTGGAGTAAATAAAATAACTATACAATTAAGTTATCCATCAGATGAAGTAGGTAACCATTTATTTGATGATAGCTTACTTGATAAATATAATATTAATCCATATAGTGATACTTTAACACTTGAAGAATATAATAAATATTTTGGTAATATTACACATACATTTACTGGAGTTAATTATGTTAAATTTTATACAGAAGTATGTGAAAAAGAAAATTGTAAAGTAGATTTTGTATTTTCAAATAATCCAAAAACAATATTAAATTATACAAAAGATGTACTTGCTTGTGATATTCATACAAGAAGTAAAACAAAAGAAATACTAAAAAATAATGGTGGAAGAACTATTTATGGATTAGATGATATTATGTGTCAAAGTATAAATGGAAGTAGATACAACTTAAAATACGGGTTATTAGGTTCAAATAAATCAACTGAAGAAAGATTAAAATTATTCCCAACTTCAGGAGAAAAATTAGTTCATGATATTCAAAATAAATTGAAAGAAATAACTGGAAAAACAATTGAAGTAATGGTATATGGAGATGGAGCATTTAAAGATCCAGTAGGAAGAATTTGGGAATTAGCAGATCCAGTAGTATCTCCAGCATATACTGAAGGACTTGAAGGTACTCCGAATGAAATAAAATTAAAATATATTTCAGATAATAAATATGATAACCTTCGTGGTAAAGAATTAGAAGATGCTATAAAAGAAGAAATTAAACATAAAGATAATGATTTGAAAGGAAAAAATACTAGTTTAGGAACTACACCAAGAAAATTAACTGACCTTATTGGTTCATTATGTGACTTAACAAGTGGAAGTGGAGATAAAGGAACACCTGTAGTATTTATTCAAGGATATTTTGATAATTATGCATCATAAAAGCTGTTAACTATTAGTTAATAGTTTTCTTTTTTTAATATGTTTATGCTATAATCTTTTTAGGAGGCTAAGTATGAAAAATAACAAACCAATAAGATATACTACAATGCAAGTATATGATAGTTATAATTATAGTGATATACCTATATATATAGTAACAAAATGTTTCTTAGATGAAGAAATAACAAAATATTTAATGAATGGTAAGACAAGAAAAGAATATAAAGTAACATTTCCATATTCATTAAATAATAGAACTTGCGAATATGATATGCAATATAATTGGCAAGATTATAATAGAAAAATAGTAAATAAAGTATTTGATAACTATGAAGATGCTAAAAGATATACTGATGAATTAAATAAAAAAATGTTATCAGAAAAAATATCTTCAGTGGGAATATTAAGTGAAGTAAAAAATATAAAGAATTATTATAATAAAAAAATTAAAGTATGCGAAGAATTAGAGAGTCAAATTTTATCTAATACAAAATTTTTAACTTTAAATAATAATGTTAGAAATCAAGAAACAATTATATCGGATGATACTAAAACTAATATAACAGATCTTTCTATATACAATATAATTGATTTATGTAGAAATAATAATTTTATAGTATATACAGTATCAGATAGCGTTTTTAATACTATGAAAGAACAATTAAATAATAATAATAAATTACCTGTAAATTATGGTAAATGTTTATTAGTAAATGATAGTAAATCTCATGAAATAAGAATATTTAATGATGAAGATAAAGTATATATTTTGGATTCAGATGATAATTTATTCATGAAAACTGAAGAAGAAATAAATTTACCATCACATTTTGATAAAAGAATATATACTATGGAAACTTATGAAGATATTATAAATAGTTATAGTTATGGAGCAAATATTAGTGTAAGTGATATAAAGAAAAAAGTATTAAAAAAATAACTTGACAAATAGAAAAATAATGATAAAATGATATATATAAGAAAAGCGAAGACGCAGGGTGGAATCTGTAACAGCGATTAAAAATAAAGTTGATTCTTAGAATAAATAAGGTGGAACCGCGGTTAATAATCGTCCTTATGTGTTTTAAGAATTTTTATTTTTTAGGAAGGGTGAAAATATGAAAGAAATTAGAATGGATGAAATGGTAAATTATTGTAAAAATTATGGATTTATCTTTCAAGGTAGTGAAATATATGGAGGACTTGCAAATACTTGGGATTATGGTCCACTTGGAAGTAGATTAAAAAATGCTATTAAAGATGCTTGGAGAAAGAGATTTATTCAAGAGCGTGCAAATGCTTATGAGGTTGATGCAGATATCTTAATGCATCCAAGAGTTTGGGAAGCAAGTGGACATGTATCAAGTTTTTCTGATCCTTTAGCAGATTGTAAATCTTGTAATACAAGACATAGAGTAGATAATTTAATAAATGATTTTACTAATAGTTCTATTGGAGATGCTATGAGTAAAGAAGAAATGATGAATTTTATTAAAGAAAATAAAGTTCCATGTCCTAAATGTGGTAAAAGTAATTTTACTGATATAAGAGAATTTAATTTAATGTTTCAAACATATCGTGGTGTAACTAATGATAATAAAAATGTTGTATATTTAAGACCAGAGAATGCTCAAGGCGAATATGTAAACTTTCTTAATGTTCAAAGAAGTATGAGAGCTAAATTACCATTTAGTATTGGTCAAATAGGTAAGGCATTTAGAAATGAAATAACTCCAGGTAACTTTACATTTAGAACAATTGAATTTGAACAAATGGAATATCAAACTTTCTGTAAAGAAGGAAATGATATGGAGTTATATGAATACTTTAAAAATTATGGTAAACATTTCTATATGGATTTAGGTATTCCTGAAGAGAAATTAAGATTTCATGATCATGAGAAGTTAGCTTTCTATGCAAAGGCTGCTTGTGATATTGAATATTTATTTCCTTTTGGATGGGGAGAAATAAATGGTACACATAATAGAACTAATTATGATTTAACTCGTCACCAAGAATATAGTGGAGAACGTCAAGAATATTTAGATCCAGAAACTAATGAAAAATATATTCCATATATTGTTGAATCAACTTATGGATTAGATAGAACAGTACTTGCAATATTATTTAATTCTTATGAAAAAGAAACATTAGAAAATGGTGAAGAAAGAGAAGTAATGCATTTTATACCATATCTAGCACCATATAAATGTGCAGTATTACCATTAGTTAAAAAATATCATAGTGAAAAAGCAAAAGAAATTTATGAAAAACTATGTAAAAGTTTTATGACTAGTTATGATGAATCTGGTTCAATTGGAAAAAGATATCGTAGACAAGATGCGATTGGTACACCATACTGTATAACTATTGATGAAGATACATTAAATAATAATACTGTTACTATTAGGGATAGAGATACTATGGAACAAATTAAATTAAATATTGATGAAGTAGAAGACTATATAAATAGTAAGATTAAATTTTAAGATGATTAATTTCATCTTTTTTTATTTTAAATAAAATAAAAAAGAGATTAAATTTCTCTCATTAAATCTTTATTCTTAAATGGATCTTTTGGATCAATATGGTCATAAAATAATATACCTTCTAGATGATCTAGTTCGTGTTGAAAAGCAATAGATAAATCTTCACGACCTCTATATTTTACTTTTTTACCATTTTCATCAAAACCTTCGATAGTAACCCTAGCGTATCTTGGTACAATACCTACAACATCTCTATTTACACTTAAACATCCTTCGCCTTCTGAAGCATATATAAGTTCTTCTGAATGTGATATAATTTTAGGATTAACTAATACATAGTCATTAAATTTACCATCTTCATATTCATGACATACTACAAAAAATCTTTTATTAATACCAACTTGAGGTGCTGCAAGTCCCATGCCTGGTCTAAGTTCATATTTTACTGAGTATTCTTCAATTTGACTAAGTCTTAAATGTTCTAACATATCTTTAATCATTTTTTTATCTTCGTTTGACATTGGAAAAGTAACTTCTTCATTCTTTGCTCTGACTCTTTTGTCTTTTTCATCTAATATATCTTTTGTTTTAAGCATGAGTATCCCTCCTTTTTCTTATATATTGTATCATAAAAAAGAAAAAAAGGGAAGTCTCCCTTTATTAAACTGCTATGCGGCTTCCAATTATTATTACTAATAATATGAATAAGACTAATATAATTGCAGCGCTATAAGAGTATCCTCCACTATATCCATATCCTTGATAACCATATTGTGGATATGTATAATTACTATTTCCACCGCAACAAGATCCAGTTGATCCACCGCTATATCCTCCGTAATAATACATAAGTATTTTACCTCCTTTTCATATCTAATATAGTGTATGGCATATATTAAAAATTGACATTGTTTTTTGCCTAATAAAAGAAAAATATATAGGAAAATACTTGATAAAAAATAAATATTATGCTATCATTTTATTATGAATATATAGTATAAAAAAGAATAAAAAAGTACGGAGGTATTTATGAATAAACTAAAGATAAAAGAATCATATTTAATATTACTTATAGTAGTAAGTTTAGTATCACTAGGAATATATACAACTTATGCATTATTTACTGCTTCTACTACAATAAATGATGTAGTAGGTATAACTGCTACACTTGATATTGGTAAAAGTATGTCAGAATATGAAGTTGTAACAGTGCCAGCTGGAGAAACAAAATTAATTGAACTTAATGTAGTTAATTCATATAATGGTAATATTTATTATGGAGCGTGGTATCAAATAGTTAAAGGTAATAGTGATAATATACAAATAGGATTATATACTGAAAGAAATAGTAATCCTAGTAGTGGTTCACTATCTTCAAGTAGTAATATAAATTTACTCGTGGGAATAACTAATGATAATAGCACTTCAGTAACTTTATATATTGGAGTAAAAGGAAGTTTAACTAATGAACTTAATTTAGGAACAAATAAAATATTAATACCTGATGGTTTTAGCGAAGCATTATTAGTAACAGAAGATGTCTTAAAAGAAAATGCTACAACACCGACAGAAAATACAGTAAAAACTTATTCCTGTACAAAAGCGGTACAAAGTGATACACTTTCAGCAGGCATATATATATTAGAAACATGGGGAGCGCAAGGAGGAAGTTATAGTACAACTTATACTGGCGGAAAAGGTGGTTACTCTACTGGAACACTAACATTGAAAGAATCCCAAAATATATATGTTTATGTAGGATGCCAAGGTAGTGCACATAGTACTACAACAGGTGGAACATCAGCAGGAGGATTTAATGGTGGAGGTAGTGCTAAAACAGTAGGATTTAGTAGTACATATTCATATGTAACTGGAGGTGGAGGAGCTTCTGATATAAGAATAGGACAAGATAGTTTATATGCAAGAGTAATAGTAGCAGGTGGAGGTTCAGGTTCATCAAATAATAATTCTGGTTATTATGGTGGGGGAACAAGCGCAGGATATGGTGTATCAGGTTATGGTGGAACAGCAACATCCGCAGGAACAAATGGTTCGTTTGGAGTAGGAGCTTCCGCTAATCCAAGGTCTACAAATTATAAATATGCATCTCCAGGCGGAG
Source organism: uncultured Eubacteriales bacterium (assembly GCA_905211265.1). Classification (GTDB taxonomy): domain Bacteria; phylum Bacillota_I; class Bacilli_A; order RF39; family UBA660; genus HGM10818. The sequence continues at coordinate 16,838 of CAJMAC010000014.1, forward strand.
GTGGTGGCTGGTATGGTGGTGGTAGTTCAGGAACAAATAGAAGTGACTCTACAGATTATCGTACCTATACTGGCGGTGGTTCAGGTTATGTTTATACTTCATCAACTGCCTCAAATTATCCATCAGGTAATTTATTGAATTCAAATTATTATTTAACTGACACAAAAATATATGACGGAAATACAACTTTTGAAAACAAAGATGGTAAATTAGAAAAAGGACATTCTGGTGATGGTTTCGTTAGAATAAGCCAAATAATAATTTATTCAATACCTAATTTAACATTTCCTGGAGATTTAGTAGTAAAATATGGACAAAATGTAAACTTAACTAGCGATACAACATTAACTTGTGAATATAATACAACAACAGGATGTTCAATTATTGGTACTTCGATTACTGATACATCTACTTTATCTGAGGGTACACATATATTAACTTATACAGTAAAAGGGAAAGATAACAAAAAATATTTATTTAATAGAAATATACTTGTTGAAAAAGGTCCTATTTTAACTGGCTCATTAGGAAAGCAAATATTAATAGATAATCCAACGATATCAACAAGAACAGATTTTTCTAAAATGTATACTACTGATACTACAGGAACAATATTTAAACAAAGTAGTTCTTTAACATCACAAATGACTGAGGACATTAATGGTGATGGAATAGGTGAAGATGTTTATTATTATTCAGGAAATCCCTCAAATAATTGGGTTAAGTTTGGAGATTATTATTGGAGAATAATAAGAATAAATGAAGATGGAAGTATTAGGCTTATATTAACTGGAACAGAATATTCAGCAACTGTAGATACTAACTCAGTTTTTGAAGTATATCCAGGTGGTTATGCATTTATAGCATCTCAAGTAAATTATGTTGATAATCCTGGTACTTGTCCTGGAAATCATTCTATGAATGCAGGTTATATGTATGGTATACCTGGAAGTTTAGCAAATAATAGAAAAAATACAAACTCTAGTAATATAAAAACGACTGTTGATAATTGGTATAAAGATAAAATTTTATCTTCATATGATAAGTATGTTAGTAAAACTGCAATATATTGTGCAGATAGAAGTGTTGGAAGTGGAACCTATACTGATAATGATGCTGCCTTTTCATATGCTTCTTATACTAGAGCTTCTAATAAAACACCAACTTATAAGTGTGGTGGAAATGGGACAGGAGGATTATTTGAGAGTAAACAAGCAGTTGAAGATAAATTCAGCGTAAGTACAGCAAGTGGAGGAAATGGAGACTTAACTTATCCTATAGCATTAATAAATGCTGATGAACTTGTATATGCTGGAGCAATTTATGGTACTGATAGTCTTGGTGGACCATATCCATGGTATTCAATTGCTAATCCAACTGTTGGAACATCATCATCTAGTGGAAAAACATATGTACCAGATGATAATAGAATAGCAGGAATATGGTTAACAATGTCACCATCTAGTTGGGTTGGAGATACCGGAGGATGTTATGCAAGTATAATAACAGTTAATAATTATAATACTGCAGGTGGAAATCAACAAGTTGGTGGAATACATAGTGGTGCAAGTGCAGATTCTAGACATTCTGTTCGCCCAGTATTAAGCATTAAAGCATGTGCTAAATATACAAGAGGAGATGGTAGTGTAATGGATCCATATATTGTTACTGTAGATTCTTCTTGTGCTAATGCTGAAAATTAATAAAAAAATTATAAATTTTTGATTAAAATTAATACATTGTTGGTAATATTTGTACCAAGATGTATTTTTTTTATAAGAAAAGAAGTAAAATTGATTTTTTTTTATAATAATTATATTGAGGAAATATGGAAGGAGAAAAATATGAAATTTAAAAATATACCTGATAATGAAAAGCCAAGAGAAAGATTAATTAAATATGGGGTTGAGAATTTATCTAATGAGGAATTACTTGCTATTATACTTAAGACTGGTAGTAAGAAATATAATGTTAAGGAAATAGCAAATAATGTTTTATGTAAGTTTAAGGATATTAAGGAACTTAAAAATATGAGAATTAATAATTTACTTGATATTGAAGGAATTGGTAAGGTTAAGGCTATTGAACTTATATCTGCGATTGAATTAGGAAGGAGAGTATATGAAGATAATAATTATGATGAGATGGTAATGTATGCAAATCCTAGTGATATTGTTAAATATTTTAATTATTTATTTAAGGATGAAAAACAGGAATGTTTTTATGTTATATATTTAGATACTCATAAGAAATATATTGATAAAAAAATGATATGTAAGGGAATATTAGATAGATCTTTAATACATCCAAGAGATATATTTAAGGAAGCTTATCTTCTTTCTGCTTCTAGTTTTATATGTATTCATAATCATCCTTCGGGAGATGCTACTCCAAGTAGGGAAGATTTTGAGATAACTAAACATTTAAAAGAGATAGGTGATTTACATGGAATTAGTTTAGTTGATCATATAATTATAGGTAATGGTAATTATTATAGTTTTTATCAAGATGAGCAACTTTAATATTAGAAAAAATAAGAAAAAACACGTATCTTTATTTACATTATATTAGTTAATGTGTTATAATTTTTATAGAAGTGGACTGATGTTATGAACTTAGAAAAAATTAGAAATTTTAGTATTATTGCTCATATTGATCATGGTAAAAGTACTCTTGCAGATAGAATTATGGAATATACTGGATTAGTAGATAAAAGAGAACTTAAAGATCAAATGTTAGATAATATGGATATAGAACGTGAAAGAGGTATAACCATTAAATTAAATACAGTTAGAACACACTATAATGGTTATATTTTAAATTTAATAGATACTCCAGGTCATGTTGATTTTACTTATGAAGTAAGTAGAAGCCTAGCAGCATGTGAAGGTGCAATTTTAGTAGTAGATGCTGCCCAAGGTATTGAAGCACAAACATTAGCAAATGTTTATTTAGCAATGGAGCATGATTTAGAGATAATACCTGTTATTAATAAAATAGATTTACCAAATGCTGATATTGAATCTAGAAAAAGAGAGTTAGTAGAAACATTTGGGTTTAGGGAAGATGAGATATTATTAGTATCTGCAAAAACTGGTGTAGGAATAGATAAATTAGTAGATGCAATTATTGGAAGAATACCACATCCAGTAGAAAAATATCATGATAATAAACTTAGAGCACTAATATTTGATAGTTATTTTGATTCATATCGTGGAGTAGTAATACTTGCTAGAATAGTATCAGGTAGTATACATAATAAAGATAATATAAGAATGTTTACTACAAATGCTAATTATGAAGTAGTAGATTTATTTTATAATACAATGAAAGAAACTAAAACTTCTTGTCTATCTACTGGGGAAGTTGGTTTTATTACTGCCTCAATTAAGAGTATTTCAGATATTAAAGTAGGAGATACTATAACTTTAGAGTCTGATAATCTAGAAAATCCATTACCAGGTTATAAGCCTATGAAACCTATGGTATATTGTGGTATATATCCAATAGATTCTACTAAATATCCAATGTTAAAGGAAGCATTAGAAAAATTAAAATTAAATGATTCATCATTAATTACAACTCCTGAAACATCTTCAACACTTGGATTTGGTTTTAGAACAGGTTTCTTAGGACTACTTCATATGGATATAATTAAAGAAAGAATTGAAAGAGAATTTAATATAGAAATAATTGTTACAAGTCCTTCAGTTAATTATGAAATAGTACTTACTGATGAATCTATAATATATATTGATAATCCGAGTAAAATGCCTGATAAAGTAAGAATAAAATCAATAAGTGAACCATATATTAAAACAAATATCTTTGTATCTAGCACATATATTGGTAAAATTATGGAACTATGTCAAAATAAAAGAGGAACATATATAAATATGGATTATATAGATAAAGAAAGAGTTAATATTCATTATGAAATACCTTTATCAGAAATAGTATATGATTTTTTTGATAAATTAAAAAGTTATACTAAAGGTTATGCATCATTTGATTATGATATAATTGGTTATAAAGAAAGCAACTTAGTAAAAATGGATATTATGTTAAATGGTGAAATAGTAGATGCTTTATCTCTTATTGTACATAAAGATTTTGCTTACAATAGAGCAAGAGTAATTGTAGATAATTTAAAGAAAATAATACCAAGGCAAATGTTTGAAGTTCCAATTCAAGCGGTAATAGGAAGTAAAGTAATAGCAAGAAGTGACATAAAAGCAATGAGAAAAAATGTCTTAGCTAAGTGTTATGGGGGAGATATTACTAGAAAAAGAAAATTATTAGATAAGCAAAAAGAAGGTAAAAAGAAGATGAAACAGATAGGTAGAGTAGAAATACCTTCGGAAGCGTTCTTATCAATACTTAGTGAGGATGAATTTAAAGATGATGAATAAGCAAATAAAAAGTATATTACTTAAAGAAAATTTTTGTTGTGAAGATTTAGAAGTATTTTTAAATGTTGACTATAAAGAAGTTATAAAAGAAATATTTAATGTTTTATTAGAGTCTCTTAAAAATAGTACTCATGAAGAGATAGATTTAGTTATGTCTAATATCGAATTATTTGTAGAAACTAGTGATAATATAGATTATAAAATAGTTAATAATGCTGTAAGGGAAGCAAATTATAAATTAAATGGTATTAAAGCAAATATTGATGATAAAGTACTTAAAAATATTAAGTTTAGACTTATTGCTTTAAATAGACAAATAAATATTAGTAGAGAAAAAGTTGATAATTTAAATATATTTAATTTTTATCATTACCTTCTTTTTGAAGAAAGAAATATTAATATGGTAGAATTATTACTTAAAACAGAAAATAATATTTTAAATAAAAAAGATGATTATGGTAATGATTTATTTACTAATGTTATAGATAATTATTGTTCTTTAGAAGAAACCAATGAATTAATTGATTATTATTATGAGGTAATAAATTTATTTTTTAAATATCTAGAAGATAAATTAATTAAAAGTGAAAGACAAAAATATATTGATTTATTAGAAAGAAGTTTCTGTAAGAATAAGAATCATGTTAGAAAAATATTAAAAAGATTTGATGAATATTATTTAATTGATGCGAAAGATTTAGAAAAAAAATATCATGTAACTACTAAAATACATGACAAAGCAATCGAAGAATTAAATGATTTTGTTTTTGATGTAAGTGGTAGAAAGAAATTTAATAGCAATTTTATAACTATTGATGATGAAGATGCATTATGCTTGGATGACGCAATTAGTTTAGTTAAAAATAAAGATGGTAGTTTTTGTTATTATGTTGCAATAACAGATATACCTTCCTTAATTCCTTATGGTTCATATACATTTTATGATGCTTTAAAAAAAGAAGAAACAATTTATTTATGTGATAAAAATATTAATTTATATCATGAATCAATTGCTAATAATTTATGTTCATTACTTCCTAATAGTAGTAAAAATGTAATAATATATAAAGTATTTGCAGATCCATCATTCAATATTAATCCTGAGAGTCTAGAAATACATAAAGGTATTATTACTGTTAGAAATAGATTATCTTATAAACAAGTAAATAAACAAGAAAAATTAGATGTTGAAACAGGTAAAATGTTAGAAAATATTGCTTTACTTTCTTATAAATTAAGAAGTCAAAATAAAGCAAAAGAAATGTATCGTTTTATAGAAAATACTATTAATTCTAATGCTATATGGCATCATAGTATGTATACAGATAAATCAATATCTGCAAATATTATTCAAGAGTCAATGTTACTTGTTAATCATTTAGCACCAAAATATTTTCTAGATAGAGGCTTGATTTATACATATAGAAATCATAAGTTTCCAACAGATAATATAGTTAATAGTGAGGTAGATAGATTACTTAATTTATCAAAAACAAATATAAGTGAAAATGAGATTAAAAAAATATTTAATATGATAAGAGATAATTATTTGAATGCTTATTATAGTATTATTAACGAAGGTCATCAAGGCTTAAATTATGATGTTTATTCTCATTCTACTTCACCTGGTAGAAGAGCTTGCGACGGATTTAATCAATATTTAACCTATGAACAATTATTCAAAGGTACAGTATCAGATAAGAAACATTATATTTTAGAAGCTACTACTAAAGAAGTGGTAGAATATATAAATTGTAAAAAGAAGGAAAATGATAAATTTGCTAGTGAATATAATTATTTACATGGTAAACAGTTAATTAGAAAGAAGTGAAAAGTATGAATTTACCTAATTTAAAAGAAGCAAAAGTTAGAACAAAAAATAAAGTAGATATAGTAAATAATGCTTATAATATTCCTGAAGAAGTAAAGAATATAGGTAAAAATAAAACATATCATATTATTACATATGGTTGTCAAATGAATGTTCATGATAGTGAAAATATATCTGCAATTATGGAAGATTTAGGATATACAAAAAATGAAGATATGGATAAATCTGATGTAATAATATTAAATACTTGTGCAATTAGAGAAAATGCTCATAATAAAGTAACTGGTATGTTAGGAAGAATTAAACATTTAAAAGAAACAAGACCAGAAATTATTACAATGTTATGTGGTTGTATGGCTCAAGAAGAAGGTATTGCTAATATGTTAAAAGATAAATATAAATGGGTTAACATAGTATTTGGAACACATAATATACATATGATACCTACATATTTATTAAATAACTTAAAAGAACAAACTCAAGAATTAGAAGTTTTTTCTATCGAAGGAAATGTTTATGAAGGAATACCTGTAAAAAGAGATTCAAAATATACTGCCTGGGTAAATATAATGTATGGATGTGATAAATTTTGTACATATTGTATTGTTCCTTATACAAGAGGTAAACAAAGAAGTAGATTAAATACTGATATTATTAATGAAGTAAAAGAATTAGTTAAAGATGGTTATAAAGAAGTAACATTATTAGGACAAAATGTTAATGCTTATGGAAAAGATTTAGATGCTAATTATACATTTGCTAATTTACTCGAAGATGTTGCTAAAACTAATATTGATAGAATTAGATTTGTAACTTCACATCCATGGGATTTTACTGATGAAATGATTGAAGTAATAAGTAAATATGATAATATTATGCCATATATTCATTTACCAATCCAATCAGGTAGTGATGAAATATTAAAGAAAATGGGTAGAAAATATACTATAAAAGAATATACAACATTATTTAATAAATTAAAATCTAAAATACCAAATGTAAGTATAAGTACTGATATTATTGTTGGTTTTCCAAATGAAACAGAAGAAGACTTTAATGCTACATTAGATATAGTAAGAAAATTAAGATATGATTTAGCATATACATTTATTTATTCAAAAAGAGAAGGTACACCTGCCTCTAAAATGGAAGATGCTATTACTCTTGAAACTAAAAAAGAACGCCTTGCTAAATTAAATGAATTAGTTAATGAATGTGCTAAAGAAAATAATATGAAATATTTAAATAAAGAAGTAAAAGTATTATTAACTGATCATAGCGATAAACTAGGTAACTTATCTGGATATACAGATACAATGAAATTAGTTAATGTTAAAGCAGATGATAAATATTTAGGAAAAATAGTAAATGTTAAAATAACTGATGCTAAAACATGGAGTTTAGATGGAGTATTAGTAGATGAACACTAGTGAAATATTAAATAGTGATATTTACTCTAAGTATAAAGAGATATGTTCTATAATAGAAAATGACGAAGAAATAAATAATTTGTTACAAGAAATAAAGAAATTACAAAATAAAAGTGTATTCTTAGAATATAATAATGATTTATCTTTTTTAGAAGTAGAAAAAGAGATATTAGAAAAAGCAAATATATTAAATAGTAATGAAAAATATAAACTATATTTATCTAAAATGAAAGAATTAAATGACAGTTTATTAGAAGGAAAAAATGCGAGTAGGAGTCTTTGATTCAGGAGTAGGAGGGCTTACAGTACTTAGTAAATTAGCTAGTAAGTATCCTAAAAATGATTATATTTACTTTGGAGATACTATAAATATACCTTATGGTGAAAAAGATATAGATACATTATTTAATCTTTCTAGTAAAATTATAGAATATTTAATAAGTAAAAAAGTAGAATTAATAGTAATAGCATGTGGTACAGTAAGTTCAAATTGTTATGAAAAATTAAAAAGTACATATAACATACCAATTATAGATATAATTAGTCCAACAATTAATTATGTAAAAGAAAATAATTATAAAAGTATTGGAGTATTTGCTACCTCAAGAACTATTAATTCTCATATATTTAAAAAATTACTTCCTAATATTTTAGTAGAAGAGTTAGCGTGTCCATCATTTGTAGATTTAATTGAAAGTGGTAATATAGAAAAAATAGATACAAGTAATTATGTATCTAGGATTAAATCTGATACTATTATTCTAGGATGTACACATTATCCATTAATTAAAGATAAAATAAATAAGAAAACTATTGATATGGCTGATAATATAAAATTAGATAAAAATGAAGGTAATAGTAGTATAGAATTATATTTTAGTAAGTTAGATAATAAAGTATTAAATAATATTAAGTTATTTAATTTTAAAGATAATATTATAATAAAAGAAAAAAATTTAAGTAATTAGAGTGTTCTAATTATTTTTTCTAGTATTAGGTATTAAAAAAAGTAAGTGTTTTGTTACTTACTTAATTTTTTTATTCAATTTCATTTTAGGTTTAGTAAATAATATATCATCAGTTAATGGTTTATTATTTTTTATATTTTTTGCAATAACTGTTGCTAATTTGTCGATAGGAGCATTTTTAACATCCCTAGCAAATAAAAACATAAAGTTTGTATCACCAGTTTGGCAAATAGCCTCTGCTAATTTATCAATAGGAGCGTTTTGAACATCTCTTGCAAAATAATAAATATACTCTTTATCATTAGATTTTATTATAGTATTTGCTAATTTATCAATAGGAGCATTTTCAACATCTCTTGCAAAATCAAGTATGGCATTAGCATTATTAGTTTTAATTATGGCCTCTGCTAATTTATCAACAGGAGCATTTTCAACATCTCTTGCAAAATCAATCATGGCATTAGCATTATTAGTTTTTATTATAACATCTGCTAGTTTATCAATAGGAGCACTTTCTATATTTCTTGCAAATGAATGAATATAGTAATGATTATTAGTTTTAATAATAGCATCTGCTAATTTATCAATAGGAGCATTTTTAACATTTTTTGCAAAGTAATAAATGTACTCTGCATTATTAGAGCTTATTATAGCATTCACTAATTTATCGATAGAAGTATTTTCAATATCTTCAGCAAATAAATTAATGTATTTGTAATCATTAGTTCTGATGATGGCTTCTGTTAATTTGTCTATTGGAGCATTTTTAACATCTTTTGCAAATAAATAAATGTCTCTAGCATTATTAGTTTTAATAGTAGCATCTGTTAATTTATCAATCGGAGCATTTTTAATATTTTTTGCAAAAACTACCATGGCATTAGCATTATTAGTTTTAATAAAAGCTTCTGCTAATTTATCTATTGAAGCATTTTCAACATCTCTTGCAAATGCAAACATAAAGTTTGTATCACCAGTTTGGCAAATAGCATCTGCTAATTTATCAATAGGAGCATTTTCAACATCTCTTGCAAATAAATAAATGTATCTAGCATTATTAGTTTTAATAATAGCATCTGCTAATTTATCAATAGGAGCATTTTTAATATTTTTTGCAAAATCAAGTATGGCATTAGCATTATTAGTTTTAATAATACCCTCTGCTAGTTTGCATATTGGAGCATTTTCAACATTTTTTGCAAATCCATAAATGTACATAATATCATTAGTTTTAATAATAGCGTCTGCTAATTTATCTATTGGAGTATTTTCTACATCTGTTGCAAATAAATAAATATTAATAGCCTTTTCAAAATCATTCATATCATTAGCATTATTAGTTTTAATAAAAGCATCAGTTAATTTATCAATCGGAGCATCTTTAACATTCTTTGCAAATAAATAAATGTAGTAATTATTATTAGTTTTAATAATAGCTTCTACTAATTTGTCTATTGGAGCACCTTCTATATGAAGAGCAAATCTATAAATGTATTCACCATTGTTAGTTTTAATTATTTTTTCTAATAAGTCATTAAGATTAATCATATTAAATTTAATCATTTTATTTATTATTTCACCATTATCATTGTTGTCAATTATTGTTCTTTCAAAAATTTTAATTAAATCATATTTCATTTTATTTCCCCTTTCTTGGTTGTGTATTATACACAAACATATAGTATTTGTCAATAGTTTTGTCATTTGAGTTTCGGCTTTTTACATTATTTTTTTTCCTTATTACTAACTAATCAACTTATAATATTAAAAACTATGTAAATATATATTTAATGCTAATTTTATACGCAACAAAACAGAACATCATATAATACCATTTTGATATAACTTATTTGCTATCGCCATATACTTAATTGTAACTGTCGATATTTTTCTCACTTTTTTATTTTTTTATATTCTTTTATTCCAATATGGGCTAATGCTAATATTTCATTTCTACCTCTGGTAATTTGACTTATCCATACTATTAGAAGAGTTAGCGTGTCCATCATTTGTAGATTTAATTGAAAGTGGT
>CAJMAC010000015.1 GCA_905211265.1 uncultured Eubacteriales bacterium
CACCTGTTCCCATCCCGAACACAGAAGTTAAGCACTTATGCGCCGACGATAGTGAGTTTTGCTAAAATAGGTCGTTGCCAATATTTTTTTATGTCTAAATGTTTGTTGATATTTAGATTTTTTTATTATTTTTTTGATATCTATGGACTTTATCTATTATATTTGTTAAAATATTATTTGTTAAAAGAGATTATACATTTATCCCTTGATAGATGTTATTTTTTTAAGGAGGATATTATGAAATTTACAAAAGAAATGGTTAATGATTATGCTGATAAATTATTAATTGGTCTTACAGATGAAGAAAATAAAATGGTTCTTGATGAATTTGATATTATTGATAAAAATATTGATATTATTAATAAAATAGAAGGTATAGATGATGTTACTCCTATGTCACATTGTTTAGATGATTTTGTTTATGAATTAGATGATGATATTGTTGAAGAATCTATTTCAATTGAAGATGTTCTTTCTAATTCTGATCAAGTAATAGATAGAGAGATATCTGTTCCAAAGGTGGTGGGATAAAATGAAATATATGAATAAAGGAATTGTTGATATACATAATGCTTTAATTAATAATGAAGTTACTGTTGAAGATTTAATTGAAGAATCTTTAGAAATGTCTAGGAAAGTACAAAATGCTTGTAATGCTTTTGTTACTATTTTGGATAAGGATAAAATTAAAAAAAGTGAAGTAAATGATAATTTACTATCAGGTATACCTTATGGTGTTAAAGATAATTATAGTACAAAAGGTATTCTTAGTACTGGTTCTTCAAATACATTAAAAGATTATGTTCCATTTTTTGATGCTACTGCAATTGATAATTTAAGTTGTAGTGGAGCTATTATGGTTAATAAAACTGTACTCGATGAATTTGGTATGGGAGGTACCGGTACTACTGGTCATACAGGCAAGGTATTAAATCCTTGGAATCGTAGTAGAATGTGTGCTGGTTCGTCTTCTGGAAGTGCTTGTGCAGTTGCAAGTGGTGTTTATCCTTATGCTACTGGTAGTGATACTGGAGACTCTATTAGAAAACCTGCTGCTTATTGTGGTATTGTTGGATATAAGCCTACTTATGGTATGATTTCTAGATATGGTTTATTTCCGTTTGCAAGTAGTTTAGATACATGTGGTGTTTTAACTAGAAGTGTTGAAGATGCTGCTATTGTTGTGGATGCAATGAAAGGAAAAGATAAAAGAGATATGACTAGTTGGGATAGTTCAAATATTAATTTATTTAAATCTTTAAATAGTAATGTTAAAAATAAAAAACTATGCTATGTTAAAGAAATATGTGATATTTCAATGTATCCTAATGCTAACGATGAATTGAAAACTCATTTAGAAAATTTTAAAAATGTTATAAAAAAATGCAATAAACTTGGAATGAATGTTGAAGAAGTATCTGTTGATAAATCATTACTTCGTGCTGTATCTTCAGTTTATATGGTTATTTCTTGTGCTGAAGCGACTTCAAATATGTCTAATTTAACTGGTATTATTTTTGGCCCTCGCGCTGAAGGTGATAATTATATTGAAATGATGAAGAATTATCGTACTAATGGTTTTTCTCCATTGATTAAAAGAAGATTTATAATTGGTTCTTATGTATTACAGGCTCAAAATAAAAATAGATATTTCTATAATGCACAACGTGCTAGAAGATTAATTGTTGATAAATGGAATGATTTATTTAAAGAGTATGATGCAGTTATTCTTCCTGTTGGAACTGGTCCAGCGAAAAAGTTTGATGATAAAGTTGAAATGATTAGTGATGAATATAATATTTTAGATGAGCATTTACAAATAGGTAATTTTGGTGGTTTTCCTTCGATTACTATTCCGGATGGCTTTGTTAATGGCTTGCCGGTTGGGGTTAATATAACTGGTAAATGTTATGATGACAGTAATGTTTTAAATATTGCTTATGCAATTGAGGGGACAATGAATTATAAAAATCAAATTGCAAAGGAGGTAAATCATGAGTAATTATAGAGCGATGATAGGAATTGAAATGCATTGTGAAATAAGTGAGACTAATACAAAGGCATTTTCTAGAGCAAAAAATTCTTATGAAGATATTCCTAATGTTAATGTTTTACCTTTGGATATGGCTTTTCCTGGTACTCTTCCTGTTGTTAATAAAGAAGCGGTTAAGAAAGCACTTATGGCAAGTATTATTTTAAATTGTAAGCAACCTGAATATATTTATTTTGAAAGAAAAAATTATTATTATCCAGACTTACCAAAAGGATATCAAATTACACAGGAAACTAAACCTGCGCCAATTGGAATATATGGTAATTTTGAGTATGAGTATAATGGTGAAATACGAAATGTAAGAATTAATAATATACACTTAGAAGAAGATTCTGCTTCGCTTACTCATTATAATAGTTGTACTACAATTAACTATAATAGGGCAGGAGTACCATTACTTGAACTAGTTACTGAACCGGATTTTAGAAGTGCTGATGAGACAATTGCATTTCTTGAAACTATGAGATTAGTTTATCAATATGCTAATATATCTGAAGCAGATAGCAAAAAAGGTCAAATCAGATGTGACGTTAACGTTTCTATTATGGATGATAGTTTAGATGAAAATGATTCTAAAAACTGGGGTACTAAAGTTGAAATAAAAAATGTTAACTCATTTAGTGGTGTAAAAGATGCGATAAATTATGAAATAGCAAGACAAATTTCTTTAAAAGAAAATGGTACATATGATGAAATGGAACAACAAACTAGAAGATGGGATGAAGCTAGTATGACTACTATATTCATGAGAAGTAAAGTTGATGCTATTGATTACAAATATTTTATTGAACCAAATATTCCTAAATTTAAATTATCTAATGAATGGATAAAGAAAATTGAAAAAGAAATACCAGTACTCGCTCACGAAAGAAAAAGAAAATATTTAGATGATTATAAATTATCTATTAAGGATGCTAATACTTTAATAAAAGAAAAAGAGATATCTGATTTTTATGATAATTCTATTAATGAAGGTGGTAATCCAGTAGAAATGGCTAATTGGATAGCAGGGTTTATTATGGGATATTTAAATAAAGAAGAAAAAACTATTGCTGAAATATATTTAACTCCTAAAATGTTAGTAGAATTAATTAATAAATTAAATTCTGGTAAAGTTAACATTAAACAAGTTAAAGAAGTATTGGAAAAATCATTAAATGATAATAAAGATCCTAATAAATTAATCGAAGAATTAGGACTTAGTCAAATTACTGATGAAAATGAAATTAGAAATTTAATTAATGAAGTATTGAATGAAAATTTAAATTTGGTTGAAGATTATAAGAATGGTAAGAGAGTATTTGATTATTTTATTGGTCAAATTATGAAAAAATCTAAGGGTAGAGTTAATCCTAAAATGGCAAATATTATATTAAAGAGTGAATTAGATAAAAGGTAAGATTTCTTACTTTTTTCTTTTAATTATGGGAGAATTTACATAATCTTTTTTAGTAAAACACTTGATATTTATTGATTAATAATATATAATTATTACAAGGAGGATAACATATGAAGAAGAAAGTTTTATTTATAATGATATTATTTATATTTATGTTTATTCCGTATAATAAAGTTGAAGCAAAAACATTACAAGATTTATATGATGAACTTGCAAGTTTAAAAGCAAAAAAGAATGCTGCTGATGAAGGTAAAAAATTATCAGAATCAGAACTTGCTAAATTAAATAGTGATATTGCTACAATTACTAAAAATATTACTAATACACAAAATGAAATAAAAGATGCTGAAAATGAAGTTAAAAAAAGTGAAGAAGAAATAAGTAATAAAAAAGAGGAAACTAATGATTATTTACTATTTTTACAACTTTCTAGTAGTGGTAATACATATTTAGAATATTTATTTGATGCAGATGATTATACTGATTTTATTTATAGGTATGCAGTTGTTAGTCAAATGAGTGAATATAATAATAATTTAATTAATGATTTAGAGAAGTTAATTAAAGAATTAGATGAGAAGAAAGTTAATTTAAGTGATAAACAAAAAAAGTTAGAACAACAACGAAAAGAATATTTTGAAAAAGCTAATACTGTTAGAGCAAATATTACTAAGCAAACGGAAGCTGGTTCTTCATTGGCAGATGATATAAAGGGTATTGAAAATGATATTAAAAAATATGAGGCAAATGGTTGTAGAAGAAATCAAAGCATTACTGAATGTGAGACTATAGTGTCTTCAAGAGGATGGCAGTTTCCTTTAAGAAGTGGTTGGACTACAAGTGAGTATTCTCCTTCTTCTGGTCATTGGGGAATAGATTTAGCACAAAGTCAAGGTACTCCTGTTTATCCTGCTGCACCTGGTAAAGTTGCTAAAATAATAGACCATTATTGGTGTGGTGGAAATATGGTATATATTAATCACTATGTTAATGGCAAATATTATACAACAGCGTATATGCATTTATTAGAATACTATGTTTATGTTGGTCAAGAAGTTAATAATAATACTGTTATTGGTATAGTTGGTGGATATACTACTTCTGCAATGCCTAAAAAGGATTGCCCAATTACTTTTGCAGGTAAAGGTGGATATGACTATTGTACTTGTGGAGCTCACTTACATTTTGCAATGGCAGATGGAATAAGTCATAATAATTTTAATCCAAACTCGTTTAATCCAAGAAATATATTTAACTTTGGATACAGTTTTCGTAGATAATAAGGACTTTATGTCCTTTTTTAAGGAGTGATAGAAATGGATGGTCTAAATCAAGATCAAGTTATTTATAGAAAGAATAATGGTTTATCTAACAATGTAGAAGTAAAGTATTCTAGAACTACTAAGCAAATAATTTTATCTAATACAATTACTTTATTTAATATTTTAAATGTTGTGTTGTTAATATTAGTATTAACTACTGGTTCAATTCAAAATGCTTTGTTTATGGGTTCAATAATATTTAATACTCTTATTGCAGTATTTCAAGAAATTAAGGCTAAAAGTATTCTTGATAGTTTAACTATTTTTAATCAAACAAAGGTTAAAGTTAAAAGAGATGGAAAAATTGAGGAAATAGATAAGAATGAATTAGTTTTAGATGATTTAATGTTTTTATCTTCAGGTGATGATGTAGTAGTAGATGCGGTTGTTGAAAAAGCAAGTATGTGCGAGGTAGATGAATCTGTTATTACTGGTGAATCTGATGCTGTTATTAAGAAAAAAGGAGATAAATTAATTTCTGGTAGTGTTATAATAGCTGGTAATTGTTATGCTAAGGTTGTATCTGTTGGTGGGGATAACTATGCTAGTAATTTAGTAAAGGAAGCAAGTACCATTAAAGACAACTCATCTTATTTAATGAATTCAATTAATAAAATTTTAAAGATAGTTACATTTTTGATTGTTCCTACTGGTGTTCTTTTGTTTATTACTCAATATTATCATTCACATCAAACATATAGTGAAGCAATTTTATCTACTGTTGCAGGTGTTATAGGTATGATACCTGAAGGATTAGTTCTTTTAACTAGTATTGCTCTTACTGTGGGAGTAATAAAAATGAGTAAAAGAAATGTTATTATTCAAAAATTAAGCGGTATTGAAATGTTATCTTGTGTTGATGTTTTATGTTTAGATAAAACTGGTACAATTACTGATGGTACTATGGAAGTTGTCGATATTGTTAAATTAGATGATAAATATGATATTGAAGAGATTATAGGGAATATGATTATTGATGAAAGTAATAATGCTACGGATATTGCTTTAAAGAAAAAGTTTGAAAAAAAAGATACTATGAAGATAAAGGAGCGTGTTCCATTTTCATCATCTAGAAAATGTAGTAAAATAATTTGTGATAAAGAGATATTTGCTCTTGGAGCTTTAGAGTATATTAATGGTGAAAAAATAAGTAAATATGATAATTATTTATTAAAATATATTGAACAAGGATATAGAATTATTTCATTAGTAAGTTCTAAAGATGAAGAATTTAAAAAAAGTGATGTTATTGGTTTTATTATTATAAAAGATAATATAAGAAAAAATGCTAAAGAAACGTTAAAATATTTTAAGAAACAAGATGTAAAAATTAAGGTTATATCTGGTGATAATCCTGCGACTGTATCTAGTATTTTAAAACAATTAGAATTTGATGATTATGATAAATACATAAGTGGGAATGATTTACCAAAAAATTATGTTGATTTAAAAGAGATAGTTAATAAATATACTATATATGGTAGAGTAACTCCTTATCAAAAGCAACAATTAATAAGAGCATTAAAAGAAAATAATACAGTTGGTATGATTGGTGATGGAGTTAATGATATTCTTGCTTTAAAAGAAGCGGATTGCGGTATTGCACTTGCTAGTGGGATAAGTGCTGCAAGAAGTGTTAGTGAGGTTGTTTTAACTGATTCTGATTTTAGTGTATTACCTGAAATAGTTAATGAAGGTAGAAGGGTAGTTAATAATATTGAAAGAGTAGCAAGTATGTATTTGATTAAAACTATTTATTCATTTATTTTATCAGTTTTATCAATTGTTATATCTCATGAGTATCCATTTTATCCTGTTCAATTATCATTAATAAGTAGTATATGTGTTGGTATTCCTTCATTCTTCTTAGCACTTGAACCAAATTATACTAAGGTTAAAAAGGGTTTTATAGTTAAAGTATTTAGAAATGCATTGCCTTCCGGTCTTGTTGTATTTGCTAATATATTCTTTATAATAATGTTTTGTTCAATATTTAATAGGGATTTTGAGAATTATAGAATTATTATTGTTACTGTTACTGGTTTAATTACATTGAGGTTATTATATAATATTTGTAAGCCTCTTAATGTACCAAGAAAAATATTGTTAGTATTATGTACTGTTCCATTCTTTTTAGCTTTGATATTGTATCCTGATATATTTTTAGTAACAAAGTATAATTTTTTAAATATATTATTTATTGTATTATTATCTTTTTGTGATTTATATGTTATTGAATTTTTTGAGAGTATATATGATAAATTAGTTTTAAAGAAAGATAATAAGGGTGTTGTTTATGAAAAAAAAGAATGTTAATGTAAGTAGAATTATTTGGATAGTGGGTATATTTCTTGCACTTATATTAATTTTATATTTGGTTATTATTTATAAAGTGAAATATGAAGATTTAAGTTATATAATAAAATAAAAGGAAGTGTATTTGCTTCCTTTAATTTTCATTATAATTTTTGATATCCATAATTATTGGTAATATAATTGGAACTCTACCTGTTTCGGAGTCTAATATTGGCATGAGTTCTGTAATTAAGTCAGATTTTATTTCATTAAAATTAAATGCTTTTTTAGATAGTTCGCGTTTAATTATGAATTCTGCTTTTTTTTGAACTTTATTTATTAGTTCTTCATTTTCATTTACAAGAATATAACCTCTTGTAGTAATTGAAGGTGTTGCTAATAATTTTTTATTTTCTATGTCTATGTTTGCAATGACTACTAATATTCCATTGTTTGACATAAGTTTTCTATCATTTATTACGACACTTCCGACATCACCAATTCTTGAACCATCAACGTATATTTCTCCAGAAGGTATTTTTCCTGATTTTTTTATTCCATTTTTTGTTATAGATAATACATCACCATTTTCTAATATAAATGTTTTTTCTCTTGGTATTCCACATTCAATTGCTAAGTCACAATGTGATTTTAACATTCTATATTCACCATGATATGGTGCAAAGTATTCAGGTTCAATTAACCTTAACATTAGTTTTAATTCTTCTTGATTAGCGTGTCCTGATGAGTGAATATCAGTTGTACTATTGGTATATACTTTCACTCCTTTTAAATACAATTTATTAATTGTTTTTCCTACGGAAGCAGCATTACCTGGAATAGGGGAAGATGAGAATATTACAATATCATTTGGTATAAGTTTTATTTGTCTATGACTTCCATCTGCAATTCTTGATAAAGCTGCTAATGGTTCTCCTTGGCTTCCTGTACAAAGCAAACATATTTCACATGGTTTCATAGTATTGGCAGCTTCACTTGATATAATAATATTTTTATCTTTTATGTAACCACATTTTATTGCTATATCTACTGAAGTATCCATGCTTCTTCCAAATAATACAACTTTTCTATTAAATTTTTTACAAGTTTCAATAATATGTTTTAGTCTATATACATTTGATGCAAATGTTGCTATTATTATTCTACTGCCTTTATTTGTAGCAAATATTTCATTTAAGTTTTCATCTACGATTGATTCACTTAATGATGTTCCTTCGACTAGGGCATTTGTAGAATCACTCATTAATAATCTTACTTTATTACTTCCGATTCTTGCCATTTTATGAATATCAGCGACTGGACCAATTGGTGTTAAGTCAAATTTAAAGTCACCTGTCATTACTATTACACCATTTGGGGTAGTAATTGATATACCATGTGAATCTGGTATTGAGTGTGTTGTTCTAAAAAATTCTATACTAAAATGTTTTGTTTTTATTTTTGTATTTTCATTATATACGATAATTTTTTTCTTTATATTCTTTTCCAATAATTTTTTATCTATTAATTCTTTTGCTTGATATGGAGCATATATTTTAGGAATGTTTATTCTTTGTAATAAGAATGGTATTCCACCAATATGATCTTCGTGTCCGTGTGTAATTAATAGAGCTTTTATTTTTTCTTCGTTTTGTTTTAAATAACTATAATCTGGTATTACATAATCTATTCCTAATAGTTCTTCTTCGGGAAACATTACACCAGAATCTACAATAATTATTTCGTCATTGTGCATAACACAATACATGTTTTTTCCTACTTCGCCTAGTCCTCCTAGGGCGAATACTTTTGTTTCTAATTCTTTTTTCATTTGTTCTCCTTTCTTAAAATTTAACCGTTAACAAAAAAATAATATAAAATTAAAAAGAATAACACTTGCTTATACATTATACTATAAATGTTGTTAAATTTCAAGTGCTAGGTAATTTTGAGTATAATTATGTTAAATTTTATGTAAAATATTTGATAGATAATTTACTTGTTTTATGTTTTTTGATATACTTTTAATGGAGGGTAGATAATATGAAAACGATTAAAGATTATGATTTAAATGGTAAAAGAGTAATTATTAGATGTGATTTTAATGTACCAATGAAAGATAATATTATAACTGATGATACTAGAATATTAGCTAGTTTAAAAACTATTAATTATGCAATAGACAATAATGCTAAAATAATTTTATTATCTCATTTAGGTAAAGTTAAGTGTGAAGAAGATAAAAAGAATAATAGTTTATATAGTGTTTATTTGAAATTAAAAGAATTACTTAAAACTAATGTTTATTTTTGCGAGGAAACACATGGTGATAAATTAACTAATATGGTTAATAATTTAAAAGTTAGAGAAGTATTACTTGTTCAAAATACTAGATATGAAGATATTGATTCTAAGAAAGAAAGCTCTTGTGATTTAAAATTATCTAAATATTGGGCTAGTTTAGGAGATATATTTATTAATGATGCTTATGGTACATTACATAGAAATCATGCTTCAAATGTTGGAATAGGTAAGATTTTACCTAATGGTATTGGATTTTTAGTTGAAGAAGAAGTTAATAAAATAGATAGTTTTTTAGAAGATACTTCAAGACCTTTTATTGTTATAATGGGTGGAAAAAAGGTAAGTGATAAAATTAAAGTAATTGATAATTTAATTAAAAAATGTGATAAGTTATTAATTGGTGGCGCAATGAGTTTTACTTTTTTACATGTATTAGGATATAATGTTAATATGGAGTATGTTGATAATGATTCAATTTCTTATGTTAAGGGATTATTAGATAAATATAAAGATAAAATAGTATTACCTGTCGATTTTATGGTTAGTTCTTCATTAGAAGATGTTAATTCTGTTAATAAGAGTTTAGATGAATTAGAAGTAAATGATAATGGTTATGATATAGGAAATGAAAGTATTAAGTTATTTAAAGATAATTTAAATGGATGTGCAAGAGTTTTAATTAATGGACCAGTTGGAGTATTTGAAAATAAATTATATGAAAAAGGTACTAAGGAAATCTATCAATATTTAAAAGATAATAATATTAAAGTATTAATTGGAGGAGGAGATTCTGCTGCTTCAGTTAATAAGTTAGGATTTGCTAATACTTTTTATCATGTATCTACTGGAGGAGGAGCAACTTTAGAATACTTGGAAGGTAATGGATTACCTGGACTTGATGTAATAAATAAATAATAAAAAGAAAGTATCAATTGGTACTTTCTTTATTCTTATCATCTTTTGCTTCTTCTTTATTATCTTCTTTTGGTGTAGTTGTAGGGGACGTGGTAGGTTTTGCTTCATCTTGTTTAGTTTTATTTTTAGTTATTTCTAATATTATATTATTATTTTGTAATTCATAAATACTTATATTAGATATATTTTGTTTTAGTATAATATTATTATCTAATTTATCATTTATATTTTCAATTATTTTTATTGTTATATATCCAAAATTTTTATACCATTCATTAAAATATTTAATATCTTTATTTGTAAAATCTGGTATTATACAATTATTATTATTTTGATATTCTTTTTTAGTACATAACTTATAATCAAATTTAGATTCTTTATCTACTTTAGCAATTTCAAAAGTTATTGTTTTATCTCTAATTAAACTCATATCATAATTACCTGGAATGCTTTGACTTATTATTTGATTATTTGTATAAGTTTTATCTTTTATTTCAGTATATGTAAATTTACAAGTATAATTAATTTCATCACAATATCTAACTGCATCTTGATAATTCTTTCCTGTTAAATCTTTAAGTAAGTTTAATGTTGTTCCACCATATATGCCTTTTCCTATTGTTATTTCTTCGTATTTATTATTTATATCAAATGATAATGTTTTAATTACCTTTTTATTTTGTAATCCAAGATTTTCTTTCATAACTTCGCTTACTTTATTTATACTATTTTGATGTGCTATTATCATTGATAAATTTAATCCACTTATATTTATATATGTTCCATATACTTCCAAAGATAATTTTTGAATATTAAATGTATTATCTATATTACCATTTCCTGATGAAGTTATAATATTTTTAAATATATTATAGAAAGATAGTATAGTATTTTTATCCATATTTGTTTCAACATTATTTGATATTGTATCTAATAGTGAATAAACAATTGTAGGATCTTTTATTTTACTTATTTCATTTAATATACTTTTTAATACTAATTGTTGATTTAATCCTCTGGTTATATCATTTCTTAGGTTAGTATTATAATATCCTTTTTCATTATATTTAGCAGGACATTCAGGCCATGTATGTCTATTTCTTGTTAATGCTAATGCTTGTTCACCATTTAAATGTTGTGGTCCTTCTTCGACATAAATCATATTACTGCCAAATTCTCTTTTGCTATTTTGCTCACAAAAAGGATATACTACATCAACATCTATTCCTTTAAGATTATCTACTAAATCTACAATTCCTGTGAAGTTTATTTTAGCATAATAATCAATATTAATATTAACTAAGGAAGATACTGTATCTACAACACATTTATCTGAATACCATCCTGATGAATTTATTTTATGTTTTCCACCGGTACATGCAATTGTTGTATATGTATCTCTTGGTATACTTAACATTGTTGCATTTAATGTATCAGGATTGAATGTTATTAATAATAATGTATCTGCATTATATGATGATTCTAGTGTATCTACACCCATTAAAAGAATAGAGAATGGTTTATTTACATCTTTGCTTACTGTTTCTATTTTTTCTTTCTTTTTATCTTCGTGTACTTTTTTTAATTTAGTATTTATATCTTTAAATTCATTATGTTCTAAAAACATTGTAGGATAACTTTCTGGTAGGAAAGCATATTTTATTTTACCATTATATAAGTCTTTTACTATATCTAAATATTCTTCATATTCAATTAATTTATATTTAATATTATTTTTAGTTAATATTTCTTTTGCAAAATTATAACCATTAATTATATTTTTATTTTGAGTTATTACTCCAATATTATCATCTATTTCATTTATATTATTTACTTTATTATCACTTAATGTTACTAATGTTAATGTATATTCTTCATAAGATTTAGTTACTTTGTTAAGTGAAGTATATATTTTATCAAAGTTATAGTTTATAAACATATTTGTTATAATAAAAGGTATTGATAACATTATAGGAATAATATTTTTCTTTTTCTTAATATTTATAAATAATAGCAAAGTATTAACTATTAATAAAATAAGTATAATAATTATTCTTAATATATTTTCTATATTATTTAGTTTAATTATATTGATTATTAATAATATATTAGATAAAGTATACATTATTAATAATATTTTTGCTAGTATTTGTTTTAACTTTTTATTCTTTTTCATTTTTCTACCTCATAAATATTATATCATGAAATTAAAAATTTATTAAATTTATTTACTTTAAATTATATTTAGTGTAAAATATTAATGAAAAGAGGGATATTATGGATAAAATTATATATGATGCATTATGTATGGAAAAAGAAAGACAAGAAAATAATATTGAACTTATAGCTTCAGAAAATTATGTAAGCAAGGATATATTAGAATTAGATGGTAGTATTCTTACTAATAAGTATGCTGAAGGATATCCAAATAAAAGATATTATGGTGGATGTAAATATGTTGATATAATTGAAAGTACTGCGATAAATTATGCATGTAAATTATTTAAATGTAAATATGCCAATGTTCAACCTCATTCTGGTAGTAGTGCTAATATGGCTGTGTATAGAGCATTACTTAATCATGGAGATAAGGTAATGGGAATGAACTTAAAAGATGGTGGTCATTTAACACATGGTAGTAAGAAGAGTTTTAGTGGTATAGATTATGAAATAGTTAGTTATGAATTAAATCCTGAGACAGGGTTAATTGATTATGATGAAGTAATGAAGTTAGCAATAAAAGAAAAACCTAAGATGATTATAACAGGTGCTAGTTCTTATTCAAGAGAAATTGATTTTAAGAAATTTAGAGAAATTGCAGATAAGGTTGGAGCATATTTAATGGTTGATATGGCTCATATTGCAGGACTTGTGGCAACTGGTTATCATATTTCTCCGATAGAATATGCTGATGTTGTTACTACTACTACTCATAAAACTTTAAGAGGTCCAAGGGGAGGACTTATTTTAACTAATAATGAAGATATTATTAAAAAAATTAATAGTGTAGTATTTCCAGGTATTCAAGGCGGTCCACTTATGCATATTATTGCTGCTAAAGGACAATGTTTTTATGAGGCTTTGCAACCTAGTTTTAAAGAATATCAATTACAAGTATTAAAAAATATTAAGTCTTTATGCAAAAGTTTACAAGAAGAAGGCTTTAAAATTATTAGTGATGGTACAGATAATCATTTAATAGTAGTGGATGTTAAAATTAGTGCTAATATTACTGGTAAAATGGCTGAAGAAGTATTAGATAAAATAAATATTACTGTTAATAAAAATGTTATACCTAATGATACTGAAAAAGTTAGTGAAACTAGTGGTATTAGATTAGGAAGTCCAGCGATGACTACAAGAGGATTAAAGGAAGAAGAATTTTATTCAATTGGTAAAATTATTGCTAGTAGTTTAAAAAATATTGATAATGAAGAAATATTAAAAGAAAATAAAGCTAAGGTATTAGATATAACAAGTAAGTTTCCTATTTATAAATAGTATAAAATAAAATAATAATCATACTTTTTAATATGAAGAGTATGATTTTATTTATTAAAGGTATTATAATTGGTATTGGTAAAATAGTACCTGGAGTATCTGGGGCAGTTTTAGCAGTTATTCTTAAAGTATATGATAAAGGAATTAATGCAATTGTTAATTTTAAAAATGATATAAAAAATAATATTAAATTTTTAATTTGTATTGGATTGGGTATAGGTATAGGTATTATTTTATTTAGTAAGATAATTGTATTTATGTTAGATAATTATTATGTGTATACTATGCTTTTATTTATTGGATTAATCATTGGAGGTATACCTAGTATTACTAAAGAAATTACTAGAAAGAATTATAAGTATGTATTTATTACTTTAATATTTACTACTATTATTTCATTAATTGGTATTAATAATAATTATGTAATAAAAAATAATTTTATGGATTATGTTATATTTTTTATTGGTGGAATAATGGATGCTATTGGTACTGTTGTACCAGGATTATCTTCGACTGCTTTATTACTTATTATCGGAATATATAATAATATAATTGTATCTATTTCAAATTTATCTAGTTTTAATATTAATTATGGTGTTCTTATTCCTTTTGGTATTGGATTAGTTATAGGTATTATTTTTGTTTCTATTATTATTTCTAAGTTATTAAGTAAATATAAGGAAAAAACAAACTCTATTATATTAGGGTTTGTAATATCTAGTGTTATATTATTATTAATTAGATTATTTAATAATTATATTTCTTTACTTGATTTATTTATTGGTATTATATTTATGATTATAGGTATTATTCTTTCTTGTTTCTTAGGTTAAATTTAACTTTAGGGAATGCTTTTAAAATTCTAGTGGGTAAGTATTTTTTATGTAAAATATCAGTCACTAGTTTTTTTATTTCTATTGTAGCATCACTTTTTACTTGTGATATTTTATCTTTAAGATTTAATATTACTTTTGTAGATATCACTAAATCTATTAAAAATATTACTAAGCATATTACTGATATTATATTTAGGGTATTTTTATTTATTTTATCAATTAATGATAATAATGGTGGATTTACGATATATATTAAAACTAAAGCAAGTACTCCAAATAAGAAAGTATTTAATAAACAAGTTCTTCCATTTAAGTTAAATTTTTGATTACTATAATCCCACCATCTAGCTTTAAATAATTTTTCCATATAATAACTTGTCATATATTCAATAAAACTACATATAAACATAGCTAGTATAAATACTGTTAGTGGATTTGATTTATATTGTGTTAAATATAATGTCATTATTGTAGCACATACTCCGTATATTGGAATATATGGTCCGATTAAAAATCCACGATTAACTAATTTTTTATCTATTATAAATACATAAATTACTTCGACAATCCAACCAATTACAGCATATATAAAAAATAGAAAGAAATAATATAATATGTTATTCATTTTACACCTCTAGTTAATTATAGCATAGAAAATTATTTATACAAATAGTTATGTAAAAAAAATGTAAAGTTCTTGAATTAATATACTAAATATTGTACAATTAAATTAAGATAAAAGATAGGAAGTGAATGATATAATATGACAAAAGGAGATATGTATACTAAAGAAACTTTTGAAAGAATAATAAATGAAGGATGTTTAGATAAAAATCCTAGACCACATTATGCAGATGGTACACCTGCACATACATTAAGTATAAATCATGTATTTCATACTTACGATTTAACTAAGGGAGAGTGTCCTCTTATTACTTTAAGACCAATTGCTATTAAAAGCTCAATTGGTGAAATGTTATGGATTTATCAAGATAAGTCTACTGATTTAAATTTACTTAGAGATAAATATAATGTTACATGGTGGGATGAATGGGATATTGGAGATAGAACAATAGGTTCAGTTTATGGGGAGACTATTAGAGAATATGATTTAGTTAATAAAATATTACTCGAAGGAATTAAGAATGATCCTGATGGAAGAAGACACATTCTTAGTATGTGGCAATATAGTCAATTTGAAAAGAAACATGGACTTAAGCCTTGTGCATTTGAAACTCATTGGAATGTTAGACATGGTAGAGATGGAATAGATTATTTAGACATGAAATTAATTCAAAGAAGTAGTGATTTTGCTAAAGCAGGTTGTATTAATCAAATGCAATATTTAGTATTTATGTTAATGATTGCAAGACATCTTGGCTATACTCCAGGTAGATTTACTTGGGATTGTACTAATGTTCAAATATATGATAGACATATGGAACAAGTTAAAGAAATGTTAAATAGAGAACCTATTGATTGTAATCCGGAAATTATATTAAATGAAGAAAAAACAAACTTTTATGATTTTACACCAGATGATGTAGAAATTAAAGGTTATCCAAAAAAATTAATTAAAGAAAAAAATCCACAATTAATTTTTGAAACTGCTATATAGGGAGGTATTTATGAGTGTTAAGTTAATAGCTGCAATTGGAGAAAATGGGGAATTAGGTAAAAATAATGATTTAATATGGCATTTACCTAAAGATAAAAAATTTTTTAAAGAAACTACTATGGGTAAATATGTAGTTATGGGAAGGCGTACTTTTGAATCTTTACCTAATAGTTTACCTGGTAGAACTATGATAGTAGTTAGTAGTAAAAAATTAGATAATTATTATGATGTTATTTGCTATAATGATCCATTAGATGTAATAGATCATTTTGAAAAAGATGAGTTATTTGTTATTGGTGGAGGTCTTATATATGAAGAATTTATGCCATTTGCAAGTGAGATGTATTTAACTGAAGTATTGGCTCATGATTATGAAGCAGATACTTATTTTCCCCAAATTAATCCAAGAGAGTGGCATGTTAAGGGAATAGAAAGTGGAGTAGATAATGGAATTGATTATGTAAGAAATCATTATGTAAGAAAGAGAGTAATTAGATAATGGGAAAATTAATTGTAGTCGAAGGTACTGATTGTTCTGGTAAAGAAACTCAAACTAGGTTACTCGTTGATAGATTTGAAAAAGAAAATATTAAAGTAAAAAGATTATCTTTTCCTATGTATGATACTCCGACTGGTAAAATTATTGGAGCGTGTTTACTAGGTAAACCTGATATGGTAAATAATCTTTTAAAAACAGATGGAGGATTTTTTCCTGAAGGTGGAGGTAATATAGATGCTCTTGCAGCAATAGATTTTTATGCTGCAGATCGTAGATATAATTTACCTAAAATAATTGACGCCTTAGAAAATAATGATATTGTTTTAATTGATAGATATGTTACTTCAAATATGGCTCATCGTGGAGGATTAATTGATAATAAAGAAGAAAGATTAAAAATGTATGAAAAAATTGAATTAAAAGAGTATGTTATAAATGAACTACCTAGACCTGATATGGTAATATTTCTTTATTTGCCTTATGAGTATGCTTGTATTTTAAAGAAAAGTAGAAAAGAACTTCCTGATGAAGCTGAACAAAATATTTCTTATTTAAAAAAGGGAGAAAATGCATATTTAGAATTATCAGAGTTATATAATTATGATATTGTTAATTGTGTTAAAGATAATGAAATAAGAACAATTAATGATATTAACGATGAAGTATATAATAAAGTTAAAAAATTAATAAAAAAATAGGAGAATTTCCTATTTTTATTTATCTACTAAATTACGACTTTCTTTAAGTGGATGAAATCCATTATC
Organism: uncultured Eubacteriales bacterium; assembly: GCA_905211265.1. Taxonomy (GTDB): domain Bacteria; phylum Bacillota_I; class Bacilli_A; order RF39; family UBA660; genus HGM10818. The sequence continues at coordinate 17,507 of CAJMAC010000015.1, forward strand.
AATTAATTCTTGCATTGTTACAATATTATTATTTAATGCATACTTAATTGTATATTCTTTACCATCTTTTATTACAAATACACTATTACTTTTTATACAAGTAAAATAATATTTATATACATTGTCTTGATAATAATATTCTATTGCTTGGGCACAATTACCTTTTTGTCTATCTTCAATTTTTATATTACTATTACTATTTGTATTTTGATTATCTTTAAGTATTAATTTGTCTTTATCTATTTTAGATACATCTTTATTTGTATCTGATTTATTATTATCGTTTACTGTATTATTATCCTTTTTAGTTTCTGTATCTTTTGTTGTATTATCATTTTTTGTGTTTTCATTTGTTTTATTTTTATCGATTGTTGTATTGTTATTATTATTGCTATTAGGAGTATTATTATTGTTGTTAGTATTATTACTTTCAGTATTAGTATTCTCATTAGTATTGTTATTATTAATATCTATTCCATCAATTTCTTCACATGTAAATTTTTCATTTTTAAGTTTAACTGCTTTACCATTTTTACAAATATACATATCATATAATATTGAACTATATTTATTATTTTCTTGTTTTAATACTATTATTGGTTTGTCTGCGAACATTAAACTATAAGCATAATCTACGATGAATAAGAACAATATTATTAAAGTTATTCTTCCTATTACTTCTACAAAAATGTCTAAAAAGTTTCTTTTTTCTTTTTTTTCTGTTATATTATTATTTTCATTGTTAATATTTTTATTATTATTCATATAAATACTTCCTTTTAATAAAATTATATCATTATTTATTTAAAAATAAAAGAAAAATTGCTAGTTGACATTTAATTTTATTATCTATATAATTATTTTGAGGGATATAATGAATAAAAATGATGTTAAATTAATTATTATAGTATTAATTATAGTATTAATATTTTTTATAATTAAAGTATATAAAAATAATGATAGTATGATTGCTAATGTTTATTATGAAGATAAGATAATTGAAACAATCGATTTAAATAAAAATAGTGAATATACTGTTAAGGGTTATAATGGAGATGTTGTAATTGAAGTTAAAGATAAAAAAATTAGAGTTAAGGAAGAAGAATCTCCAAGACATTTATGCTCTAAACAAGGATATGATGATGTTATAATATGTTTACCTAATAAAATAGTTATTAAAGTAGAAAAAGAAGATAATGAACTTGATGGAGTGGTGAAGTAATGAAATTAAAAAAATTAGTTAGACTTTCTATGCTAATTAGTTTATCAGTAGTAATTAGTATTATTGAAAGCTATATACCAATATTAAATAATATTGTTCCTGGTTTAAGATTAGGATTATCTAATATTATTATTTTATTTGTTTTATATAAATATAATTTTAAAGATAGTTTATATGTATCTATTGTTAGAGTAATTTTAGTAGGATTACTTAGAACTGGATTATTTAGTATTAGTTTTTGGTTTAGTTTATCTGGTGCAATATTTAGTATAGTTTTTATGTATATTGCTAAAAAAATAAAATTATTATCTGTTGTAGGAGTAAGTGTAGTGGGTTCGATTAGTCACTCAATTGGTCAAATACTTATAGCAATATTTATATTAAAGAATAATAATGTTATATATTATTTACCATATTTACTTATTTTATCTATACCTACTGGTGTAATAACAGGATTAATTACTAATAAAATATTAAAGTATAATATAGAAATGTAAGAAAAATATTTACATTTTTTTTAAAATATTTTATAATTATAATGGAAGGGTGATAAGATGAAGAAACTTAAATATGCATTTTGTTTACTTGTAGTTGTTCTTTTAGTAGGATGTTCTAAAGGATACAAGGAAGGGGAATATACTGGAAGTGCAGTGGATTCTTATGGTAATCAAAATAATACTGCAACTGCAAAAGTTACTATTGATAAAGATGGTAAGATAACTAGCGTATTTTTAGATACTACATATACAAAAGATGGAGTTGCTACTACTAAGAAAACATTAAAAGAAGAATATGGTATGCTTAGTCCTTATGGTTCATCAGTTGGAGAATGGTATGAACAAGTTGAAAAACTTGAACAAGCAGTAGTAGAACATCAAGGAATTGATTTCTTAAAACTTGATGATGAAGGTAAAACTGATGCAGTAAGTGGATGTACTATTAAAATTGATGCAATGTATGAAGCATTAAGCAAAGCATTGGATAGTGCTAAAAAATAAGTTCTTTTTTGAACTTTTTTTCTTTTCTTTATTGCTAAAAATGAATAAATATTTTATTATATTTATAAGGTGGTGTTATAATGAATGAAATTAAATGTCCTAAATGTGGAACTGTATTTCAAATAAGTGAAACTGATTATGAATCAATTGTTAAACAAATAAGAGATAAAGAGTTTGACAAAGAAATTAATTTAAGAGAAGAACAATATAAAACTGATAAAGAAAATTCTATTAAATTAGCAGAACTTCATATTAAAGAAGAATTAACTGATATTTTAAATAAGAAAGAATTAGAAATAACTCAGTTAAAAAATGAACTTAAAGTTAAGGAAGAAACTACTAAAAATAAGTTAGAAACAGAATATATAAATAAAATTAATAAGATGATGTTAGAAATTAATGAACTAAAAAATAAAATAGAATTACAAGAATCTAATAGTAAATTAGAAATACAAAAGGCTATTAGTGAAAAAGATAAAAAGATAGATTCTTTAAATAGTGAAATTGAAATTAAAGATAGAGAATATGTTTTAAAAGAAAAAAATATAAAGGAAAACTATGAAAGTAAATTAAAAGATAAAGATGAACAAATATCTTATTATAAAGATTTTAAGGCTAAACAATCTACTAAAATGATTGGAGAATCTCTTGAACAACATTGTAATATTGAATTTAATAGATTAAGACCTTTATTTAAAAATGCATATTTTGCTAAGGATAACGATGCTAAAACAGGTTCAAAAGGAGATTTTATATTTAAAGATTATGATGAAGAGGGTAATGAAATAGTTTCTATTATGTTTGAAATGAAAAATGAAGCAGATACTACTAGTAGTAAACATAAAAATGAAGATTTCTTTAAGGAATTAGATAAAGACAGAAAAGAAAAAAATTGTGAATATGCTGTTTTAGTTTCATTGTTAGAAATAGACAATGATTACTATAATGATGGAATAGTAGATGTATCACATTTATATGATAAGATGTATGTTATTAGACCACAGTTTTTTATACCTTTAATCACTTTAATTAGAAATCTTGCTAATAAATCTTTAGAATATAAAAAAGAATTAGAGTTAGTTAAAAGTCAAAATATAGATATAACTCATTTTGAAGAAAACATTAATAAATTTAAAGAAGGCTTTGGTAGAAATTATAGACTTGCTAGTGAAAGATTTAAAAAGACAATCGAAGAAATAGACAAGACTATTGATCACTTACAAAAAGCAAAGGATAATTTACTTAAAACAGATGATAATTTAAGACTTGCTAATAATAAAACTGAGGATTTAACTATTAAAAGACTAACTAGTAATAATCCTACAATGAGTAAAATGTTTGAAGATTTAAATAATAGTAATACTATAAATAGTTAAAAAAAGTAACCATTAAGGTTGCTTTTAATTATTCCCAATTTACTTTTCTTTTAAATTTATCTTTATATAATTTATAGATTTTATTATATCCTGCTTCTTCAAAACAAGTCTCAGTATTAAGAGATATACCATTTGAAAGATAAAAATTACTGTATCCTGCTCTTAAATAGGTAAGTGAATTTTTTGCTTCATTTAAATATTCTTTAAAATAATTAAATAAATCTTTTTTTGAATATTTATTTTTAAGTATAATTCCTAAGGCATTTTCATAACTCATTGCTTCTTCTTTGGTATTTTTAATTTCTATATATTTTTCTTTTTTAAAGTTAATTGTGTCTATATCATTAATTTTGATATTTTCTTTTCCTATTATTAGTATATTGTCAGAGTTAATTTCATTTTCGATTTCTTCAATTGAATATATTTTGTTTTTATCTAAGTCTTTATTAGTAGCAATATATAAACATACTTGATAATAGTTATACCACCAACTTAAATCTTTTTTATGTCCTTCTTTATGATAACTGTTATACACCATATTTGTTTTGATTTTTATTATTTTTTTATAATTTGTACCATACATTAAGTTCGCTATGTCAAGTTTGTCTTTATCAAATTTTTCATTATAATAATATTCATCTTTAATTTTAATAAAACTTTTAAAGTGTTCGTAAAAATCTAATGGTGTTATATTATTATAATTATTTAAAATGTATTGAATATCGTTTAATAATTTTTCAACTTTTTCTTTTTCTTCTTCTAAACTACCTAATGAATTCAAACAATGGTTATTATTAATCAGGCAATCTCCACATTCTTTTTCAAATATCATAGTATCCTCCTTAACTAAATATTATATATTAAATTATAATAATGTCAATTATTTTTTGTATTGTTAAAAAAGTATGTTATAATGAATTTGTAATAAAACCTATTTTTAAAGGGAGTGGTTTAAATACATCTTATGAACTCGCTCTCTTTCTATATATGATTATCATCACTTTTCCTTATATAACAAATTTTTATAATTAAAATGTCGAGTTTTATGGTATAATATATGTAAATAAGATTGGTTTTATTAATTTGAAAGGAGGAAGATTATGAGTGATATAAATCAATGGAAATTTGATGAATTGCCGAACTCTAAAATCATAATAACCGAACAGGTTTATTATAGATTATGTACTTTAATTGGCAGAACATCTTGGATTGCAAGTGAGCATAATTCAACATTGTTTGGAAGAAAATTAAATGGATCTAACATTTGGATATTTGATAGTGTTAATGAAAATGAAGATTATAAAAATTATGGAACTAATTCTACTAATCCATATGACTATGCTGTAAGCGTTGGCACCAATCAAGAAGATGAAATTTACTCTAAAATGAAATCTAATCCAGCAGTTGCTGATATTCATACTCATCCATCAGGAATAACAAGTAATTTTAGATTTATGTCTGAAGGAGATAAAATAACTGCTAAAAAAATGAGTAAAATAATTGGTGAAAAAGGAGGGACACTATTTAGTGGTTTAATAGGTTGTGATAGAGATAATGGAAACATGTCAATTTCCGTTGTTTGGTACAATAAGAATGATGATGAATTTTATAGAATTCAAGATATTTATTTAAGGCAAAAAACAGAATCTGGAGACTATCGAGATGTTCCGTTTGTAAAGTATGGTAAAGTTCAGTTATTAATGCAAAATTGGGGCTTTTATGACACAAAAATTTCTGATTATGATAGAACAGAATTGTCGAATTTACATAGAAGGTAAAAAATAATAGCAAATTAAAAATTTTTTGACTAGATTAGTTTGAAATATAACTAGTCTTTTATATTAAATTAAAGAGTAATAACTGATTAGTATTACTCTTTATCAAAAATACTTTGTAATCTTCTTGTTTCAGTAAGTACTTTTTCTAATAGTTCCTCATCATTGTAAATTCTATTCATAATTATAAAGTTTCTTGCTCTTACTAAATCATAATTAAGAGCTTTTATTTGTTCTAAAATAGATGTAGTCTCATCTTGGTGTTAGTATAGATATATAGACACGAAATTTCGAGGACGTGGTATAATAGATATAACTGTTGAAGCGAAAGGAGGGAATAATGAAGAATAAAAAATTAATTATTATAAGTATCATATCATCATTGTTAGTAGGATTAATTGTATATATATTATTTAATCCACATTACTATATTCTAAAAGCAACAATAGATTCTAGTTATAATTATGCTTCTGGTGTTTTAACAAATAATATGTTTAAAGGTTCGTTTTTTTTAAATGTTAATTTTGATAATCCAAGTGAACATTGTACAGTAGGGTTATTTATCTATGAGCCTGAAACAGATAGTCTAAAATTACTCGAAGCATCTGGGGGAATTAATGATACAAGTTGTCAAGGAGTATAGACTCCAAGTGGTTATTTAATTACAAATAAAACATTTATGCGTAGAGAAAAAAGTTATCAAAATGGAAATATAATTAATCAAATGGTTCAAAATAAAGAAAATACATATTTATGTATATCAAAAGATAAAATTGATAATTTAAAAATTAAAGATTGTTATAAAATTGAGTTTATAGAGTATTAATTTAAAAAATTTGTTTAAGAAACTTCATTCGACAAGTTTCTTTTTTTTATGTGTATATAATTAGTTTGTAAATAAATAAAATTATGTTGAGGTGATTGTAAGATGAATGAATGTTATTTAGGGGTTGATATTGGTAGTATTTCTACGAAAGGAGTAATAATTGATAGCAATAATAAGATAATTGCTAGTAGTTATTTATATACGGAAGGTAGTCCAATTAATGCTGTTAAAAAATTAATTTATGAGTTAAAAAATCAAATTAATTTAAATAAATATATGGTTGTAAGTGTAGGTACTACTGGTTCTGCAAGAAAATTAATTGGTACAATATTAGATGCTAGTGTAGTAAAAAATGAAATAACTGCTCATGCAGTGGGTACTACTTCAATATATCCTAATGTTAGAACTATATTTGAAATAGGAGGGCAAGATTCAAAAATAATAATCTTAGATAATAAGATAGTAATTGATTATGCAATGAATACTTTATGTGCCGCAGGTACTGGTTCTTTTTTATCTTCCCAATCTAAAAGACTTGGTATTGATGTAAAAGATTTTGGAAGAATTGCTTTAACTAGTAAAAATCCTGTTGATATTGCTGCAAGATGTACTGTTTTTGCAGAATCAGATTTAGTACATAAAGCACAAATAGGTCATAAAAAAGAAGATATTATCGCAGGACTTTGTAAGGCTGTTGTTAGCAATTATTTAAATAATGTTGGTAAAGGTAAAAAAATAAAACCACCAATTGTATTTCAAGGTGGAGTAAGTAAAAATATTGGAGTAGTTAAGGCTTTTGAAAATGCCTGTGGTGAAGATATTATAGTAGATCCTAATTCTCATTTAATGGGGGCTTTAGGAGTGGCTATTTTAGCTAAAAAGAGTAATATTAAAAAGAATTTTTCTTTTGATATTGAAGACATTAATTTTGAAACTAAGGGTATTAATTGTAGAGGATGTTCTAATAATTGTGAAATAATTTGTGTTAGCAAAGATAAAAAAGTAATTGATGCTTGGGGTAATAGATGTGAGAAAGGGGAAGTGAAAATACACAATTAGATAATGAATAAAATATTTTATATATATTTTATGTTGTTAGTATTTATTCTTTGTATATATGTTAATAAACCTGAAAGTAAGGTATTAATTACTAATAAAACTAATATTATACCTGTATATAAGGAATACGATAAAGATAGTTTTTCTTTAGAAGAATTAAGAAGTAAATATAATAATAATGATATTATAGGTAAAATTAAAATAAATGATAAACTAGATAGTTTAGTAGTTAAATATACAGATAATTCATATTATTTAAATCATGATTATTATAAAAATTATAATATCTTTGGTAGTGTTTTTATGGATTATAGAACTAACATACTAGATAAAAAGATAATTATATATGGACATAATTTTAAATATAAGAATCAAGAATTTAGTATATTAGAAAATTATAGTGATTATAATTATTATTTAGAAAATCAAGATATAGAATTGATTATAGATAATTATTTAATTAAATATAAAATATTTTCTTATTATTTAACTAATTATGATTATGAATATTTTGAAGTTAATATAAATAATTATAATAATCATTTTAATAATTTAAAGAATAATTCTTTATATGATACTAATATTTTAGTTAATGAAACAGATAATATATTAATATTACAAACTTGTTCAACTATATATGATGATTACTATGTAATATTATGTGCAAAAGAAATAGAAAGGAATAAGATATGAAGATAAAAAGAAAATTCTTAGTTTTATTTATGATAATTTTTACTATTTGTTCTTTTATTGGTATTAAAGCAATTGCTATAAGTAATGAAGGTAAAGTCATTGTAAATAAAACAAGTGTTAAAGATGATGAAGTTTATGGAAGAAGTGCTAAGGTAAATTTAGAAGTTTCAGGCATTAAAAAAGAAATTAATCAAGAAATAGAAATAATATTTGTATTAGATAGATCTAGTAGTATGGATGGAAAAAAGATAAGTGAAGTTAAATCTTCCTCAATATCTATTATTAATAAGATACTACCTAATGATAATATTAATATTGGTATTGTTTCTTTTGGAGATAATGTATTAAATACTTATAGTAGCAAATCATTATCTAATAATAAAGATTATTTAATTAATTTAGTTAATTCTATTCCAAATAATTCAAAAACTATTAATAAAGATGGACTTGGTACTAATATAAGTGAAGCTTTAGAGTACGCTAATAATATGTTTAGTAATAAAAATAATACTAAGGCTATTATATTACTTAGTGATGGAGAACCTACTTATTTTACTTATAATTCTAAATTATATGGTAATGGTATTAATAATGAATCATATTGCGTAGAACATAAAGGTATGAAATGTATTAAATCATATAAACCAAGTGAATATACCAAAGTAGTAAGTGATGAAATAATTAAAACTAAAAGTATATATTCAATTGGGTATGATGTTAATAATAGTACTAAGAAATTTTTAACTAGTATATCTAATAAATATTATGATGCTAAAAATGAAAAGGAATTAACTAATAATTTTAATAATATAATAGAAAGTATTACTATAATCGCAGATAATTTAGTAATTACTGATATTGTACCTAAATATTTTAATATTGATAAAACTAAAATATTAAATGATTATCCAGATGCTTTAGTATATGAAAATACAAATGGTACTTATACAATAAAGTTTAAATTAAATAAATTAGATACAAATATTAATTATAATTTTAGTTATGATGTAATAGTAAAAGATGATTATTATGGTAGAATATATACTAATGATAATGCTATAATCGAGGGAAATTCTTTGGTTAAAGAAGTTTATACTAACGATTTAGTTAAAGAAATATTTCCTAAACCTATAATTAACATTCCAAGTATAACTAATGATGACTCTTATTATGTTAAATTAGGTAATACTTTAAATATTGATACTGCAAGTGGAATATTATCTAATGATAAATTAAATCAAATAAATGATGATAATTCTAATATAGTAAATAAAATTATTATAAATAATACTAATAATTCATGTGGTAATATTTTAGTTAATAATAATGGTAGTTTTAAATATATTCCTGATTCATCTTGTTTAGATAAAGAAGTAGAATTTAGTTATTATATTGAAACTACAATTAATAATGATTTTGTTAAAAGTAATAATTCAATAATTAAGATTAAAGTGGATAAAGATAGTTCTGTTATTGATAATGCTATTATTACTAAAAAAGGAACTGATATAGTTAATAATAAAAATGATATTATAAATTATAAAATAAACTATCATACTTTACTTAAAAATTATATTGGTAATGCTAAAATAATTATTACAGATA
>CAJMAC010000016.1 GCA_905211265.1 uncultured Eubacteriales bacterium
GTGGTATAAATACTTCGATTACTTTTCCTAATTCTTGCTTCATTTTAACACCTCTATCTATATATATTTTATCATATATTTTTTATTTTGAATATATAGTTTTAAAAAAAAGATGACTATTAATCATCTTTCTAAATATTAAAATGGCATCTTAAAATTTTTATTTTGCATCATTTTCATCATTTTTTTCATTTCTTCAAACTGTGTCAATAATTTATTAACATCAGTTACTGTTGTACCAGAACCCTTAGCAATTCTTTGTTTTCTACTTGCTTTTAAAATATCAGGATTTTTTCTTTCTTCCATTGTCATAGATAATATTATTGCTTCTGTTCTAGCCATAATTTTTGGATCAATATTAACATTATTTAATCCCATTTTTTTAGCACCCGGTAATAACTTTAAAATATTTTCTAAAGGTCCCAACTTTTTAATTTGTTTTAATTGAGATAAAAAGTCTTCTAAATCAAAAGTACCTTTAGTCATTTTTTTATAAGTATCCATTGCTTCTTTTTCATTAATTTCACTTTCTACTTTTTCTACAATAGATAATATATCTCCCATACCTATAATTCTTGAAGCCATTCGATCAGGATGAAACTCTGTTAAACCATCTAATTTCTCACTAACACCAATAAATTTAATAGGTACATTAGTTAAATGTCTTACAGATAATGCTACTCCACCACGAGTATCTCCATCCAATTTTGTTAAAATAACACCAGTTAAATGTAATTCATTATTAAATCCAGTAATTACATTTATAGCATCTTGTCCCATCATTGAATCAATTACTAATAAAGTTTCATCAGGATGTACTTCATTAATTATATTTTTTAATTCATCCATTAAATTTTCATCAATATGAAGTCTACCTGCAGTATCTATTAATATATAATCAAAATTATTTTCTTTAGCATGTTTAACTGCATTTCTAACTATTTCTACTGGATCTTTTTTACCTTCAGAATATACTTCAATATTAAGCTCCTTACCTATTGTTATTAATTGATCAATAGCAGCAGGTCTATATATATCACATGCTACAAGTAATGGTTTCTTTTTATAATTTTTTCGTAAATAATTAGCTAGTTTACCAATAGTAGTAGTTTTACCAGATCCTTGAAGTCCCACCAACATAGTAATCGTTGGATTTTTAGAAGTCTCTAATGGTGAAGTATCTCCACCTAATAATTCAGTTAATTCATCTTTTACTATCTTAACAAATGCTTCACCTGGAGACAAACTCTTATTAACTTCTTCACCAAGTGCCTTTTCCTTAACAGCATTAGTAAATTCTTTTACTACTTTATAGTTAACATCTGCTTCAAGCAAAGATAATCTAATTTCTCTTAACATTTCACTAATATTATCTTCAGTTATCTTACCATAACCTTTAATTTTATGTACTACTTCTTGTAATCTATCACTTAAATTCTCAAACATTTTATATCACCAATTACTATAATAACATATTTTTAATTTTTTTTTAATAAAAAGGTTGATTTTTCTATTTTTTTTTTATATAATTAAATACGTAACCAAGAAAAGTTATAATAAATATTTATTCCAGATGTAGTACAATGGTTAGTATGTGGCCTTGCCAAGGCTAAGATGCGGGTTCGATTCCCGTCATTTGGTCCATAAGATTATATCACGTAAAACACGTGTTATAATATATATAATTTGCTGAAAATTATATGATAACGTATCAAAGAGATTAAATCTCAAAGAATTAAGAGTGGTCGAGACTCTTTTTTCTTGCGTTAAATCAGTATGAGTATATACATTTAATGTAGTAGATACATTGCTATGCCCTAATCTACGTGAAATCTCATTGATAACTATTCCATTATGAAGTAATAAGGTAGCATGACTATGTCTAAATTGATGTAACGTTATTGACCTTAAATTTGCTTTTTCACAAGCACTAATTTTATAACGATTAATAGTAGTAGTAGCTAATGGTTTAATGCCACCAAATATAAAATAATCAAAATTAGGTTTATTATACACTTTATCATAATATTTTTTCAAACTCAATAAATCTTTTTTTAAAAAATTATCTATTTTTATTTTTCTAATAGAAGATAATGTTTTAGGAGTGCCTATCTCACGCTTACCATGTTTGCTAATAGTTTTAGTAATAGAAATATAATCACCCTGTAAATCGCTAAATTTTAATGCCATAGCCTCACCTGGTCTAGTACCAGTAAAGAACATGAGATTAAAAAATTGCTTATAAATATTGTTACTAACAAATTTAATAAATTGTTTAAATTCTTTAAGATTATAAAAATTTTTTTTATTTTCTTCATAATGCTTTTTAAAGTTACCTACTCTAGAAATTATTGATTTATCAAAATCATAAAAATTAGAACAATATTCAAAAAAAGCACTTAAATTATAATATAAAGAAGTATTATAATTATTAGAAAAGTTAAAAGTCGAGATATAACTTTGCCAATTTAAAATATCATTAGATGTAATTTGATCAATATTATAATTTTTAAAAAAAGGTAAAATTCTAAGTTGAAAATTATATGTTAACGTGTCAAAACTTTGTTTTTTATGCTGTTTTGAAGCATAGATTTTAAATTCATTGTAAGCTTCTTCAAAGCTCATTTTTCTCACCTCAGGTGAGTATTATAAACTTTTTTTATTTTTTGTCAAATCACCTCTAGAATTATTATAACATGAATTTAATTTTTTTCTTAAATTTTTATTAATTTTTTTCAACTTCTTATTTTCTTTTTTTATTTTATCTAATTTTTCAGATAATATTAAATTATTAGCAGCTATACCTTCAAACAATTCAAAAATATCAACTTCTTCTAAAATTTTTTCTATCATTATTCTTCTCCTTTTTTCATTTTATTTTTTCTTGATTTCATGTACTGAGTAAAAAAGAATGTATTTGTTGTAACTATATCAAATAAATCCATTTGATCACTATTCATTAAAATTTCAACCAAATCAGCATACTCTATTATTTCATTATCTTGAATAAATTCTATTATCTTTCTTTTAAACGCTTTTTGTTGGGTTACTGTCAACGCGAAATAATCTTTTGGGTCAAAACCATTTCTACATTGTATAACATCATCTTCATATTGATATTTATCAGGGTTATCTTTATGACAAAAATATCTAACCATACCTCTAACAGAACCAACAGGCTGAATCACATTGTTAGCTGCACCTACTCGTGTAGCATAAGTCATTGCATTATTGTATGTTACGGGACCATCAAAACAAATAAGTACATGAGTATGGGCTTTTTTATCTTCGCCTAAATCTGTTTTATCTTTATCGTGATAAGCATATGCAAAAGGTACACCAGTACTTATTAAATAATCTTCCCAATCTTTTGCACATGAATCTTCATATAAGACAAAAGTCCAGTTTCTTTTTTTTATATCACTCTTTATCATTTTTACCTCCATATTTACAAAAATCTAGATTAATATTAAATTCTTCTTCATCAATTTCTCTATAAAAAGATTCATCCAAATCTAATCTACTAATATCATAAGTACATAATAAGTACCAGTTAAATCTTGTATCACAAACTAAATAATATTTCATTTTTTCAACTCTCTTTCTTATAAAGCACAATGCACTCCATTTGAGGTGTCGTAGTACCTCAAATGGAATCTACAAAAAATTCCATAACAATTGCCCCTAGTCCTCACAGGAGTGAGGACTCCGGGCATTAATTGATAGACAGCGGTAATTTTTTTATTAACCACATTACAAAATGATATATATGTTCAAAATTATATGCTACTACTACTAATGGTACTAATAATTTAATAGTATCTATCCTTACAAATAAACCTAATAAATCTAAATGTGAAAATATAGTATTAGTTACATTATCTAATGATGTCATTATACTTGAAGGTAAATCTGGAACACTGGGTAATAAATTTAATATAAATTTTAATAAAGTAGTAATTAAATTAATAATAGCTTCTATAATCATTCATCTACCTTCTTTCTATGAGTAGTTTTTTCTTTATGTTTACTTGATAATACTTCTCCTGTATTAACATCTACATTGTAAGTATCTTCGGTTGTATAATACTCGTAGTTTGATGTATCACCACCAAAAATACGATTATAAGTTTTTTCACATAAGCCAATAAAATTTAATATTAAAAATACATCAATAAAGTCTAAATATAAATTCCATAAATTAAGTAATGAACTTTTAGATTTAAGTGTCTGAGACCAGTTAAATGTTGTCGCAGATATTATTTTATAATCTTCAAAGTTAGGTACAGTAATATTAGGTATGTTAATAACTATATCATTACTAGAACTTAAATCAGAATAACTTTCTATAAAGTCAATAAATATAGTAAATGGTGTTGAAAGAAAGCCTAACTTATCTTCAATAAATGTTTTAAAATCTGAAAACCATGTTTTAAAGAATCCATCTCCAGGTATAAATAAAGATTTTAAACCATCTAATATACCATTAAGTAAATTAGTAAAAAAGTTACCTATCTTATCTCCTAAATCTTTAAAAAAATTTGAAAATGTACTAGGGAATGATTTTATAGTTTCCCAAATTCCTTTACGTGTATTTTCTGCTTGCTCAAGTTTTTCATTAGATTGTTTGTTCTGCTCAATAATCTGCTCGTTTTGATTAATAATAGTACTGTCATTATTTGTAATTACATCTACTTCTTTTACGCTTGCAATACTAATTAAATAATGCCCTGTACCAATTAAACTAAATGCCTTATTATTATAAGTACCTACACGGAATGCGGTATTGGTAGTAGTTGCAGTAAATGTATATGTAGTAGTAAATATATAATCGCAATACTGCGTGCCAGAATAAGTAGAACAATTATTAGTAAAATAAATTGTCTTTTGATTGGATATAATACCATTAACTGCACCAACGATAGCAGTACCATTAAGTCTTGCATTAAAATTTGCTACATTAAATTCTTCGGGAGACCAATTACTAACAGTCCATATTACTTTAACAGTATATACAGAACCTTGAGTAATATTGTAAGGAATATAAACGTCAAAACCTGTTAGATATTCATATTTATCATAGGTAGGTGCGTAATTATCTTTACCAAGCAATTCTAAAGTACTTGGATTAGTTCTAAAGCCAGTAGTATGTGTAACATCTGTTGTATCACTATAGTAATAATTAGTAGATGTATTAGATACTACATCTGCATATACTTTACCTATGTTCATAAAATTACTAGCAATAAAACCAAGCAATAATATAATAATAAATCTTAAAAAATTATATAAAAATCTATTCTTAGCATATTGAAGAAAATTCTTCATAGTATCAACTCCTTAAAATATTTCCAATAAATTTATATAAGAAAATAATAATAACTATAAATAATATAGAAGTACCAATAAGTTTAAATCCATCGAAATATTTTAAGTTTTTTTGATATTCAGCTATTAAATTTGAATTATTACCTATATTAGAATAAATAAACTCTTTAGAATTAATAGAAATAGATGTATCAGTAGTTTCAGAACAATTTAAACTATTATTTTTATAATTAGAATAAGAATTTTTACTATCAAAGGAACACTTTATTGAATCACTAGGAATAGTTAATGTATAATTATTTAGTTTTAAATTGTTCTTAGAATAATAACAGAAAACATCATAATAAGACTGATTATAAGTGTTTTCATTGTTAGTATAGCAAAGATAATAATTATAATCTTTGTTATACATATTAATAGTTAAATCTTTTATAAATAAATATTCTTGATTATTTAACATTATAATTTCACTCTCCTATTACCTCTTACTAAATCAAAGAAGAAATTTGTTATAATTTCAACTATAACAAATATAGATGCAATAGGTGCTAGTAAATACATAAGACTTACTATAAAATTAACGACTACTTGATAATCTATTTCCATAATTTACACCTCCATATATATCTTGTCCATCTTCTAATGCAGCAGATAAATTTTTATTATCTATTACTGCATATGTATCATATCTATCAAACATTTTTGGGGTTCTAAACCACCAATAGTTACGAACTACTTTACCTGTTAAATTAGTACCAGTAGATTCTTCACTGTCTATACTATCTCTATCAATTAATGCATTCTTCTGAATAAAATTAAAATAACTTTTACATAAAACAACATTACTAAATTGTTCTCTTAAAGGCTTTGCCATACGACCAAATACCTGGCAAGTAGCAACTATATGTATACGTTGTTTACGTTGCTGTGCTATCTGTGTCATTACATCCATATTGATGTTTTTAGATTGCAAAGAATTAAAATATAAATGTATCTCGTCAATAAGAAAAATTACTCCTTCTTTTCCATTTTTATATTTTTTTAAATCTGTCGCATCATTAAATCTAAAAACTCTTTCATTATCTACTGGATAATCTCTTAAATCTATATTAGTTACTATTAAGGCTTTAGGATATATAGCAGCAAGATTGTATACATAATTTACAGCTGACAAAGTTTTACCTGTTCCTTGACCTCCACAGAATACAAGTAAGCCGTCAGGTCGAAAATAAGTAGGATTATTTTTATTAAAATCTCTATTATATTTTAATAACTGAAAGAAATAACTTATTTTCTTGCGGCCATGCATACACCAATCTGAAACCATGTATTAAACATCTTTCTTTCTATTTTTCAATATTATATATAATATGATTGATATAACTAATAAAATAATATATCTTACCATTCTGTACGCCTCAATTCATACAATAATCCTAACTGCATATCACTATTAAAATCTTTTACACCATATAACCAATTACCGAACTGCTTATTTTTTCTCTTTACTTTATTTATAATTTTTTCTTTTTTCTTTTCATTATAAGTAAAAAACTTTTCTAAAAAACTTATAAAATAATCTATATCTTTATTTTTCATACTTTTTCCTTTCACTATTTAGGGACTTTGTCCCTCGCCCCCGGTCAGGGGGACTTCACCCTTATATTTACAGGACACGTTCCTGTAACCTTGGCTCAACTATTACAATATAACTGATTAATAATATTACTTAATATATTAAAGATAATTATGTATTATTAATAATCAATTCCGCTTACGCTTCACACCCACTACTTTTCTAACATATTTTCAGGTTAAAACATAAAATTATTCTTTAATAAAAAAAGTGTAGAACTTATTCAGTCCTACACCTGGAGGACTATATAGTCCGTTAACTAGATTCTAATACGTCCAGTTGATACAGCAGTAGTGAATCCTGCAGTAGCTTTTCTAACACCAAGCCACATTAGGAAGAAAGCCATACCGACTCCAACAACAGCAGCAAGAACAGTTAAAACTTGTGCAGTAGTGATAGTACCTGTTAAAGCACTTATATAACCAGTAAAGTCTATAGTTTGTGCAGCAGGTGTAGCACCATCTAAAAACATCATATATAAATCACCTCCTTAATTATTTAAAAATATCTTTTACATCAGGTTTTTTATTATCTGATGTAGACATCTTCAATAATTCTAATTCAGCACTTTCTAAAAATACAGGTTTCTCATATGTTGGCGTAAGTTGTATCATTACACATTCATACTCTAAACCTTTTTTTGAAGTACGTTTTACTAATGTCGCTTTTAATTCTTTTTCGATCATTTCTTAAACTCTCCTTTCTATAATTACGATTTTAACATATAAAAAACATAGGTTAGTCAAACCTATGCAAAAAATCTATAAATTAAATTGTATGAACCATTACATAAATAATAATAATAGTCTTTTGTTTTTAAGCGAGATTTTAAATTGTTTTTTCTTATACCGGTATAAGAAATTAATTCTTCAATGTTATCACAATAAGCAACTATATTTTCGAATTTATCATAAATAACATAAAATTCCAATCTAATCCTTTCCTAAACCCAATTCCCGTCATTTGGTCCAGTTGAAATTTAATCAAACTTTTTTAGTTTGATTTTTTATGTACAAATTTGTAATGGCCGAAAAATGGTCAGATTAACTAAAGATACAAATGTTAAAAAATTACACACTTAAAATACTAGTGTGTAATTTTTTGTGTGTTAAAGTTTAAAAAACCCAATCATTTTATTTCTAAAATAACCGAGCTCACTCGACATCTTTTTCGACTCCTTGTTTTTTTACAAAACGATGTTACGACACCAAATCTCCGACGACCATAAATTTTTAACTGAAACTCATTATATTATATATTTTTTTAATATCAACTAGTGTTAATAAAATTAATTACAAAATAAGAATTTTAATTATAACCTTCTTAAAACTGTAATAAATCTATTACTTTTAATCATCCTTCTTTTTTATATTTTTCTTAAATAAATTTAATATTCTAGATTTAGATTTATTTTTAGAACTAGCAACAGGAATTTCTTTATTAACCGTTAGACAATCACTACTTATTTGACTTTGTAAAATATCTAAATAACTTGATACATTACTTCTTTCAACCAATATACCTTGTAAAAGTTTTTCTAGTTTTTCCTTATGCTCTGGATCATTAATTCCTTTTGGTCTAAATAAATAATATTTTATTTCATCATATATTGCTTCATCAATAGAATTTAAATTCAATTTTAAAATATATTCCATATCATAATCATGATTGCTACTATTAAGGCTTGATTCGTTTGTTGCCTTTTTTAATAATAATTTACGTATATTTTCAACTAATGTTTGACTTATAATAACAGCATCTTTTTTATGATGACTACTATTTAATGAGTTTTTATCATTCATTAATCTATATAAATCCATAAAAACAGATTTATCAGAAACACTTTTTAATAATTCTAAATCAAAATTTTTATATTGACTATTTATAAAATCTGAATTCACTAATAGAGAAACAAAATACATAACAAATTTATCATCAAATTTATTTATTTCACTTAAATTATTTATATAATCAGGAGTAGTACTACCTGCAGCACTATTTTTATCTAAAATATAAGCATCATTTTCATCAAATTCATAATCATCTAAGTAATCAATATCATACATATATTTTTTTTGAGGATTAACTATATAATAATATAGTGCTCTAGCAGTTATCTTACTTTTAGCATTTTTTAGTGCTTTTACTTCTTTGCGATAATTTTTTCCATTAACAAAATTAGAGTCAGTCATAATTATATATAAGAATTTCCTTGCAATAGGATTAGTTGCTAATATTTGCATATTTTCTAAGTGATATTTATCTGCTAATGATACCTTATTAATTGCTAAATAATTTAAACTATTTCCGGGATAAGAATGACTCATTTGCAAACAACTACTTCCTGCTGTGGCTATTAGTTTCATATCCATTTGATGATATGGACTTTTAATAGAATCAATATTACCAGCAACTGTTGCAATAGCATCTGATACTACAAAATCTAATGGATTATCTTCATTAGTATCATGTGTTTCAACAAGTAATTTTAAATCTTCATCATGATATGGACTATTTATAAAAGAATCTTCTCCTAATATCCATAAACCATATCTAGCAGTATCTGCTTTACTCAACATTTCTATATCTTTGTAAAAATTTTTGCTTTTCAAAAAATTGGGACTACATATATTACTATATAAATGCCAACAACCATCACCATTTTTTAATGTTGATATTGCTTGAACCTTTTGAATGTAATCGTTACAATTTAATAAATCACTATTAATTAATAAACTTTTAAAATTTATCACTTCTTCTAAATCTATATTAAGATTAAGAAAATTATTAACTTGAATACTATTTAATTTTGAGATCCAATCCTCAAATTCTTCAATATTAGAAAATAAATTAATTAATTTATATTTTTTAATTTGTTCAATTATTTGTTTTAATGTTTCATTTTTCATAAATAATCCCTCTTATACATAACTATATTATACACTATATTTAAAACTTATTGTTAATTTTTTTATTTTTCTTATATTTACTTCTCAGCATAACTATAATTTATTATTTACTAATCATTTCTAATGTCTTGTTCATTTTATTTATACAAAAGTCATTTAACTGTTTATCAGTATAATTTAATAACTTTGCTATTGTAAATAAATTAGATAATATTTTAAATAATATTTCTTTTTCTAAATTCTTTAATAAAGTTGAAACTAATCTATGTGTTTCTAAAAATAATTCTACCATATTTTTATTATTATTTTCTTTAATAATCAAATCATCAATATTAGATAAGTCGCAAAAGCCAAGAGTAATCATTAAACAATCTACAAACTCTGAAATTGTTATTTCAGGACTACTTTCTTTTTCATTTTTCCAATATTTAAAACATTTTGTTTAATGGTATCAGGAAAATGTATTATCACTTCCATAATACTAGAATAACATAACTTAATTAGAAATCCAATTTTTTTCACGATAAAATTAATTACAAAATAATAATTTTAATCATAATCTTCTTAAAACTGTAATAAATCTATTACTTGTTTTATCATCATATTTTTCCATATCAAAATTACCATAAATATCTACTATTTCATAATAACCATTAACTATTTCTTCTAATTCATGTATTGTATAAAATCTTACAAACTCATCATCGTAGAAAAACTTTTTATTATCATTATCGTTTATAAAAAGAAAATATTGTGAATTTTGAATATTATTGAATACATATTTATTAATTAACATTTCCATTTTAAATTTATCCTTTTCTGTATATCTATGATACATTCTATGTTTATCTAATCTAGGAATATTTTTACTATCTAAAACTAAAATAGAATCTTTTTTTTGATGTCTATAATTTGATTTAATGAATGCTTTTAAATCCTTATCTAAAGATAAATAATTATATGTAGTCCACATACAATAAGACATATCATAATCTTTATCAGTTAAATTAAAATTTCTAATATCCATAATTTCATAGTTAACATTTGAATGATTATGAATTTTTTTAGCATTAGCAATTTGATCGGATGATATATCTATTCCTGTAACTTTAAAGCCTTCTTTTGCTAACAAATATGCATGTCTACCTACTCCACAACAGCAATCTATTACTTTTCCAGTATCTTTATTTAAATATTTTTTAAAAATATTAATTAAAAACTTTGCTTCTTTTTGGGTATCATTTGCTAATGTTTCCATATAATAATTAGAAAAATCATGATAATATTTTTTGTTTTTAGCATGTTCCGTAAAACTAATATTTTTAAATTTATCAATATTGCCTTTTAGATTAATCGGAGTATAGATAATATTTTCCTTACATAGTACTTCGTTTACTCCACTTTTAAAGTATATTATCCAGTCATACTTTTTGCTAATTTCATTTAAATAATCAGTATTTTGTTTATTGTCTTTTAAATACGTAGTTATATTATTAACATTTAACTTTTTGAATGTTTCAATATCATTTAATGATATAAATAAATCTGTTTGATATATTTCAGATATTTTATTTAATATATCTATATTTTCATAATACTTTTTTTCATCTTTATTATTACCAATAACTTCAAAATCCATTATTACTTTAATACTCATAGTGCACCTCCAAAATAATTAAGTCAACTTAAAAAATTTTTTTAATTTTCTTTTAAAGTAATCACAACTTATCATTATTGACTTTTTTGAACATAAATCCTTTATATAATAATTCATTTTATCAACAATTTCTTCAATAGTTAGTGTCTTACCAATTAATTTAAATCTATCTACATTCTTTTCATCTATTATTTCTATTCCATATTTACAAACATCATTAATTAGTTTCTTTCTTTGTACATCTTCTGGTAAATCATAATATTTTTTATTATCATAAGCAATCATTAAACAGTCACCTTTAATATCTTGAATTTGAAAATACATTTCTTCTTCAATTTTGTTTTTATAAACATAATCAGTTTTTTCATCAGTATAAATTTTTTCATATCCATTATTTAATAATTTTTCTTCTTCTCTCTTACATTTTTTTACATTATATTTTGTAATACATTGCTTGTAATCTTGATTTTTATTTTTAAATTTAGATAAAGGTTCAACATATCTTAATCTCTTACATCTGGATTTTAAAGTATCATGATTCATATCATTATCATTCTTTAATTTATAATAACTAGTTATTGTTATTACCTTATGAAATTCCTCAAAACCATTATTAAGTAGTAACTTTTCTACATCCTCTTTATTACCTTTAATAGGTAATTCAATTTCCACTATCGCCATAAAATCACCACTCCTCATTTAAATTATCATTCTTTAGTATTAATTACAATTACTTATATAATCTTAAAACTTGATATTGATATATTTCATCATTTTCTGTATAACCAATAGAAATACCCTTTCCATTATTTGATATTTCACCAGAATTAGTCTTTGTTTTTACATTTTCCAATAATTTATTAATTTCTGAATCGGTAATTTCACTGTTATTTGCTTTAATTAAATATTTAATATATGAAGAAGCATCTACTTCATAATTACTAGTTTTATCTACATATAAAAGTGTATAATCTACAATTTCAGTTGTTTTATCACCAGTAAATTTTTCTGGAACAACTACTAAATAAACTCCTTCTATTAATCCATACCAATACTCATTATTACTTTCAGTTAAATAATCAGTTGAAGCAGGATTTAATGAACTATCTTGAACTACTTCTGTATTAAATTTTGCTACTAATACATCAACTATTTTTTTCAACAAAGCCATATTTTTCTTGACTTTCTTTTAAATTATTCTTAGGTTCTTCTAAATTAGATTTACCACATCCAGTAATTTCCACACATTAAAATAGTAAATAGTTTCTTTTTCATAAATAATCCCAAAAAAAATACCATTCATATAACACATTTAGTATATCATATACAAAACCATATTTGCAACAACTTTCAAAAAATTATCAATAAATTTAATAAGGCTAATATCACTCTCATACCAATACAATTAAAACATTAAAATATAGTTATAAATAACTGCTTTTAAGAATAAAATATAAAAAAATAAAATTTTTTATTATATAATAATATCACAACTTTGAAACTACCTTATAAAAAAATTAGAAAGGAGAAATATATATGGCATTATGGAGAGAAAATATGGCTTTTGATGAAATTACAAAAAAACTTTGGGAAGAAGAAAAAAATCTATAATAAGAGAAAATAATGGATTTCATACTATGCCAGAAAGTACAAATCCATACAATGGCGCCACAATTGATCGCCCTTGTTCAGCTGGTCAATATCGTCCACTATATGTAAGAATGGCAATAGAAAATCCAGGAAGGATGAACCCTAGAATAAAAATAATTGATGGTATTGATGAAGTATATGGCTATCGTAATCCTATAATAAAAGAAAATAATGGATTTCATACTATGCCAGAATATCAATCATTACCTCTACCAGGTTCAAAAATTCGTGAATTACAGAAAGAACTCGAAGAACTTAATAAATATAAAAGTGATGATGGAAAAATTTGGTGTAGATTTATAAAAATTAACAAATATTATGATCAAACCCATGGAATTTTTTATGAGTTTACTAACACAGACCTAGATGAATATACTAATGAATTTGGAGTAATATTAGAACACACTAAAAAATTATTTTATGATACTTATGAATATAACTATATATATAATAATGGATATTTAACTAGAATGGATTATTTTTTTGAGGACTTTAAGCAATTTTATATGCCTATTAATGAAAAAATTGATGATGACTACATTGCATTTATTAATGAAAGTGTAGATATACTTAAAGAACGTTCACAAAAACAAAATGGACCTAGATTAGTAAAAAAAATAGATTAATGCAAGATTAGTAAAAAAAACTAATCTTTTTTAATAATCATAGAAATAGAAAATATTTTTATTAAATATATAAAATTCATGTTATAATTATATACATAGTAACAATATATTTTTTAGAGGTGAGAAATTATGAAGAAAAAGAATATAATAATTTTAATAATATTATTACCATTATTTATTTTTACAATATATAAGTTAATTATATTATTTAAATTTAACAATTTAGAAAAATATAACTTTATTGATAATGAAATAGTTATTAAAGAAGTAAAATATAATAATAAAAATTATATAATTTCAAGATATTATAATAATTCAAGTTCTTGGAGTAATCTTAATATATTATTAAATAGTAATAATGCATATTATATTTTAAAAAATATAGAAAAATGTGATACATTAGATAATGCCTCTAATATACATATTAAAGATAATGAAATTTATATACACTGTATAGGTAAAGAAAATATTATAAATAAATATACAATTAATAATTTAAAAATAAAAGATGAAACAATAAAATTTAATTTTAAAAATACCCCGAATATTAGTACATTACATATGATTATAGATAATATTGATAATGAATATATTTATTTATCATCATCATTTAAAGCAGATAACACTATTAAAGATGAACCAAAAGTTAAATGTTCATTTAAAGATAAAGAATGTAATTATATTAAATAAATTAAGGAGTAAATTCTATGAAGAAAAAAATTATTATATTATTTATCATTATACTAATTACTATATTTGGTATTATTATATCTTTTTAAGTTTTCTTCTTTATGATACTTTTTAATGTTATTCATGATATAATAATACCAAGAAAGAAGGATAATATGATAAATGAATTAAAAGAAATAAGTAAAAATAATATAAATATTTTATCTTCTGAAGATATAATTAAATTAATAAATAAACCATATTTAATTACAGATATAGAAAAAGAATTTAATATAACAGTTAAAGAATTTAATAAAATTAAAAAGCAAAAAGGTATATCAAATATACTCTTCGAAGACACCATAAGAAATATAGAAACTATTCTTTATTATGTAGATATTAATAATGTATATATAAGTGATAATATTAGAAAAGAAATAACAAATAAATTAATTAGTATATTTACAGGTAGTATACCTAAATTAAAGAACTATACAAACGAATTAAAAGAATACAATTTCAGTAGAGAAAATATATTTAATGATATGTCTAAAAAGAATATTGATTATGAATATAGAATAAATAATTTATCTAATACTATTCCCTATATTAATAATAAAATTAAAAATTTAATGGAAAAAGAAAAAGATTATTTACTAAATCATAATAATAGTAAATTATATAATGAATTAAAAGAAAAAAAGCAAAATGGTAAAATATTATCTAAAAATGATTTAACTTATGATATATTATTTGAATTAGTAATTATAGAAAATACCCCAAATTCTTTAATTGCTGTTTTATTTAATATGACTGTAAATGAAGTAAAATATTTAAGAAAAAAGAATGGATTATCAAATGCACATGCAACTAGATTAAAATATTATCCTGAAACTATTTTATATTATGCAAAAAGAAATAATAAAGATTTATCAGGCATGACATGGTATCAATATAAAAATGAAATAGATAAAGAAATAATAAGATTACAAACTGAGAAAATAAAGAAAAATAATAATAATGATAATAAAATACTTACTAATAATATAGATATTGGAGATAAAATAACTGCTGATATTGAAGGTGAGCAAACTACTTTTAATGTAATTTATTCTAATGATAAATTTAATTCTAAAACTAGTGATAATAATATAAAAAGAAAAAATAATGGTAGTAGACGTAATCAAAAACAAGAAAGTGAAACTAAAATAAAACACGGTAAAATTGGTGAACAAATTGCTAAGTTAGCTGAAATAAATAGATTAAAAAAACTAGGATTAGGTCATTTAACAAAAGATGTTAATTTAGTAGCACAATTAGATGAAGACATAACTTTTGATGGATTAGGATATGATTTAATAAGTTTTAATGATAAGGGAGAAAAAATAGTAGTCGAAGTAAAAACATGCTTTGGTAAAAAAGATAGACCCTTCTTTATTACACATAAAGAACTAGAAGTAATCCAAGGAATAAAAAAAGAACATGACATAACTGAATGTATAATTTTATACCTTTTAATAGATAAAAATAATGTTACTATTAAAAGTATTACTAATGAAGAATTTAATGAATTAAAATTAAAACCATTTCTATATAAGATAGGATAAGATAAAAGACTTCAAAGCAAGTCTTTTATTTTCATAATAAGTTGTTAATTATTCTACTTATCTTTGTAATATTTATTTAAATTTATATTTATGTATATAGCATATTTTTTATTTTATAAAATATATCTTAGTACACCATTAACATTATATTAAATATAAAAAAACATAAGTTTTGAGATTACAAGCTCAAAACTATTTTTAATAACTTATTTATAAGGTATTAAAAATCCTTGGAATAACTGTAAGTTATGAAAAGACAAAAAGAAAGTTAAGTAAATATATTTCTACTTAACAGAAAATAAACTTCTTTTCCTTATTTTTGTATTAGATAATTCCTTTTCAAGACTAACTATTCCCCTTACATCTTGAATTCTTTCTATAACTAAATTTCTATCTGTCTTATATTTCTTCTTATCTACTTCCCTATCACTATTTCTTAAATTTATATCATTTTCCAAATACTTACCAATTATTTCATTAATACAATCAACTAAATTACATTTGTTTGTATCATAATAATTAATATACTCTTTAATTTCTTCGATAGGCATAATTGTAGCACTTACTAAATATTTAGTATCTTCTTCATTAAATCCTAATACCTTAAAATGCGCTGCAATCTTATCAATATTTTCATACTTTCTATTCTTTTTAGTTAAATAGATATCTTCATTGATATAACCTTCTAACTTTATCTTATCTAAAACAGTTAATTTATTTCTCATTTACTTTTCTCCTTTTATTAATTATATTATATTTTCTTAACTTTGTAAACTCATATGGAAGTATTGTAAGAATAGATAAAACTATGACTAATAATAATTCATATGTTTTTAATTTACAAGTATTAACTAAACTATTTAGTCCTGGTATATAAATAATTAATATTAACATTATAAATATAAATAAATTAATTATTAAATTGACATTATCTTTTAATACTTCTTTGATATTATAGATAATTAATTTATCACTAATTAAACTATATACCAATAATACATTAGATATAATAAGTGTGCTAAATGATATAGTGGTAGCTAAATTAATATTTATTCCTAAATCTATAAAATAATAATATACACCAAACATAACTACAAATATTAATAATCCTTGAATTATACATAATAATGCCTTATCTTTACTTATTAATGGTTCATTTAATTTTCTAGGATGAGTTCTCATTATATTACCATCAGGTTTTAATCTTTGAAATACTACCGAAGAAGTAGGATCGATAATTAACTCTAATAAAACTATATGTATTGGTAAAAGTAATGTTGGTAGATTAAATAAAGGTATAATTAAACTAGATAAGGCAATTGGTATATGAATTATAAATATATAATAAATGGACTTTTTAATATTTTCATAAATAGTTCTACCATTTTTAATTGCATCAATTATGGTATTAAAATCATCATCCATAAGTATTATATCTGAAGCTTCTTTACTTATGTTGGTTCCACTTCCAAAAGAAATTCCAATATCTGCTTTCTTTAAGGCAGTTGCATCATTTACACCATCTCCAGTCATTGCTACTACTTCGTTATTTTCTTGTAATGCTTTAACTATACGATATTTATGGTTAGGATATACTCTTGCAAATATTGAAGTATCTTTTACTACTTTCTTTAAGTCTTCATCTAACATTGCTTCAAGAAGGTCTCCAGTTACTACTTTTTTAGTATTCTTTAATCCAATCTCTTTGCCTATTGAAGAAGCAGTTACTCCATTATCTCCTGTTATCATTATTACTCTTATTCCTGCTTCATAACAAGATTTAATATTTTCTTTAATACCTTTTCTTATTGGATCTACTAATGCTACTAAGGAAGAAAACTCTAACTTATAATCTTGTAATTTATCATTAATTTTTTTAACATTATCATACTTGGCAATAGTAAGTACTCTATATCCTTTTTTAGAATACTCTAATATTTTTTTATTTATTTTAGAAAGTTCATTCGTATTTAATTTACATAAAGGTAATACACTTTCACTTGAACCCTTAACTACTAATAATTTTTTATTATCAATATTCCATATTTGACCCATCATTTTATCTTCATTATTAAATGGATATGTATATATAATATCATTATCCATAATATGATTATTTACTTTATTATAACTATATTCTTTTAAGGCTATTTCTGTTGGATCAAAAGGATTCTTATTTATAGAAAGTAACATTAGTTCATTATAAGAATTACTATTGCTATAAACTTCTTTTACTTTCATTTTATTTTCTGTTAAAGTACCTGTTTTATCAGTACATAGTACTGTTACTGCTCCTAATGTTTCTACTGCTTTCATATTTCTTGTTAAAGTCTTTTTCTTAGCTAAAGTCCATGCTCCCATAGCTAAGAATACTGTTAATACTACAGGTATTTCTTCAGGTATTGTAGCCATAGCAATAGTTATACCAGATAATATTGAACTAGTTATTTTACCTGTATTAATATAACTTATAATTATAACAGAAATACAAAAAATAAAACTAATTATAGAGCATATTTTAACTAATGATCTAACTTGTTTATCTAATGGAGTAATATTTTTATTTATATCATTTAATGATACTCCAATTTTACCATACTCAGTATCTTTTCCTACATTAATTACTTTAGCAATAGCATTACCATTTACTATATCACATCCTGAATAACATATATTATCTTTAAATTTACTATCTGTTTTATTATTTATTTTTTTATATACAACTTGAGATTCCCCAGTAAGTATTGATTCATTAACTCCAAGAGAATTACATTCTAAAATAATAGCATCCGCAGGTATCTTATCTCCTTCTTCTAAAACAAGAATATCATTAACTACTACATCTCTACTACTAATAGTAACTACTTTTTTATTTCTAATTACTTTAACATTTAATTCTTTTAAACTATTTAATATTTCTAATGCCTTACTAGTCTTTTCTTCTTGAATAAATTCAATACCACATATCACTAAAACAAATACTAACATAAGTATACCATCAGATATTTCTCCAAGAACAAAATATATCAATGTAGACATTATTAAAAGTAATAACATAGGTTCTTTAAATATGTCAATTATTTTATTTATTATTCTTTTTTTCTTAACTACTTCTAATTCATTTATACCATATTTATCCCTATTTGTTATTACTTCTTTGTCATTTAACCCAATATATTTCATAATTACCTCACTTTAATTATATTATTTATATTAAAAAATACTACATAAATCTTTTAAATACTAAGATAATTACACATACTAATATTAAAAAAGTAGATATAGCATATACAAGTAATGCATTTCTTTGTTTAGTTTTTTTACTTGGATTAAGTTTTTTCTTTAACTTCTTTTCATTCAATTTAGTATCTTTTTTCTTCTTTTTTAACTTATCATTTTCCTTTTTATATCTCTTATCATCTATATATTTACAATATGGACATTGTACATCACGAACACTTATTCTTTCATTACAATTAGGACAATTTTTTAATTCTTTGTTAGATTCCATATCTTCACCATCCTCATATCATAATTATACAATCAAACATTTAAAAAAACAACCATTAGGCTGCTTTTTCTTTAGATAATTTATTTTCTCCTTTATAAAAACCACATTTTGGACATGCTCTATGAGGTCTAATCATTTCACCGCAGTTAGAACATTTAACTAATCCATTTGCAGTAACCTTATAATGAGTTCTTCTCATATCTCTTCTAGTTTTACTTACTTTTCTAAATGGAACTGCCATATTATCTCCTCCTTACTTGTCTAATAATTTAGATAAATCACTAAATGGTCTATTACTTCTATTATTAAGTTCTTCTTCCGTAATAAGTCTCCATCCATCGCCTTTTAAAGTTATATTATCATCTTCATCAGATCTAACTTTCAAAGGAACTTCTACCAATATATTTTGCCATAAATAGTCTAATATATCAATAGAATTTTTATCTATTGTAAATACTTCTTCGATATATTCAAATATCTCAGATTTAAATTCATAATTAACATCTTTTAAAGTAATATCATCAGGTAATACCATTGTACCAGTAATGTTACCTTCTAAAACTAAGTTATCTTCATAGTCTTTAAAGATTCTACCTTTAAACATCGTATTATCTAATCTTCTTATATTACTTGTTTTTAACATTTCATTATCTA
Source organism: uncultured Eubacteriales bacterium (assembly GCA_905211265.1). Taxonomy (GTDB): domain Bacteria; phylum Bacillota_I; class Bacilli_A; order RF39; family UBA660; genus HGM10818. Next base: position 20,248 of record CAJMAC010000016.1, read on the forward strand.
TAATTACTTGTTCATTAATATTAATTGCACTAACTATATTAGCTAAAATATTAGTTAAATCTATTCTCATATTATCTTTCCTTAGATAAATTATATGCTTCATAAATATTACTTGCTAACATTGCAATAGTCATTTGTCCTACTCCCCCAGGAACTGGTGTTATATTACAAATATCATTAACTTCATCATAGCAAACATCCCCACATAATTTACCATTATCCCTATTTATTCCTACATCAATAATAGTAGTACCTTCTTTTACCATAGATTTATTAATTAAATGTTTCTTACCTACTGCTACTACTAGAATATCACAACTACTTGTATATTTACTTAAATCACTAGTATTAGAGTGACATATACTAACTGTAGCATCTTCATTTAAAAACAAATTAACTAACGGCTTGCCTACTAAATTACTTCTTCCTACAATAGTAACATCCTTACCCTTAATAGGAATATTATAATATTTAAGTAATTCAATTATACCCTTTGGAGTACATGGAACTAAACATTTTTTGTTATGTACTAAACTACCCATATTAATATCAGTTAATCCATCTACATCTTTTTTATAAGATATAGCATTTTGTACAACATTCACGTCAATTTGCTTAGGTAAAGGCATTTGTACTAATATACCAAATACTGAATTATCCATATTATATTTATTAATAATATCTACTAACTCTAATGTAGTAATATTACTATCTAATTTAATATGCTTAAATCCATATCCAACATACTCACACATTTTTCCTTTTTCCTTAACATAAACATTTGAAGCTTCATCATTACCAACTTGTATAACTACCAATGTAGGTTTAATACTAAGTTTAGATACTTTTTCTTTTAAAGAATCTAAAATTTTATATTTTAAAGTTTTACCCTCTAAAATCATTTTATCACTATTAATATGAATCAACATTTATTCTAACTTTTTTATTATCATTAATATATGAACTAGCTTGAACAATAGTTCTTATAGCGTTAATAGTGTGTCCTTCTTTTCCAATTACTCTTCCTAAATCATCACTAGAAATCATAACTTCAATTTGTACAGTATTTTCTTCATCAGATTCAAACTCTTTTACACTAACCGAATCAGGATCTGATACAATTTTCTTAATAATTGTTTCTGTTAATTCTACTAAGTTCATTATTTGCCTTGCTTTTGATCATGGAATTTTTTCATAACTCCAACTTTACTTAATAAATTTCTAACTGTATCTGTAGGAACTGCACCATTATTTAACCATTTTAATGTTAATTCTTCATCTACCTTAATTTCAGCAGGATTAGTAAGTGGATTGTATGTACCGATTTTTTCGATAAATGCACCATCTCTAGGACTTCTAGAATCTGCTACTACTATACGGTAGAAAGGAGCTTTCTTTGCACCCATTCTTTTTAATCTAATTTTTACCATTGTTATCCCTCCTTCGTCTAAATAATCATATCATAATTATATTAGTCTGTCAACCTTTTTATGTTACAGTTATGTTTTTTTATGAAACAATTGACAAAATTATTATATTTCTATATAATAAATGGCAAAAAGGAGAAGAAATAATGAGAAATAATTTAGTTAAAATTTTTGAAGACACAGTAATCTCTAATTATGATGAAGGTAATACAATAAATAATTTAATAAAACTTAATATAATTAACTTAAATGATTTAACGAAAGAAATAATCAATACAAAAAATATTGAATATATTTTTAAATTAGCACTATACATTAAAAATGCTCCTGTTGATAAGTTAATAGATATTATTTGTGAAACTACTGAATCTGGATATTATATATTTGCTCTTGCAGAATTAAAAAATGCTCCAATAGAAAAGTTAGCAAATGCTATTATTAGAATTAATAATGTTGAAGATATACTTGCTTTTGCAGAACACATTAAAAATGCACCAATAGATAAATTAGCAGACATTATGATTAAAACAGGCAACATTGAATATATTTATTTCTTTGCAAGAGATATTGAAAACGCTCCCGTTGATAAACTAGCAAATGCTATTATTGAGTCTAATGATGCAAAATACATTTATTTATTAGCAGATACAGTTACAAATGCTCCTATCGGCAAATTAACAGATGCTATTATTAAAACTAATAATGCAGAATACATTTATTTATTTGCAAGAGATGTAGAAAATGCCCCTATTAATAAATTAGAAAAAGCTATTATTGAAACTAATGATATGAAATATATCAAACTTTTCTTCAAAGATATTAAAAATAAATTAATTGCTAAACAAAGTAATATTCCTGAAATAACCTGTTCAGATGAAGAGATTGAATTAGAAAACTATAATACTTTGCTTGACTATATAAAAGAAAATAACTACAAGCAAATTAAAGAAAATAAGAAAGAATTTGCTATTCTATTTAGTGACAATAAATCTAAAAAACTAATAAAAAGAAAATCTAAGTAAGTATAATTATGCTTACTTTTAATTTATCTCACAAAATGCAATACAATAATTGACAAATATAATATACTTTTTTATAATGTAATTAAAGGAGGAAATGGTTATGGAAAATAATCTAATTAAAATTTTTGAAGAAACAGTAATAAATAAACATGATGGAACAATAATTAATGACTTAATAAAACTAAACATAATTAACTTAACTGATTTAACTAAAGAAATAATTAAAACTAATAATGCTAAATATATTTATGAACTTGCTCACTATATAAAAGATACTCCAATAGATGTGTTAGCAAATGAAGTTATTAAAACTAATAACGTAGTATTTATTTATGACTTTGCAAAAGATGTAAAAAAGGCTCCAATAGATAAATTAGCTGATGCTATTATTAAGTCCAATAATGCAGAATACATTTTTAATTTTGCAAGAAATGTAAAAAAAGCCCCAATAGATAAATTAGCTGATGCTATTATCAAAACCAATGACACTAAATATATTTATCTTTTTGCTAATTACATAGATAATGCTCCTACAAAGAAGTTACTTGATGCTATTATTAAGATTAATAATATTGAATATATCTGTTACTTTGCAAAAAATATAAAAGATGCTCCGATTAATGAATTAGCAGATATTGTAATCAAATCAAAAGATGCTGAGTGGATATGTTATTTTGCTTGTGATATTAAAAATGCTCCAATAGATAAATTAGCAAAAGCCATTATAAAAACAAATAATGCAAAATATATTTACTACTTTGCTAAAGAAATAGAAAATGCTCCAATTAATGATTTAGTAGATGCTATTAGTAAATCAAAAGACTCCAATAAAGCTGAATATATTTACTATTTTGCTAAATATATCAAAAATGCCCCAATAGATAAACTAGCTGAAGCAATCAATAACAATGTTACATATAATAGTGCAGTATTTATATATTTTTTCGCTAAAGATATAGAAAACGCTCCGATTGATATATTAACTAAAGCAATATATAAAACAAATAATGCAGAATATATTTATGCTTTTGCAATATGTATCAAAGGTACTTCAATAGAAATGTTAACTGACGCAATTATTAATACAGGAGATATTAAATACATTACTTTATTTACTAAAAATGTTAAAAATACTAACATTGATAAATTGCAAGAATATCTTTCTAAAAATGAAAATTGTTTAGAACAAATTGAACAAGAAAATTATAAAATGCTTATTGATTTAGCAAAATCAAGTAATTATGATCAAATTAAAGAAAACCAAGAAGAGTTTACTACCCTATTTAATAATAGTAAGCCTAAAAAACTGATAAGAAAAAATAAGTAAGTAACTAAAATACTTGCTTTTTTAAAAAACATATAAAGGGAGGATATATGGAAAATAATTTAATTAAAATTTTTAAAGACACAGTAATTTCTAATCAAGATAATGGTAATACAATAAATAGTTTAATAAAACTAAATATAATTGATATAGATGACTTAATTGAAGAAATAATTGATACTTATAATCCAGAATATATTTATAATTTTGCTAAATATATAGATAATGATTACAATGATTTATTAGCAGAGGCCGTATCTAACACAAAAGATCCTGAATACATTTATTTATTTGCTAGAGATATCAAAGATGCCCCTATTGAACTTTTACAAGAAGCTATTATAAAAACACGTAATCCAAAATATTTGTACTTATTCGCTAAAGACATTGAAAAATCTAATCCAAGTCATATAGCATACTTTCTTCCAAGATGTGAATCCTCTAGTGAATATGTATATTTATTTGCTAAACATTTCAAAGACATACGTTTTAAAGAATTTACTATTAATATTATCGATTCAGCTGATAGTGAAATCATTTATAAATATGCAAAAGATATCGATGGAGTTCCTATTGATGAATTAGCAAATGCTATAATTAAATGTAACGACAAAGAATACATATACTTATTTGCAAGAGATGTTAAAAATGCTCCCACCAATAAATTAGCCGAAGCCATAACAAAAGGATGTAAATTTGAAGAACATGGTGAAAGTATTTATATATATTTATTTGCCAAAAATATAGAAAATGCACCAATAGACATTTTAGCAAATGCTATAAAAGAAACTTATATATTTAAGCACATATATTCATTTGCTAAAGATATTAAAGATGCTCCAATAGATACTTTATTAGAGCCAATACTTTGGTGGCATATTCCTGAACAATTATATTTATTTGCAAGAGATGTAAAAAATACTCCTATTGAAAAACTAGAAAATTATATAATATTTTCAAATGATCCAAAATACATCTACTTATTTGCAAGAGATATTCAAAATGCTAATGTTGATAAATTAACTGATGCCATAATTGAAACAAAAAATATTGATTATATTAATTTATTTAAAGAAAAGATTCCAAACGCTAATATTGATAAATTAAATAAAGCCATATCTAGCATCAAAAAAGAAAAACTTGAACAAGATAAATATAATATGTTAATTAATCTAGTTAATCAAAAACAATATCAAATAATTTTAGAAAATCAAGAAGAATTTACTAGCTTAATTAATAATAAAAAGTTAATCATAAAGAAATAAAGTAAGCAACAAAATACTTACTTTTTTAATACCTAATACTAGAAAAAATAATTAGAACACTCTAATTACTTAAATT
>CAJMAC010000017.1 GCA_905211265.1 uncultured Eubacteriales bacterium
TAAATTCAAGTACAGGTATTTATACAATAAATAATATAACTGAGAATAAAGAATGTAGTTTAACATTGAAACAAGGTAACTTAGATACAAGTGGTGCAAATAGTCCTGATTTAGTAGATGGTTTAATACCAGTAATGTATAACGGAAGTAAATGGGTAAAGGCAGATAGTTCAAACTCAAACGAAACCTATAAGTGGTATGATTATGATAATAAATTGTGGGCTAATGCAGTACTTGTAACAAGTACAAATAGAAATACATATATGGCTGCAATACCAGGTAGAGAAATAGCAGAAAGTGACATATTAGCATATTATGTATGGATACCAAGATACAAATATAAGGTATGGAATATAAATAAGGTAATGGGAACAGACACTTATAATGCACAAACTACTGGAGTAGATATAGTGTTTGAAAATGAAAAAGAATCTACTGGCACAATAAGTTGTACATATAGTTATGCTGCTCCGTCAGCTAATGCAGGTAGTCCAAATGAAACTTGTACAGGAAGTAATGGTGACTATTATACACATCCGGCATTCACGTTTGGAAGTGATAATGTAAGAGGATTTTGGATGGGTAAGTTTGAGTTAACAGGAAGTAGTTCTGAACTTACAATATTGCCTAGTGTATATGCTTTAAGGAATATGTTTTTATCTGCTTATAATACATCAGTACAAAACATGCAAAAAGCTGACAATATATATGGTTTAAATACGTCAAGGTTAAATACAGATTCACATATAATAACAAATATGGAGTGGGGAGCAGCAGCATATTTAACTCACTCGAAATATGGAAGATGTACAAATGGTAGTTGTACAACAGTATCAATAAATAATTGTAGTTATTGTAAAACTGGAGTTGGTGCAAGAAATGGAAATGAAAGTAATTCTACAACAACTTGCACATCGTCAGCAAATCAATATAATGAAACAATTGGTATATTGGCAAGCACAACATCGAATATTACTGGTATATACGATATGTCAGGTGGTTGTTATGAATATGTTATGGGAAATGTATCAAATACGTATGATAGTTACGTGTTTAGCGGAGGAGGTAGTGCATTTAGTAATGATTGGTATAATGATAATAATTTAAAGTATTTAACTCCATATGCATATGCTCATGATTATGAAGGACAAACTGCATATAATCGTAGTAGGCTAGGAGATGCAACTGGCGAAGTTATTTTAAATGCATCAGCTACTTGGTATGTACAAGAAGCTACGTTTGCTTATAGTAGTAAGCCATGGTTTGGTCGTAGTGGAAACTGTGAAGATTCAACTCATGCCGGAATATTTTCATTTAATAATATTCTCTATGGAATGAGTGCAGGATTATATACTTCTCGTGCTGTTCTAGTATCACTTAAATAATATATAAAATGTGAGTTAATTCTCACTTTTTATTATGATAAAATAAGATATAAAAATAATAGTTATACATATAATTAATTAGGTGAACTATGAAAAAACTATTTAAGATATTTGGTATAATTACGTTTTTATGTTTTAGTTTTTTTTATACTGATAGGGTAATGAATGTTATATCTGATAAAGATCCGTTAAAACAAGAAATAATTAATTTATCTAATAATTATAAATTATCTAGTAATGAGGCAGTAGTAAGTGGAGATACTATAATACCAGGATCAAATGGTAGAGAAGTTAATATAGATAAAAGTTATAAGAAAATGAGAACAGGTAATGTTTTTAATGATAAATTATTAGTATTTAATGTAATATATCCAAAATATAAATTAAAAGACAATATGGATAAATATATAATAAATGGTAATATAAATAAAAAGGAAATTAGTATAGTATTTATTATTAATAGTGATAATAATATTGATAAAATTATTAGTATATTAGATAATAAGAAAGTAGTTAGTAATCTTTTTATAGAATATAACTATTTATTTAATAATATAAATAAAATAAAAAAATATAATAATCATAAAATATACTCTTATAGTGATAAATATACATATGATACTTTAGTTATAGGAAATAATATTATTACTAGGACTATGAATAATAAACCAATTTATTGTTTAAGTAAAACTAAAAATAAAGATAATATAAATGTATGTTCATATAGTAATATGTATACTATTATTCCTAGTATTAATGGTGGTTATAATGATATTAAATCTAATTTATCTAATGGTAATATAATATTATTAGATACTAGTATTAATACTGTAAATGAATTAAATTTAATAATAAATTTTATTAATAGTAAGGGTTATGATATAGTAAGTTTAGATAAATTATTAAGTGAAAATGTATAAAATTATATACATTTTTTTCTTTTGTCTTTTATTGACATAGTAATATTTATATGATAAAATTTTAATAGTTAAGGTGAGTATATGAAGAAGAAGTTAATAATAATTATTATATCTATTATATTAGTAATAGGAATTTTAGTTTTAATATTAATAAATAATATTTATAAAGATAAAACAGATATAGCAAAAGATATTGAAGTAATTAATGATAATTATCAAGGTATGGTAAAAGAAATAGAAAATTATAATTCTACTAGACTTAATGTAGCAAGTATTATTAATGATTTTTATTATGATACAATTAGTAGTAAATATGAAGAAAATAAGAAGTTATTAGATAATTATACTTTAATTATTGATAATATAAGTGATTATGTAAAGGTATTAGATAGTAAATGTAATATTATATATGGTGATAGTAATGTTAATAATAAGTGTAAGAATTATAAATATAATTATGAATTAATAGTTAATGTTTATATGAATGATATAAATAATTATAATAAAAAGTTAAATAGTTATAATGATAATTATGATGAGAAGTTAGAAGAATATAAAACAAAATATAATTATATTGATTATAATAATGATAAAAAGTATGAAGAAGTTGAGACAAATGAATAAAAAGAAAAAAATAATAATAACAATATCTATTATTTTAGTAGTAGGATTATTAAGTGGATTATTCTTATTATATGGTCCTTATGCTGGATTTAGAAATTTTTGGATAACTACGGCGATGACTACGAAAAGTCATCAATATTTAGCTACTTGGTTTTATAGTGATGAAACAATTAATAAGGTATTAGAAAGTAATAAAGTTATTGAACCAGATAGTGATGTAGATACATCTTTAATTGATACTACAAGTACTAATAATGTTATTTATAAAGATAATTATGATAAAGAAATATTAGATAGAGAAGAGAATGCTTTATATAAAATAATTAAGATAAAAGAAAATGGTTATGAAGGTTATTTGGGAGTTGTATATGACCCTTCAAAAGTAAAACTTGCAGTATCTAAATATAGTTATAAAGGTGAATATTTAGTAGATATGGCAAAAGATAATAACGCTATTCTTGCAATTAATGGTGGAGGATTTGTTGATCAAGAGGGTGAAGGTAATGGTGGACAAGCTGTAGGTATAGTTATTAAAGATGGTAAAATAGTTAATAATACATATACTGGTAAAGGAATAATTGGTCTTACCAATGATAATAAATTATATTTAGGTAAAATTAGTGCAAGTAAAGCAATTGAAAAAGGAATTAGAGATGCAGTAGAGTTTGGTCCATTTTTAATAGTAAATGGAGAGGTTAGTAAAGTAGTAGGTAATGGTGGATATGGAATACATCCAAGAAGTGCTATTGGACAAAGAAGTGATGGTATAATATTATTTTTAGTAATAGATGGAAGACGTGCTACATCTTTAGGAGCAGATATGGATGACTTAATTAATATTATGCAAAGGTATGGTGCAGTAAATGCTGCTAATTTAGATGGAGGAAATTCTTCAGCGTTAGTAGAAAATTATCAAATATTGAATAAACCAATAGATTGGTATAATAGAGAGCAAACTAGACCAATTCCTAATGGTTTTATATTAGTAAAATAATGGAGGTAAAAAATGAAAGAAATTAACAAACAAAGAAAAGAACATTTAAGTTGGGATGAATACTTTATGGGGGTAGCTAAATTATCTGCTTTAAGAAGTAAAGATCCAAATACGCAAGTAGGAGCATGTATAGTAAGTGATGATAATAGAATATTGTCAATTGGTTATAATGGGGCACCAAATGGATTTGATGATAAATATTTTCCATGGGATAGAGAAGGAAATAATTTAGATACTAAGTATTTTTATGTATGTCATGCAGAGATGAATGCAATACTTAATTTTAGGGGGACAAAAAAGGATTTAGAAAATGCTAAAATATATGTAGATTTATTCCCTTGTAATGAATGTGCTAAATTAATTATCCAATCAGGTATAAAAAAAGTAATCTATTTATCTGATAAATATAATGGTACTGATGGTAATGTTGCATCAAAAAGATTATTTGATATGTGTGGAGTAAAATATGAGCATTTGGAATTAGATAATCCAAAGTCATTAGTGTTAGAATTAAAATAAAATAGCGAAAAAGTGTTTTAAAATTTTAAAAAATATGATATAGTTATAGTGAGGTGATAAAATGTTAGTGGCTTTAATAGTGATTGTTATTTTAGTAATTTTAGTTGCGGGAGCATACAATGGATTAGTTGCATCAAGAAATAGAGTTAAGGATCAATGGTCTCAAATTGATGTACAACTTAAAAAAAGAGCGGATTTAATTCCTAACATTGTTGAAACTGTAAAAGGATATGCTAAACACGAAAAAGAAACTCTTGAAGATGTAGTAAAAGCAAGAAATGCTTTAAATACTGCTTCAACTGTTGAAGATGAAATGAAGGCAAATAATCAAATAACTGGAGCATTAAATAAATTATTTGCATTATCTGAAGCATATCCAGAATTAAAGGCAAACGAAAACTTTATGTCATTACAAAGAGATTTAAAAGATATCGAAGACAAAATATCTTATGCTAGACAATTTTATAATGATAGTGTTATGACATATAACAATAAAGTTCAAATGTTTCCTACTAATATAATAGCAAATATATTTAACTTTAAGGAATCAAAATTCTTTGAAATTGAAAATGAAAAAGATAAAGAAACTCCAAAAGTTAGTTTCTAATGCTTACTTTGGTAAGCTTTTTCTTTTAAAATAAGGAGTGAATATGAAAAAAATAATATATGGAATGTTTATATTCTTAATTAGTAGTACGTTAGTTCATGCTAGTAATGAAATTTATAATATTGATATGGATATTTATTTAGATGAACAAGGAAATGCTAATATTACTGAAGTATGGGATGTTAAAGGTAGTGATGGTACAGAATGGTATAGAGGATATACTGATACTGGTTATATGGATTTGGCAAATTTTACTGTAAGTATGGATGGAACTGAATTAACTAAAAAAATATGGGATGTAAATGAAAACTTAAGTGAAAAGAAAGGATACTATGGAATTAATACTACTAATGATGGATTTGAATTATGTTTTGGTAAATATGATTATAAAAGACATAAATTTACATTGAAATACACTTTAACTAATATGGTATTTAATACTGAAGATGCTCAAGTAGTTTATAATACATTTATAAAAAGTTCATCTGGTGTAAATGTTGAAAACTTTCATGTTAAAATATCTAGTTATTATAAATTTCCTGATAATTTAGATGTATGGGGATATGGATACAAAGGTTATGCTTATGTAAAAGATGGTGTAATTGAAGCTTCAAATGAAGGATATATGGGAGATAGTTATGTTGCATTATTAGTTAAATTTCCTTTAGGAACATTTGATACAAACATAAAATATAGTAATTATCCAACATTTAATGATGTATATAATAGAGCAGAACAAGGTACTTTTGATTATGATTACGAAACAGATGATGGTGATAATATTTCTATTGAATTTATAATTGACTTTGTTATATACTTTTTACTTCCAGCAATTTTAATAATAACAGGAATTGTGTCAACATCAGGTAATAAGTATGGATATATAAATAATAAAAAAATTGATAAAAAAGAAACTCCATTTTTTAGAGATATACCATGTAATAAAGATATCTATTATGCAAACACTTTAACAAAATTAAATTTAGAATTATTTAATAAATATAAAGAAACTAATATACTTGGTGCAATTATGTTAAAGTGGGTTAGAGAAGATAAAATTAAATTTATTAAAGAGGAGAAGTCAGGTATATTAGGTAAAGAAAAAAATTCTATTGATTTAAGACTAAATCCTACATTTGATAATGTATTAGAAAAAGAATTATTTGATACAATGTATAAAGCAAGTGGAGATGGAATACTTGAAACAAAAGAATTAGAAAAATGGGCTAGAAAAAATTATTCTAAATTCTTTGATTTATTTAAAAGAATTGATAAGGTTGAATTATTAAAACTAGAACAAGAGGGACATCTTTATAAGAGAAAAGATAAAAGCGAATGTAAGAAGAGAAAAGTTATGGATGATACTATTTATAATGAAGCAGTTAAATTATATGGACTAAAACGTTTCTTAGATGAGTTTTCTAGAATGGATACAAAAGAAGTATTGGAAGTTAAATTATGGGATGAATATTTAATGTATGCCTATATCTTTGGTATTGCAGATAAAGTTGCTAAACAACTTAAAAATTTATATCCTGAAGTTATTCAAGAATATAATTATGATTACGATACATTAATTTTGATAAGTAATATTTCAAACTCTGGTGTAAGTGCTGCCTCTAGTGCAAGAAGTGCTGCTGAAAGTTATTCTTCAGGTGGCGGTGGATTTTCTTCTGGCGGAGGTGGCGGTGGCTCCTTCGGTGGAGGCAGTGTTGGAAGTCGTTAACAAGTTACAAAAAAAATAGGCTACTGGCCTATTTTCCTTTACTTATATGCATTCAACAAATGTATCATCTAAACATCTTAAACAACAAACACAATTTAGATTAATTGTAAAAAATGAATTAGTAGCTACAAAAGGATATGTTGATTCGGTATCTGTATTTGGAGCAAGTACTCTACATGTTGCACAGCAATCATCTAATTTTTCTAATCTAAATACAGTTGAAGTACTTGTTTCAGTTGGACTTTTTGATACAGGCATTGCAAGTGGGCTATTTCCTGTTCCACAGGTATATAATACTATTGGTCTAGTATTAAAGAATGAAGAACAAGATTGACCTAAGAATCCTTTATCACAAGTCTCTAAACAACTATCATTTTGACATACACTTTGTTGAAGTAGTAATATTACTTTTAGTATCTCTTGAATGCAATTATTGCAAGTGTTATTGTTTTCATTATTACACATATTATCCACCCCTTTATTTATATTCAATATAAGATATGTATAAAAGTATAAAAAAAACACTACTAATACCTATTTTTTATCATAACTTTATAAAATTTACCTATAATTTAGTATGAAAGAGAAAATATTAAGTTATTTTGTAATACTTGTTATAATACTAAGTATTACATTATCTATATATAATATAATGTATTTTAAATACTTAAAAAGTATAATATATGCTACTGTTACAGTACTTTTAATTGTAGTAAGTATTTATTTTAGTATTAAATTAAAATTTATTCAATTTAATTTTAAGAAAATATTTATATCATTATTTAAAAAAACTACTGGTAATATTTCTATATTAGAGTCACTTTCTATTAATTTAGGGGCTAAAATAGGAGTAGGTAGTTTATCTGGAATAGCATTATCTATTTTAATTGGTGGATCAGGTAGTATATTCTGGATGTGGATTATAACTTTAATTACTGGTATTATTTCTTATATCGAAGGATATCTTGGAATAAAGTATCAATGTAAAAATAATAAAAATGAATTAATCGGAGGGCCTTCATTTTATTTATCTAATGTAACAAAATATAGGATACTTCCAATAATGTATTCAATTATTTTAATAATAGCATATATCTTTGGTTTTATTACAATACAATCTAATACTATAGTTAATTCAATTAGTTATATATCAAGTATCAACAAATATTTTATTTTAATTATTTTAGTAATAATAACTTCTTTAATTATTTTTAAAGGACTTAAAAAAATTGCAGTATTTAGTGCTAAAATAGTACCTATTATGGCTATTTTATATATATTAATAGGATTATATATAATAATAACTAATTATAAATTAATACCTATAATTATAAGTAATATTATAGCAAATGCACTAAATATAAAAAGTATTATAAGTAGTTTTATACCAATGGTAATAATAGGAATAGAGCGAGGAATATTTGCTACTGAAATAGGTTTAGGAACTTCAGCAATTACATCATCAATGACTAATGATACTAAAGAAAATCAAGGTTATGTACAATTATTTAGTATATATTTTACAAGTTTTGTTATTTGTACCATAACAGTATTTATAATATTAACTAGCAAGATTGATACAAGTAATTATATAAATATAAATGGAATAGAATACGTAATAGATTCACTTATATATCACTTAGGTAATTATGGAGTAATAGTATTTGTTATAATAACAATATTATTTAGTTTTTCTACCATAATCGGAGGTTATACCTTTGGAGAGTTAGCACTTGACTTTATAATAAAAAATATTAATAATAAAATAATTGTAGTATTTAAAATAATAACTATCTTATTAGTATTTATTGGTGGTATAATTAATCCAAATATATTATGGAATACCATTGATGTTTTAGTAGTACTTCTTATGTTAATAAATTTATATGGAATATACTTAAATAGAAATATTATAAAATAATTAAAGTATATTTTTTTTAATTATTTAATATAATTAAATGGGGATACTATGAAGATATTTGATAGACTTAATAATTATATAAATGAAAATAATTTTAAAATAACAATAGGTATTAATTATGTAAATGTAGTTAATTATACATTAGTACTTGATTTTAATTCTAACTTAGTAAGTATAAAATATAATAATGGAATAGTAGATATATCTGGTACTAATTTAGTAGTAAATAAAATGCTTAAAGATGAAATATTAGTAACAGGTAATATTGAAAATATTAAATTAAGGTGAATTATGAAGAATACATTTCTAAATAAAATAGAAAGTAGTGTTAGAGTTAAAATAACAGGTAAAAATGTAAATAATTATTTAAAAAGATTAATAACAAATAAAATAGATTTAATTGATTTAAAATATAATTCTCATAATGAAGCAGTAGTAACAATTAAATATAGTGATTATTTAAAATTAAAGACAGTTAGATCAAGCTATGATGTTAAAGTAACTAATACTTATGGTAAATTAAGAATAAGAAATAAAATGAAAAGAAGTTATATATTATTAAGTAGTATAATACTAGGAATAGCATTAATAATACTATTATCAAATATAATATTTAGTATTGAAGTAATACATACTAATAAATCTGTAATAGAGTTGGTAGGTAATGAATTAAATAAAAATGGTTTAAAGAAATATACATTTAAAAAGAAATATAAAGATATAAAAAAGATAGAAGATAAAATATTAAATGATAATAAAGATAAATTAGAATGGATTAGTATTGAAATAGTAGGTACTAAATATGTAGTTAGAATAGAAGAACGAAAGATAAAAAACGAAAATAATGATAATATTTATCAAGATATAGTAGCATCCAAAAGTGGTGTAATAAAAAAAATAATAGCATTATCTGGAGAAAAGAAATATGAAATAGATAACTTTGTAAGTAAAGGAGATACTATAATAAAAGGATCTATTACTAAACCTAATAATGAAGTTATCTTAACACATGCCAGTGGATTAGTATATGCTGAAGTATGGTATCAAATAAGTGTAGAATATCCTTATCAATACAAAGAAGAAATATTAACGGGTAATAAAAAGAATATTTATTATCTAAAATTTATTAATAAAAGATTAGAATTATTTAATTTTAAGAAATATAAAAACTTTCAAAAAGAACCTAAAATACTTTTATATAATAATATTATACCTATTAGTTTAGTTAAAGAAAAACAATATGAAGTTAATATTATTGATGAAATATATACAACTGAAGAAGTAATAAATAAAGCAATAACTTTAGCAGAATCCAGGTTAATGAGTTCAAATAAAAAGATAGATAAAATAGAAAGGGTTAGTATTATTAAAAAAGAAGAATATGATTCAAAAATAAAGTTAGATTTATTTATAAGTGTAATTGAAGAAATTGGAGAAGTTAAAATATTAAATGAAGAAGAAGGTTATTAATGTTTGACATAAAATAACTTTTATGATATAATACCTCCACAAAGGAGGGGGCTATATGTATAATGAAAATAAAATAAATGCAAATTACTCTGATAATGTTACAGAATCTTATAATGAAAAAAGAAAATTAGAAAGGTATAATTATTTAAATTGCCTTTTAGAATATTCAATTAATTCAAATAAAGAGTATAAATTAAATCTTTTAAAAAGTGGTGCTTTAACAACTGGAAGTATATCTCTTTTATCACTTGGAGTATATGGGTTAGTAAGTCAAGATATTATAAATATTGTTGCAAGTGGATCAACTGGATTAAAACAATATTTTACATCTATATTTATAATAATTTTAGGTAGTGGTAAGTTTACAATTGATAATTTAAAGAAATTAAGATATGATATTTATATGTTAAATGAAAATAAGAAAAAAATCAAAAAGTTAAGTAAGAGTATATCGGAATTTAAAAAGTAATTAATATTAATTTATTAATTATTTTTTTCTTATATATTTATTTTTTAGAAAAATTATAGTATAATTGACTTATAAAGTAGGTGGAATATGAAACTGAATAATAAAGGGTATATGTTAGTAGAAATAATTGTAGCATCAGTTATTGCACTTGTTATGGCATATTTTTTAATAGATATAACAATAAGACTTGTTAATAAAAATAATGATTATTATGTAGAAAGTGTATTACTTACTGATAAAAATCTAGTTACAAAAGAAATAATGGAAGATATTAATGATAATAGTAATAATGATATTTTACTAACATCAATTAATGTAACTAATAGTGGTGATGATATAGTTACTGCAGAACTTTCTTTTAATAATAGAACTTCTAAAGATTTAATTATAGATAAAAGTAGTAATATAATTAAATATGGTAATTATGAAAAAAAATTATCTGATAATTTAAATATAAAAGAGCTTAGTATAAGTAAAGATTCTAATCAAAAACAATTATATATTAAAATTCCTGCGTATACTAATTATTCTGATATTGATTATGGAATAAGTTTAGTAATACCTTACATTGAAGATATTGAAGTTATATTACCTGAAATAAAAAAAGAACAAGTTTGTAATCCTGGTACTGGTGGTATACCTAGTTGTCCTGATTTAGCAGAGGGTTTAATACCAGTAATGTATTATAATAATAATTGGGTAAAGGCAGATATTTCAAATTCAGATGAAACTTATAAGTGGTATGATTATGATAATAAAATGTGGGCAAATGCAGTACTTGTAACTGAAACTAATAGAGATAAATACTTAAATGCTAAAGCTGGAACTTTAGTAACATACTCGGATATTTTAGCATTTTATGTATGGATACCAAGATATAAATATAAAGTATGGAATATAAATAAAGTTGTTGGAACTGATACATATAATGCTAGAACAAAAGGAATAGATATAGTATTTGAAAATGAAAAGGAATCTACTGGTACAATAAGTTGTACATATATGTATACTTCACCATCCTCTAGTGCAGGAAGTCCCAATGAAAGTTGTACAGGAAGAAATGGAGATTATTATACTCATCCTGCATTTACTTTTGGTGGTGTTAATGTAAAAGGATTTTGGATAGGTAAATTTGAATTATCTAGCAGTTTTCCAAGAAGTGGCTCAGGTCTTGGCGGAGGATATACAACAGGACTTACTCCAAGAATATTACCTAATGTTAATTCTTGGCATCATAATTCACTTAAAAATTTTGATATAGTCCTTAAAGATATGACTAAAGAAGGAAATATTTACGGACTTACTTCTAGTACAGAAGTTGATTCTCATATTATAACCAATTATGAATGGGGAGCAGTAGCTTATTTAACCAATTCAAAATATGGAAGATGTGCTAATAATAGCTGTAGCAAGGTTGAAATGAATGGTTATGGTGTCGTTGTTGGTGGTGAATACACTAATACCTTAACAGGATGTGGTCCAATATCAAGGGGTAGTACAAGGGTAGGAACAACATGTAATGCATATAATACTACCATTGGAATGACTGCTTCTACTACTGGTAATATTACTGGCGTATATGATATGTCTGGTGGAGCTTGCGAAGATGTTATGGCAAATATGTCTAGTACAAGTGGCAGTTATACATTTTATCCATCAGGAAGTGGTTTTGAAGATGCATGGTATAATGAAAATAATAAAAAATATTTAGTAACATATGCACATGGTACAACTAATAGAGATCAAGCAGCATTTAATAGAGGGCGCTTAGGAGATGCAACAAGTGAAGTTGTGTTAACTGCAAATAGTACTACTGGTGGCTGGTATTCTACTGCGGTTCAAATACCTTGGGATTCACAAGATCAAATAAAATGGTCTTGGTATACTCGTGGAGGTACAGTTCAAAGTGAAAGTGGTTCTGGGATATTTAATGGTACTAGATTAAATGGTTCTGGTTGGTTAGATACTACTACTCGTGCTATTTTAGTATTTTTAAAATAATCTTTACTTTTCTTAAAAAGTATGTATAATAATACTAAGGAGGAACGGTATGGCTTATTATATAGTAATAAAAAATAATAAAGATTATAGAAAAATAGATATATCTAGTTTAAAAGAATTTACTAGAGTATCTAGATTTAAAAATGATTGTTATTCTTTGGAAGAATTAGATTTATTTACTTCTAAGTTTAATGATATTATTGATTTAAAGGAAGTATTATATGAAAATAATTTAATTAACAATGATGAAATATTATCTGATATTTCTATTAGAATTAAATCTAATAATAAATTAGTTAAAGTTAAATATGATATTGTATATAGTAATAGTGTTAAATTTTTAGATACAATGTATTTAAAAAGTGTTATTTGTACGTTATCTAATGATAAAGATTACTTAAATAAATTAATATCTTATTATAGAAATAGTAGTTGTAATAATGAAAATATTGCTAAAATAAGATGGATATTATTAGGTAATAGTGATGAAATAGATTTATATAATGTAATAAATGATTTTATAATTAAAGAAATATTTAAGACTGATTATAATACTGGAGAAGTAGCTCTTAAATATAAATCTTTACATGATCTTGCGATGTTTACTTATAATTATATAAATAAAAAGGAAGATAAAAAAGAAGAATTATTAATATTACAAAGTGAATTAATAAATAAAGTTAAGAAAAAGAAAAGAAATAAACAAATTGAAGGACAAATGTCATTTTTATAATAATACCTAGAATGTATCTAGGTATTTTACATAATTACTAAAAATATAAAATATTTAATAATTATATATTTAAAAAAATGTATAAATTTGTTATAATTAATATAATGGATGTGATATAGATATGAAATATTTTAAATATATAATGTTTTGTTTTATTGGACTAATTACTTTTAGTAATAATGTATTTGCTAAAGAAGGGTATATATCATGTGATGTTGCTCCGGATGGTCTTAATTTAAGGGATAGGGTAAATGGCAATCAAGTTAGTTATTTAACTTGTGGTAATACTTTAGAAGTTTTAGATGAAAATGCTGGTACTACAAGTGGGGTATGTGATAAATGGTATAAAGTAAAAAGTAATAATAAAGAATATTATGCTTGTGGGGATTATATTACTGTTAAAGAAGAATTAACTCATGAAGAAATAAAAGATTATAGAGAATATTTGAAAAATAAAGGTTTTCCTGAAAGTTATTTGAATAGGTTAGTTAGTTTGCATGAAAAACATCCTAATTGGAAGTTTGAAGTTTTTGAAGCTAAAATAGGTTTTAGTAATATGGTTACTATTGAATATGAAAGAGAAGGTAGAAGTTTACTTTGGGATAGTAATCGTAGTTATGATGGATATAAATCTACTGATAGTTGGGCATATAGTTACTTAACTGATAAATTTAGAAATGATTATGGTGGTGGAGGAGTTAATTGGTTTGCAGCTAGTTATAATACTGTGGCATATTATTTAGATCCAAGAAATTTTTTAAATGAAAAGCAAATATTTATGTTTGAAAAGTTAGGATATAATTCTAAATATCATACAAAAGAAGGTGTTCAAAATATGCTTAAGAATACCTTTATGGAAAATGGATATGCTGATAATGAGAAAACTAAAACTTATGCTGATGCATTTATTGATGCTGGTATAAAGAATAATGTGAGTCCTTATGTACTTGTAGCTAGAGTAGTACAAGAAGTTGGTGCACAGGGCAGTACAATTGTAAGTGGTACTGTAAAGGGATATGAAGGATATTATAACTTTTATAATATTAATGCTACTGGTAGTCAAGATCAAATAATTACAAATGGATTAAAACATGCTAAAGAAATGGGATGGGATAGTCCATATAAAGCAATTGTTGGGGGAGGTTCATTTTTAAGTGATAATTATATTGATGAAGGACAAGATACATTATATTTACAAAAATGGGATTTATTTGGTCCTATGTTTGGTAATCATCAATATCAACAAAATATTCAGGCTCCAAGTACTGAATCAATTAAAACATTTAATGGGTATAATAAATCAGCATTATTAGATAATGAATTTGTATTTAGTATTCCTGTATTTCAAAGTATACCTAATAGTACTAAATTAGATAATAAAGGTAACCCTAATAATTATTTAAAATCGTTAAAAGTAAATGATAAATATTTATTTGAAAGTGCTACACATGATACAACATTTGATATTACTTATGATGAGAGTGTTACTTCTTTAAAAATAAGTGCTACTGCGGTTAATAGTAAATCTATTATAAGTGGTACAGGAAGTGTATCTTTAACAGGGGTTAAACAAAGTGTTGTAGTAAGTGTTACTGCAGAAAATGGTGCAGTTAGAGATTATGTAATTAATGTAAAAAGAAATGTTAAACCTGCTGAACCTGATCCTGATAAACCAGTTGACCCAGAACCTATACCAACTCCGACACCTAGTCCAAGCCCAAGTCCTAGTCCTAATCCTAATCCTTCACCTACAGTTATTACTATAAAAGATGTATTAACTAAAGCAAAAGTTAAATATGATGAAAAGTATTTTTATGGATATGCAACAGGTACTAAAATAGAAAAAATAGTTAATGATATTAAAAATATAGATAAAAATGTTAAAGTAACTTCATATAATAGAGATAGTAAAACAAAGAATAGTGGTATTATTGCTTCAGGCGATAAAATTACAATTAAAACAAGTAAGGAAGAAAAAAGTTATACAATTGTAATATATGGAGATATAAATGGAGATGGAGCAATTGATAAATTAGATGCTTCAACTATATTAAGAAAATATTATGGTTACACAAAATTGAATGAAAATGAAAGTAAATTTGCAGATATAAATAAAGATGGTAATATTGATAAATTAGATGCTTTAGCTATATTAAGAGATTTATATGGTTATTCAAAAATTACTCAATAGTAGAAAGGAAGAAATAGAATGAAGAGAGTTAAATATATAGTTTATAGTTTAGTATGTTTTGGATTATGTTTAATTAGAGCAAATGCTGCATCGATAGAAATGTCTGTTACATCTAGTACTATAACTAAGGGAGCAAGTGTTACAGTAAATGCAATATTTAGATCTGATAATAGTATATTCTTTACCGAAGGTAAGTTATCTTGTTCAGGTGCAGGAGTTAATGCTAGTAAAGATTTAGGAAATGATGATATGTCTGATGGTAATAAATCAAAATCATTTAGTTTAAGTATTAAACCTACTGCAACTGGAAAAGTAACTTGTAGTATATCTGGTGCAAGAATGACTGATTCAGGTACAAATGGATGGATAAATGTAAGTACAAATGCTAAAACTATTACTGTTAATGCTCCAGCAAGTACTACAACACCATCTAAACCAAAATCAAGTAATAATTACTTAACTAGTTTAACTATTGATGGATATGAATTAGATAAAACGTTTTCTAAGAATACATTAGAATATAATGTAGAAATAAAACCTGAAGATGAAAAGATTAATGTTAATGCTCAAACTGCGGATTCTACTGCTAAAGTAACGGGAACAGGAGAAATAACATTAAATCCTGGTAGTAATAAGATAGAAATAAAAGTTACTGCACAAAATGGTAATGTTAAGACTTATATAATTAATGCAACTTTAAAAGAATATAAAAATATTGAAGTAAATATTGATAATAAAAAATATTCAATTGTTCGAAAAGAAGGTTTAATTGATAAAATTGAAGGTTATGAAAAAACAACTATAAAAATTGATGATGAAGATGTACTTGCATATCATAATGATAAAACAAAATATGATTTAGTAATACTTAAAGATGAAGATGATAAATATAATTATTATGTATATAAAGATAATAAGTATACATTATATAAAGAATATGATTTTTCTGGTACTAAGTTATTTATAATTGATAAAGAACTAGATAAAGATAAAAAAAATAGTTTTATATCTTCAGAGTTTACTATTGGTGAAGATAAAATAAAAGCATATCAAGTTGATAAGTCAAAGAAAAATG
Organism: uncultured Eubacteriales bacterium; assembly: GCA_905211265.1. Taxonomy (GTDB): domain Bacteria; phylum Bacillota_I; class Bacilli_A; order RF39; family UBA660; genus HGM10818. The sequence continues at coordinate 16,636 of CAJMAC010000017.1, forward strand.
AAACATACGCTTTAGATGATAAAAAATTAAGTAATTATTATTTAGTTTATGCAATGAATATTAATACTGGTAATGAAGGATATTATTTAATAGATAATAAAGAAAATACTGCGATTAGATATAGTGATGAAATGGGTAGTTTCTTTGCATATACAATTACACAAAATAATAATGATTCAAAATATAAAAATTATTTCTTTATTGCACTTGGAGTATTTGGATTTACTATTTTAGTAATGGGTATTAGTTCAATAGTAAAAAGTAAAAAGAATAAACATAAATATAGTAATTTATAAGAACAATTTTGTTCTTTTTATTTTGCTTTAAAAATGAGCAAAGAATTTGTAATTTATTAAAATAATTACTATAACTATATTGTACTAAATAATAATATATATTAAAATTATATTAGATGTACTTAGTATATATGGTGTTTACTCCGTTGAAAGGAGGGATTTATATGGTATATAATTTCCTCTTTGATAAGGAGGAATATAATGCAAGAACTTGCATTAATTATAATTATTATTTTGTGTACAGTTATTGAACTAAAAAATAATAATACCAACAAGAGATAACTCGATAATTTAAATATAAAAATAAACACCATATCATCTTAGATATGGTGTTTTACAAAAATAAATCTATTGGAGTAAACACTTATTTCTCAAACTAAGTGCATCTCTTTTTTATTATATGCAAGACTTCTTGCTTACATACTAATAATAACATATTTTTAATATTATGTCAAAAGCACTATGCAATAAATTTTAAATAATTATAAATAGTTTGCTTAAAATATGAGCAAGATATTTGCAATTAAGTTAAAAAACACTTTAAATCATATTGTATCTATAATTAATATATATTAGAATTATCTTAGATATATTTAAGTATATCTAGAAAGAGGGGATTTATATTGAGAATATATATTTATCCATATGGGGAACTTATACAAGAATTTATATTAATTATAATTGTTATATTTCTTACTATTGTAGTATTAAAAGATAATGATAACAATAATAATAAGACATAAAATTAATAGTGTGTTTGATTTAGATTAAAAAGTAATATTATTAAATAAAAATAATATAATATAGTATCATTATGATTAATGAGAGAAAAAAGAGTAAGCGTTTACTCTTTTTCTGTTTTAATACCTTGGTAAGTATTTCTTCTTTTCATTTCTTTATCTATATCATTTAATAATACTGTTTTTTTAAGTAACCAAGTTGGTTCAATTAATGTTTTAGGATCAGGATCTGCAGTAATTCTGTGAATTACTATTTTACTATCTAATAATTCTAATTCACTTATTACAATATCTATGTATTCTTCTTTAGTTAATACATGAAAATGTTCTTTATTATAAAGTGTTTCAAGGGGTGTATCTTTAATTATATTTAACATATGTATTTTTATTCCTTGAATATCTAGAGTATTTACAAATTTAACTGTTTCTAACATCATTTCTTTTGTTTCATAAGGTAGGCCATTTATAATATGTACTACAACATCAATATTTCTTTCTCTTAATCTTTTTACTGTATCTGTAAATTCTTTTAAAGTATGTCCACGATTAATTAATTTTGAAGTACTCTCGTGTATTGTCTGAAGTCCTAATTCGATAGTAAGATATGTTCTTTTGTTAAGAAAAGTTAAATAATCTAAACATTCATCAGTTATACAATCACATCTTGTTGCAATAAATAATCCAATTACATTATCTAATTTTAATACTGTTTCATATCTTTCTTTTAAAATATTAACTGGAGCATAGGTATTACTTCTTGCTTGAAAATAAGCAATATATTTACCATGCCATTTTTTATCCATGACTTCTTTTACTTTATTAAATTGCGTAATTAAGTCATCATTGATATTTCCTCCGAACTCTCCAGAACCTGTTTTAGAACAATATATGCATCCGCCATAACCTTTGGTACCATCAATATTCGGGCAAGTAAACCCAGCATTTAAACTTACTTTATATACTTTTTCGTGAAATCTATTTTTTAAATAGTAATTTAGGGTATGATATCTTTTGTTATCTAAACTATATTTAAACATTATATCTTTTTTATTTCTTTCTTTGGTAGGTTATGTTCTCTTAGAAATTTATATATTATATTATATATTTCATCATATCTAGGATTTCTAAAAGTATCATGTGTAACATCATTTATTTCATATAAAGTAACACTAGTAGATTTAACATTTTTATATACATACATTGCACTATCTCTTGGTACTATTTTATCTTTATTTCCCCATAAAACTAAAGTAGGGCAAGATACTCCTTTTATATCATTTGCGTGTTCTTTGACTAATTTCATAAATTCCATAGTAGTAGCAAATGGTATTTTAAGTATTCTTGATATTACATCTTCAGGTTTATAATCTTTAAATAGTGATGGTGTTTGTTCTAAACTTTTTATTACATCTAATTTATCATCTTTAAATGTAAAATATCTAAAAGCAGGGGATGCTAAAACTAATTTTTTAACTTGAGGGTATTTGTTTGCAATATGTGCAGCAATTACTCCACCCATACTATGTCCTACTACATAAATTGTTTTATATCCTCTTTTAATTAATATTTCAATTTGTTTTTCTGCAGCATTAATCCAATCATCACTTTTTACATGATTTATTATTGTTTTGTCATGACCTGGTAGAGTAAAGGTATATACATCAAAATCTCTATATAATTGTAAGTCATTACCTAATGAATTATAATCATAATTACCTCCGGCAAAACCATGTATTAAAAGTATAGCTTTTCTAAATAAAATCATTTTATCATTCCTTTCATATAAATAATTATATCATATCAATTGTTTATTTTCTAGAAATATTTTACAATTTAATAATTATCTAAACTTAAAGTTTACTTAATTAAATATTAAGTTTATTTATTATTTTTAAAATTTATGTTATTATATTTCTTGAGGTGAAGAAAAATGATTTATTTAGATTATTCAGCAACTACTCCAGTTAATGAAGAAGTATTAAAAGTATTTAATAAAGTATGTTTAGAATATCCAGGTAACTCAAATTCTTTACATAGTTTAGGAATTAAAAGTAAAGAATTAGAAGACTACGCTACTGAAAAAATAGCAAAATTACTTAAAGTAAAACCTTCGGAGATTATTTATACATCAGGATCAAGTGAATCAAATAATACTGCAATTAAAGGAGTATGTAATAAATATAAAAATAGAGGTAATCATATAATAACTACTAATTTAGAACATTCTAGTGTGATTGCACCACTTAATTATTTAACTAAGGAAGGCTTTATCGTAGATTATGTAAAAATAAAAGATAATGGATTAGTAGATATAGAAAATTTAAAAGAGTTATTAACTGATGAAACAATATTAGTAAGTATAAGTATAGTAGATAGTGAAATAGGACTTAGACAAAACATAAATGAAATAGGTAAATTATTAAAAGAATATCCAAAATGTATATTTCATGTAGATTGTACTCAAGGAATAGGTAAGATAAATATTGATTTCACTAATATAGATTTAGCTAGTATATCTGCCCATAAATTTTATGGATTAAAAGGAATAGGGCTATTAATAAAAAAAGAAAATATAGTAATTGAACCATTAATTCATGGAGGAAAAAGTACTACAATTTATCGAAGTGGTACTCCACCATTACCATTAATAGTATCTTTAATGAAGGCATTAGAGTTAATTATTCCTAATATTGATAAAAACTATGAATATATAACTAAATTAAATAATATAATAAAAGATAAATTATCTACTTATGAGTTAGTACATATAAATTCAACGGAAAATAGTATTCCACATATTTTAAATTTTAGCTTACTTAAAATAAAGCCAGAAACATTTATTCATGCTTTGGAAGAATATAATATCTTTATATCTACTAAAAGTGCTTGTTCTAAATCTAATACTATATCAAGTAGTGTATATGCTTTAACTAAAAATGAAGAATTATCATATCAAACATTAAGAATAAGTTTATCATATTTAACAACAATTGAAGAAGTAAATAAATTTCTAGAAGTATTTGATATTTGTTATAAGAGGTTATTATTAAAATGAAATTAATTAAAATAAGTGCTATGTGGTGTCCATCATGTTTAATAATGAATTCTAGAATTAATAAATACTTAATAGATAAAAATGTTGAAGTAATAGATTATGATTATGATATAGATAATGAAGAAATAAAAAAATATAATGTAGGAAAAGTACTTCCTGTAATTATTGTATTAGATAATGATAAAGAAATAAAAAGATTAATAGGAGAATACTCTATTAAAGAATTAGATGAACAACTAGGAGGTATCCTATGAAAAAATTAAGTTATATAGTATTTACTTTATTTATTTTACTTTTATTTAATACTAATATATATGCCAAAGAAAATACTGTAAATATTTATTTCTTTCATTCTTATACTTGTCCTCATTGCAAAAGTGAATCAAAATTACTTGAAGAATTAGAAAAAACTTATGATAATATAAATATTTATAAATATGAAATAAGTGAAGATAATAATACAGAATTATTATCACAAGTAGGAGAGTTATTTAATACTAAAATTACAGGTGTACCATTTACAGTAATCGGAGAAAAATACTATATAGGTTATAGTGAAGAAAATACTAAGAAAACATTTATTAGTACAATAGAATATTATTCTAAATATAAATATAATGATGTAGTAGGAGAGTTAATTAAATCAAATGATTATAAATATAATAATGATATTAGTTTACCTACTGAAGGAATAGAACAAGATGTAACACTTGAAGAATTTAGTAATAATTTTGGAGAATATACCTTTAAACTACCAATAATTGGGGAAGTTAATACTAAAAATTTAACCCTACCATTAACTACAATTGTAATAGGTTTAGTAGATGGATTTAATCCATGTGCTATGTGGATATTAATATTTTTAATTACGATGTTAATAGGTATGAAAGATAGAAAGAAAATGTTTATCTTAGGATTTAGTTTCTTAATTACTTCTGGAATAGTATACTTTTTAATTATGTTATTATGGTTAGATGTATCTAAATTATTAATTAGTGTTACTTATGTAAGAATAATTATAGGATTAGTTGCTATAGTTATAGGATTAATTAATTTTATAAAGGGATTAAAAAAAGAAAAAGGATGTACCATAGTAGAAGATAAAAAAAGAAATAAAATTATTACTAAAATTAAAACATTTACTACTGAAAAAAGTTTGCTTTTAGCATTATTTGGAGTAATTACCTTAGCAATAAGTGTTAATATAATAGAATTAGCATGTTCCGCAGGATTACCTTTAATATATACTGAAATATTATCTTTAGCTAACGTTACTAAGTCAGAAGAAATATTATATTTACTTATTTATATATTCTTCTTTCTAATTGATGATATTATAGTATTTACTATTGCTATGTTTACTTTAAAAGTAACTGGTGTATCAAATAAATATTCAAAGGTATCTAAAATTATTGGGGGAGTAATCTTATTTATAATGGGTATATTACTTATATTCTTTCCTAATATAGTTGTGTTAAATTTTTAGAAAAAAATATATAAATATAATTAATTAGTACTCAGGAAACTTTCGAAGCCCCGAGTCAATTATTGCTTAATTTTCTTTTATTAGGAAATTAAGTTTTTTGATATGTAAAAGTCTTATGTTGTAAAAAAGTACTAACACTTGACAAAATTAGTTTTTTTTAATATAATAAATGCCATATTGAAAGGGAAAGGATTATAATGAATCAAAAATTAATTCAAATAAATGATAATTATGGTGTTACAATTGATGAAAATGGTAATACTAAAATGGTTAGTAAAGAAAGTAATGATTATGAATTTCAAGATATTTTAACAAAAGAAAATGAACTTGAAGATTTAAACTTAAAGTTAGATAATGCTAAAAATAAGTTGGCTTTAAATAAACTTAATATCATACTTTCGACAGTGATAAATGTTTTTTTACTTGCTGGATGTACTTGTTTATTACTTAATATTGTTTCTCTCAAATTTTTAATTACTACAATTGCAGTTTCATGTATTCCAACGGAGGCATTTTCTTTGCTTGCGTTTGGAGGTATAGTTGGAAATTGTATTAAAAGGAAAAACTTAAAGAAAACTATAAAAGATTTAGAAGAACAAGTTCCAAAAGTAGAAAAAGAATTAAGTAACATAAAAGAAAAATCAAGATATGTTACTGACGTTAAGGCTGATGAAGATAAATTAGAAAAGAGTATACCAACTACATATTATAATTTACCAATATATTCTGAAAATAAAACTAATGAAAAACACGCAAAAATAAAAGTATTAAATTTAACAAGAAATAAATATTAAAATAATATACAAATAATAAAAACTAGAAGCATTAAGATAAAATTAGATTTTTTCTATAATATTTGTGCTTTGATAAAAAAATAAAAGGTGAATTCGTGGATAAACACTAATTCACCTTTTTGTATAGCTAATATTCTTATCAGTCAAAAAGTTGAATAAAAAATACTTAATAATTTTATCATTTTATAATCCATTTACCTTTTTTAGTAGCACCTATTCTTTCTATTAATCCTAATTCAATAAGTACTTTTATATTTCTTTGGATAGTCCTAACACTAACATCTAATAGTTTTGATAATGTTTCTTGCGTAATTGTTGGCGAATCTAGTATTAAACTAATAATAGATTTTTGTGTTTCAGTTAATTCTTTATTTTCTTTTGTATTTTTTCTAAACTTATCTTTATTAAATGGAAATGTAACTCTAATAAAATTAGGAAAAAATTCAAATGATTTTTTATCATAACTTTGGAGTATTCTTATTATGCCTGTTCCCATTTGTTCTACTAAATCTAAATCATTGAATACTTTCATCAATTCTTTGTTTTTAGGCAGTGAATAACCTTCCAAAAACTCTTCTTTTGTAGTAGATGGTTGAATGCCTCCATTTGATGATATAACTAATTTATCACTAAACATTTCGAATTTAGGAGCATATTCATTAGACCAATCATTGTGTACGATAGCATTAACTACAGCTTCTCTCACTGCTGTGAAATCATACATTTTAATTTCTTTTCTTTCAGGATATTCTATTTTAGTAAATGTTTTATTCTCAATTTCAATTTTGTTTAGAATATTCTTTGTTGCTTTAACTATAGAACAATTGCCAAAGTCTTCATTTTCGATTAAATCAACTGCATTAGTTCCTTCGTATTTACCAAATCTAATAGATATAGTATTGTTATCAGCAAGTAAATAAGCATTATAATTATATTTGCCATCATCAGTATATAAATCTAATTGTTTTAAGAAATTATTGTTGATATTAAACCCTTTTTCTTCATAATATATTTTTAATTGGCTAAAAGTTAAATCTTGTTTAGGAGATACTATATTCCTTAATGAAGTTTTGGTTCTCTTGTTTACTCTATTATTAATTATATCGTATGGCATGCTTTGTATTGAACTTCCAACTCTAATAAAACAACTATCAGGAGTCAATCCCATTCCTTTAATATAATATGGATCTTCACTTCCTTTTGCAATAATTATTTTAATATATTTTTTGCTACTTTTTTCCAATACAATGACATCATACAGTCCTAATGTTGATGGCATAATATTATTCTTTATTCTATCTTTAATAGTTCGCTGTAGCAAATCAATATTACCATTAATTCCAACAATATCACCCTTATCATTAACTCCAATGTAAATATTACCACCACTAGTATTTAAGAATGAAATAACTTCTTCTTCAAATTTATCTGTTAATTTAACCTTAAATTCATTTCTTACATCCTCGATTACATCTAACATAACTTTACCTCCTAATTTTAATAATTCAATTATACCATGTCATAAGAAATGTCGCAAGAAAATTTCGCAAGAAAAAAATAAAATTTCTTATATTTTCTAAGTTGTAGTTACTAATAGACAAAATATTGTCGTGAGAAAATGTCATAAGAAATGTCGTAAGAAAAAAACATGATATTAAAAACTAGTACTTTTGTAGAAATTGCTGTATAATATATGTAAGATAGTTGGTGAATTATGTGAATAATAAGATAACAGAAAAAGAAATTCAGGAAAAAATAAGAATGGTTGATGGTGCAATGTCTCAGGAAGGTATGCCATTAACTGAGAGTATAAAAAGAAAACTTTATAATTGTATTATTGGTAAATCTTCATCTGAGATAGAACGTAAGAAAATTATAGAAAAATATACAAATGATAAAAACTAGTAATTTTACATAAATTTTTACTAGTTTTTTCTTTTAATTCTATATTTATATTACCATAAAATCATCTTTTTTTCAAGACTTGTAATTTATTAAAATATATAGTATTAAATATATGAAAGGATGATATTATGTTAGAAATATTAAATAATAATAATGAAGATATAAATAGTATTATAAAGTTAGATAATAAAAATTATTTAACTAAAAATATGATAAGTGAATTAATAGTAAATAAAAATAATTTATTAAAAAGTATAGGATTAATAGAAATAAATAATAATGTATTAAAATTAATAATTAAATATTTTTCTTTAAGTAGTTATATAGATAAATATAATTATAATGAAATAATAAATGAATTAGTGGAGGTATTTTATACTTATAGAACTTATTTATCAAA
>CAJMAC010000018.1 GCA_905211265.1 uncultured Eubacteriales bacterium
AATAAAAGTATAGATAAAATATCTAGTAATAGATAATTTTTGTCTATACTTTTTTGTCGTGTAAAGGAGTATAAGAAGTTATGAGTAAATTTAAAATAAGAGAAAGTTATTTATTATTATTAATAGTATTAGGATTAGTATCACTTGGAATATATACAACATATGCATTATTTACTGCATCTACTACAATAAATGATGTAGTAGGTATAACTGCAACTCTAGATATTAATAAATCGTTAACCGAGTATGAAATAGTGGTAGTTGAACCAAACGAAACAAAATTAATTGAACTTAATGTAGTTAATTCATATAATGATAGTATTTATTATGGTGCGTGGTATCAAATAGCATCAGGTAATAGTGATGATATACAAATAGGATTATATACTGAAAAGAATAGTAATCCTAGTAGTGGTGCTTTAAGAGCAAATTCTTCAGTAACTTTACTTGCTGGAATAAAAAATAATAGTAATAGTAAAATAATTGTGTATATTGGCGTAAAAGGAAGTTTGGAGCAAGACTTAAAGTTAGGAAATAATAGAAAGATTTTACCAAATAATTTTTCACCAATACTTTTAGTTACACCTGAGGAGTTAGAAAAACACAAAACTACTGATGGTGATGTTTTCAATAAGACTTATTCTTGTACTAATGCAAAGGTTGAAGAAACATTACCGGCAGATACTTATGTTTTGCAAGTATGGGGCGCACAGGGAGGAAATTATAATACAACATATATTGGTGGTAAAGGTGGTTATTCAGAAGGAACTTTAACATTAAGTGCATCAACAAAGGTGTATGTATATGTTGGCTGCCAAGGTTCCACATATAATTCAACTACTGGTGGTACATCTGCTGGTGGGTTTAATGGGGGAGGTAGTGCTGTAACAGTATCGTATAGTGGTACAACATCATATGTAACTGGTGGTGGCGGTGCTACAGATATAAGAATTGGTGAAGATAGTTTATATGCGAGGGTAATAGTAGCAGGAGGAGGTTCAGGTTCATCAAATAACAATTCTGGTTATTATGGTGGAGGAACAAGTGCTGGCTATGGAACAGCAGGTTATGGTGCAACTACTACTAGTGCGGGAACGAACGGTTCGTTTGGTACAGGTGCGTCTGCTAATCCAAGTTCTACAAATTATAAATATGCATCTCCTGGTGGTGGAGGTGGCTGGTATGGTGGAGGAAGTTCTGGAACAAACAGAAGTGATTCAACTAATTATCGTACTTATACTGGTGGCGGCTCTGGTTATGTATATACTTCAGCTACTGCATCGAATTATCCAACTGGTAACAAATTAAATTCAAGTTATTATTTAACTGACGCTACAACATATGCTGGAAATTCTTCTTTTTCTAGTATAACTGCTGGTAAAGAAACAGGACATTCAGGAAATGGATACGCTAAAATAGCTAATTTAGTTAAATATAATATTCCAGTTGTTAATGGTCTAACAGACTTGGAAGTTAATATTGGAAAGGATACATATAATTTATTAGCAGGTGTATCTGTTACTTGCAGTTCAACTGGAATATCATGTACATTAAATGGACCAGAAATAACTGATTTATCATCACTTCCAATTGGGGACAATACAATTTACTATATTGTTGAAGAATCAAATGGAAATAAATATAAATATCCTAGGAAAGTAACTATATCAAAAAGTTGGGAATATACATCATCTGGAACACGTCAACTAACACTAGGAAGGGGAGAATATAAATTAGAGGTATATGGCGCGAGTGGTGAAACAGCGAGTAGAATATCTGGTGGTAAAGGCGGATATTCAGTAGGAACACTAGCATTAAGTGAATCGACAAATATTTATGTTCATGTAGGAAATGTTGGAGCGAGTAAAGGCTATTATGATAGATATAGTGATGGAGATGAAAATGAGAAAGGTGCTGGTGGTGGTTCTTCTGATATAAGAATAAAACAAGATAGTTTATATGCCAGAGTAATTGTTGCTGGTGGTGGTGAAGGAGGACTTTATCAAAAAAATTATTCAAGCTATCCAGGTGCCTATGCAAGAGGTTATGATAATAGAGGCTATTCATTTGGAAATGGTGAAGCGAATTATGGATGTGGTGGAGGTTGGTATGGTGGATCACATGCAAGTGGTCTTACATACACTGGACAGTCAGCAGGTTCAGGTTATGCTTATAGCGAATCAACTGCATCTGCATATCCATCAGGATGTTTATTAAATAGTAATTATTATTTAATAGATAGTGCAGTTTATTCAGGAGATACATCTACATGGCCAAGTACTAGAACTAAAGTAAGTAGTACTTCAAATGGTGCAGTTGTAATAACTCAAACAAGAGCATATATTGATAGTGAAAAACCTATAATTTATGGTTTAGATGAAACTACTATAAATAGAGGTGGAAATTATAATGCAGAATTAATGGCAGGCGTAACTATTGCCTGTGCAACGGGAGATACTAGTTGTTCGATTGAAGGAACGGATATTGAAGATATATTTGCTATGCCATTGGGGAAAAATACAATTAATTATATAGCTAAGGATGGTACAGGTAATACATATGAATATTCTAGAATAATAAATATATATGAGGAGGACTATTACACTACAAGTGGCACTTATACTTTTGATTTGAGAAAAGGAACCTATAAATTAGAAGTCTATGGAGCAAGTGGTGAAACAGTAAGTGGAATATCTGGAGGTAATGGTGGATATTCTATTGGTACATTAATATTGAATGAAATAACAGATATTTACATTCACGTAGGAAATGTTGGAGCGAGTAAAGGCTATTATGATAGATATAGTGATGGAGATGAAAATGAGAAAGGTGCTGGTGGTGGTTCTTCTGATATAAGAATAAAACAAGATAGTTTATATGCCAGAGTAATTGTTGCTGGTGGTGGTGAAGGAGGACTTTATCAAAAAAATTATTCAAGCTATCCAGGTGCCTATGCAAGAGGTTATGATAATAGAGGCTATTCATTTGGAAATGGTGAAGCGAATTATGGATGTGGTGGAGGTTGGTATGGTGGATCACATGCAAGTGGTCTTACATACACTGGACAGTCAGCAGGTTCAGGTTATGCTTATAGCGAATCAACTGCATCTGCATATCCATCAGGATGTTTATTAAATAGTAATTATTATTTAATAGATAGTGCAGTTTATTCAGGAGATACATCTACATGGCCAAGCACTAGAACTAAAGTAAGTAGTACTTCAAATGGTGCAGTTATTATTACTAAACTTTCTGATTAACAAATAAGGATATAGAAAGAAATTTCTATATTTTTCTTTTCTATAATTAAAAAATATGATAAAATTAAATAAAGGAGATGCATATTTATGGAAATAAAAGAATTTAAAGTACCTTTATATAAAGATGAAAAGGGAAATAAATATATAAGTACTAGACATATAAATGAAGGAATTAATGGCAAAGAAATTGGGGAAAAGGATTTTTTTGATACTGGTAATATACAAGGAGAAATAAAGAAAGATAATATTATAGATTTATCTTCATACAAATCTAGTATTGATGATAAAGATGAAATTATGCCTTTTGAAGAAGAACCAACATTGGAAGATGAATTAAGACTAATGCTTTTACAATTAAAAAAATGTATTAAAGATGATACTAAAATAATTGGTGTTAAAAAGAATAATGATAGGGGTAGATCAAGATGAAATATGAAACTAATGATATAATAACTTTAACTGATAATAGAGAGTTTAAAGTTATTAAGGAACTAAATATTGGAGATATAGAATTTTTATATTTAAAAAATAATAAAATTGATGAATATACAATAGTAAAAGTAATTCAAGATAAAATATATAATTTAACTAATGGTGAATTATCTAAAGTATTAGCTAGTATGTTACTAAGGAGTTATTACTAATGCAAAGATATTTTGCTAAAAATATAGAAGAAAATAAAATAACTTTATCTAATTCAGATATGCATCATATTAAAAATGTAATGCGTATGAAGGAAAATGATAAAGTTGAAGTAGTATATGATAAGAAAACTTATTTATGTAATTTAGATAATAACTTAGAATTACATATTGATGCAGTTATTAATGAAGATAAAGAATTACCAAAAGAAATAATTGCTATAATAGGTTTAGTTAAGGAACAAAAGATGGATTTAGTATTACAAAAGTTAACTGAACTTGGTGTAAGTAAAATAATACCTGTTAATATGGAAAGAAGTATAGTTAAATTAGATACAAAAAAAGAAGACAAGAAATTAATTAGATGGAATACTATATGTAAAGAAGCAAGTGAACAATCTAAAAGAAATACTATTCCTATCGTTACTAATGTAATTAATTTTAAAGATATTATAAATATTGAAGCAGATTTAAAGTTATGTTGCTCTGTTAGTGAAAAAGATAATATAATTAGTAATTATCTATCAAATAATAATTATAATAGTGTATCTTTTGTAATTGGGCCAGAAGGTGGTCTTACTTTAAAGGAAGAAAATTATTTAAAAGAAAATAATTATAATTTAGTATCACTAGGTAGTTTAGTATTTCGTATGGAAACGGCATGTATTTATATGGCTAGTATATTAAATTATGAAACAAATAAAAATAGATAGTAATCATATAGTACTATCTTTTCTTTGAGGAAATATTTAATTAGTAATATTTTATCATATAGATAAGTAAAAGTAAATAAAAAAATTAAATATTAAATCATAAATTTTTTTTGGTAAAAAAAGGTAATAAAAATATGTAAAAAATATGTCAAATTTACTTGATATTAAATGGAATTATGATAGAATAAGTAATCAGAAAAGGAAGTGATTTATTTTATTAATGTTGTTACTAATTAATAAGATAAATCATTTTTATATGGAGGGATATTATGGTAGAAACTAATTTACCTGTTATGTTTTTAAAAGATCAAACATTATTACCATATAATGAGTTAAGATTAGAATTTACTAGTGAAACAGATAAGTTAATTTTAAATACTTCTGAATCTTATCATGATTCTTATTTATTGCTTGTTAATTTATCTGACCCTCTTGAAGTAAATCCAACGCTTAGAGAATTACCTAAGGTTGCCATATTAGGTAAAATTAAATCTAAGATAGAATTACCTAATGGTATTGTAAGAGTAGTATTAGTAGGTATTGATAGGGTTGAAGTATTAAATTATGTAGAAAATGAAAATAATAATTTTGAAGCTTTTGTTATTCCTACCAAAGAATATGATTATGATTCAAGTGAAGCTTTAGCATTAAAAAGAATATTACTTAGAAATTTAGAATTATATATTGAATTATCTAGTTATATGAGTAATAATGTTATGGGTAGAATTGAAGGAATAAATAATTTAAGCAGAATAACCGATATTATAGTAGATGAATTACCAATAGATTATTCAAATAAATTAAAGTATGTAACAATGATTAATCCAATGAATAGAGTTCGTGCAATTATTGAAACTTTAAATAAAGAGATAGAAACAATAAGATTAGAGAATACTTTAGAAGATGAACTTAAAGTAAGACTTGAACAAAGTCAAAAAGATTATGTATTAAAAGAAAAATTAAAATTAATTAAAGAAGAACTTGGAGAATTTGACTTAAAAGATGACGATGTTGTTAAATTAAAAGAAAATTTAGATAAAATGGTTATACCTAACAATATTAGAAAAAGATTAGAAGATGAAATAAAAAGATATGAAATGACTCCATCATCTTCCCCAGAACTTACTGTAGTTAGAAATTATATTGATTGGTTAATGAATTTACCCTGGTATAAAAATACTAAAGATAACTATAATTTAGAAAAAATAGAAGAATCTTTGAATGAATCACATTATGGCTTATTTAAGGTAAAAGAAAGAATATTGGAATATATTGCAGTATCTAAAAATACTAAAAATAAAGTAAGTCCTATAATATGTTTTGTAGGTCCACCGGGAGTAGGTAAAACATCTTTAGCTAAATCTATTGCTAAATCACTAAATAAAAAGTTTGTTAAAATTAGTGTTGGTGGGATGAATGATGACTCTGAAATTGTAGGGCATCGTAGAACTTATATAGGAAGTAATCCTGGTAAAATTATTCAAGCAATGAAAAAAGCAGGCACAAATAATCCAGTATTCTTAATTGATGAAATAGATAAATTAACTAAAGATTATAGATCAGATCCTGCATCTTGTTTACTTGATGTATTAGATAGAGAACAAAATAGTATGTTTGTAGATAATTATATTGAAGAAGAATATGATTTATCTAAGGTAATGTTTATATTAACGGCGAATAATTCAAATGATATACCTGAAGCTCTTAGAGATAGATTAGAGATAATTAATTTACCTAGTTATACATTAATTGAAAAACTAAATATTGCTAAAACACATTTAATTCCTAAGTTATTAAAAGAATATGATTTAAAGAATGTTACTATTACTGATGAAGCAATAAATAAAATAATTACTAATTATACAAAAGAATCTGGTGCAAGAGAATTAAATAGATTATTATCTAGTGTTCTTAGAAAAATAATAGTAGATAAATTAAAAAATAAAAAAGATAAATATGTTATTGAAGTAGATGATGTAGAAAAATATTTAGGAATAGAAAAATATGTTACTTCTAAAAATAATAAAATTACTTCAACTGGAGTAATTAATGCTTTAGCATATACTCCATATGGTGGAGAAATATTAAGAGTAAGTTCAACTTGCTATAAAGGTGATAAAGATATAATAGTAACAGGATTACTTGGTGAATCAATGAAAGAAAGTGTAAGTGTTGCTTTATCTTACATAAAAACTAATTATAAATTATTTAATATAGATTATAAAATGTTTGATAATGATTTTCATATTCACTTTGAATCAGGTTCTATTCCAAAAGATGGACCTTCAGCAGGAGTTACAATAATTACTTCAATACTCAGTACATTAACTGATAAAGTAATAGATAGTAAAATAAGTATGACTGGAGAAGTTACTCTAAGAGGAGATATTCTTCCAATTGGAGGATTAAAAGAAAAATTAATTGCTGCAAGTCAAAATAATATAAATATTGTATTTATACCAAAAGATAATATAAAAGACCTAGAAGATATAGATGTAGAACTACAAGAAAAAATTAAAATTATACCTGTTAGTAATTATATGGAAATATATAAAAAAATATTTTAATCAAAGATTTCAAAAAAGTCTTTGATTTTTTTTTATTATGTGTTATAATTAGTTTATGAATAGGGAAGGGTGTAAATATGTTAAGAGAATTAAGAGGAAATATTAGTGATCAAATCCAAGAAAAACAAATTAGAAAGCAAAAATTATTTGATGAAATCAGTAAAATTGATAGTGAACTATTAGAGTTAAATGAAATATTAGTTAAAATAGGTACAGATGATGCATTTTTTAGAATTTCTCCGAATGAAGCTTTTGAAATATTAGATAGTTTAGGATATAAAGATAATAAAGAAAAATTAGAAATGTACGTAAACTTATTAACTGATAAAGATGTTAAATCAAAATCAAAAAAAGATACAAAAGAATTAAAGGAATCAAATGATAATAAATATATTGAAATAATTAATGGCAACTTTAAAAAAAATAAAGAAACAGTTCCATTAGATCAAAATAAAAAATTTAAAAAAATAATAAAATTTATGGACTCTACATTTAAACACGATAACTATTATTATTTTGTAAATGGTGTAAAAGTTAGTAAATTTAGGCTATTTTATAATTTAATAAGTTTACTCGAAAATAAATATAAAGATGATGAAATAATCGATGTTTTTAATACTGCATTTTGTTATAGAAATGTTAAGGATAATGAAAAAAATAAAGTATATGATGAACTTAAATTAATAGAAAAGAAGTTAGTTAGTTTAGTTTAGCTTTTAAGGAGGTAATCTAATGAGTGATGATGAAATCATTGAGTATATTGATGTAAAAAATAGAAATGCTCATACTCCTATTGATTTCGGGGATTTAAGTTATGTTCAGATAAACTATGTTGAAATGAGAAGACAAGCAGAAAGAATATACGATATTGGAAATAATGTATGTTCTAAGCTCAATGGTGTTATAGCTGCAATTAATAAATTAGCTGGCTTAGTTGGGGCGAGTGTTAGTTTAAGTGTTGAAGATGTTAACAAAATAAATAATAAAGTAAATGAAATTACATCTTTTATAAATAGTCAAATAGATAGGTATGAAGAATTAAATGATGAAGTAAGTTCTAGAATAAATGATTTGAATTATTTGATAGATCAATTATTTGATGAGGATGGTAGCTACGTTTTTGTTATAAACGAGGATGGTAATAGAGAAAGAAAACTTTATCAAGATATTTTAAAAGAAAAAGAAAAAGAAGAAGCAGCAAAAATAATTAAAGAAAAAGTTGAAGCGGCAGGCTTTACTTATTATCCTGAAATGGGTACATATAGTGAATTATCATTTGATAGTGTTGAAGATAAAATGGCGGCATTTGATAACTTTATTTACACAAAAGCGATGGAAGCAGGATTTACCGACAAAGAGGCTAAAATGGCAATTGTTATATCTAGATGGGAAACTGGAAACTATTCAAAGGAAGTTAAGGGCAGTGATATGTATAATTATATATTACCATCTAATAATAATATTTGTGGAGCCAAAGGCGGAAGTGGTAAGTGGGCTAATTTAGCACATGATAAAAACGGATTTAATATATATGATACAATAGATCAAAGTGCGGAGCATTTTACAGATTTTCTTCAAGGAGGATACTTTAGTCAGGGCTTAACTTCATTTACTAAAATGCAACCAAAGTATTGTCCAATTGATGATCCCAGTGATACAAAAGGTGTTAATAGCCAATGGCTTGGAGGATGTCAAAGTTTATATTACCAATTATTTGGCGAATGGGTAGATTAAAAATAAGCATTTTATAGTGTTTGATGTTATAAAAAAATAAGAATCTCTAAATTCTTATCTTTTTTTATAACATGTATAAGTTACTATCTGGTTCATTATAAATATTAGTGCTATTCGGAGACTCTAATCTAGTTACTCTTTGATTAAGTCTATTTATTTGTTTTTCTATTTTAGTTATTCTATTATCTATATCACTTATAGGATTATAATTATTATATTGTGAATTATATCCTATATTGTATCCTGGATTATATTGTTGATTATATTGTGGCATCATTGGATTCATGGGTATAGTACCTTGAAAACCATAACTATTATAAAACATATCTCTATTATTCAATTTTATCACTCCTGTTTTAGTATATTATATGTATAAGTGGGATAAAAATGTAGACTTTGAATAAAAAAAATAGTATAATTGTATTGGATGTGAGAAAATGGATAAAGTAGAATTAAAAAATATTAAAGGTACATTTGATTATTTACCTAATGAACAAATATTAAAAAATAAAATTATTAACAAATTAAGTAAAGTATTTGAAAGTTATGGATATTTACCACTTGAAACTACAACATTATGTTATTATGATTTGCTTGCTTCAAAATATGCTGGCGGTGCAGAAATATTAAAAGAAGTATATAAATTAGAAGATCAAGGAAAAAGAAACTTAGGATTAAGATATGATTTAACTGTACCATTTGCTAAAGTTATTAGTATGAATAAAGGATTAAGCTTACCTTTTAAAAGATATGAAATAGGCAAGGTATATCGTGATGGTCCCGTTAAACTAGGAAGAAATAGAGAATTTTATCAATGTGATGTAGATGTATGTGGTATTCAAGGAAGATTTATTGAAGCAGAGTTATTATCTATGGCTGTAAATGGTTATAAGAGTTTAGGAATAGATATTTATATTGAATGGAATAATAGAAAATTATTATCAGGATTAATTAGTGAATGTGGTATAGAAGAAGAATATATTTCTAAAGTAATACTATCAGTTGATAAACTTGCTAAAATAGGGGAAGATGGAGTAAGAGAAGAATTAAAAGAATATAATATTGATAATATTAAATTAGATAAATTATTTTCTTTCTTTAAATTAAATATGAATGAATTAAAAGAAAGATTTATTTGTACTAATAATAATACTTTAAAAGAAGGTTTAGAAGAAGTATTAGAGTTATCTAATTATATAGAAAAGTTAGGATTAACTGAATGTGTATTTACTCCATATTTAGCACGTGGATTAGAAATATATACTGGTGTAGTATTTGAAGTGTTTGATAAAAAGAAAAGAATAACTTCCTCAATTGGTGCAGGAGGTAGATATGATAAAATAATTACTAACTTTATTGATGACGGTAATGAATATCCTGCTTTAGGTATGACTTTTGGTCTTGCTCCAATATATGAGATATTAAATATGGAGAGTATGGATAAAGAAGTATTATACGATTTATTAATAATTCCTATGGGATGTGAAATAGAAAGTTTAAATCTTGCTAATAAACTTAGAAGTAGCAATGTTAAAGTAGTTATTGAAATGAAAAAGAAACTTAATAAGAGTTTAGATTGGGCTAATAGAAATAATATTCCATATGTAATAATAATTGGAGAAAATGAAGTAAACTCTAATAAAATAAAAATTAAAGATATGAATAATTCAACTGAATATGAAGTAGAATTAGATAATATAGATAAAATAATAGATATCATAAGAAAGTAATAGAATCTTCTATTATTTTTCTTTATTTTATAGTATAATATTTTTATAAAGGATTTGATATAATGAGTAAAATAAAAGTAATGGATGAATTACTATCTAATAAAATAGCTGCTGGAGAAGTAGTAGAAAAATGTGTATCAATAGTAAAAGAATTAGTAGAAAATTCAATTGATGCAGGTAGCAATGAAATAAAAATAGAATTAAAAGAAGCAGGACTTCGAGAAATAAAAGTAATAGATAATGGAAGTGGTATGGATAATAATGATGCCATACTTGCTTTTCAAAGACATGCGACTAGTAAATTATATACTGATGATGATTTATTTAATATTAAATCATTAGGATTTCGAGGTGAGGCTTTACCTTCGATTGCATCAGTTAGTGATGTTGTACTTAAAACTTGTCAAAGTGATAAAGGATTTTTAGTACATATAAAAGGAGGCAAAATTCTAGAAGAAACAGTATGTGAAGCAAGAAAGGGTACTAATATTACTGTAACTAATCTATTTTTTAATACCCCTGCTAGACTTAAACATTTATCTAGTATAAATAGTGAACTTGCTAGTATAGTAGACTATGTAAATAAAATGGCTTTATCATATCCAAACATTAAATTTATATTAACTAATGATGAAAAAGAAATATTAAATACTGATGGCTCTAATAATTTACTTAAAGTAATAAGAAGTATATATGGAATGGATATAACTAAAAAAATGATAGAAATAAAGTCTAGTAATGATGATTATGAAATATATGGTTATATATCTTTACCTGAAGTTACAAGAAGTAGTAAAAATTATATGACTACATTAGTAAATGGTAGAGTAATAAAAAATACTATTTTATATAGAGTAATTAATGATAGTTATACATCATTTAAAGAAGATACAAGATATCCAATTGTTATACTAAATATTAAGTGTGATCCTATGTTAATTGATGTTAATATACATCCTTCAAAAATGGATATAAAATTTAGTAATTTTGAAGATTTAAAAATATTAATATCTAATACTATTACTAATGCAATTAAAAATAAATTATTAATACCTAAAATAGATAGTTCAAAAGTAATAGACACTACAAAATATGAAAATTTAAGTTTGAATTTAGAAAGAAATGTTGTTAGTGAAAATACTGATATTGATAGTGAATATAAATCTAAACTAAATGATTTAATTAATTTTAATTATAATGAAGATAATACTAATAATCTAGAAGAACCCCAATATATCGAACAAATAACCGAAGAAAGAAAATTACCAGAATTGTATCCTATAGGCTTAGCATTAGGAACATATATTGTATGTCAAAATGAACATGGAGTATATTTAATAGATCAACATGCTGCAGCAGAAAGAATAAACTATGAAAAAATGAGCTATTTATTATCTCATCCAAGTGAAAATACTATTACAACCTTATTTCCTTTTGTAATAGAATTACCTAAAAATGATTATTTAAGTTTAAAAGACAATTTATATATTCTAGATAATTTAAAAATATCTTATGAAGAATTTGGACAAAATAGTTTAAGAATATATTCTCATCCAACTTGGTTTCCTTTAGGTAGGGAAGTAGAATGTATGAATAAAATTATTGAACTTATTTTATATAAAGAAAAAGATTTTAGTTTAGAAAAATTTAATGATAATTTAGCTAAAATGGTAAGTTGTAAGATGAGTGTTAAAGGTAATACTGATATATCTTTTGATATGATGGAAGAAATATTAAATGGTTTAAGAAAATGTAACAATCCCTTTAATTGCCCACATGGTAGACCTACAATTATAGAGTTTACTATATATGAACTTGAAAGAATGTTTAAAAGAAGTATATAAGAAGTTAGATATCTAATTTCTTTTTTTACTTTACACTTATTTCTTTTTTTGTAAAAAAACTTAAAAACTATTTACAAAACACATATTTAATAGTAGAATAAAATCATAGAATGTGGCATGAAGTGGAAGAAAGTGGGGAGTAAGTATGTTGATGGGTGAATATCATCATAATATTGATGATAAAAATAGATTAATAATTCCTTCAAAATTTCGTGAGGAATTAGGTAATGAATTTGTTATTACTCGTGGACTAGATGGTTGTTTATTTGTTTATTCTATGGATGAATGGAATAAAGTAATGAATAAATTAAAAACACTTCCTTTTACTAAAAAAGACGCAAGAACTTTTATGAGATTTATGTTATCTGCTGCTTCTATTTGTGAATTTGATAAACAAGGTAGGATTAACTTAGTAAACTCTTTAATTAATTATGCTGAAATCAAAAAAGAATGTGTTATCATTGGGGTTAATGATCGCTTAGAAATTTGGGCAGTTGAGAAATTTAATGAACTATTATCTAATAGTGAAGAATTATCTTTAATTGCAGAAAACTTGTTTGATGGGGGTTATGAAGATGTTGCATAAGAGTGTATTACTTAGTGAATCAATCAATAATTTAAATATTAAAAACGGTGGAGTTTATGTTGATGCTACTTTGGGATTCGGGGGGCATTCATCAGAGATACTAAAAAAGAATAAAAAGGGTAGACTTATATGTTTTGATCAAGATAATGAAGCAATTAATTATAGCAAAGAATATTTAAGTAAATTTGGTGATAATTTTACTATAATTAAATCTAATTTTGTTAATATGAAAAGTGAATTAAATAAACTAGGTATAACAAAAGTAGATGGTATATTATTTGATCTTGGAGTAAGTTCTGTACAACTAGATGAAGCGGAACGTGGATTTAGTTTTCATAAAGATGCTAAACTTGATATGAGAATGAATCAAGACCAAGACTTATCAGCATATGAAGTAGTAAATACCTATAGTTTTAAAGATTTAGTTAGAATATTAACTAAATATGGTGAAGAAAAATATGCAAGTAGTATTGCAAGAAATATTATAAAATATCGTGAAAAAAAGAATATTGAAACAACATTAGAATTATCTGAAATAGTCAATTCTAGTGTACCAATGAAAGTACGAAGAGAAAAAAATCCATCAAGAAAAACATTCCAAGCAATAAGAATTGAAGTAAATAATGAACTTGAAGTATTATCTAGTGCCTTAGAACAAGCAATAGATTTACTAGATATAAATGGTAGAATTTGTGTAATAACATTTCATTCATTAGAAGATAGAATAGTTAAACAAACTTTTAAAAAATATAGTGAAGTTGATAAAATGTTTAAAAATTTACCTGAAATACCTGAAGAATATAAACCAATATTAAAATTAATTGGTAAAAGTATTACACCAGGAAATAATGAATTAGAAGAAAATAATAGATCTAGAAGTTCAAGGCTTAGAGTAGCAGAAAAAATAAGAATAAAGTAATTAAATATAAGAATAAAGGGTGATACTATGGTGAAAAAGAAGAAAAAAGTTTTTACTAAATTAGAAAGATTTCTCTATAAATCTTTTGTAACTTTAACAGTAGTTCTAATTTTATTTATAGTAGTAGGTCAAATATCTTTAGCAGAAATTAACCTAGAAGTACAAAAGCTAGAAAAAGAAGTTAGTGATAAAAAAGAAGTAAATCAAAGTTTAGTTATGAAGATTAATGAAATGGCATCATTAGGAAATATACAAAGTGTATCATCTGAAATGGGCTTAGCCTATAATAATGAAAATATAAAAACGATAGAATAGGTGATTGATATGAAAAAAGACATTAATAATAATAAAGTACATATAAGTAATTTAATATTTGTTTTCGTCTTTTTTTTGTTAACTTTAATAATAGGAAAAATAGGTTATTTATGTTTATTTGATATGAAAGTTAATGATAGTACTCTTAGTGCTTTTATTGAAAAAAGAAATATTAAAAAAGAAATAATTGAACCTACTCGTGGTACAATATATGATGTAAATGGTAATACTCTAGCACAAGAAGTAGCAAGTTATACCGTAATAGCATACTTAGATGAAAAAAGAAGTGAAGGCTCTGATACATTAAAGCATGTAAAAGATATCGAAGGAACTGCAGAAAAATTAGCACCTTACATTAATATGTCAAAAGAAAATTTAATTACTCTACTTAGTAAAGATGCCTATCAAGTAGAATTAGGTCCAGGAGGCAGAAATTTAAGTCAAATTCAAATGGAAGAAATAAAAAATTTAAATTTACCTGGAATAGACTTTGTTAAAAATACTAAAAGATATTATCCAAATGGAGACTTTGCTTCCTATATGATTGGATATACTAAAACAACGGATAATGTTACTAAAGGGGAAATGGGAATTGAAGAATATTTTAATAATGATTTAACTGGTAGTGCAGGATATATTACCTATGAAAAAGATAGATATGGTTATAAAATAGCAAATGGTAGAGAATATATCGAAGACGCAGTAAATGGTAATAATATTTATTTAACAATAGATAATAATATTGAATTATTTATTGAAAAAGCAGTTAAATCTATGCAAAGTGAGTCAGAAGCAGAATGGGCTTTAATGATTGTAGCAAATGCTAAAACAGGAGCAGTTTTAGGATATAGTTCTACCCCTAGTTTTGATCCTAATCTAAGAAATATGACTTCATATTTAGATCCAATTGTAAGTAATGCTTATGAACCAGGTTCTACAATGAAAATATTTAGTTACATGTGTGCAGTATCATCAGGAAAATATAAGGGAAATGATACTTTTGTTTCAGGTAGTAAAACTTATGAAAGTGAAATAGATAATGATAATGTTACCATAAGAGACTGGAATAAAACAGGATGGGGAACAATAACTTATGATAAAGGATTTGCACTATCATCAAATATTGGAGTAGCTAACTTATTAGAAACAACAATTACTAAAAGTGAATTAAAAGCATGTTATGAAAAATATGGCTTTGGTAAAAAAACAGGATTTACTATGGCAAGAGAATATACTGGTAATATAGATTTTACTTATGACATTGAAGCAGCAACCGCAGGATATGGACAAGGTATAACAACAACCCCAATACAACATATCCAAGCTTTGACAATGATAGCAAATAATGGTACAATGATAAAACCATATATTGTAAGTAAAATAGTTAACCCTAATACTGATAAAACAATTTATAATGCAAGTATTAAAAAAGAAGAAAATATAGTAAGCACTGAAACAGTAAATAAAATGAAAGAATTACTTCGTAGTGTTGTTCAACCAGAGAAAGAAAATGCTACTGGATATGCTTATTATATGGAAGACTATGACTTAATAGGAAAAACTGGTACTGCCCAATTATTTGATAATAAAACAGGTTCATATTTATCAGGTGCTTCTGATTATATTTATTCATTTAGTGGTTTATATCCTGGAGATAATCCTGAAATTATAATATATACTGCCTTAAAGAAACCAAAAGATACAAAAAATTATCTAGCTAGTGCAGTAAAAGATGTCGTAGTAAATACAAGTAAATACCTAAATATAAAAGAAGTAAAAAAAGATACCACTAGTTATAACGTAGATAATTATATAAATAAAGATCCTAATATCTTAAAAGATAATCTAACAAGTAAAGGAATAAAAGTAATAGTATTAGGTAATGGTAATAAAGTAATTAATCAATATCCTAATATGGGAAGTATAATAAATAAAAATGATTTAGTAATACTATTAACAAATAATTATGATAAAACATTGCCAGATTTAACAAATATGTCATTTAAAGAAGTAATAACCATATTAGATTATTTAAATATAGATTATACCTACGAAGGATATGGATATTTATCTAGTATTGAACAAATAGATAATAAATATAAATTAATATTTAAGCCAAAATATTAGAAAGGATTATTATGAATAATAAAGGATTTACATTAATAGAAATGATTATGGTAATTGCTATACTTGCTATGCTTGCAGTTTTAACTACCCCAAATGTTATAAAAATGATTAATAAGAATAAAGCAGATAACTATAACTCTGTAATTGATTCTATTGTGTCATCATGTGATTTATATGTTTCAGACAAAAGATATGAATTAAGATTTAATAATACATGTTCAGGCGATTATGAGGCTACTCCCAATGTATCTACTTCCATAACCCTAAAAGATTTAGTTAATTCTAAAGATATATCTACTCCAATTAGAAATGAATGTACTAATGAAGAACTAAATTATGATACCATAAAAATAACTATAACATTAGATTGCAAGACTAAGAATTTTAGTTATAAAATTGAAGATACCACAAATAAACATTTTATAAGAAAAAATGATGTAACTAGTAATGATGGTAAAATAATCGAAGGTAAATATTGTTCTGATTTATATTAATATTCTTTCTACCATTCGTACCTTAAAAGTTACTCATTGTTTTTAATGCCTAAGGTCATTAAAAAGAAGTTTTGAACCAATTTTGTTTCAAAACTTTTTATACACCCTTATGTAAAATCTTCTTATTTAATTTATCTAATATTAAATACACTATAAATATAATAACACTAAGTATTACTCCCAAATATTTAAAATAATCAATATTATTTATAACAATATATCTACACAATATAAAACTTAATATAGTAAATATACTTCTTATGCCATAAAATATTTTATTTATTAAGATATATTTATTTTTATCATTATTAGAGTAATAACTTAAAATACTTTCATATAATGGTTCACCTAAAGTAGATACAATACTACTTATTATATATGAAATAATTAAACCATTAATATTTTTCATACTACTACTTATAAATAAAGCAATTAAATCAATTAAAGCAACACAAGTAATAGATAATATTAATCTATTCTTTTTTTTAATCTTATCTATAAATTTATTAGTAATAATAAATAATAATATAAATTCTAACATAGTGTACATTGCATTTAAGTAACCAATTTTATTACTAATTAAAGGTGCTAATTCTTCGAATGAATAAGTACCAATATACCATATTGAAGCAAGTATACCAAATAATATAGTAAGTAATTTAATATTTCTTTTATCACTATTATTAATTATTTTATATTCTTTAATATCATTACTTATAATAATATTTTTAGTATACTTACTAGTAATTAATTCTAATAAAATAATTACTATATAAAATAATACATAATATATATAATTAATATCAAATAAAGTTTGACTTAATATAAGTCCTATAGTACCACCAATTACTTGTGAACGTTCTTCCTCCATAAATAAATATGATTCATAATCATAATTCGAAGTATTAAAATTTAATACAGAACTTCTTCGTATACCTGTAATAAAACCTAATAATAAACTTAATATATAAATTAAATATATATTAGATAAAGTAGTTATAATTATACTAATAATAGAAAAAGTTATTATATAAAATAAATGATATTTCTTAAAATTAACCCTAATAGAAAACTCTAATGATTTAGTAATAGTTCTAGATAATAATCTTGTTAACTCTAATACTAATGGTATAGATACTGCACACCAAGTAACAACATTATTATTTAATAATACTAATACTATAATTCTAATAAAATAAAAATACATTATATTATCTATTATACAAGTATATCTAATTAGTTTTATATAATCTTTTAATTTATACATAACTTCCTCCATAAATATACTTTATTTTATGTATTTATTATTATTTTGCTTGTACTTTAATATTAAATATGATACTATTTAATTAGGTGAAACAATGAATATAATATTTTTAGATATAGATGGTGTACTTAATACTAGTGATTCATTTAAAGAAGAATACTATAAATCAAAAGAACTTAATAGAATTAGAATTTATCCAATTGATGAAGATAGATTATCATATTTAGTAGAAATAGTTAAATTAACTAATGCTAAAATAGTTTTAACTAGTTCAAATAGAGTTAATTTTATTAAAATTAATAATAAATTAATACCCTTAAATAATACAGGAAAAGATATAATAAATATATTTAGTAAACATGATTTATCTATTTATGATATAACACCATATGATAATAATAGAGTAAGAGGTAATGAAATAAAAATGTGGTTAGAAAATAATAAAAATATAGATAATTATATATTAAAATTAAATAAATGTTATGATAAGATAATAAATAATTTAAATTTAAATAAAGATACTTATAATTATTTATTATTATGTAAGAAAGATATTATAAATAATATAGTATTTCATACTAAGAATAATACTTTGGATATGATAGTTTAGAATATATAAGTTATATATGTCAATATATTTTTAACAGAATAATCTATAGAACGAAAAAACGTAAAAATTCGTTCTATAAATATTAATTATAATAATAAAAATCTATTTACAAAATAGAATTTTTTCTTTATAATTAATTTTGTTGGGAAGTGATATAATGGATAAAATGATATTAATAAAATATGGAGAATTAACTACTAAGAAAGCTAATCGTAATTTATTTATTAGTCATTTATATAAAGATATTAAAGATAAATTAAAAGATTATAGTATTAATATAATTAAAGATAATTCTAGAATGTATATTGAAACTAATGATGATATAGAAAGTATTACTAATATCTTAACTAAGGTATTTGGTATACATAGTATAGTAATAGCATATAAAGTAAATACTAATACTGATATTATTAAAGAAAAAGTACTTGAAGTAGTAAAAAATATTAATTTTAAAACTTTTAAAGTAGATACTAAAAGAAGTTATAAGGAATTTCCTTATACTAGTATGGAATTTAATAATGTTATTGGAGGTTTAATTTTAAAAAATATTCCTAATATTAGTGTGGATGTACATAATCCAGAATATACTTTAAAATTAGAAATTAGAAATGATTATACTTATATTTATACTAAAGAAATTATGGGTGCAGGAGGATATCCAAATGGTGTAGCAGGTAAAGGATTACTAATGTTATCTGGAGGAATAGATTCACCAGTATCAGGATATTTAGCAATGAAGCGTGGAATAAAATTAGAATGTATTTATTTTGAATCTCCACCACATACAAGTATTCAAGCAAAAAATAAAGTTAAATCATTAGTTAAAAAATTAACTAATTATCAATCCGAAATAAAATTATATGTAGTTAATTTTACTAAAATACAAGAAGAAATATATAAGAATGCAGATCCAGAATATATGATAACAATTATGCGTAGAATGATGTATAGAATTAGTGAGAAAATAATTAAAAGAAATAATTTATATGTTTTAATTAATGGTGAGTCAGTAGGACAAGTAGCAAGTCAAACTTTAACTAGTATGAATGTAATTAATAATGTTACTAATATACCTGTACTTCGTCCAGTGTGTTGTATGGATAAATTAGAAATAATTGATATTGCTAAAAAAATAGATACATATGAAACTTCTATTTTACCATATGAAGATTGTTGTACTATATTTTTACCTAAACATCCTGTAATTAATCCAACATTAGATAAATGTTTATTATATGAAACTTTATTTGATTATGAAGAATTAATTAATGAAGCAGTAAATAATATAGAAATAATAAAAATTAATAATAATGAAGATAAATTTAATTTATAGAAAAAATTACCAAAAGAAAAGAAGTATTAAATTTTAGTTTCTTCACAACCTATAAGTGTAGGAGGTGAGAAACAATGAATAACAACAAATTAACAGTTCCAGGTTCTAAACAAGCTATCGACAGAATGAAATATGAAATAGCTAACGAATTTGGTGTTAACCTTGGTCCAGATGCTACTTCAAGAGCTAATGGTTCAGTTGGTGGAGAAATCACTAAGAGATTAGTTAGATTAGCTCAAAACCAATTAAATGGTGGAAACTATACACAATCTAAATAAGGATTCAAGAACGATAGATAATCTATTGTTCTTTTCTTTATGAATTTTTATCAAAGTATAGACATTTTAATAAAAATATGATTTATTAATAACACATAAGAAATTATGTTATGCATTAAGCATTAAAAAGCGGTGAACCCAGTCATAAATCGGGACTTAAAAAAGTAAGGTTAGAGAGCATACTCTAATCTTTTTATAAAATGCTGTATTAAAAGAACTTAGACCATTTATTGCTGTAAAATGTAAATATAATACTTTTTATTTTTTCTAAAAATGTGATTAATATATAAAAATATTGTTTCTGATATGTTAGTTAAATCTAGTTATGATTTATATTTTTATAAGAGATTTAAAAAATTTAATACCTATTGAGGTAAAGTCTAATGATAATTCTACAATATCATTAAATAAATTAATTGATAGTGATAAATATAAAGATATAAAAAGAAAGAAATAATTGAAGTGAAAACTTTAATTTTTTTCTTTACTAAAATAATAAATTATTATATAATTAATATAGATAGAAAGTAGATGATATTTGTGGATAATATAAAAAACTTTTTAAGTAAAAATATTAAATTAATAATAAGTTTATTAGTAATAATAGGAATAGGTATAATAGGTTATACCTTAGCAGCAGCAAAACTTACTAATGTAAGTATTGCTACAGGTAATTATCAAGTAGTTTATAGTGGGACTGCTACATTACCTAGTAGTAAATTAACTCCTATATTAGATGATGAATTAACTAATTCAAGTAATAGTACAAAAGTAATGAAAGCAACTTTTACAGTAAAAGGAGCACAAACTAATCCTACTAATGTACCGATAATATACGATGTTAGTTTAACTGATTTAAACTTAGCTAGTGAATTACATAGTGAATTATTAAAATGGAGATTATATAAAAATAATACACAAATATCTGAAGGTAGTTTTTCATATGATTTTGATTCACAAATAAATAATAGAATGGTATTAACTAGTATTCAACAAGATTTACCTAGTTATTCTAGTACAGCAGACTCTTATACATTTTATATTTGGATAAGTGAACAATGTACTGGAGATATAACAAGTTGTGGAGAAGAAACAAATACAGCACCTTTAATGAATAAAACATTATCAGGTAATATAAAAATAGAATTATCTACTAAAAGTAAAAAGGCTTTAACTAGACCACTTACTGCAAGTAAAACAATAATTAATTTAGCTTCTACTAATGCTTGTAATGCTGGAGGAACAGGAGTATGTGCCACAAATAGTTATACTGAAAATGGAACAACTAAATATCATGATTATAGATTTAGAGGAGCAGATCCAAATAACTATGTGTTATTTAACAATGATTTATATAGAATAATCGGAGTATTTGATGAAAATTCTCATGGAGTAAAAGATAAATATTTAGTTAAATTAATTATGGCAGATAAATTATATGCAGGCTCTTGGGGAGTATATAACACTACCAATACATCTGGAACTTATTCAGGTTATAAGAATGATTGGACAGGAAATACTACAGGAGTAAAAGCAAGTGCTAATGTATTATTAAATGAATTCTTTTATAATAAAACTGATACTTCTTCAACATATGGCTCTTGTAGTAGTTGGACATATTATAATAGTAGCAATAATTATAAAACATTTTCTTGCTCAGATATCATAGGACACGGAATAGATAGTAATTTAAGAGATTATATTGAAGAAGTTACTTGGTATTTAAAAGGATATAAAAATAATAGTTATAGTAAACAAAATTTCTATTTATGTGAAAGAGGATTAAGTACAGATACAACAAATTGTATGAGTGCCAACTCAGGAGCATATGATGCAAGTACAACAAGTAAAATAGGATTAATGTATGCTTCAGATTATTTATATGCAAGTAGTTATTTTGCAGATACAGCAACTACCACTGCAGCATCACAATATTGTGGAAATAAAAATTGGTTATATAAAGGATATGAATGGACAATAACACCAATAGCAGACAGCGCCGGTAGTGCCTTCTTTGTCAACAGCCGTGGTCATGTGATCTTCAACAATGCGAAAATCGGCTCTGGTGTCCGTCCAACCTTCTATCTAAAATCTACAATCGGTATATCAGGTGGTGCTGGAACAATTGATAATCCATATACTTTGTGATAATCGAATATTAAAATGAAGTTTTTATGAAATAAAAATGTCCCGGTGGAGGATTTAACCTCCGAGGGACAAAAGAAAGGAGAAACACAACAATGTAACACAACAATGTAACACAACAATGTAACACAACAATGTAACACAACAATGTAACACAACAATG
>CAJMAC010000019.1 GCA_905211265.1 uncultured Eubacteriales bacterium
AACAATATATAATACATTTGATGGTAAAGATTTATATTCTACAATCGAAGAAAAATCCTCTAATTTCTTATATCTAATTATTAAAAATCATATCTTTATTGATGGTAACAAAAGAATTGCAGCAACGCTATTTATTTATTTTTTAAATTATTATAATATATTATATGTGGAATATTTTATTTTAGTGTAGATAATGGAGGATCAAATCCTGCCGATTCTACTCGTGCTGCCCTTGTATCTTTAAAATAATAGAAAAAAAGGAACTATTATTTTATATAATAATTCTTTTTCTTTATTTTATCTTTTCAACATTTTTAAAATTTAACTTAGCAACATCTTTTAATTTATCATAGCCATAAATATTAACTATTTTTTTAGCAACTTCATCTACAATTGGCGAAGCCCCTTTAGGTAAATTCATATTTAATTCTTTAGATAATTTGTCCATTTCCTTTAAAAATATATATCTACTTATCATACTTGAACATGCTACTGATAAGCATTTATCTTCAGCCTTTGTTATAAAGAAAATATTTTTAACTTGATTAGTGGATTCAGAAATATGACTAAAGTAACTTTTAGGGTATTCAAATTGATCTACTACAATATAATCATACGGATATTTATTATTACTTGCTAATTCATATAATACTTTATTATGTAGTACTGCTTTTATTTTATTCATATTCATATTGTTTCCGTAAGATTCATTATATTTCTTATTAGATAAAACTAAAGTATGATATGGTATTTTTTTTATTATTTCTGGTACTATTTTTAATATTTGTTCATCAGTTAATTTCTTTGAATCCTTAACTTTTAAATCTAATAAATAATCTATATTATCTTTTGACACATAAGACGCAGTAACTACAATTGGTCCAAAGAAATCTCCCGTTCCAACTTCATCACTACCTATAGAACTTATTCTTAAAGGAAGTGTCTTTTCATCTTTCTTTTCTTTTTCCTTTTTTTCTATTAATCCATTTTTACCAGAATTTATTTTTTCTGTTTCTATCCAATAATCACTTGCTAAATCAGCATCTTTACCTTGAAATACTACTTTACCAGATTCATACATTGTAACAATTGTATCACCATCAATTGCTTGAAATATAGCATATGGTGGAGTTTTTTCTCTTTTAGAATATTCAAAAAATTCAATCATTTGTTCTTTTGTTTTATCACATACTTTTAATACTTTAGTAATTGCTTTTTGTTTCATTTCACACCTCTTAAATATATTTTATCATATTTTTCTTTATTTTTGTAGTTTTTTGTAATATAATATTCTTAGGAGGAATAAATAATGCAAATAGTTGATATAATAATAATACTTATGATTATTTTAGGGGCTGTAGTTGGTTTTAAGGAAGGATTTATAAAAAAGACTACAAGTTTTTTAGGAACATTTTTAGTTTTAGTAGTAGCATATTCACTAAAAAATCCCGTATCGGTATTAATGTATGAAAATTTACCATTTTTCAATTTCGGTGGTATTATTAAAGGAATTGGCGTAATAAATATACTTGTTTATGAACTAATAGCATTTTTAGTAGTAGCCGCTGCACTTATGTTTATCTTAAAAATTTTAATTGGTTTAACAGGAATAGTAGAAAAATTACTTAAAATGACAATATTTTTAAGTATACCTTCCAAAATACTTGGTATATTTGTCGGAGCATTAGAATATTATGTTTATGTATTTCTAGCACTCGTATTTTTAAACTTACCTGCATTTAATATACCAATTGTAAAAGAAAGTAGTTATGCTGATAAAATATTACATAATACACCAATATTATCTGATATGGTAGGTACAACAGTAGATACATATACCGAAGTATATAATATTATGCATGATAAAAATAACATGTCAAATGCAGAAATTAACCAAAAAGTATTAGATATGTTTTTAGAGAAAAAAGTAATAACCGTTGATAGTGCTCAAAAACTAATTGATATGAATAAGATTCAAATTGAAGATGAAAGTATATTAGATAAATATAGATAGGAGATATTATGATACATTTAGAAAACGAAAATTTTGATGAATTAATTAAAGACAAAGTAGTAGTAGACTTCTTTGCTACTTGGTGTGGACCTTGTAAAATGCTTGGACCTGTATTTGAAGAATTATCTACTGAAATTAATGATATTAAATTTATAAAAGTAGATATTGATGAACATGAAGACTTATGTAGAAAATATAAAGTAATGAGTGTACCAACTTTAATAGTATTTGATAAAGGAAAAGAAGTAAAAAGAAATATAGGTTTTATACCTAAAGACAAACTAAAAGAATTTATAAAATAAGTTCTTTTTTCTTTAATTTTGTATCATTTCATCAATTATCTGCATACTAAATAGTAAGGTGACTACTTATGAATAATAATATTAAATATAATATATTCTTACTTTTATCAACATTATTTAGAAATTTAGTCGAAGTATTTAATATTGCATTATTATATAAATTAGGATATAGTATTAAAAATATTTTACTTTATTATACAGTATTTTTTTCTATATCAATATTAGTTAATGTTCTTACTATTTATTTAACTAACTATATTAAAACTAAATATATACTTATATTATCTAATATATTATTTTGTTTTAGCTATTACTTTTTAAATAAGATGAATCATAATATAACAAACCTACTTATATTTGCATTAATTAATTCATTTTCTTCATATATGTATCACTCTATTAGACATTATTATGCTATTAAACATACGAAGTTATCTAATAGTGAAATAGGTAATATTGCTATATATACTTTTATCGGTATAATAATATCATCATATTTAGGGCCATTTATTACAGAAAAATATAGTTTATCTATAACTTTAATTATTATGTCTATTTTGTCTATTATTAGTATAATACCACTATTATTAATTAAAGATAATATAGTTAAAGAAAGAATTATTGATGTTAAAATAGATAGAAATAGAAAAAATTTCTTTATATTAGAGCAATCAAAAGTATTATTTTTACTTATTCAACCATTATACTTATATCTATATATTACTAATGATATAAAATATATAGGGATATTTAATATAATAAATAGTATTGCTAGTATAATAATAATATATTATATAGTTAGAAAAATTAATGTTAATAAATATTTTAAATATACAAATATTTTACTTATTATAGTACTTGTAATTAAATTAAATATAGTAAATAAATATTTAACATTATTAATTGCATTCTTCGAAGGATTATTAATTAAAATATATGAGATAGTTAGTATGAAGAATTTATATCAATTAAAGATAGATAACATTAAGAGTTATTTAATTAAAGTTGAAATAATATTTTGTCTAACAAGAAGTATTTTTATGTTAGTATCGTTTTTAGCAATAAATGATATTAAAATAATCTTATATATTTTACTTGTATTTATCTTTTTATCTAGTTTTTCTATAAAAGTACTTGAAAATTAGTATTTTTTTTAATATAATTATATCTGAATAGGTAAGTGATAAAAATGAGTTTAAGTGTGATAATTATTATTGTATTAACAGGAATACTTGCTATATATATGTTTTATTTAATAAGCATATATGTAAAATTAGAGAATCGAAGAAGTTTAATATTAAGTAAATTTGAGGAAGTAGATAAGCAAATTGGTAATAAACTAGATTTAGTTAAGAAAATAGTAGAAATAACTAATAATAGTGAGCTAGATAATTTAAGAGTTAATTTACTTAATAGTGTTACTATTAATGATAAAATAAAATATGTTAAAGAATTAGATTATTACTTAAATACTATTGATACAAAAGATAGAAAAGTAAAAAGGTTAATTAATAGTATAAATGATATAGATATGAAGATAGATTATGCTAAAGAATTTTATAATGATACTTTATATGAATATAATATGATATTAGGTACTAAAAGTGGCAATCTCATGAAGAAAATATTTAAGTATAATGAATATAATACTTTTTAAGGAGTAATACATGAAGTTTGATTATGATGGAGAAACATATGAAGTTGAAATAATTAGAAAGAATAATAAGAATATTTATATAAGAGTTAAAGATAATAAGATTATTGTTACTTGTAATTATTTGACTACTAAAAGTACTATTAATAAATTAATTAATGATAATATTAAGAGCATTAGTAAAATGATAGACAAAAGTAATTTGAGAAAAGAAAAAGAAGATAACTTTTATTTATTTGGTACTAAATATGATGTTATATATGGCTTTAATGAATTAGAAATTAATGGCAACAAAATATATGTTAAAGATAAAAAAATGTTGGAAAAATACTTAGATAATAAAATAAAAGAAGTATTTAGTGAACATTTAAAATATTATTATGATAATTATCTAGAAGATATTCCTAAACCTAATTTAAAAATAAGAAAGATGTCTACTAGATGGGGAGTATGTAATTTAAGAAATAAGAATGTTACTTTGAATTATTATTTATATAAATATGATATAGAATGTTTAGATTATGTAATAGTACATGAATTATCACATTTTATATATCCAGATCATTCAAAATTATTTTGGAATCAAGTAAGTAAATATTGCAAAAATTAC
Organism: uncultured Eubacteriales bacterium; assembly: GCA_905211265.1. GTDB lineage: Bacteria > Bacillota_I > Bacilli_A > RF39 > UBA660 > HGM10818. Next base: position 4,581 of record CAJMAC010000019.1, read on the forward strand.
AAAGAACTTAGAAAAAAATTAAAAGAATAGATACTATACCACTATAGCATCTATTTTTTTACATAATTTAAACATTAAACTAATAAATATCACAAACAGATATTCATCGCCAATCGCAAACAACCGTACTATTTTTAAAATAATATTACTTTTCCATTGACATAATTAAAATACCATGGTATCTTGTTAGTACAACTAAAAAAATAGGGTGGTGAGGTTAAGCTATGTACAAAGGATTTAAATTTAGAATGTATCCAACAGATAAACAAAAAGAAATAATAAATATGAATTTTAGAACCAAAAGATTTATCTATAATCATTATTTAGAAGAAGCCAAAACATCAGGCAAACTAAATACCAAATTAAATATTAAAGATTACAATCAAAATTTAAAAAAAGACAATCAATTTTTACAAAATGCAGATGAAAATATAATTTATAAAACATTATTTCTACTCGAAGACTCTTACAAAAAAACCAAAAATCTAGAAACAATGAAATATAAATCTAAATTTAGAAAAAATAGTTATACAATACCAGTTACCACAACTAACTATACTAGCAATGTAACACTAGATTTAGAAAGAAAAATGGTAACATTACCACTATTAGAAAACATAAAAATAAAAGGTTACAAAAAATTATCAAAATTAAATGGCAAAATAAAAAGCCTTACCATATCAAAAGAACCAAACGACAAGTATTATATATCATTTTTATGCGAAATATTAAATAATTCACTTATTAAGTACCCAAAAACTATCGTAGGAATAGATTTAGGAATAAAAGAATTATTAACTTTATCAGATGGAACAACAATAGATAATATTCATACACAAGAAAAATATGAAAAAAGAATAAAAAGAAAACAAAGAGAATTAAGAAGAAAAACAAAAGGAAGTAAAAATTACTATAAATGCAAAAAAGAACTAGCAATACTTTATTGTAAACTAGCTAATTCAAGAAAATATTATACTCATAAAATAACAAAAAATATAACTGATAATTATGACATTATAGCAACAGAAACACTATCTATAAAACAAATGATTATGAATAAACAAAATAACCTATCTAAAAGCATATCAGATGCAGCATTTCAAGAAATAACAAGACAACTAGAATATAAATCAAAGGAAAAAGGCAAATATTTTTATAAAATAAATGCTTATTATCCCTCTAGCCAAATTTGTAGTGTGTGCAATAATCAAGATAATAAATATAAAGATTTAGGAGAAAGGACATATAATTGTAAATGTTGTAAAAATGAATTAGATAGAGATTTTAACGCAAGTGTAAATATAATGTTCGAAGGTTTAAAGTTATATATAAAAAGTTATGCATGAGTTATACATAGAATGCAAGAATAAGAAATAAAAAAATATGTACGGTAGCACATATCGGATTTTAAGTCTGTGGAGAAGTCTGGATACAGGGTCTATGAAGCAGAAAAAAATATCATCGCGAGGTGATAGTACCATATTTCCTTTTTTCTCTTTCATTCATCCATTTTAATACTATTATTAAATGCATTTTTCCCATTTTAAAACTTTTTTTGATATATTTATTTACAAATTTCATATTTTATGATAGGATTATATTGGCTTTTCAAAAAATGCACATGATTACGGACTTGAAAGCCTAGTGCCAATATGGTGGTTTTCAAGGTAGATGTATCAGAGGATGAACGAAAGGAGAATGAAAATATGGCAGTAGTATCTATGAGCTATCTCTTAGAAGCAGGTGTTCACTTCGGACATCAAACTAAAAGATGGAATCCAAAGATGAAAGAGTATATCTACAACTCTCGCGATGATATTTATATTATCGACTTACAAAAAACTGTAGAAAAAATGGAAGAGGCATACCAAGTATTAAACAAAATTGCCACTGATGGAGGTAAAGTTTTATTTGTTGGTACTAAAAAACAAGCTCAAGAAGTTTGTAAAGAAGAAGCAGCAAGAAGTGGTATGTACTATATGACTGAAAGATGGTTAGGAGGAACTTTAACTAATTTTAAAACAATTAGAAGAAGAGTAAATCGTCTTGAAGAAATAGAAAAAATGGAAAAAGATGGTACATTTGAAAAATTACCTAAAAAAGAAGTAGTAGGTTTAAGAAAAGAATACGAAAAACTAAATAAAAATTTATGTGGAATTAGAGAAATGACTAAATTACCACAAGCTATTATAATTGTTGATTCTACAAAAGAATACAATGCTATCCATGAAGCAAATTTACTAGGAATCCCAGTATTTGGTCTAATTGACACAAACTGCGATCCAGATGGAGTAGATTACGTATTACCAGGTAATGATGATGCAGTAAGAAGTATCAAAGTAGTACTTGGCGCATTAACTAACGCTTTAGTTGAAGCAAATGGTGGAGTAGTAGTTGACTATGTTGGTGAAGAAAAAGAACAAAAAAATAGCAAAAATTTTGAAAAAGTATTCGAACACAAACCTAAAAAAGAAGAAAAACCAAATGAAAACAAAAAAGAAGTAAAAGAAGAAAAGCCAGAATCTAAGAAAGAACCTAAAATTGATTTAAATATTCTTACAGTAACAGAATTAAAAGAATTAGCTAAGAAAAAAGATATCAAAGGTTATTCAAAGATGAAAAAAGAAGAATTAATTGAAGTTTTAAAATAATAATAAATTGAAATTATTAAGGAGGAATAAAAATGATTAGTGCAAGTATGGTAAAAGAGTTAAGAGAAACTACCGGAGCAGGTATGTTAGATTGTAAAAAAGCTCTTGAAGCAACTAATGGAAATATGGAAGAAGCAATTACTTGGCTTAGAGAAAAAGGAATTAGCAAAGCTGCTAAAAAATTATCAAGAATTGCTGCAGAAGGCCTTGCATATGCTGAAACATCTGGAAATAAAGCAGTTATCGTTGAAATCAATTCAGAAACTGACTTTGTTGCAAAGAACGTTGAATTCCAAACACTTGTAAAAAATATAGCATCTACTATCTTAAATAGCAATGTTACTAACAATGAAGAAGCATTAGCCTTAGAATTTGAAGGTAAAACATTAAATGATTTAATCGTAGAGCGTATTGCAACAATCGGAGAAAAACTATCATTCAGAAGATTTTCTTTAGTAGAAAAACAAGATGACGAAGTATTTGGAACTTACTCACATATGGGTGGAAAAATAGTAACTTTAGTAGTTCTAAAAGGAAATAATGAAGAATTAGCTAAAGATGTTGCAATGCAAGTTGCAGCAATGCGTCCATTATACCTAAATCGTGATCAAGTACCTAACGAAGTAATCGACAAAGAAAGAACTATCCTTACTGAACAAGCCGAAAATGAAGGATTAGATCCAAATAAAATCCCAATGATCGTTAACGGAAGACTTAACAAATTTTATGAAGAAGTTTGCTTAGTTGATCAAAACTTTGTAAAAGAAAACAAAATGAAAGTTTCAAAATATGTAGAAAATAACAACAGTGAAATTCTTTCATTTATAAGATTTGAAGTTGGCGAAGGAATGGAAAAGAAAGAAGAAAACTTTGCCGAAGAAGTAGCAAAGCAAATGAATGCTTAAAAACAGAATTTTTTCTGTTTTTTTCTTTATATATGATTGACATTAAATAGCATTTATGATATTGTAAGTATATACAAATGAAGGAGAAATAAAGATGGAACAAGAATTATTAGACACATTAACAACATACCAATGCGATAAAGAATTTTTACAAGAACAAGAAGAAGAAATTATAAATGATTTAATCAAATTAAGAGACAAATATGATATTAGTCAAAAAAGACTAAGCGAACTAGTAGACATATCACAGCCATCACTTGCCAGACTAGAAAAAAAGAAAATCTCACCATGCTTATCAACAATGATTAAAATACTTGCGCCACTTGGCTATACCATAAAAGTTGTACCAATAGATTATGAAATTCAAAAATAAATAAAATCAAAAAGAATTGAGGGATAAAAATGATAATAAAGAATCTAATCAATGAAATACTACCAGACATCTGGCCAATGGTATTAATCATAACAGTAATAGTATCATCACTAAGAATTGCTTACCTAATAAAAGGAAACAAAAAGTTTTCCCTATACAGAGAATTTTTAAACCTAATATTTATAATATACATACTATGCTTATATCAAGTCGTAACATTCCAAGATATCAACTACGGCACAAATAATTTCATACCATTTAAAGAAATATTCAGATACACCATAGGAAGTCACAAATTTTTTAGAAACATCATAGGTAATATATTACTATTTGTACCATTCGGCTTTTTCACATCATATTACCTTAAAAACAAAAAAATGATAACAACATTTATACTAACCCTAATAACATCTGCGACTATCGAAATAGTCCAATACTATATCGGAAGAGTATTTGACATAGATGACATAATATTAAATGTAATCGGAGGAATAATGGGCTTCCTACTATTTATAGGATTTGACGCCATAAGGCATAGACTCCCTAAAATATTTAAAAGTGATGCCTTCCTAAACATATTAATAATCCTAATAATTTTATTAATAATCGCATACTCATTCAATCTAAATATATTTAACCTATTTTAATCAAAGGAGGAAAAAACAAAATGTTTGAAATAATAAATGACACCAATTATAAAATAGAAAATTTAGATACACTCAATAACTATCTAAACTTCCTAGTAAAAAAAAGAAATCTCGAAGACGCAATATTTAACATAATATTTGTAACATCAGAAAAAATTCACGAAATAAACAAAGAATACAGAAATGTAGATAGAGTAACAGACGTAATAAGTTTTGCCCTAGAAGACTCAATCGAAGGCTACGTCGAAGAAATAAGAATGCTCGGAGATATCTACATATGCGTAGAAAAAATGAAAGAACAAGCAGAACTATATAACCATTCAGTATTAAGAGAAATGTGCTTTCTAACTACCCATGGATTACTACATTTACTAGGTTATGACCACATGGAAGAAGATGATGAAAAAGTAATGTTTTCTTTACAGGAGGAATTATTAAATGAATATGGAATCAAAAGATAAAAGAATATATAAGAAGAAAAAAAGAACATTTATAGATAGCGTTAAAAATTGCCTAGACGGAATAAACTATACAATCACTCATGAAAATAATTTTAAAAGAGAAATAATACTAGGCATAATCGCAGTAATATTAAGTGCAGTATTAAAAATAAGCATACTAGAATGGGTCATAGTATTATTACTTATTAACTTTGTCTTAGTATGCGAACTAATCAATACAGCCCTAGAAAAAGCCGTTGACTTATACACAAAAGAATTCAACCAAACAGCCAAAATAGTAAAAGATGTCGCCAGTGCAACAGTCTTAGTAATGAGTATATTCAGTGCCATAATCGGTGCAATTATCTTTATACCAAAAATACTCGTATTAATAAGATAAAATACACATCCCACACCAAAACATCTCAAACACAAAATAAATAACATAAATCACAATAAAAAGAAAAAAGTTAAAAAGTAAAAAGTAAAAATTAAAAAGTAAAAATTAAAAAGGAGCAATCAAAAATGAAAGAAAAATTATTAGAATTATTAGACAAAGCATACGCACCATACTCAAAATTTAAAGTAAGTGCCATAATCGTAATGAAAGACGGCAGTATGGTAAGCGGAGTAAACGTAGAAAATGCCAGTTACGGCGCCACAATATGTGCAGAAAGAAATGCCATTACCACAGCCATTACCAAAGGATACAAGCCACAAGACTTTAACAAACTATACGTAATGACATCAGGACACAAAATAAGCAGTTGCTGCTTCATGTGCAGACAAGTAATCGTAGAATTCTTTGATAAAGATTGCGAAGTCATTCTTATGGATAAACTAGGCAACCAAAAAGCACTAAAAGTAAGCGAATTATGTCCATACCCATTTGATGAAACAGACTTATAAGGAGGAACCAATACATGAAAAGCGGATTTGTAGGATTAATAGGAAGACCAAACGTAGGAAAATCAACCCTAATAAACAGCATCATCGGTAAAAAAATATCCATAACCTCAGATAAACCATCCACCACTAGGAACATCATCCAAGGAATTTACAATACCCAAGATACCCAAATTATTTTCGTAGACACCCCAGGTATCCATAAATCAAAAAATAAACTAGGAAAAGTACTAAACAAACAAGCCTTCTTTACCATTGACGACGTTGACGTACTCCTATTTCTAACAGATGCCTCAACCCCACTAGGCAAAGGAGACAAATTCATCATCGATTTACTAGAAAACATCACAAAACCAGTAATACTAATCCTAAATAAAATAGATAAAATAAAAAAAGGCGAAATATTACCCAAAATCGAAGAATACAGCAAACTATATAATTTCAGCGAAATAATCCCCATATCAGCCTTAAAAAAAGACAATACTGACCACCTAATAAAAGTTTTAGAAAACTATCTACCAGACTCAATACCATATTTTGACTCAAACACAGTAACCAGTAGTACAAACGAATTCTTAATATCAGAACTAGTCAGAGAAAAAGTCCTTGAACTAACCAACGACGAAGTACCACATTCCGTTACCTGTGTAACCGAAGAAATAAATTATAGCAAAACATCAATCAACATCAGATGCCTTATAATCGTAGATAGAGAAAACCTAAAAGGAATAATTATTGGGCACAATGGCAACATGATCAAAGAAATAGGAACAAGAGCACGCACAGACATCGAAGAACTACTTGGCAAAAAAGTATATCTAGAACTATTAGTTAAAGTTGTCCCCAAATGGCGTGATAGAGAAAAAATAATAAACGAAATGGGCTATAACGATTATTTTGAATAAAAATTAACCAAAAATTGAATAAAAACCAAAAGATTCTCACATTATATAATAAGAAAACAATAATAGAAAACAAAATAACACAAAAACAAGACAACAAAAACCAAACATTGAAAGGAGAATCTTCATGACAAAAGAAGAATTATGGAATTTATTCAAAGAAACAGGCAAAATCAAATATTATTTAGAATATAAAAAACTAGCCAAAAATAATTAATTAGTTCAGTAAAGGAAGTATCCATATGATAACGAAAGTAGAAGGCATAATAGTAAGCGAAGTAGATTACAAAGAAAGTAGCAAAATAGTAAATATCTTTACCAAAGAGCATGGCATAATCGGTGCCCTAGCACGCGGAGCCAAAAGACTAAAAAGCAATCTAGCAGGTGTCACATCCAAACTAACATATGGCACGTTCTATATAAACTACAAAGAAAAAGGACTATCCATTCTAAGCGAAGTAGACATAATAAACTCCTTCAAAAACATAAAAAAAGACCTAGAAAGAATAAGCTATGCATCCTACCTAACCGAATTAGTTACCCAAGTTTATAGACATGAACAAAATAGCAACATCTACGAACTATACATAAATGGACTAAAAAAAATCGAAGCCAACCTAGACCCAATGGTCATACTAAACATAATTGAACTAAAACTACTAGACAACCTAGGAATAAGACCAATAATAGACTCCTGCGTCAACTGTGGTAGCACCGATGTCATAACAATATCTAGTTATAAAGGCGGCTTCTTATGTCAAAAATGCCTAGAAAACGACAAAATAGTCCACCCCAAAACCATAAAACTAATCCGCATGTTCTATTATGTTGACATATCAAAAATAGACAAAATAGAAATAAGCGACAACATAAAAAACGAAATCAACGAATTCGTAGACGACTACTATGACAGATATTCCGGCCTATACCTCAAAAGCAAACAATTTTTAAAAAACATAACCAAAGTATAAATAGTAATTTATGCTTTTTTTTCGTCTCACACTATCATTGCTCGCCGTTTCTAGTGCCTAAGGTCACTAGAAAGAAGTTTTGAACCAAACAGCTTCAAAACTTAAACATTTATATTAAAAATAACATTTGACAAGCAATTGTGTTTGTGCTAGAATATAAATCACTTAAAAAAGGGGGATTATCATGAATTATAATAAAGCCTGTATAATACTTGGAGTAACAGAATTAGACACACTTGAGGTAATAAGAAAAAAATATTTAAAACTAATTGCAAAATATCATCCAGATATAAACCAAAGTAGCGATGCCACTAAAAAAGCCCAAGAAATAAATCAAGCATATGATTACTTAAAAGAACATTATGAAAATAGAAGTACTGAAACTGAAACTTATAGTAGTACCTCTTATTATAAATCATCATATGGAACACGTGCTCAAAGTTATAGTTATCAACGTCAACAATATTATCAACAACAATATAGTAACACTAATTATTCTTCGCGATTTTATAAAGCATACAATGAATTTTGTGCAAAATATCAAAATAACGAAACGGTTAAAGAATATATGAGAGTATTTAATGAATCCCTTAAAGATATATATATGATTTATACTCACATTAGAACTGAAAAAGAATTTATTAATCACTTGAAAAAAGAAATAGAAATAAATAAATATTGTAAAATATTAAATAAAGCAAGAGAAATGTTGTACAATAAGTATCTTTTTGAACATGCTAATATAAGAATGTCATTTCTTGATTATTTAAAAGAAAGAGTGGAAGAACTACAATACTTAAAAAAAATAGATAGAACAAGAGAAAACTTGTACTCTGATTATACTTTATACGAAAGAAATTCAAAAACATTTCTTGAATACTTAAAAGAACAAGTAGAATTAAAAAAATATTGTGACTTATTAAATAGAACATTAGTTTCTTTAAGATATGATTTTAAATATAATCAAAAAGAATATAAGTCATTCATTGAATATTTAGATTATTTAGTTATTATAGATAAGAAATGTAAAATATTAAATAAATCACAAGGTGAATTAAACTTAGAATATGTAGCAAGATATGAAAATGAACAAAAATATACATTTTCTGAGTATTTAGATATAAGAATTGAGGAAGAAAAATATTGTAAAATAATAAATGATTCAAGAAGTAATTTAAATCATGAATATCGTATTTCAGGTAATTATAATATAACATTCCTAGAATTTTTAAAACAAAAAGTAGCATCTAAAAATAAAGTTAACAAAGAAAATACTGATAAAAAAATAATGGACAACATAAACAAGATACTAAATACCAATTCAATTAGATCAGTATCTAACCAAGAACTTCGTGATGTGTTAATGGTAGTATTTAAAAATAAATTAAAAGAATTATTTGAAATATTACAAAATTCAAACAATATGGAAGACTTAATAATATTATATCTTAGTATTTATAAAGCAACTCATAGTAGTGAATGCATTAGATATGCAAATATATTAGGTAGAGATATTGATGAATTAGTTAATGAATATATTTCTACTAAACAAAGTCTTAATTTTAAAGAATATCTAATATTTAAAATATTAAATGAAAAAAGAGATCAAAATTTTGAAGAAGAAATGAAAAGTAAAATAAGAAGAAAATAAATTAGTTTTGAGATACACTCTCAAAACTTTTTATATTTTTACTTTTAACTAATGGTTGACATAAAATTATATTTTTGCTAAAATAAAAATCACTTACAAAGAGGTGACATAATTATGGATTATAATAAAGCTTGTATAATACTTGGAGTAACCGAATCAGATACAGTTGAAACAATAAGAAAAAAATATTTAAAACTAATTGCAAAATATCATCCAGATATAAATCAAAGTAGTGATGCCACTAAAAAAGCCCAAGAAATAAATCAAGCATATGATTATTTAAAAGAACATTATGAAAATAGAAGTACTGAAACTGAATCTAAAACTTATAGTAGTACCTCTTATTATCAATCATCATATCAAACATATGCACAAAATTCTAATTATCAGCAACAACAATATAGTGGATATGATAGTGAATATAGCAAATATTATGAGGAGTTTAAGAAATATTATGATAGGTATTGGGGACATAAACAATGCGATGGAACATATAATGGATTCTGCTTGCAATATCAAGATAATGAAATAGTTAAAGAATATATGATGGTATTCAATGTAGATTTGGAAAAAGTATATTTAATTTATACAAAAGTAAAGACTGATGAGGAATTTATTGAATGCTTAAAGAATGAAATAGAAATAGATAAGTATTGCAAAATTTTAAAGAAAAAAAGAGATAGTTTGATGAGAGATTATATCGTAGAAGGACTTATTAAAAATATATTATTTCTTGATTATTTAAAAGAAAGAGTAGAAGAACTACAATATCTAAATATATTAGGTAAACGTAGAAAAAAATTGTATTCTGATTATATTTCGTGGTATGGTTATGTTTCTGAAATAACATTTTATGAATATATAAAAGGTTTAGTTATTATAGAAACTAAATGTAAAATATTAAAAAAATCAGAGAAAAAATTAGGATTAGATTATACATTGAGAGACATAGAAGAACAAAAATATACATTCTCTGAATATTTAGATATGAGAATTGAAGAAGAAAAATATTGTCAAATATTAAATGAATCAAGAAATAATTTAAAATATGAATATCGTACTTCGGGTAATTATAATATAACATTTATAGAATTTTTAAAACAAAAAGTAGAAAGAGCAAATAAAACTGATGAAGAAAATGTTGATAAAAAAATAATAGATAACATAGATAAAATATTAAAAACTAATTCAATTAATTCGGTATCTAATCAAAAACTTTACGAAATACTTTTTGTAGTATTTAAATATAGATTAGAAGAATTATTTGAAATATTACAAGACTTAAACAATAAAGAAAAATTAATATTAGTTAGTCTTAGAATTTATAAAGAAACACATGATAGCGAATGCATTAGATATGCTAATATATTAGGTAGAGATATCGAAGAATTAGTTAAGGAATTTATCTCTATTAAACCAAGTCTTAGCTTTAAAGAATATTTAATATTTAAAATAGTTAATGAAAAAAGAGATTATAATTTTGAAGAAGAATTAAAAAGTAAAGCAAAAACAAAAAGAAGATAAATTAGTTTTGAGATTACAAGCTCAAAACTTTTTTTAATACCTTAGGTATTAAAAAACCTTGGAATAACAATTGTTATGAAAAGGAACAAAGATAAAAAGATATTGCAAAATAACTAATTATATATTATAATATATTTATAAAATAAGAGGGTATTAGAAAGGAAAGAGAATATGAGAGGAGTTACAATAAAAATGGATGACAAGATAAAAGTAAAGAAAGAAATGCTTGAATTTATTAAACCACAAAAGATATATATTCCATTAGAAAATAAATCTGGTATTAAATATAAAAAATTAGTTAATGTTGGAGATTATGTATTTAAAGGTCAAGTTGTAGCAATGAATGAATCTATTGATTTTCCTATTCATTCTTCAGTAAGTGGTTATGTTGTAGAAAATGAATCTAATGAATTAAATACAGGTAAAAAAGTAGAATGTATTGCTATTGAAAATGATTTTAAAGAAAAATATCAAGAAAAGTTAGGTAGTATAAAAGAAATATCTAATTATTCTAAAGAAGAATTTATTGAATTATTAAAAACTTCTGAAATTACAGGACTTGGAGGTAGTGATTTTCCTACTTTTTTAAAGTATAATACTGATAGTAAAATAAACTATTTATTAGTTAATGGAGTAGAATGTGAACCTTATATATCATGCGATAAAGTAGTTATGTCTAAATATATGGAAAAAATATTGGAAGCAGTAGATGCTATTTTAGAAATAATGAAAATAAAAAAAGCATATATCGTAGTTAAATCATCCAATATAGAAAGTCAAAAAGTTATTAATAAATATATTAATACATACCCTAATATAAAACTTGCTTTAATGCCTGATATGTATCCCGCTGGTTGGGAAAGAAATATTGTCGAAGTAGTACTTCATAAAAAATATGATAAATATCCAGTCGAAGTAGGAGCTATTGTAAGTAATGTTTCTACTATATATGCTATATATGAAATGTTAAAATATAATACACCACTAACTGAAAGAATTATTACTATAACAGGTACAGGTATTAGAAAACCCTCTAATATAAAAGTTAAAATTGGTACAAAACTAAGTGAAATAATAGAAAATATTGAAGGATATAAAGATATTAAAAAGCCAATATTTATCGCTGGAGGACCAATGATGGGAAGTAGTTTACCTAATGATAATTTAATAGTTACCAAAGATTTAAACTGTGTATTAGTAATTGACGATATTGAATTAACTAATTATCCTTGTATCAAATGTGGTAAATGTACTAATGTATGTCCTGTTCATTTACTTCCTGTTATGATTATGAATAATATAGGTAATGAAAAAAAATTAAAAGAATTAATGCCACAAAAATGTATTGAATGTGGACTTTGTTCATATATTTGTCCTTCAAAAATAGAAGTAAGAGAATATGTAAGAATAGCTAAAGGAAGGGTGAATAAGTAATGAAAGAATTTAAAGTAAAACAAGGTAACTTTATTAAAAGTAATGATGATACAAAAAAAATAATGTATAGATTAATACTTGCTTTAGTTCCAATTATATTATTTGCTTTCTATAAAAATGGTATTCTTCCTTTAATTAGAAATACTGGTAGTCCATTTGATTTAATTAATTTAGTTTTAATTATTTTAACTCCAATAGTAGTATCTTTATTTACAGAATATATTTACTATATAATAAAAAAAGATAAGAAAACATTTACTTATTTAATCGAAGAATCATTTGCTATAATACCAGGATTATTTATAGGACTAATAATTCCTATACATACTCCATTATGGTTAGTAGCACTTGCAGCATTAATTGGATCTCTATCTAAAATGGTATTCGGTGGACTAGGTAAAAATCCATTAAATCCTGCCTTATTTGGTTCCTTATTTATAATTGTCTTTGCATCTTCTTATATAGGTAAATTTGGCGGATACATGAATAGTTATGAATTAGATGCATTAAGCACTGCCACTCCATTATCACACTTTTCAGCTTTAGCACATGTAGGAACATATAAAGAAATTATAGGACCTTATGGAAGTTTGCTTACATTCTTCTTTGGCAACATACCTGGTGCTATCGGAGAAACTAGTTCTCTACTTTGTATTGTAGCATTTATTTACCTAACTATTACTAAAACAATAAAATGGAGATTACCAGTATATTATGTATTGACAGTATTTATAATGACATTAGTAATTGGACTAACTAATAATATGGGATTATGGTATCCATTATTTAATATATTATCCGGAGGACTATTATTTGGAGCAGTATTTATGACTACTGATCCTGTAACTTCCCCAGTTAGTAATCAAGGTCAAATCTTGGGAGGTATAATCTTAGGTATACTTACTGTATATATTAGATATTTAACTCCATATCCTGAAGGTGTATTAATATCAATATTAATATTTAATATTTTAACTTTAATAATAAATAGATTAAGTATTAAATTTAACTTTAATAAATTATATAAAATAATAAGTTTAATAATAGTAATAATTATTGGCATAATATTAACAATAATAATAAGTAATAGATTAGATAATAGTATTACTACTAGTGAAGTTGATCCAAATTTTACAGTAACAAATAAAGAAGTAATCGAGGGAAATAATATATATTATGTAACTAGTCGTGGATTTAATGGTAAGAAATCTATTAAATCAAAGATAACTATGAATAACAATAATATAATTAATATAGAAATATTATCTACTAGTGAAAGTTATTATAAAATGGTTGAAGACGCTAATTATATAGATAAATTAATTACTAATCAAAATTCACTAGATAGTCTAGATACTGTAAGTGGTGCAACATATACATCATCTTACTTAAAAGAATTAGTAGAAAAAATTAAAATTTATGATAAGAAATAAGGAGTGAAAGATATGTATTGTGAAAAATGTAATAAATATTATTCAAAAAATGATAAATATTGTAATATTTGTGGTAATGAATTAATAGAAAAAGAAAAAGGAAAGAAAAAGAAAACTAAAAAGAATACTACTTTAATCATTATTTTAATTATTCTAGGAGTATCATTAATTATAGGTTCTACTGTATTTGCTTTTACATCAATTTTTAAATATGTAGATAAATTAAGTGTCTTAGATTATGTAGAACTAGGGGATGATAAAATACCTACAATGCATTTAGTTAATAATAGTATTACTTCAGATTGGTATTCTAAGAATGTAGAAAACGATTATATGAAAGTAGAAATAGAATATAATAAAAATTTATATGATTATAATATTATTGATGAATATATAAGTTTTATGGAAGATAGTGGTTTTACTTATGTAGAAAAAAGTAGCACTAATTGGTATTTAGTTAGTGAATCAGTTGATGATAATAAAGTATTATTAGTTAATATTTATGAAAATACTGATACTGATGGTAATCTTTACTTTACTGTTACTTATGAGAAAAAGTTTGATATATTTGATAAATACGTAGAAAAAGTTAACTATATGCAAGTAGGTAAAGAAAAATATGGTTATATTTCTATTCCTGATAATTGGAATTTATATTCAGAAGATAAAAGAATAGTATATTATAATGGTAATAACACACTAGTACTTGATTATCGTGATTTAAATGAAGAAGAAAATGTTACAATAGAATCAATCTATAGTAGTATGTATCAAGACTTATATAGTGAAAATGACGAAGAATTAAAAAGTATTAAAGTAAAAGTTAATGATTATGATGCTTATCAAATATCAGGATACTCAGATGAAGCATATTATGTAATTTGGTTATTCGAAGATGAGAATAAAATAGTTCATTATGTTGAATTTGATTCTGATAGAAAAAATAATGATATATTTAAATTAATTGAAACATTTAAATTAGAAAAAAATAAATAGATAGTATAAAAGTACTATCTCATTTAAGTGAGGTAAGTATGAATGAAGATAAAAAAATAAATAAAGGATTTACTTTAATCGAATTACTAATAACTATTGTAATAATAGGATTAGTATTTACAATTGGTTATATTGCAGTATTAAGTATAATTAATTCTTCCAAAGAAACAAAAAAAGAAATAAATAAAAAATTTATTCTCAATGCTAGTGAACAATATGCTATGGAATTCAAAGATAAAAATAGTTTTGCAAAATATACTAATGATGTCGGAGAAACTAGTTTCTGCATATCACTAGGAACATTATTAAAATATGGAATATATAATGATAATGAAGTACTTAAAGAATATTTGCCAAATTATGTTGTATATGTATCAGGAAAATATGAAGTATACAATTATGAATTAATTGATTTAGATAGTGCAAATAATAAATGTGAGGGAGTTAAATTTATTTCTGAAATAAAAGAAGGCAGTGAACCCAATAAAATTATTAGTGTTAGTGAAAAAGATATTAATAATGAAGACTTCGGATTAATTGACATAACATATGACTTTGATATAATTGATACAGGTAAGAGTAATAAAAAATATGTTTTAAGTATGGATTTAAAAAAACATATTAATACAAAAATAGAAAATATTACATTACCAGTATATGTTGCATTAGTGTTGGATAAATCTGGTAGTATGGCTGGAAATAAATATTTAAAATCAAAAGAGGCCTCAATAAATTTATCAAATCAATTAATTAATAAATTCAAAGATAATGCTTATATTGGATTAGTGCAATTTGATTATATACCTATAATTAAAAGAAATTTTGAAAGTAAGAGTTTAGTTGACGATGATTTTGAAATATCAATATATACCACTAACGTATCTGGAGGATTAGATTTAGCCATAAAATTATTTAACGAATTAAAAAATAAACCAAGTATTAATTATGACGAGGCGTTAAAGTATACAATTTTATTATATGATGGAATACCAAATGTAACTATGACGCTTGGAGGAATTGATAATTCTGATTCAACATATTATGATAAGTTATTTAGTAATTCAAGTAATTCACACAAAAATTGTGATAGTGCATCTTGTTTAACTTATGTTAGAAATTCTAGTAACTATCTACAAAATACTATGGGTTCAAAACTAATAACAATAGGATTTGAATTTTCAGGAGGAGATGACTTAAAAAAAATATCATCAGCAGATTCTACATTATGTAGTGATTCTAATCTTAATGGATATTGCTATTACGAATCTACTTCAAGTGATATTAATACTTTATTTGATAAAATTCAAAATAATATTTCCGAAGAAGTTAATAAAACGAAAGCCTCAAAAGCTAAAATAAAAATTAAATTAAATAGTAATATTACAACTGAAATAAATGATGAAAACAAAAATATAATAGAATATGAAATAGAGTTTGGCCAAGAAGAAAGTCAAGAAAATTATAAATATAATTTAATTATTAATGATGGTATCTTCGAAGGTTGTACAAGCAAAGACAGTTGTAATAAAGAAGTAAAACTATTTGATAACATAATAATTGAAACTTATAATAAAGATGGTAGTTTATTAAATACAACAACTTTTGATGATTCACCAAGATTTATAATTAATAATAGTAAATATAGTACATTACAATAATATAAATATTAAAAATAGAAGTAGATTATATAAAATATTTAGTTTTTATACCAAAATATAATCTATTTTTTATTTATATACTATTTAAAATAATAACACTTTAATTATAAATATGAAACCATTAATTTAAAGATTAAAATCAAAAAAATTGTAATTATAAATTTAAATTTGAATATAATATTATGTATTTGGAAAAAATAATAATTAAAAAAATAAAAAGATGTAAATACAAAAAGAATATGTTTAAAAGTTAATAATGATTTAGCAAGTGCAAAGATGTAAATTTAAGAATAAGTAAAAGTTACTTAAAAATAAACAATAAAGTAATAAAAGTAATGAAAAATACAAAAAGCGACAAAAAAGTAAAAAAAATCAAAAAAATGTATTGACAATTAAAGATAAAAAGAGTATTATTAATTTACGTTCTTGAGAAAAAGAAGAAATCAGAAAGAGCGAAAGAAAAAAAGTTAGAAAATATAAAAAAATCTATTGACAATAAAGTCAAAAGATGTTATATTAATTAACGTGTTCCGAAAAGGAACGAAGAAAAAATAAAGTTCTTTGAAAACTGAGCAAAACGTCAATTTGAGTAGCAGGAAAAAATAAAACGAACGAACGAAAATAAGATTTAATTTTTTTTTGGAGAGTTTGATCCTGGCTCAGGATGAACGCTGGCGGCATGCCTAA
>CAJMAC010000020.1 GCA_905211265.1 uncultured Eubacteriales bacterium
TTGTATTGTTTATTTTTGAGTGTGTTTATGGGGATGTAGCTCAGTTGGCTAGAGCGATCGGTTCATACCCGATAGGTCGTGGGTTCGACCCCCTCCGTCGCTACCATATGAAATTATACCCTTGTAAATCAAGGGTTTTATTATTTTTAAAATTCTTTTACATCTTATTAATATCTTATTTTTTGAATTTATTATAAAAGTTAAAATAAAGGGATAATATCTATATCAGTAATCTTAGTAGTATATTTTAGAAAAAACACTAGTTATGCTAGTGTTTTATTATTTTAATTGTATCTTTTTTACGAGTTTTTTAGTATACATATTTTCAGGTAATTTTCTTCCTATCATATTAATATTCATTAATTGTTCAGGATTTTTACTCATCATAATACTTCCGTGGCCTATTAAATTAATTAAATAAAAATCTTTATTTAAGTCATTGCTATATTCTTTTTCTAATAGTTTTAAGATTTCTTTGACTTCTTCGATTGCACCACAAGGTAAAGATTCTTGTGTAAAAGGAGCACCATCAATATAACAATGAGAATGAATCATATAATTTATATTAGGCAATAATTCATACAATCTAACTTGTATTGGGGTATCAATCGAAGGTTTACTATCACCACAATAATATATCTTTCCATTTTCTAAAAATACTGGAACAAATTCATCAATACTAATAAATTCTTTATTTACATTTCTTTTACTTACAAATATATATTTACCATCCCTAAATGAAGGAAATCCTTTAGGACATCTAAATGAAGCATTACCTAAAAATCTTTTAACATCTTTTGTTTCAAATGTTGCTTCAGCAAATTTAGAAGCATATTCTTTTACAAGATTTAAAAATTCTTCTTTTACGGGTATGATTGAATTACTATCAGACTTATATATTTCTTCTTTAAACATATTGAAGAACCAAGCTAAGGCACCATTGTTTTCTTCTTTTGATATAGTTGATTCTCTAGTAATGCTCTTTATGAAGTTTAATCTATCTATTAATTCTTCAGCACATTCTTTAATATTAGTACCTTCATACCATACATTACCAAGTGGATCAAATAATTTCATACTATATAAATCGTTCTTTTTACTAAACTCTATTGTTAAATTAGATTTTAAGGCAAATGATCTTTGAAGTAAATCTTGAAATGAATATTTATTATCTATATTTCTTTTCGAAGATACTAACATTGCTTTATAATTTATATCCTTAACATTTCTAATTTTAGGTAATTCATTTAAAACATTTGCCCACCAAATAACATTATCATAATTAATAGATAATTCTAATATTTTATTTAAATCATTATAATTTCCACCATTATATACAGTTACATTTGGTAAATACTTTGCAAACTCATTAACAATTTTTGATTCTTTTCCTCCGTTTAAATCCCAATTTCCACCCACAAATAAAATTTTATTTTCCATTTTTCATTCTCCTAACTAATTTCTTTGCTATATCGTCTTTACCATGAGATTCTTCTATTTCATTATTTTTATCAATGATATACGCTATATGTTCACCATTTCTAATAGTGGCTAGATCATTTGCTACTACTAAATCACATTTATTTTTATCTCTTAATTTTTTTGCAACACTTATTAATTCTTCTTTAGATACGCCATCTAATAACTTAAATCCAACTAAATATGTTTGTGGACTTAAATCTTTAATTATAGATATTATTTTTGGAGTTTGTTTTAAAACTATTACTAAATTATCTTCATAAGATGAAATTTTATTTCCATTAATAATTTCTATATTAGAAAATGCTTCCTCCAAATTGCTTGTATTTTTTATACTTGCTTTAATTCTTTCTATTGTTGTTACATAATCTGTCATATAATCAGATACTGCCATAGAATGTATAAAATAATCTATTTTTTCATTTAAAAGTAAATTTTCTATTTTATTTTTTAAACTTATTGTGCCATCTATTTCAATAACTTTTATTTTTTTATCTAATGGTCTTAGTGAATTTTTAGAACATACATAATATATAATTAAATCACCATTTTCTTTTAATAAATGATTGGCTATTGTCATTCCCAATTTTCCACTTGATGAATTAGTAATTTTTCTGACATTGTCTATTTTTTCACTTGTACCTCCAGCAGTTATAACTATTTTTTTCATATTATTTTTTCTCCCTTACTAAAACTTTAACATAATCTATTATTTCTTCATTTTTAGGTAGTTTACCTTTTGCTTCATATCCACAGGCAAGATGTCCAATGGTAGGTTCTATTATTTTATAACCATATTTTTTTAACTTTTCTAAATTATGCTGAACTATTGGATTTTCATACATTTCATTATTCATTGCAGGTGCAAATACGACTGGAGATTTTGTTGCCATAATAGTTGTTGAAATCATATCATCTGCTATACCATTTGCAACCTTTCCAATTATATTTGCAGTCGCAGGTATTATTAAAAATAAATCAGCCTTTCTTGCTAAACTAATATGTTTTACCTCAATATAATCTGGTCTTTCAAACATATCAGTAACTACTTTATTACCTGATAAAGTTTCAAGAGTTAGTGGTGTAATAAATTGACAGGCATTCTTTGTCATAATTACATCAACATTTGCCCCTTGTCCTTTTAAATAACTAACAATACCACATGCTTTATAAGCTGCTATTCCCCCAGTTATTCCTATAACTATATTTAAATCTTTAAACATAAAAATTCCTTCCTTTCAATTACATTTTATTACTAATGTATTGATAAGTAAAATATATTTATGTTATAATATCAATAAGGAGGGCTTATAATGAATATAGATTTGGAATTATACAGAGTTTTTTATATAGTTGCTAAAAATAAACATATGACAAAAGCAAGTGAAGAACTACATATTTCTCAACCTGCCATATCTCAATCAATAAAGAAACTTGAAGAACAATTAGGTGGAACATTATTTTTAAGAAGTAATAAAGGAATGGAATTAACCGAAGAAGGTAAAATGTTTTACGAGTATGTTAAAGGAGCACTTGAACTTATTAATAATGCTGAAAATGAATTTACATCTTTTAAAGATTTATCTAAAGGAGAAATAAAAATTGGTTGTTCAACAACATTAACTAAATTAATTTTAATGGACACTTTAAAAAAATTTCATACTGAATATCCAAATATAAATATTAATATAACAAATGATTTAACAAGTAATTTAATAAATGATTTAAAATTAGGTAAATTAGATTTTGTAATTTTTAATGAAAGTAATATAAAAGAAACTAATTTACATTTAGAAAAAATAAAAGAATTAAAACAAGGTTTTATCTATAATCCTGAATTTTATAAAGATGAAATAAATGATTTTGAAGATTTAAATAAATTACCACTTATTCTTCAAAAAGAAGAATCCAATAGTAGAAAATTATTAGATTATATTGCTTTACAAAATAGTGTTAAATTAATACCTAAAATGGAAGTAGTAAGTCAAGAATTGATTACTGAATTTGTTAATATTGGATTAGGTATTGGTTTTGTTATAATAGATTTAGCAACTAGAAATTATAAAAATATAAAGGAATTAAAAATTAATAAAAAAATACCAAATATAAATATTTATTTAGCTACTAATAAATCTATTTCTTTAACTTTTGCTAGTAAGATGTTTATAAAATATTTAAATAAATAAAATATACTATATTACATACTAAATAGATATTATTAATTCATTCAAAGTAGAGACTATTGGCAAAGTAAATTTTGTTAATACTTTGAATATAATAAATAATATTATTTATTATACTTGTAATATTAATTAAAGAAAGTAAGTCAAAAAAAGTAATAGGGTAATTAATATCCTTTTTTACACATAACTTAAATTTCTACAAAAATATATAATTGTTCTTTTAAAAAGATAAAAAGTGTGATAAAATAATTATAGAAAAGTATTTGAGGTGATTTAAGTGGCAGACAATATAATATTATTAGCTATTGCAACATTTGTTGTATCACTTATTTTAATTGTTATTACTTTTTCTACTGTAAAAAAGAAACAAACTAAAAAATATAAAAAAGAAATAGAATACTTAGATGTTGAAAAAAATAAATTAATAGGTATACCTATATTAAGTGAAATATCTAAAGTTAGGGAATTAGTTAAAACTGATAATCTTAAAGCAAAATTAGATGATTGGGATAATACATTTAAGGTTATTAAAGATGAAAAAGTTCCTGAAGTAAATGATATGATTAGTGAAGTAGATTTTTTAATTGATAGAAAAGATTATAAAAATGCTATTAAAAAGATTGCAGATATAGAAATAGAAATTAATACATTAAAAAGAAAATCTGATAATTTATTAAATGAAATAAAATTAGTTACACAATCAGAAGAAAGAAATAGAAGTATAATTACTAAATTAAAAATGTTATATCGTGAAATGACTAATAAATATGAAAGAACCAAAAAAGATTATGGTGAAGTAGGTACAAGTATCGAAAATGAGTTTGTAAGTATTGAAAAGAAATTTCATGAATTTGAAAAAGCAATGGACTTAAACGATTACGTTGAAGTAGAGAAAATAGTATTAGTACTAGAAGAAATGATTAATAGAATGAAAGAAATATTAGATAGAGTACCATCACTTGTACTTATGTCTACAGTACTTATTCCTTCCTCAATTGATCAAGTTATGTTATCTTATTCAAGAATGTTAAGGGATGGTTATCCGCTAGATTACTTAAATGTAGAATATAATATCAATGAAATAAGAACTAAAATAAGTAATATTATGGATTCATTAAAAAATCTAGAATTAGGAGAATCAGAAATAGAATTAAAGACTATTATGGATTACTTTAATAATTTATTTAATGATTTTGATAAAGAAAAAGAGAGCAAAGATATATTTAGAGAAAATATTAAAATATTAAAATCTAAAATAGAAAAAGTAAATAGAATAGTATATGATATATATATACAAATAGATGATATAAAATTAAATTATAATTTAAGTGATGAAGAAATAAATAAATTTAGTGTACTTAATAAAAATCTTGAAAAAATAAATCAAGACTATAAAATTTTAGTAGATCAAGGAAGAGGTAAAACATTTGCTTATTCTAAATTAGTAGATGAATTAAATGGACTTAGTACTAGATTATCAAGATTACAAGATGATTTAGATTACCAATTACATTCAATTACTAGTATGAAAGATGATGAATCTAGAGCAAGAGAACAACTTGAAGTAATAGAAAAACTATTAAAACAATCTAAGATGAAATTAAAAGAATATAGAATACCTGTTATACCTAATAGTTATTTTATAGAATTATCTGAGGCAAGCGAAGCCCTAAGAGAAATAGCAAAAGAACTAGACAAAAAACCTATTGTTATAAAAATACTTAATATAAGAGTAGATACTGCTAGGGATTTAGTATTTAAAATATATAATAAAACTAATGATTTAGTTAAAAGTGTAATATATAGTGAAAGACTAATTGTATATGGTAATAGATATCGTTCTACATATACTGAAATAGATAAAATGTTAACGGAAGCAGAGATGTTATTTAACAAGGGACAATACAAAAAAACATTAGATATGTTAGTTAGAGAATTACAAAAAATAGATACTAATGTTTTAGAAAGATTAGAAATAGAAATATAATTATTGATTTTTATATCAAATTATGTTAATATTATTAATAGAATAAAGGGAGGATTTAAAGTGGACAATTTTGTTAATTTTTTGTTGGATTATTATCCGTATATATTGGGAGTTTTAGGTATAATAATAGTAACTATCATAGGTTATTTAGCAGATAGTAAAAAGAAAAGAGAAAAGAAATTAAATAATACTGATAATACAGTAAAAGAAGAAGTTAAAACTACTGAAAATGCTACACCAATTATGGAAGCAGTTAACGAAGTTCCTAAAACTGAATCAACTGAACAAATTAACAATGTAGTAAGTAGACCAACTAATGAAGTAGTAAATACTCCAGTTAATAATATTCAGAATAATGTACCAGTAAATAATACTACACCACAAGTTAGTAATGTTAGTGAAACAGTTAATAATCAAGTACCTAATGTAGTAAATACTACACCAGTTAATCAAGTATTACAACCAAACATTGCACAATCAAGTGTAAGTACTATACCACAGCAACAAAGTGTAGTACAACCTACATATAATCAAAATATTAATCAAACTGTACAACCTGCACAAGTGATGCAACCAGTAACACAACAACCAATACAGCAAGTGCCACAAACTACCCAAGTAGTACAGCCTGTTGTACCACAACCAATTAATGCAGTTAGTTTAAATCAGATGGTTAATGGACAAACTACTTATCCTAATACTGGATACACTATGCCACAAGTACAAGCGGTTCCACAACCAATGCCTAATCAACAAGTAGTGCAAACTCCTGTTACACCTATGCCAAATGTAGCACCTGCTCCGGCAACAACACCAGTAAATACTGCACCAATCGCAGGATTAAACTTTGTAACAGGAAAGACTCCTGAAACTGAAAAAGATGAAGAAGAAGTGTGGAGATTATAATAAAAAGGAGGATTAATTATGAATGGTAATAATATGCAAAATGGTAATGTAGGAAATAATAATTCTAATAATGAATATCATGCTAATTTTAATAACCTAAACGTTAGTAGTGCTAGTAATAACAATGTTACTAATACGAGTAATGTTAACAATCCAAGTGTTATTAATAATAATCCAATACCAAGTGTTGAGCCTATTATGAATGTAAATCAAATAGAGCAAAATCAAGCACAAAATATAAATAATCAAATTGTAGTTAATCCAAGTTTAAATACAAATATTAGCACAAATGCTAACTCTGTAAATGTTAGTCAAATGCTAAATGATAGTACTAAACAAGTAGATAGTCAAAGTATTACTATGCCACAATTTGTAACAGGAGATTCTAGTGTTGATGATGATAATCAAAGTAATACTAAAATACCTGTTCAAGATATAAATATAAATACAAACACTAATACTGTTATTAATCCTAATTTTAGTGCAAATCCTAGTACTGATGTAAACAATGTAGTATTATATAATACTACAAGTAATATAAATAATGAACCTGTACGAAGGGTTAATACAAATAAAAAAACGGTTAAGATTAACCCAGAATTAAAGACTGCAATAATAATGGCAGTAGTAATACTAATAACGATTCTACTTATACCAACATTATTTAGTCTATTTGATAGTTTAAGAAATAAATTTATTGGATAATGCTATTATTTCATCATAATTATCATCAGTAGCCATAATATTTTTATGAATTTTATTACATTTATTACACTTATAAATAATTTTATAAGTGTTTTTATATTTTTCTATTCCTATTGGTACTAATAATCCATGACAGTTATTAGCTCTATCACCAGGCATAATATCAACATGTTTTGAATACAAGCAATAATTACAATGATCTCTTGCACTATAATTTAATTTACTAACTTTTTTATTACAATTTTCACATATAAATTCTTCATCAATCATATTAAATTTTTTCATAAATTCACCTAAATAAATATTAACATATTAATTAAAAAAAGTAAAATGTATTTTAATTATTTTAAAAATATGTTATCATTATATAGAGGTGTAATATGAATAATAAAGGGTTTACATTAATCGAAGTATTATGTGTAATATTTTTAATATCAATATTCTTTTTTGGTAGTTTTATGGTAATTAATAATACATTTAGTATAACTAATGAAAAAGCCTATGAAATAGTAAAAGAAGATATAATTACTCAAACTAAAACTTATATAAATGAATGTGATAATAACATAATTAATTGTTCTAATGATTATAAATGGGTAAGTGATAATGATAACATGATTACTAATATTAATTTAAGTATTTTAAAGAAATATAAATATTTTAATACCGATAATTTTATTAATCCTATCACTAATAAAGATATAAGTAATTGTTTAAACATTATAGTAATTAAAGATAAATATTCTAATATAGAAGTAAATTTAGATGATAGCAAATGCTAAAAAATAGTGTCAATCACTATTTTTCTTTTCTATCTTAATTAATTTAGCATGTACTACCACTCTAGTATTATCATCATAACAAGTAGATAATGTTAATATAATATCTTCTTTATTTACATTATAATTAAAGTTATATATACTTCTTTTACTAATTGTATCTAAAAATGTTATAAATTCATTATCATTATTAAATTTAGTAGTTATATAATAAGATTCTACTGGTATTTTATATACTGATATTATTTGCCATAAACTATTTTCATTTTCTAGAGATACTCTTATTATATGATTATCTTTATTAGTATACCAACTTTCATTTAAAGTATTTAATAATGAAGTAAACATAGTATTATTAACTCTATGATGTCCATAGATAATATTATTTTTATCAGTTAAATTTTTATTATTTCTATAATCTAAAAATACCCATCCTGCATTATTATAACTTTTATCAAAAGAATGATGTAAGTAATAATCATTATCACTAGATTTTACAAATGGATAATTAATATTAGTGTTATTTACATTTAGCCAACCAATTGTATCATTATTTTTTTCTTTTAATTTTTTTAAATCAACATCAATTAAATCAAAAGTTGAATAGTACCAATAATCATCATTTTCATCGAGTGGTTTATTTATAAATTCAGTATTATCATTATCTTTTACTATTTTAATTTCTGTATTTTCTTCAATATCTTTTAAATTATTCTCATTTGCTTTATTATCTTTATTCCAAAGAAAAATATTAAATAAAGATATAGTTAAAGTAGATAGTAGTAAACTTGATATAATTATTAAAATTATTAATCCTAATTTATTTCTTTTTTTCTTTTTCAAACTTATTCACCAATAATATTGTATCAAAAAAAATTAATTAATTCAAGGTTAATATGGATACATTTGATATGGTGGATAAGGTTGATATGGTGGATACATAGGGTATGGTCTATAATTAGGATAAAATGATGGTGCAAGTAATCCTCCAGTTATACCCCCCAAAATAAATGGCCCAAGAAATCCTCCACCAATAAATCTATCATCACTTTGCATTGGTTGTATTGGCTGCATAGGCATTCTTCGCATAGTTCTATAATACAATTTTCTCACTTCCTTTGTTATATTATATATAAAAATAAATTATAAGTTACGTTAAATATAAAATTATTTTAAAAAATATGTAAAAAGTATTTGAATTTATATAAAATTTTGATATAATTAATTAAGAGTAGGTGTTTGTATGAAAAAAATGATAATACCTTTAATTTTAATACTTATTCTGACAGGGTGTAGTAGAGTAAAAAATACAGATAATTATGTAGAAATAGTCAATACCATCATTGGTTATAATAATAAGAAAGTAAATAATGCTTCATATGGATATAATTATTATCTTCCAGTTGGAGTTAATTTAATCTATGATGGTAAATATAACAAAGAAATAAAAGTTAAAGATAATAAATTAATGTTATATGTTGATATTGTTAGTTATTATTATAAGAATAATCTAAATTATGAATTAGATAATAAAAATGATAGTTATTATTATAATAAGTTTAATGATGGATATATTGTTATTAACAAGGAAGAAGATATTTATTATTTAAAGATAGTTTATAACTATGCAAAAATTGAATCTTATGTAAAAAAAGATGATTTAATAGATATAATTTCTTATTCTACAATTATTTTAAATAGTATAAGTTATAATGATACTCTGATAGATAATATAATTCTAAAAGGAGAAAATTATAGTAATGAAATTACATATGAAATAAATAAACCAAACGATTCTAGTAGTAAATTTAGTGAATATTTACAAGAATATGTACAGGAAAATAATGAGGAAGAAAATAATAATATTCTTCCTGAAGAGTAAACTATTGAAAGAGGTGCAATAATGGGCTTATTAAATAAACTTAAAGATTTGTTTATAGATGAAGAAGATACATATGAAACAAAAGAAATAGAAGTCGAAGAAAAAGAAGAAAAAAACGAACTTCCTACATTTATGAGAAATAAAATTGAAAAAGATGAAGAAGAAAATAAAATAAAGGAAGAAAAGAAAAAAGAGGAAGAAAAACAAATTGCTGTTTTAGTAGAACCTCCGAAAAAAGAAGAAAAGAAATTTTCCTTTGATTTTGATGATGATGACTTTGTTGAAACTTCAAGACTAAGTAGGAGTGCTATAAAAAAAGAAAGACAAGTACAAGTTCCTACCAATAATGAAACAAATAATAATCCGGTAAACAATAATGTCGTAAATACAAATACTCAAAGTGTAGTAAAACCATATGGAAACAAAAAAGAATTAGACAAGCCTAAAAAATTTAGACCTACTCCAGTAATATCTCCAGTATATGGTGTGCTTGATAAAAACTATACAAAAGAAGAAGTAGTAAGTAAAGAAGAAGATTCATATACAATACAACGCCCAAGTAAGAAAGTTGATTTTGAATCAGTTAGAAAAAAAGCTTTTGGAGATTTAACTGATGATATAAGAGATAGCATATGTGAAAATTGTGAATATTTAAAAGAAGTAAAAATAAATAAAAAGATAGAAAGACTATCTGAAGAAGATTTATTATATAATTTAACTACTGATGAAAAAGAAAATCTAAAAGAAGAAATAGACAATGATGTAAAAGAAGAAGTTAAAGATGAAATAGTAAATAATATTGAAGAAGAATTACCTGATAAAGATATAACTTTAGGGGAAGCAGTAGAAAATTATGTTGATTATGGAGTTAGTTATGATATTCCTCCAAGAAGAACAAAAGAAACAGAAGATGAAGTAAAAATAGTTAATCATGCAGATAATGAAGTAGTCGGAGAAAAAGTTGAAGTTATTGAACCAATTGATGAAGTAGTAACTGAAGACAAAAAAGAAACTAATGATAGAAAAAAAGATTTAGAATTAACTGACGATTTATTTAACTTAATTGATTCAATGTATAAAGAAAGGGATGATTAGTGTGACTGCAGAACAATTATTACTTATAATTTTATATCTTTTAGGTTCTATTTTACTTGTTGTATTAATAATATTAGGTATAAAATTAATTAATACAATGAATAAAATTCAAAATGTTGTTGATGATATTAATAAGAAGGTTGATTCATTTGATGGATTATTTTCCATAATTGATAACACTACCGATAAATTAGCACTCCTTAGTGATAAAATGGTAGATGGAGTAACATTCTTATTGAAAAAAATATTTAAACCAAGAAAAAGAAAGGAAGAAGATGATTTAGATGAGCAAGAAAAGTAATGGATTAGGTAAATTTGTTTTAGGAGGAGCATTAGGTGCAGGATTAGCATTATTATTTGCCCCAAAGAAAGGTGAAGAATTAAGAAAAGATTTAAAAAAGCAACTAGATAAATTAATTGATAAAGCAAAAGATATTGATGTTGAAGAAGTAACAAAAGAATTCAATAAAAAAGTTGAAGAATTAAAAGAAGAATTAAAGGATTTAGATAAAGAAAAAGTATTAAAAATAGCACAAGAAAAAAGTGAACAATTAAAAGATAAAGCAGAAGATTTATATTGTTTAGCAAAAGAAAAAGGAACACCAGTACTTGAAGGTATAGCAAAAGATGTTAAAAAATCTACTGCATCTGTAATACGTG
Source organism: uncultured Eubacteriales bacterium (assembly GCA_905211265.1). Classification (GTDB taxonomy): domain Bacteria; phylum Bacillota_I; class Bacilli_A; order RF39; family UBA660; genus HGM10818. The sequence continues at coordinate 11,677 of CAJMAC010000020.1, forward strand.
AAGTATTAAAAAAATTAGAAAGTGAATAATATAAATAGGATATGGAATTAATTTCCATACCTATTTTTTTGACAAAATAACATATTTATGCTAGAATATAACTTGTCTTTAAAAAGACAAGAGGTGTAAAAGAAAATGAAAATTAGTCGATCGAAGATGATAAGTATTATTACTATTTCATTAATTGTTATTATAACTTTTGTATATGTATTTTATTTAATTAATAAAACAAATAAATTAAATACTATGTATGCATATCAAAATAACAATATAAATAGTAATATAGAACAAGAAGAAATAAATGAAGAGACTACTTCATTAGAAGTTCAAGAACCTGAAATAGTTACAGTATATGAAGATTATACAATGGAAGAATTAAGTGAACAACTAGAAAAATCATTAAATTCAGATATTTCAGGATATGGTAGTTTTATAGCAAACTATACCATAGAAAAAAATGTAGACCCATTCCTTGCTACAGCAATTATGTTACATGAAACAGGATGTACATGGAATTGTAGTAATCTTGTTAAAAATTGTCATAATGTCGGAGGAATGAAAGGATCAGGTTGTGGTAGTTATGGATATTTTAATACCCTAGAAGAAGGAATTCAAAGATTTGTAGATAATATTTATAACAACTATTATGCTTATGGATTAACTACTGCAGATGCAATGGGAAAGAAATATGCTGAAGACCCATCTTGGTCAATGAAAGTAAATAATTATATAGAAAAAATTAAAAATAGATAGGAAATTATAGAAATTTTCTATCTTTTATTATATAATGGTATTGTGGTGATAAAATGAAAGATATAAAAGTAGTATTTATGGGAACACCATCCTTTGCAGTTCCTATATTAGAAAAATTAATAGAAAACTATAATGTAATAATGGTAGTATGTCAACCAGATAGAGCTAAAGACAAAAAAGGAAATATTATTTATCCTCCCATTAAAGAATTAGCATTAAAAAATAATATTGAAGTATATCAACCATTAAAATTAAGTAGTGAATATGAATATATTATAGAAAAAAATCCTGATATTATTATAACTTGTGCTTATGGACAAATATTACCAAGTAGTTTACTTGATTATCCAAAGTATGGATGTATAAATGTACATGGTTCATTATTACCTCGTTTACGTGGAGGAGCCCCAATACATCATGCCATTATTAATGGAGATAAAGAAACAGGAATTACTATAATGTATATGGATAAAAAAATGGATGCCGGAGATATAATTAGTCAAAGAAGTATAGAAATAAAAAACACTGATAACTTAGATAGTATTTATTCTAGTCTTAGTACTTTAGGAAGTGAGTTATTAATTGAAACATTACCAAGTATAATTAATGGTACAAATAATAGAATTAAACAAAATGAAAACGAAGTAACATTTGGATACAATATCTCAAAAGAAGATGAATTAATTAATTTTAATGATTCAGCAATTAATATATTTAATAAAGTAAGAGGATTATGTAGTATTCCTGGAGCAAGTTGTTATTATAATAATAAAAGATTAAAAATATATGAAGTTGAAGTAACTAATAAATTAAGTAAAGACATACCTGGTAAAATAGTAGAAGTTAATAAAGATTCCCTCGTAGTAACAACAAAAGATTATTTAATTAAAATAAAAGATATAAAACTAGAAGGTAAGAAAAGATGTATGGTTAGTGAATATTTAAATGGAATACATGATAAATCATCTTTATTAGGAGGTATATTAACTAATGAATGATAATGATAAAAAAACATTTAAAGAAAAATGGCAAGATAAAAGATATCAAGCCAAAATTAAATTATCAGGTTATAGTATTTTTGTAGTTATAGCAATAATTATGATTTTAGTCGAAGGTGCTACAAATAATAAAAATACCATTATAGATAATGGACTAGAAGACAATAAAACTATAAAAGATAATACTGATACTAAAGATAATAAAATGTTTACTATAAACTATCCTTACATAATTGAATTAAATTATAATATAGATAATACTAAAAATAACATAACATACAATTATTCAAATAATAATAATGAATTACTTATTACTAAAACTAATAATGATATAGTAACTAATTATAAATATATTTCTAATAAATATTATGTAGAAAATAATGATAAATATATACTTACTAATATAAATAAAGTATATGATATTATAGATTATGAATATTTGGATATAGATAATATAAATAATTACTTAAATAATGCAACATTAGAAAATGACATATATAAAGTATATTTAAAAGATATAATATTAAATAATACTAGTGATATATATATAACTATTAAATTATTAGATAATAGTGTAGAAATAGATTATACTTATCTTTTAAATATATTAAATAATAGTAATTATGACACATTTATTTTAAAAATACATAAATAGTACCTTAGGGTGCTTTTTATTATAAAAACTGATAACTCAACTAGGGAATGTTAGTAAATACTAAAATCTTGCGAGCTTTCGAGCCATCAGTTCACATCAAATAATATATCATATTAAACTAGATATGTAAAACATATCAAATGAAAAAATATAAATTGATGATTCAATCAAAAGTATTAATATACTAACACAACCAAAAACACCAATTTATATAACAGAATATTTTTTATATATTTATTTTTTTCTTTATTTTCTTATTTGGATTATTATTTAAAAAAACTTGATAATCTATTTCAATAAAATTATTATTATCACTAGGAATAGCAACTTTTTTAATATTATCTAAAATATTTTTTTCACTAAATAAAGTAACAGTAACAAATTTCTTACCAATTAACTTTGTATAAAATTCATTACCTATTTGAAATACTTTATTAACTATAATATACCCAGTTCCATTACAATTAACACACATGGAACCTTTAGTACCCTTAGCATAAGTAAACATTATTCCTGTACCATTACATCTTTTACAATTACATTGAACGTTTTCTAATATATTTCTTTCTCCCATAAAAATTCCCCCTTAGTGATAGATATTATAAAATAAAATTACAAATTAGTCAAATATTCTTTGATTTTAAGTAATTCTGTTATATAATTATATATATAGGAATATTAGGAGGTATTTATGCAAGAAGAAATAATTAACATATTAAATAATAAAGATAAATCATATACTATAACCGAGATAAATGATTTATTAGGACTTACTACAATAGAAGAATATCAAAAATTACAAAATACATTAGAAGACTTATGTTCAAATGGTATAGTTTATTATAGTGAAAAGAAAAAGAAATATTTATTACTATCTAATTCCCATTTACTTAGTGGTAAATTAATATTAAATAATAAAGGATTTGGCTTTGTTGAAATAGATAAAGAAAGTAAAGATATCTATGTAAGTGAAGATAATATAGGTACTGCTAGAAATGGAGATACTGTTTTAATAGAATTAATTACCAAAGATAAGGTAAGACCAGAAGGAAAAATAATTAAAATTATTAAAAGAGATTATACCCCAGTAGTAGGAGTAGTATTTATAGAAAATGATGAATATTATGTAAAACCAGATAAAAAAGGACATGATATATATATACCAAAAGAATATATTAATGGTGCAGTAGAAGGACATAAAGTATTAGTTAGACCATTAAAAGAAGGTAATTATGTTGGAGAAATAATTCAAATAATAGGACATGTTAATGATGTAGGAGTAGATATTCTATCATTTGTTTATCAATATGGATTTAGACCAAACTTTCCAGAAGAAGTAGAAAAAGAATTAGAAAGTATTCCATTAGAACTAAATGATGATATGATTAATAATGGCTTAAAAGAAGGAAGAATAGATTTAAGAAATGAAGTAATATTTACTATTGATGGAGATGATACAAAAGATATAGATGATGCAGTAAGTATTAAAAAATTATCAGATGGATACAAATTAGGAGTACATATTGCAGATGTATCTTATTATGTAAAAGAAGGTACTGCCTTAAATGATGAAGCATATTATAGATCTACAAGTGTATATTTAGTAGATAGAGTAGTACCAATGTTACCACATAAATTATCTAATGGTATTTGTTCATTAAATCCAAACTGTGATAGATTTGCTATGTCATGTATTATGAAAATAAATTATAAAGGTGAAGTAGTAGATTATGAAATACATCCAAGTATAATAAGAAGTAGAATACAAATGACTTACAATAAAGTAAATGAAATACTAGAAAATGACACCATACCTACTGGATATGAAGAATTCGCAGATAAATTAAAATTAATGAATGAATTATCTGATATCTTAAGAAAGAAAATGGTTGCAAGAGGATATATGGAATTTAATGCCCCAGAAGCTAAAATTCTAGTAGATGAAAAATGTCATCCTTATAAAATAGAATTAAGAAGTCAAAGAACTGGAGAAAAATTAATAGAAAACTTTATGATTGTAGCAAACGAAACAGTAGCATCTCACATTTACTATCAAGATTTACCTTCAATTTACCGTGTACATGATAAACCAAACCAAGAAAAGATACAATCATTCTTAAATTTCTTATCACTTCGTGGTTATGTAGTAACAGGCAAAAATAAAATAGTAAGTGCAAAAGACTTGCAAAATATTTTAAAACAACTTAAAGATAAACCAGATTCAATGGTATTAAATGATCTTGCTATAAGAAGTCAAGCAAAAGCAGTATATAGTGAAGAAAATATTGGACACTTTGGCTTAGGTAGTAAATGTTATGCCCATTTTACTAGTCCAATAAGAAGATATCCAGATTTAATATTACATCGCCTACTTAAAGATTATGCTACTAACTGTACTAAGAAAACAGTAGAAAAATGGGAATTATCTTTGCCTAGTATGTGTGAACATACATCACAAAAAGAACTTGATTCCGTTAACTGTGAACGAGATGTAGAAAAGATGAAAAAAGCAGAATATATGGAAGATCATATTGGAGAAATATACGAAGGAGTTATAAGTGGAGTAACACCATTTGGTATCTTTGTAGAATTACCTAATACAGTTGAAGGCTTAGTTAAATTTGAAGATATTCCAGGAGATTACTTTGTTTATGATGAATCAGGATATATGATATATGGAACAAAAACTAATAAAAGATATATGTTCGGAGACACTGTAAAAGTTAAAGTAGTAAGTGCTTCCCACGAAGAATCATTAGTAGACTTTATAATGTTAAATGATAAAAATACATTTAAAGATAATAGAAAAGAAAGATATAGTAATAAGAAAAATAAATATAAAGAAAATAAAAAAATACATAAAAATAATAATAAAGATAAGAAAAATAAAAAACATAAAAGAAAATAATGCTATTTTTTAGGAGGGTTATATGGCAGAAAATATAGTAAGATTACTTAAAGAAAATGATTTAAGTTATATAGAAATTAAAAGATTATTAAGACTAAGTGATGAAGAATTAACAAAAGTATTAGATAGATTAATTAATGATGGAGTAATTATCTTAACTAAAAAAGAAAAATATAAATTAGTAGAATTAACTGATTTAAGAAAAGGTAGAATTAGAATTAAAAATAATCATGCTATATTTGACTATAATGGTAAAGAAATAGAAATAATACCAAATTACTTAAATGGTGCATCAGATAATGACATTGTTTTAGTAAGCAAAGATGGTAAGGTAGCAAGAATATTAAAGAAATTCATTACTTATAATGCCCTTGAAGTAGTAATAATAAATGATAAAAAATATGTTAAATATAATAATGTATTATTGGAACTAATTGGAAATATAGATGATATAGATATAACATCAGGATATATGATTTTAGGAGAACTTCAAGATAACAACAAAGTATTACTAAAAGAAAAAATAGGACAAAAAGATGAAATAGATATGGATGTAACACCATTTATTTATGAATACGATTGTAACTATAAATTTAGTGATAAATCTATACAACAATTACAAGCATTACCTAAATATATATCTGATGAGTATGCTTCAAAATTAATTAAAGAAGAAGATTTTGTTGATTTAAGAGATGAAGTATGTATTACTATTGATGATAAAAGTACTAATGATATTGATGATGGATTAATGTTAAAAGAAGATGAAAATTATTATTATTTAACTACCGTTATTGCTATGCCAGGATATTTTATAAAAAGAAATAGTAGCTTATATTATGATGTAGTAGAACATGGCACAAGTTGTTATCCTGCAGGTATGGCAATACATATGAATCATCCAATATTATCTAAAGAATTATGTTCTTTAAATGAATCCTCTATTAGACTTGCTATGTGTTATAATTATAAATATAGTAAAACTGATGCTAAATGTAAGAAAGTAGAAATAAAATTAGGAATAATTAATAGTAATAAAAAAATGACTTATCAAGCAGTTAATAGTATATTTGAAGATAATATTATACCTGAAGGTTATAATGAATATTTAGACTTATTAAAAGGATTAAATAGTTTATCTAAATTATTGGGTAATGATATGATAAATAAAGGATTTATACACTTTTATAATCCTGAACTTAAAATAACATATAACAATAATGAAACTATCTTAGATAAAAGAGTAAATCATACAGGAGAAAATTTAATAGAAAATTTAATGTTAGCGTCAAATAGAGACTTAACAGAATATTTAGATAGAAAAGGATTACATTTAATATATAGAGTAGATGAAAAAGCCAATCAAGAAAAATTATCTATGGCAATGAATTTCCTAGCAACAAAATTACCTATTAAACCAAAAGAACATTATTCTAAAAGTGATATAATAAGTGTAATTAATATGTTAAAAAATACTCCATATGAAAAAGTATATAATAGTATGCTTATTAGATGTATGTCACGAGCAGAGTTTTCTACCATTAACAAGGGACATGATCCAATAGGATTTAGAATATATGGACAACATACTTCCCCAATAAGAAGATGTGACCTTATAAATCAAATGATTATCTTAGACTATTTAAAATATGGTGCTAAATATACAAATGAATTATGGGAAGATGATTTAGAAGGTTTAGTACAGCATTTTAATGAAAGAGAATTAAAAGCAGAATCATTAGAACAAAGAGTAGAAAAAAGAAAAGTTGCTAATAGTTTAAGAACTCTTATTGGAGAAACTAAACAAGGAATAATATCATCAGTAACAGATTTTGGATTCTATGTTGAAATAGATGAAATGTACGAAGGATTAGTTAATAAATCATCCCTAAAAGGAGATATAGTATATTCACCGGAAATGTTTAGTTTATTTGATAAAAAGAATAATATATCTTATACATTAGGAGACCAAGTAACAGTAGTAATTAAAGGTATAACAGATAATGATGAAATAGATTTTACATTACAAAATACCTTAGAATATAATAATTTATATGGAGAAAATTATGATTATAAGAAAGAAAAAGGGAAGACAAAGAAAAAAGTTCTTTAAAATATTACTTATCTTTATAACTTTATTAATACTTATATTAGGAATAGTATTAATAGTAAACAAGATAAATAAAAAGGATAAAGAAGTAAATAATAAAGAAATTATTGCTTCCAAAGAAGAAAAATATAAACTATCTCTAATTATGGCAGGAGATATGTTAGTACATGATAAAATATATAATGAAGCAAGAAAGAATGCTAATAATAATGGCTATGATTTTAAACCAATGTTAACTTATATAAAAGATATAGTAAAAGATTATGATTTAGCATATTATAATGAAGAAGTAGTCTTAGGAGGCTCTTCCATTGGATTATCAAGTTATCCAGCATTTAATTCTCCTTATGAAGTAGGACTTGATATGATAGATACAGGATTTAATATGGTAAGTTTAGCTACTAATCATACACTGGATCGTGGAATTAAAGCAATAGAAAATTCACTTGATTTTTGGAATAGTACTGATGTATATACTGCAGGTAGTTATAAAACTATGGAAGAAAGAAATAATATAAAAATAAAAGAAAAAAATAATATTACCTATGCAATGCTTAATTATACCTATGGTACAAATGGTATAAAAAGACCAAATGGTTATGAAAGTTATGTAAATATATGGGATATGTCTAATAAAAATAGTTATGAAGAATATAAAAATGTAGTAAAACAAGATATAGAAAATATAAGAAATAAAGTAGATGTTTTAATCGTAGCAATGCACTTTGGCGAAGAATATAACTTTAATACAACATGGTATCAAGAAGATTCAAGTAATTTTTTAAGTAGCCTAGGAGTAGATATAATAATAGGAACACATTCTCATGTCCTAGGACCAATTAAATGGATAAATAATACCTTAGTTATATATTCTTTAGGTAATTTCTTATCTGCCCATGAAGTAGTAAATCTTTCCAATAGAATAGGATTACTTAGTAGTATAGATATCGTAAAAGAAGTAAAAGATAATAATACTACAATAAAATTAGAGAATTTAAATAATGATTTAATATATACATATCATAATAATTATAAAGACTTTAAAGTAATACCATTTAGTAATAGTGATATAAATAAATACCTAGATAATGCAAGTAGTATTTATGATAAATATTCTAAATATGTTACTTCACTAGATAATAATATAAACATAAAAAGTATAGGATAACTAGATTATTTCTAGTTATTTTTTCCTTTCCATAACTTAAAGTTATTCCAAGGTTTTAAATGCCTAAAATATTAGTCATTTAAAAGAAATATT
>CAJMAC010000021.1 GCA_905211265.1 uncultured Eubacteriales bacterium
AGAAAAATAATAATCAAGAAGAAAAGTTAACTAAAGTCGGAATTAACTGGTATCCTGGTCACATGGCCAAAACTAAAAGAGAAATAAGTGAAAAATTAGATTTAATAGATGTAGTATTCGAAGTAATTGATGCTAGAATACCATATTCATCTAAAAATAAAGATATAGACAAAATTATTAAAAATAAAAAAAGAGTACTTATTATGACAAAAATTGATATGTGTGATATAATTAATACGAATAAGTGGATTAAGTACTACGAAGAAAAAGGAATTAAAGTAATACCAGTAGATTTAATAAATAAGAAAAATATATCTGAAATATTTAAAGTTACTGAAGAGGTAAATAAAGAACTAAATGATAAAAGAAAAGAAAAAGGGCTAAAAGAAAGAAAGGTTAGAATACTTATTTTAGGTATACCTAATGTAGGAAAATCTACTTTAATTAATACATTAGTAGGTAAAAAGGCTACAAATGTAGGTAATAAGCCTGGTATAACTAGACATTTAGAATGGATTAGAATTAATAAAGATATAGAATTATTAGATACACCAGGTATATTATGGCCTAAATTAGATGATGATGCTATTGCTCATAACCTAGCTGCAATGACTGCTATAAAAGAAGAAATATTAGATACTGAAGATATTGCTATTTATATAATTAATACAATGTTAAAATTATATAAAGAAAGTATTGTAAATAGATACAACTTAACATCATATAATGATGTAGTTGAAGTCTTAGATATGATAGGTAAAAAAATAGGAGCAGTTAGAAATAATGAAACTGACTATGAAAAAGTATATAGTGTTATTCTAAGAGATTTACGTGAAGGTTATTTAGGCAAAGTTACATTTGATAGATTATAAAGGAGGAATATTTATGTATTATTTTATTGGAATTAAAGGTTCAGGAATGGCATCTCTTGCTACAATATTAAGTGATTTAGGTTATCAAGTCGAAGGATCAGATATTGAAAAACATTTCTTTACTGAGGAAGGTTTATTACAAAGAAATATTAAAATAAATAAATATGATGAATCTAATATTAAAGAAGGTTTAACTATAGTAAAAGGAGCAAGTATAAAAGAAGACAATATCGAGTTAATTAAAGCAAGAAAGTTAAATCTAGAAATATTAGAGTATAACGAAATGGTTGGAAAATTAACTGATATGTTTAAAACAATATGCATATGTGGTTGTCATGGAAAAACTACTACTACTACTATGTTAGAGCAAGGATTAGGTTCAATATTAAAAATGAATTATTTAATCGGAGATGGAACAGGATATGCTAATAAAGAAAATAAATTCTTTGCCTTAGAGTCTTGTGAATATCAAAGACATTTCTTAAAATATAATCCGTATTATACAATTATTACTAATGTTGATTTAGATCATGTTGATTATTATAAAGATTTAGAAGATATAAAAGATGCATATAGTGAATTTGCTAATAAAACTAAGAAAATGGTAATTGCCTGTGGTGATGATCAAAATACAAGAGATTTAAAAATAAACAAAGATATAATATATTATGGAATAAATGATAATAATGATGTAATAGCAAAAAATATTTTGTATAAGGATAATGGTACTAGTTTTGATGTAGTAATTAATAATAAATTATATTATCATTATGACTTACCTATATATGGCTTACATCAAGTATTAGATTTCTTATCAGTAGTAACTGTATCCTACTTAGAAAATATAAAAGGAAATGTTTTACAAGAAAATTTAGCAAACTTTACTGGGGCTAAAAGAAGATTTCATATAACAAAAATAAATAATAATATTATTATTGATGACTACGCACATCATCCAAATGAAGTTAAAGCTACAATAAATTCAGTTAAACAAAAATATCCCAATAAAAAAATAGTAGTTATCTTTCAACCTCATACTTTCTCAAGAACAAAAGCATTTTATAAAGATTTTATAGAAATATTTAAAAAAGCAGATTATACTTATCTTTTAGATATCTTTCCTGCTAGAGAACGCCAAGAAGATTATCTTGATATAACAAGTAAAATTATTTGTGAAAAATTAGAAAATAGTGATATAATAAATATAAGTGATGCTAAAATATTAAGTAAATATGATAATACTTGCTTTGTATTTATGAGTCCAAATGATATTTCTAAATTAGAAGATGACTTAAAAGAATTACTTAAAAACAAGGAGTAGGTTATGAAAATAAAAAAGAAAAAAGATGAGGGAATAATAAAGAAAGAAACTATCGGAGGAATAATAATAATATCATTACTTTTATTAGTATTAATTACCTATATGATGTTTTATATGAATAATAAAAATAAACATAAAACAAATATTGACAAATTTATAGATAAATCAAGTAATTTAATTTATGTTATGGATGATAATACATTCATGAAAATAGATAAAACTAATAGTGAAATAGATACTAAAAAAGTAATAGGTAAATATAATTGTAAATTAGATGATTGTGATATATATGAAAATGCTATATTTAATCCAATATATGATAATAAATTTATAGTTTTAAAAGAAAATAATAAAGTATTTATTTATGATTATAGATTAAATATTATAACAAGTGATTACTATGATGAAATAATAGATAAAAAAGATAATTACTTTATAGTTAAATCAAATAATCATACTTGTTTAATTGATATCGAAGGTAATAACTTAATACCATGTGATTATGATGAAATAATTATTAATAGTAAATATAATAACTTAGTAAAAGTTAAACTAAATGATAAATATGGAATATATGATATAAAAAATAACTTATTATTAATAGATACTTTGTATGAAGAATTAGACATAACAGATATTAATTATTATAAAGTATATAAAGATAATTTATGGTATGTAATAGATAAAAATAATAATATTATTACTAATGGTTATAGTTATATATATCCATTTAATAAAGGCTTTATTGCCCTTATAGATAATAAATTAGAAATACTAAAATATTCACTTAATGAAGAATTATTAAATGATACAATAATTGAAGTACAAGATAATAATTATAAAATATCACTTAATAATAGTATTTTAACTATTGAAACAGATAAAGTATATGAGTATGAAGTAAATAGAAATATATTAAAAGTAAAATAAGATTTAAGAATAGTCTTTAATTTAAAGATTATTCTTTTTTTCTACAAAAATAATAATTTTATTAGCATATAATTATTCTAGGTGAAGGATAATGTTTAAAAGAAATAAAACAATGAATCTAAAAGGTAAAAAGAAAACAAGTAAATTTAAAATAATATTTTATTTAATAATAGTATATCTATCATTTGCATATACATTTTATTATAGTATAAAATCTAGTAATACAATTACTAATAAAGAATTTATTAACTTAATATTATCCAAAGGTAATGCTAATATAACACATACATATAGTTTAATTAATATAGTAAATGATACAGTTAATTTCTTGTTCAATATTGATTTTAAAAGTCCTAGTACCATATTAAATAAAGAACTTTTAGCAAGTGGAAAAAAGAATAATGAAATAGATATAATGCATGATGATGATTATAGTGATATGGAAGAATTAAAAAAAATAAGTTCTTACATTGAAGATCCAAATCCTGTAGATATAAATAATCCAATAATATATATTTATAACTCGCATCAATTAGAAAATTATAGTAATAAATCATTAGATATTTATGGAATTACTCCCAATGTTCTTATGGCAAGTTATATTTTAAAAGAAAAACTAAATACCATGGGCTTATCCACAGTAGTAGAAACCACTAATCTAACAGATTTTTTAAATGCAAACGGTTGGAATCATGCTTCAAGTTATAAAGCAAGTAGACTACTCATTTTAAATAATAAAAGTAAATATAATACCTTAAAATATTTTATAGATATCCATAGAGATTCCGTTAGTAAAGAAGTAGCAACCATTAATATCAATAATAAAAATTATGCTAGAATTCTTTTCGTCGTAGGACTAGAACATGATAATTATCAAAAGAATTTAGATAACATGAATGCCTTAAATAAACTATGTGAAAAATATTATCCAGGATTAAGTAGAGGAATATACAAAAAAAGTGGACCAGGAGTAAATGGTATATATAACCAAGACATAAATGAATTTACAATGTTAATTGAAGTAGGAAGTTATACAAATACCATTGATGAAGTATTTAATACCATTGAAGCTCTATCTAATATTTTATATAAATATATCAAAGGAGAGAATATATGAAAATATCTAAAATATTATTAATACTTATTTGTTTTTCGTTCGTAGTATCATACATAATTTATCAAACAGGCTACTATGAATATAAACTACAAAATAGAGCAGTCTTAACCAAAGAACAAATGGAACAATTTGAAACAGATGTTAACGAGGGAAAAGATGTAACCCTAAATGATTACTTAATAGATAACCATGTAGATTATTCAAATAAACTAACTAATATTACAGTTAAAGTAAATAATAGAGTAAATAAATATATTAAAAAATCTATCGAAGGAGTATTTAAATTACTAAATAAATTTGTTCAAGATAACGAATAAAAAAATAAATAGCACAATTACTATTTATTCGTAAATCTTAAACTTTCATTAGAAACATTAAATATAATTCCTAAAAGTATCATATAAGACAAAAGAGAACTACCACCATAACTAATAAAAGGTAATGTTATTCCCATAATAGGAAGCAATCCAATAGTCATAGAAATATTATATATTTGTTGAAATATCAATACTGCAAGTATTCCTCCAATTGCATATTTATCTGGATAATTAGTAGTTTTATTAACGGTAGTAATTAATGTTATATCAAAAAAAGTAATTAACATAATTAAAAAAATCGAACCAAATAAACCAAAATTTGAAGAAAATACCGCAAAAATAAAGTCAGTTTGCATCTCAGGAAAATATATTGGAGTATGATTAAATCCATGTCCAAATAAACCAGCTGATCCAATCGCAGTCATTGAATTAGTTAACTGTAATCCTGTACTATTAGACCAATTTAATATTCTATCCATTCTATAAAAGAAACTTGTACCAAATAATTTAATAAATAAATCTCTATCTAAGAAATATATACCTAAAATAGAACCAATTAAAGTAATAATAGTAAGTATTGTTATAACAAACCATCTTTTTCTAAAACCACCCACAAATAACATAGTAATAGTGATTATTAAATACATTATTACTGCCCCAGTATCAGGTTCAACATAAGTTAAAATTGATGGAATAAGTAATAAAACTAATACTTTTAATATAAACTTTAATTCATCACTAACTTCAGGATTATCATATTCTTCATTAAAATCATTTATCATTCTAGATAAAGTAATTATCCAAAATACTTTCATAAACTCACTAGGTTGTATACTTCCAATATATGGAATAATAAACCAACATCTAGCATTATTAATAGGTTTACCTAAAAATAAAACTAATATAAGTAAAATAACACCTACAATATAAAAAATATAAGCATTATTGTATAAAAATTTATTACCTATCATCATCATTAAATATGCTATAGCAAGTCCAAGTGAGTACCAAAGAATTTGCTTTAACCATAAATTAGAAAAATCACTAGGAAGTAACTTTCTAGTAGAGTATATAGAAATTACACTTATTATTAAAAATAATATTATTGGTATAAGAATAGATTTTTCTATTTTAAATTTAGATATATTTTTTATGTTATCACCACATTTCTATTAATTATTTTACCACATTTTAGTAATTTAATAAATATATTTTTCATATATTATATTAGAGGTGTTTTATGAGTAAAGATTTACCTAAAATGTATGCAGTTAATTTTAATAAAGAAATAAAAAATAATGAAGAAGTATTTTCAACCCTAGATAGAAGTCCTAAAAAAGAAATAATTAGAAATAATCCTAAAAATGATAGATTTACTATCGAACAAAAAATATTTAATATCTTTAATGCTAAAGACTACATCTATAAAGCAGATGTAACAATTTTAACAGATAATGAAGTATTAAAGAAAAGAATTGTAGGCAAAAATAATAATAATTTAATTACTATGGATAACGAATACATACCAATAGATAAAATAAGAGATATTTATAAAAGTTAACTACTTAATGTAGTTATTTTTTTGAAACAAAAAAATGTTCATTTTAACAAAAAATATGTTATTATATATTCAAGGAAGTTGATAAAATGAAAGAAATAAATATTGATAATTTACCTAGAAAAAAGACATATGAATGGTTTAGAAAGTTTGATTATTCAACATATGGAGTAAGTGTTAAAATAGATGTTACTAACTTAGTTAAACATTGTAAAGAAAATAAAGAATCTTTCTTTATAGATATGCTTTGTATAATGGTTAATGCATTAAATAGTGTTAAAGAATTAAAAATGAGACTTTATAATGGTAAGCCTGTTATATATGATGATATAAATCCAGCGATAACAGTAATGACAAATAATGAAGTATTTGAAAACGTTCGATTTAAAAATTATCATAACTTTAAAGAGTTTTATAAAGTAGCAAGAAAATTAATTGATGAAGCTAAAAATGAAGATAAATTAAATAATAATAATTATAATCCTGATAAAATAATGGATGAATATTATATAACATGTTTACCATGGATAGATTTTACTGATGTAACTCATCCTTATCCAAGTGATATAGATAATCAAACTATACCTAGAATATGTTGGGGAAGGTATACATTAAATAATGATAAATATGAAATGATGTTAAATATAAGTGTTAGTCATATTTTTGTAGATGGCTTACACTTATCAAAAGTATTTAATAAAGTAAATGAATTATTAGATGATGCAGAAGATATTTTAAAATAAAAATTATAGATATTGTAATTATATTTATAATTTTTTTCTTTTACAAGTAAAAGCTATATATAAATAATTATTGCACTTTTGCACATAGGTAATGCATGCTTGATACAATTTTCACCAAAATGCATTTTTTTTATAAAAAAAGAAGTACTTTGCATTTTTTTTTAGAATAATGTATATGAAGGGAGATGAAAATATCATGACATGGACTTAACTTAAAATAATTTAACTACAATTTAACTAAAGAATAAGATGGGTAACTAATAAGGGAGGAAATATTATGAGTAAGAAAAAAGACAAGAGAAAAAAGAAGAAAAATAAAACTGTTATAAGAGATAACGAATCATATTTAAAAAGAGAACCTAGAGTAGGACAACTAAACACTCAAAAAATAGTACAAGCACTATATTATAGTCAAGACAAAACACTCGTAAAGTATATTATGACTATTTTAAATCTACCTATTATTAATTATGAAAAAGCTAAATTAACTAGGATAAGTAAATATATATTACCTGGTATGGCAATATATAACTTTGTAATTAATGATATGTATATTATAGGCTTAGTAGTTAATGATACTAATAGTTATTTTGTGGATAATTGTTGTTATGATTTTTTTGAAAAATCTGCAAAACTATATTTAAGTAAAATGAATAGAAATAGTGATGAATATATAAAATTTTATTTACAATTAAATGTAAATGATTATAGAAAAGATAGTAAATTAGAAGAATTTTACCTTGAAAAAGATAACTTTGTTATTATTAAAAATTTAGTAAAATTTAGAGAATTATATTATAAGACGAATAAATAATAAATAAGAAAAAAATAAAATTTTTTAGTACGGTAGCACTTATCGGAATTTAAGTCTGCATGAGAAGTCTGGATACAGAGTCGATGAAGCAGAAAAAATAATAAATAATTATAATCTTAATATTGTAAAATAACTTAAATATATGATACAATATATTAAGGAAAGAGTGATATTATGGAAATACTTAATAGAAAAGCCAATTATGATTATTTAATTACTGATACCTTTGAAGCAGGGCTAGTACTTACTGGTACTGAGATAAAGTCTGTTAGAAATGGAAAAGTTAATATAAAAGATAGCTATGCAATAATAAAGAATGATGAAATGTATTTGCTTAATACTCATATATCAATATATGAAGAAGGTAATATCTTTAATCATGATGAAACACGTACAAGAAAATTACTTATGCATAAAAAAGAAATCCTCAAACTAAGAGATAAAGTAAATATGGAAGGCTATACATTAATACCATTAAAAATTTACTTCGTAAAATCAAAAGCCAAAGTATTAATTGGACTTGCTAAAGGTAAAAAAAACTATGACAAAAGAGAAACCATCAAAGAAAGAGACACCCTAAGAGAAATGCAAAGAAACTATAAATTGAGGTAACCAATGAGTAACAAAAAAATAATTAGTATATTTATATTTTTGATTTTACTCGCAGGAATAATATTCCTATTAAAAAAAATTAATTATATCGACTATGAGAAGAATTACTTTTATTTAGATACAATGATTAATGTAAAAATTAAAAGTAACAAAAGTAGTAAAGATATCGAAGAAGTATTCAATGAAATAGATTATCTTTATAGTACATATAATACCTTAGCAGATAGATATAATAGTTATGATAATGTAGTAAACATATATTACATAAATGAAATACTTAAAGATAATGAAGAAGTAGTATTAGATAGTAAGTTATCTACCTTGATTAATGAAGGCATAAAGTATTACGAGATAACAAATGGTTATATAAATATAGCTAGTGGTAATTTGATTAGTATATGGAAAGATTATATAAATAAAAGTGAAGGAATTCCTACAAATGAAGAATTAAATGTGAACACTAGTATATCTGATATTAAACTAGTAGGCAATACCTTAACTAAAACAAATAATGTAAAATTAGATTTAGGAGCATATACCAAAGGGTATGTAACAGAATTAGTAGGTAATTATCTAGAAAGCCTTGAGATAAAGAATTATATAATTGATGCTGGAGGTAACATAAAAACAGGAACCCCTTATAAAAAAGACAACTACCTAGTCGGAGTAGTTAACCCAGAAAATACCAAAGACATTTTTATTAAATTAAATATAAATAATAAATCAGTTGTAACAAGTGGAGATTATCAAAGATACTATGAATATAATGGAGTAAGATATAATCATATTATTAATCCTTATACATTGTATCCTGCGAATAATTTTAGAAGTGTTACAGTAATATGCAATGATTCCTTTAAAGCAGATATCTATAGTACATATCTATTTCTTTTAGATTTAGAACAAGGATTAGATATAGTAAATAAGACACCTGATATTGATGCCATATGGTATATAGATAGTGAAAATATTATAAAAAGTGATGGCTTTAACTACTAAAAATATATTAATGTTTAATATTAAGAATAAAATATAAGGATAGTAAATTATCTTTATGTTTTTTCTTACAGAAAATTTATGCTTTAATATAAGATTCTTTGTTTTAAAATTAAATTAATTTAATATTATTGACTTATTAATAACCAATGTTTATAATATTAGTTATTGGAACAAATATGAATATATTTATATATAAAGTAATATTATGAATAGGGTGGTAAGGTTATGGAATTAAATGATAGAAAATATAATTATCCAATATATTTTTGCTCTGATGTTGCAAAGATGTCAACTGAGTTTGAAAAAGAAAATACTGAAATAAAAAGAAAATATTTAATTAGGAATATTAAAAAAATATCTGATATTATGCAAAGTATAAAAGGATGCAAAGGAACATTTGGAACAGGTTATCCTTTTTATGTACTAGATAGCAACCTTGAAGGAAATTTACCAATAATTGAAGAACAAATAAATTACAATAAAAGATTAATGGATAATGCTGTATCTTCTAAATATGATACATGGACTTGTGCAGATTGTTTAGAACAAAATGGTTATTTAATGGATAATTTAAAAGTATTATGTAAACCATGTCCTAGAATGGATAATGAGTTAAAACCTAGGAAGGTAATTAATAGATTACCTGATATTGATATGTGGATGATATGCGAAGATGATTTAGTAGATTATGCAAAACTTATGTTACCTAAATTATTTAATAAGGAAAATATGCATTCTTCTGATATAGATATAGTTGGTACAATTAAAGAGTTTAGAGATATAACTCTTGACTTAAAAGAAGGTACTATACCTTCAAAATATTTACCATTAGATGTTCATATTATTGAATACTCAAAGTTTAAAAGAATATTAGAAAATACTCCACTTTTTATAATTAATAGGTTTTGCCCGCAAGAAGTACCATATATGCCAATACATCCTTATTCATTAAGAAAAGAATGGCAAAAAGATGATGAAGCATATAATTTTATATTAGATTTTATTTATTCATTAACACCATTTAATTGGGATAATGAATTAATGGAATTACTAAATAGAGATTATAATTTAATGTCTTCGATGATTGAAAATGATAAGATTGAAGAATTATTTTTAAGTATTGCACCTGATTCAGTAAAAAGAAGATATAAAACAGGACATCTACAAAAATGTTTAAAGAAAAGGATTGAGAATTGGAAATGAATATAGATTTACATATACATACTTCTAAATCAGATGGGATATTAACTCCTAAAGAAGTAATTGATGAAGCAATGAAAAATAATGTTAATGTTATATCAATTTGTGATCATGATACAATTGAAGCTTATACTGATTCTTTATTAGAATATGCTAAAAAAAATAATATAAAATTAATATATGGTGTAGAAATATCTACTAAGTATAAAGGATATGGGTATCATGTTTTAGGATATAATATTGATATTTTTAATAAAGATTTAAAAGAAGAATTATCTAAAATAAGATTAGCTAGACACAATTATTTATATGAAGTAAGTAAGAAATTAAATGAATTAGGCTATATAGTAAATACAAATGAACTTGATAAAATAGATTCAGTTACAAAAGCACATATTGCAAACGATATAATAAATAATGAAAAAAATAAAGATTTATTAATAAAAAAATTTAATAAAATTCCAAATAAAGGAGAATTTATTGAAACATTACTTAATGAAAACTGTCCTTGTTATGTAGAGAAACAATCTATTACCCCGTATGTTGCTTCTTGTATGATAAAAAAATATGGTGGTAAAGTAATACTTGCTCATCCGGTAGCATATTATTATGAAGACAAAAAAACTATCGAAGACATCACAAATTTACTTAAAGAAATGAATGCTGACGGTATCGAAGGAAATTATATATATATAGACAAAAATAACATTAAACATAATGACATAGATATATGGAATAATTTAGCAAATAAATTAAATATTGTATCTACTATTGGATCTGACTTTCATAATTTTGATAATATACATCCTGTTATTGGTTTAATTAATGAAGATATAAAAATAGATAAAAATGATATAATAAATAAATTGTTAAATGAAAAGTAATTGCAAAATATTACTTTTTTCTTGTATAAAAAAAGTATATGTTATATAATTGATTTAGGATGTGATATAATGAACGAAATAAAAATAGATACTGAAGAAAAAAATAATAAAAAAGGTTTTACCTTAATTGAATTACTTTCTGCAATTATTTTGCTTGCTATTGTAATGTCTATTTCAACTGTATCAGTAATTGGGGTAATTAATAAATCAAAAAGTAAGAGTTATGATGCTTTAATTGAATATGCTAAAATTGGTGCTAAAAGTTATTTCGAGGAATGTGATAGTACTGACATAGTAGGAAACACTAAAATAAATTGTGATCAGTTAGCTTATAATAAACTTACTACAACATTTGGTGATTTACTATCATATGGTTTTTTGGTAGGATCTTCTAAATCTAATGGTTCAAAAATAGTAGAGAATCCTTACAATAATGAAAATATGAATGATTGTCAAATTATAGTAGAAAAGAAAATTATTGGTGATGGTATTGAATATGAATATACTCTTGATAATAGATATGAATGTTCTAAAGTTAAAAATGCAGATGAAGTAGTTAATACACCAAGTGATAATCCTACGGATACTCCAAGTAATAGTCCTACACCTACTAGAGTTATTGATGTACCAACAGTAACACCAAGATTAACTCCAAGGCCATCTATTGTAGTAACACCAAAATCTTCAACAATTATTGTAGTGCCACCTGTTCAATCTCCAAAACTAGAATTACAATAAGAGGTGATAATATGCATATGACTTATAATTATTGGGATATTGTATTAGATAGTGAATATCATAAAGAGTACTTTGCTAATATAGTTAAATTTGTTAATAAAGTATATAAAGAAAAAACAATATTTCCTCCGAAAGCAAGAATATTGTCTGCACTTGATATTACTGATTATAATGATGTTAAGGTAGTAATATTAGGACAAGATCCATATCATGGAATAGGGGAAGCTAATGGACTTGCATTTTCAGTTAATGATGGAGTTAAAATACCACCTTCCTTAAAAAATATTTATAAAGAATTACATGATGACCTAGGTGTAGAGATACCTAACACTGGTAATTTAGAATCTTGGGCTAAGGAAGGGGTATTACTTTTAAATAGTGTTTTAACTGTGGAAAAAGATAAACCTGCTTCTCATAAAAATATAGGATGGGAAACATTTACTGATAGTATAATAAAAAAATTAAATGAAAGAGATAAACCTGTTGTATTTATATTATGGGGGAATTTTGCTAAAAGTAAAAAAGAACTAATTACTAATCCCAAACATTTAGTACTTACTTCTTCGCATCCTTCACCATTTTCTGTTAATTATGGATTTTTTGGTAGTAAACCTTTTTCTAAGACAAACGAATTTTTAAGAAGAAATGGTATTAAAGAAATTGATTGGACTATTAAATAGTCTTTTTTTTTATATAAAAATATATAGATATATAAAAAAACTCTAAACCTTATAGTTTAAAGTCATTATAATCATTATCAGACATATCTTTCATATCAAAGAATAATTTAGTTTTATATTTATTAATTTTTGCTACAATATTTGTAGGAAACATAGTAATTAATTTGTTATAACTAGTAATATTATTATTATAATAATCTATTAAAACTGCTAGTTTTTCATTAATATCTTCTAATGATACATTTATTTTAACTAGTTCTTCATTGTTAGATAATTCTTTGTATTTATTTTTTACTATAATAAGTTCATTAAAAGCACTAGTTAATTTTCTTTCTAATTCAAAATTACTTATTTTTCTACTTCTTAATTTTATTATTTCATCAAATACTTTATTATCTAATTCCATATTACTTTTAATTATACTAATACTTCGATTAATTAAATCATACTTATTTCTTAATGAAGTATCAATATTTGCTTCAACTTCGTTTATTCTTATTATGTAATCATTTAATTTATTATATATAATCATATAACTTAAAAATATTATACAAAATAATACTATTAATATAAATAATGTTAAAATTAATACATCCATTTATTAATCACTTCCTAGTGTAATTATAACAAAAAATAATTATTTTGTCTATTGATTTGGTATAAATTCTTTTGTGTAATTAATTGGTTCTTCAAAAGTTACAAAGTCAAGATATATCATTAATATTAAGTACCATTCACCAGTATTAGGATTA
This sequence comes from uncultured Eubacteriales bacterium, assembly GCA_905211265.1. GTDB lineage: Bacteria > Bacillota_I > Bacilli_A > RF39 > UBA660 > HGM10818. Next base: position 13,538 of record CAJMAC010000021.1, read on the forward strand.
GATACAATTATATGATCTCTACCTGATTGTTCAATTATTCCATTGAAAACTCTATCTTGCCATTCAATACTTCCTGGGACTGTTATATGAAATTTAGCCATTTTACCACGATTTAATCTAAGTATATTTTCTATATATGATTGTTCTGCGTTTAGTATTGAAGGAGTTCCTCCGACATTAATTGGGGTAGTTTGTGTTTGCTCATAACTAGGTACACTTTGTTGATTAGGTATAGTATTATTATTTAATCCTTGACCAGGAAATAAAGTATTTTGATAATATCCATTATTCATAAAATCATCCTTTCATCTAAATATATGAAAAATATGAAAAATAATAACTTAATATAGATAAATAAATAAAAAAGTGATATACTTAAATTATATTAGGGAGGTAATAAAAATGATAGAAATACCTATTGGAGTATCTAATCATCATGTTCATTTAACTCATGATGTTATAGAAAAATTATTTGGTAAAGGATATACTTTAACTGTAAGAAGAAATTTAACTCAAAAAAAAGAATATGCTTGTGAAGAAGTAGTAGATTTAAAAGCAAATGGTAAGATTATTGAACACGTTAGAGTGCTTGGACCTGAAAGAAATTATAATCAAGTAGAATTATTAAAAAGTGATGCAGAATATTTAGGATTAAATCCTCCGGTTAGAGATAGTGGAGATTTAGCTAATTCTGAATCAATTACTGTTATTGGTCCAAAAGGTGAAATAACTTTAAATAATTCATGTATAATTGCTACAAAACACATCCATATTAATAGTGAGGATTATCCATTATTAAATACTGGCGATATAGTAAGAGTTAAGGTTAGAGATAATCTTTATATTGAAAATGTTCATATAAAGAAAAAAGATACTTATACGTTAGAAATGCATATTGATAAAGATGATGCAGTTAAATATAATCTTAACAATGGTGATAAAGTTATCCTTGAATAAGGTGAAATATGAATAAATTATTAACTACAATAATTAAAAAAAGCAAAGAAGAAGTAATTATTAAAGTAATTACTTCTTTATTTGTAAGGGGATTACTCTTAGTAGTGCCTATCTACTGGAGTAAAACAATAAATTATTTAACAGATAATAAAATAAATAAGGCTTATTATTTGGTTATAATAATATTAGTACTTACAGTATTATATTATGTTTGGGATTATGTTAACCAAAGAGCATGGTTTAAATTTTATAATAAATTATATAGAGAATGTTCTAATATGGTAACAAAGAATAATAATAAGTTTGATAATTTATCTTTGGCAGAATTTACTAATATTATGAATAATGATATAGATATTATTTGTACTTTTATCTGTAATGCTATTACTAGAATAATACAAATATTAGAGTTTTTCTTTATATATAGTTATTTCTTATCTATAAATATTTATATCTTTATAATAACTGTTATAATATCTATAATTATGATTTTACTTCTTATAGTATCTGGTAAAAATGTTCAAGAATCAAATATAAAAAGAAAGAATAGTTTAGATAAAAAAACAGTATATGCTCATAAAATATTTGATATTAAAAACGATAAGGAAGATGCAATTAATAATTTTGATAATTCAACGAATAATTATTTAAAAGATAATTTTGATTATAATATGATAGTTACTTCGATTACTTATATAATACTTGCTATAATTGAAATATGTCAATATGCTATAATTTTATATGGAATTTATTTAGTTAGTAATAACAGAATGGAAATAGGTACGATAGTGTTAATCTATACATATTATGCTAAAATAATAGCAAACTTTAATGTACTTGGTACAATTAGTGCAGAATATCGTAGTTTTATTGTTTCATTAAAAAGACTAGGTAGAGTACATAGCCAAGAAAAAAAGGCTACAACTACATAGTCTTTTTTATTAGAATTTACGATATAAACCAATTGGTTTACCTAAAATTGTACAAGTTTTTAAAATAATTGGATTCATAAAATCGTTTTCAGGTTGTAGTCTTATATACCCTTTTTCTTTATAAAATGTCTTTAATGTAACTTCATGTTCATCAGACATTGCTACAACCATATCACCATTTTTAGCAGTTTTACATCTTTCTACAATAATGATATCTCCTGAATGAATACCAGCATTTACCATACTGTCTCCTTCAACCCTTAAAGTAAATACTTCTTTTCTTTGAGGTATTAAATAAGTCGGTAAGGCAAAATATTCATCTGGCATTTCAATTGCTTCGATTGGTGTTCCTGCGGTTATTTTACCTAATAAAGGTACACTTGTTATTTCACTATTACTATTTTCATATTCGTTGTTTACTAAAAGTTTTAATTGTTTGTTACCATTTTCTCCCCTTTGAATATAACCTTTTTCAACCAATTTTTTAATGTGAGTATGTATGGTTGCTGGAGAACTTATTCCAAGACCATGACATATTTCTCTAACAGATGGAGGATATTTATTTGAAGCACAAAATGATTTAATATAATCTAAAACTTCTTTTTGTTTATTTGTTAATTTACCATATGCTTTCATATTACTTCTTCCTTTCTTTCATATAATATAGCACAAAAACATTTATTTGTCAAACAAAAGTTTGTGATTTTTTAAAAAATGTTACCTTTCTATTTATTATAAATAAAATATACTAGGTGAAGTTATGAGTAAATATAAATTAGTTATTATTCCTTTACTTGGAGTTATAATATCTCAAGTAATTAAATTTGTTATAGAAAGCATTAAGTATAAAAAAATACTAGTTAATAGATTACTAAATGGAAGTGGTGGACTTCCTAGTAGTCATGCTACATTAGCAAGTTCTTTAACTAGTTTAATATATTTAGATTATGGTTATTCAGAATATTTTGCTATATCTTTAATATTTTCTTTAGTTATTTTATATGATGCTGTTGGTGTAAGATATGAAGTAGGTAAGCATGCTAGAGTATTAAATGAATTAAATAGTTCTAGTAAACCTTTAAAAGAATTAATTGGTCATACTTTATTCGAAGTATTATGTGGTATAATTTTAGGAATAATTATAAGTATTATTTTTAATTCTTTTCTTTGATTAATTTTTTAACTTTTCTTACTACACCTGTATAAAATAATTTATTTTCATGTCTATCTAATCTTTTATTATCTGAAATATTAAAATCCTTCCAAAATTTTAGCTTTAATAATTCTATATAATAATTATTTAATTTAGAAATAGCGTAATCTATTTCTTCTTTTGAATAATCTTTAAAATATTCATAAATAGACTTATATGATGTTTGTTTTCTTTCTTTTTCACTTTTTATTTCTATAATACCTTCGCTAATTAATTTTCTTTTTAATATTTCAATGGATTCTACTAATATTTTATTAACATATTGTTTTGAAATATTAAGTTTATTGCCAACTTCCTCTTGTATCATTTTATCATTATCATTAAATCCATAATATAATTCTATTACACTTCTTTTTTTATCTGGTAGGCTTTTTACTAATTCATCTATATAACGATATATTTCAGAATCTATGTAATCATTTTCTAAATCTATATTACTACTTAATGCATCAATTAATAAGATATCCTCATCAATTTTGGATGGATTATATATACTTTTGATATTTTTATTATTTATTTTGTCATTTCTCATATATAAAAGAATTTCAGTAGTTATTGCTTTGGTTAAATATGTAGAAAAGTTAATTCTTTTATTTATATCAAAATTTTTTATTGCTTTAAATATTCCATTAATTCCTATGGATACTAATTCTTTTCTTGAATATTCGGTATAACTAAATTTCTTTTTCACTATATATATAACTAATTTAATATTATGTTCAATTAATTTGTTTCTAGATTCTATATCATTATTTTTTGCTTTAATTAATAGTTCTTTTGTTTCTTCATTGGATAATGGTTCTGGTAAATTATCAATACTTACAAATATTTCATCATATAACATAATATCTCTCCTTTGATAGTAAATATAATATCATTAAATATCTTTTAAATCAATAAAAAATTATAATGTGAATAAAAAATCTTATAATGTATCATTATGTATACGAAAGGAGATTTATGGCTAAACATAAAGTAGAAATTAATAATATTAATACAAGTAGTTTAAAAGTTTTATCTAGTGAGGAAACATTAGATTTATTTAATAAAATGCACGAAGGAGATATATTTGCAAGAGATGAGTTAGTTAAAGGTAATTTAAAATTAGTTCTTAGTATTTTAAAGAAGTTTCAAAATAAAGTAGATAATCTTGATGATTTATTTCAAGTAGGCTGTTTAGGATTAGTTAAAGCAATAGATAATTTTGATACATCTTATGATGTTAAATTATCTACTTATGCTTGTCCAATGATTTTGGGGGAAATTAAAAGATACTTAAGAGATAATTCAAGTTTAAGAATTAGTCGTAGTGTTAAAGATATTGCATATAAAACATTAAAATTAAAGGAAGAATTAACTACTTCTTCAGGGCGTGAACCAACCCTAAAAGAAATAAGTGAAATTCTTGGAGTAACAGAATATGAAGTAGTAAATGCAATGGATAGTTTAAGAGAACCTGTTAGTATGTATGAACCAATATATAATGATGGGGGAGATACTATTTACTTATTTGATCAATTATCTAGTAAAAAAGATGAATATTCATTAGATATAAAAATAGCACTAGATAAAGCTTTGAAAAAATTAAAACCAAGAGAACAATATGTTTTAGATGAAAGATTCATAATTGGTAAAACACAAATGGAACTTGCTAATGAACTTGGTATATCACAGGCTCAGATATCTAGAATAGAAAAAAATGCTATTAGTAACATAAAAAAATTAATAAAATAATATTATTTATTAGGTGATACATGTGCGTTTATCAGATTTGCAAACAAAAGAAATAATAGATATAACTACTGGTAGAAGAATAGGTATGATAATTGATGTTGAAGTAGATTCAAGTGGCAAAATAAAAAATTTAATTCTCCAGGAAAAAAGAATAAGAAGATTTAAAGTAAGTGATGAATATGTTGTTACTTGGAGTGAGATAATTAAGTTTGGTGATGATATTATTTTGATTGATCCAAGAAATAAAAATAACAATTAATATTTACTTATCTAATTATATATGATATGATTATGTTAGGTAAAGGGTGATATTATGAATAAAGAAAATAAAATATTTATGTTAATAGTTTCTATTATATTTATTAGTGCAATTGGTATGATTGTATATTTAAAATTAAATAATAATAAAGAAACAAAAAAAGAATTAGATTTAACTACCGGAGTAGAAGTAGTAGCATCTTTAGAAGATAAAATTACTTCTGATAGTAGTTGGTGTGGAACATTTCAATTAGCATGGAATGATATGAAAAATGAATTAATTAAGAAAGACATTGTATTTAATCCTAATTTAGATATAGTAAAAAATTTAAATAAAGAAACATTTAATGATACTATGTTAAGTAGTGACTATTATTTTAAGACATATGGACTTAAAACATTAGCATTAAAAAAAGAAATTGAGGATGGTATTAAAAATAAATTTAATCAAACTAGTGATATATTAGATGAGATTTCATGGGATGATGAAAACACTAGTCTTTCTAAAAAGTATTTATTTTATACAATGTTATATAGAGAGTTTGCCTACAATAAAGAATTTGAAGTGTTAAGTAATGATGCATTTAATGGTAAAGGTAGTATAAAATATTTTGGTATTGGTGTAAATTCTACTGATGAAGTAAGAGAACAAATTGAAGTATTATTTTATAAAAATAAAGATAATTTTGCTATTAAATTAAATACTAAAACTAATGATGAAGTTATATTTTATAAGAATCCTACTGGTAATACATTTAATGAAATATATGATAATTTAGTTAAGAATACTAATAATTATACTGGCAGTAAATATTTTTATGATGAAGATAAATTTAAGGCTCCAATGATAGATTTTAATGTAAAAAAAGAGTATACAGAACTAGAAAATAAACCTTTTTATGATGAATTAAATAATGAATATGAGATAATAAAAGCATTACAAACTATAAATTTTTCACTTGATGAAAAAGGCGGTAAAGTAAAAAGTGAAGCGATTATAGAGAATGTTGATACTTCAGTTGCAATGGATCATGTAAGAGTATTTAATGTTGATAGTACATTTGCTTTATTCTTGAAAGAAAAAAATAGAGAAAAACCATACTTAGCATTAAAAGTAGAAGACATAACTAAATTTCAACAATAAAATTAATTAAATATATTGCTAATTGTTAAGTATTGTGATATTATTTAAGTGTAATAGAAAAATAAGAAAGGAGGCCCAAAACCTATGTTAAATAGAATTAGTAATTATGGAATAAATATAAATATTAACTATATGTTAACTAGGGGGGGGGCTTGAAAAACCTTATAAAATAA
>CAJMAC010000022.1 GCA_905211265.1 uncultured Eubacteriales bacterium
TAAATTCAAGTACAGGTATTTATACAATAAATAATATAACTGAGAATAAAGAATGCAATTTAACGTTAAAAGAGGATGGGCCAATTAAAAAAGGAAGTTTAGCAGATCATATAATAACTACTTACACTTCAAATAATGCTGTTAGTACAAGAACTGATTTTTCTAATGTATTTACTGAAACAAATGATAAAATATATACTACAAATAAAACTGAAGATGGTAGTACTGTATATTATTATGCAGGAAACACTACACATAACTGGGTATTATTTGGTGGGTTTTATTGGAGAATTATTCGTACAAATGAAGATGGAAGTGTGAGAATGCTTTATTCAGGAACAAGTCATGATACTATAGAGGCATATATAGATTCCTACATTGCTTTTAATGATAGTTCATATGATCAAATGTATGTTGGGTATATGTATGGTACAACTGGTAGTTTAGACAATAATAGAACTAATACAACATCTAGTACAATAAAACAGAGTATAGATAATTGGTATTTTAATAATCTTTTATCTGATTATGATAAATATGTTAGCAAAACAGCTATATATTGTAATGATAGAAGTATAGGAACTGGAACATATAATTCTTCTTCAGTTGTTTTTGCAACTTATACTAGATTATATGTATATAAATTACCATCATATAAATGTGGTGCCAATACTAATGATGGGTTATTTGAAACTACGCAAGCGATAGCAGATAAATTTTCTTCAAGTGAAACAAATGGAGGAAATGGAAAACTAAAATGTTCTGGAAATACTTCTAAAAATTGTCCGATAGCATTGATAACTGCTGATGAAATATCATTTGCAGGCGGTATGAACAATACTAGTAATTCTTCAGCGTGGTATTATGTAAATAGTTCTGATAGTTCAATCACTGGAAATATTAATTGGTATACAATGAGCCCTGCTATGAAAAATGGTTCAAATTTTAATGGTTGGTATGTTACATGTTATGGTTATTCTCCTGGTCAATTGCAAACATATACAATTGCTTCACGTATGGGGGTTCGTCCTGTTTTATCATTAAAATCCTGTGTTAAATATTCAAGTGGTGATGGCACTCCTACTAATCCATATACAGTTACTATTGATGATGACTGTGCTAGCAAAGAAAATTAAAAAAGTACATTAAATCTATTGACAAAACATAGTATTTATAATATATTTAATATGACGTTAGCGAAGAATATTATCTTATTATAGTTTACAAGATGAATCTACATAGAAATATGTAGTTTTTTGCGTTGTCAGAAAGGAAGTGAAATTTTGTCATTCATCAAAGTAAAAAACATTACAAAAACTTTTAAAGTAGCAAAGAGAAATAGTGGACTAAAAGCTGCTTTAAAATCATTTTTCAAAAGAGAATATGTTTACATAGATGCAGTAAAAAATATATCTTTTGAAATTAAGAAAGGAGAGATTGTAGGTTACATAGGTCCAAATGGTGCAGGAAAATCTACGACAATAAAAATGTTAAGTGGAATTCTTACACCAACAAAAGGCAGTATCATTGTAGATGGACAAGATCCTGTTAAAGATAGAATTAAATATGTATCTAAAATAGGAGTAGTCTTTGGTTCAAGGAGTCAATTATCTTGGGATATACCTGCGGAAGATACTTTTGATTTACTAAAAGATATTTATAAATTAGATAAAGATGAGTATCTTAAAACAAAAGAATATCTAGTTAATTTACTAAACATAAGTGAAATAATAAAGAAACCTGTTAGAACACTTAGTTTAGGAGAAAGAATGAGATGTGAAATAGCAGCATCACTACTTCATAAACCAGAAATATTATTTCTAGATGAGCCAACAATTGGACTTGATGCAATAAGTAAAAAAATAGTAAGAGATTTTATAAAGAAAATAAATAAAGAAAATCATGTTACTATAATATTAACTACTCACGATATGCAAGATATTGCTTCACTTGCTAAAAGAATTATCTTAATAGGTAAAGGACAAATACTATATGATGGAAGTTTAAAGAAATTAAATAGTATTTATGGAAATTACAAAAAAGTCAAAATATATACTAATGAACTAATTGATATTAAATCAAAAGGTATAATAAGTAGAGAAAAACAAACAGATGGTTATAAATTTGTAGTAGATTCGAATATAATAACGGTATCAGAATTTATAAATAATATAACTAAAAAATATAAAATAGAGGATATTGATATTGATAACCCTAGTATTGATGATGTAATAATTAGATTATATGAGGATTATAAATTATGAGGATGTACATTAGTTATTTTAAGTTAAGATTCATAACTAATTTACAATATCGAGCAGATGCTCTAGCAGGTATAGCAACTCAAATATTTTTTGGATTAATATTTACAATGATTTATATAGCATTTTATGAAAGCGGAGGAAATAATATACCATTAAAACTTCAAGAAACAATAACTTATGTTTGGTTACAGCAAGCATTCTTTGCATTAATATTTCCTTATGAAAAAGATCAAGAATTATTAAATATTATATCAAATGGTAATTTAGCTTATGAATTAATTAGACCACAAAATTTCTATTTTAAATGGTATATAAAAATGATATCTAAAAAGATGGTAGCAACATTACTTAGATTTATGCCTGTATTAATTCTAGCATTCTTATTACCTGAACCATTTAAGATGACATTACCTTATAGTATACCTAATTTTATAATGTTTGTTATATCTTTATTCTTAGGATTATTATTAGTATCATCTTTAAATTTAATTGTACATATTTTAACAATGTTTACTTTAGATGGCAAAGGTTCAATAACTATGTATGGAGTAGTTGCAGAAACATTTATGGGTTCAATTGTACCATTACCATTCTTACCAATATGGATGCAAAAAATAGGTAACTTTTTACCATTTAAATATATTGGAGACTTTCCATTTAGAATATACTCTAACAGTATTACATTATCTTATGGATATAAATTATTAATAGGATCATTTATCTGGATAATAATACTTAATTTAATAGGATTATTTATATCTAAAATAGCATTAAGAAAAGCGGTGATTCAAGGTGGTTAAATTATATATGAAACACATGTCATTAATGTTAAAAAAAGAATTAGAATATAAAATATCTTTTATCTTAAGTTTTATTAGTCAAATAGGAATATTCTTTAGTTATTATTTTATGACAATAACATTATTTCAAAAATTTGATAATATCAAAGGATTTAATGTATATGAAGTGTTACTTTGTTTTTCAATAATAAACTTTGGATTTTCATTCAATGAAATATTTTTTAGAGGAGTAGATAAATTTGAAAAATTAATTATTGATGGCTCATTAGATAGATTATTACTTAGACCAAGAAATGTCTTATTTCAAGTAATGTGTAATGAAATGGATTTTATTAAAGTTGCTAGAATATTACAATCATTAATAGTATTTTTTATAGCAATATCAAACCTAAATATAAATTTTAACTTAACAAATATTTTACTTATAATAGCAATGTTTATAAGTTCAATTATATTATTCTTTGGACTATTTCTTTTAATGGCATCATATTGTTTCATAACAGTACATGGACTAGAAGTAAAAAATGTCTTAACAGATGGTGGAAAAAATATGGCACAATATCCAATAGGAATATTTAAAAAAGGATTTATCTTTATATTTAGTTTTATAATACCTTATGCTTCGGTTAATTATTATCCATTACTATATTTACTTGGTAAATCAAATAATATATTATACTTATTTTCTCCAATACTAGTTATAATTTACTTAATACCTTGCATTATAGCATTTAATATAGGATTAAAACATTATACAAGTACGGGATCTTAAAAAAATGAAATAAATTAAACAAAAAATATTACAGGTTAGTTAGATTAATTCTAACTAGCTTGTAATAAAATTATAAAAGAAAGGAATTGATTATGAATACAAAAGAATATTTAAATAAAATAATTGAAATAAAAATAGATAGACCACTAGGAAGTACACATCCTAAACATAAATTCTATTATCCAGTTAATTATGGATATGTAGAAAATACTATAAGTGGAGATGGTGAAGAATTAGATGCTTATTTACTTGGAGTGTTTGATCCGGTAGATACATTTAAAGGAAAAGTAATAGCAATAATTCATAGACTTAATGATAATGATGATAAGTTAGTAGTAGTACCAGAAAATGTTAACTACACTAATGATCAAATAAAAGCCTTAACAGAATTTCAAGAAAAATATTTTGAAAGTGTTATATGGAGATAACTATGAATTATGGAAATGAAATAACAGTTAAAGTAAATACAACTTATGATAAATTACATGATATTTTACTTAAAAATAATTTTATAATAAAAGAAGAGTATACAGTAAAAGATACTTATATGATAAATAAAGAAATAAATATAACTAAATTAAATGATTTAGAAGTATTAAAACAATGTATTTTAGTTAGAGATGTTGTAGATATAGAAAAATCATTAGTTTATAAAAATAAGGAATATGATAGTGAAGGTAATATAATTAAGCAATCTAAAATTAAATGTCCTATATTAGATATAGAAAAAGGAATTAAATTTATGGAAGAAATTAATTATATAAAATTATTTAATATTATAGATAAATGTATAGTATATGTAAATAATGATAATGAATTAGTGGTAGAACTAGTTAATGATAAATATGTTTTAATAGAATTAGAATCTAATCCTGAATATATTAATAAAAAATATACTTGCTACTTAGATATGATAAATGAATTAAATAGTTATAATCTACCTATAGATAAAACTAATTATTTTGTAAAAAAAGCAGTATTAGTATTAAATGATACAGTTAGGAGTAACAAATGAAAATAATAGAATATGAAGATAAATATCTAGAAGATGTAAGAAATCTACTAGTAGAATTAGAAGAATATATAGTATCAATTGATAAAGATAATTTAGATATAGTACATCCTGATTATAGAGAAAAAATGGCAATTAGAGATTTAAAAGAAGTAAAAGAAAATAATGGTAAATGTTATTTAGCTTTAGAAGAAAATAAAGTGGTAGGATTAATTATGGGTTGTATTTTTCCATATGATGAATATGACTATTTAGATTATAAATGTCCTTTAAGAGGAGAAATAACAGAACTTATTGTATCAAATAAAGTAAGAAGTAAAGGTATAGGACAAGCATTAATGAATAGTCTAGAAGAATATTTTAAAAATTGTGGTTGTAAATATGTAATTGTAGATGTATTTGCTTATAATGATAATGGAATAAATTTTTATAGTAAGTCATGTTATCATAGTAGGATGCACACAATGATAAAGGAGATAAAATGATTAAATTAAATGAATTAAAATGTATAAATGAAAATATAGACTTAAATAAATATATTTTATTTAGAGATAGAGTTAAAAGTAATATGGAACATCCTGAATGGCTTGGAGATTTTTCATATGATGAATTACTAAGTGTTATAAATAATAATGGAAGAATATGGTTATATAAATTAAATAATAATAATGTATGTTCAATGATGGTAATACCTAGTACTGAAAAAAATATGAATAAATTTAAATTAGATTTAGACTATAATAAAGTAATAGATTATGGTCCAATGTTTGTAGATTATAACTATATAGGTAATAATTTACAATATCAAATGTTACAAGTATTAGATAATTATTCTATTAATAATAATTATACTTATGCTTTAGTAACAATACATCCAGATAATATATATTCAATTAAAAATATTTTAAAAGATAACTTTGAATTAATTAATACGATAGAATTAAAAAGAGGAACAAGAAATATTTACTTAAAGAAATTATAAGGAGGTAAGTATGGAATATTTAGATTTATATGATATAGTAAGAAAGAAGGAAAATAATGAAAATTAATTATTTATTCAGTGGACTTGACAAAGTAAATGGATTTACAAGTAAGCAAAAAGAATTATTAAAGAAAGATATAAAAGAAAAAAGTAATATAACTTTTATAGCATCTTCATTTAATAATCCTGAAAGAAATGATATGAAACATAAAGAATTAGTAAAAATGTTTAATGATATTAATATAAAATTTAATAATATCTATTTAATAGATGAAATAGTTAATAGTAATAAAGCGAAAGAATTAATTAATAATTCTGATATTATATTTTTAATGGGAGGAGATCCTAAAAGTGAAATGGATTCATTAATAGAGTATGATTTAATTAATGTAATAAAAAATATGGAAGGTATAATAATTGGAGTAAGCGCAGGATCAATGAATCAAACTACGAATGTTATTTATAAAGATGAAATAGATAATAGTATTTTAGTTAAATATAAAGGTTTAGGATTCTTTGATACAAATATTTATCCTCATGTAGATATAAATAATAAAGATTATTTACAAGAAATATTTGAAGTATCAAAATATGAAAAAATATTATGTTTACCAGAAAATTCATTTATAAGAATAGAAAATGATAATATAAATATATATGGAGATTATTATTATATAGAATATAATTCTAATAATTTATAATTATATAAATAATAATTTAATGTACATTTGTAAATGATATGATACAAATTTTTTGTAAAAATGACTCAATTAATATTGAGCTTTTTTCTTTATTTTCGTTTATAATATTCATTGTGACTCAAGTCCTTTCGTTTAATATTTTTGGTTCAACTCAATATTATACGACAAGAGTCACTTTTTTATACAAAAATGTATCACATCAATTGTAACACAACAAATAGGTAAAAATATTAAAATACTATTTCTTTTTTTTAATTTCTATGGTAAAATTATTTATAGAATAAAGGGTGATAGTATGAGTAATTTATCTGATTATTTTGTAAGGAATGAAAATGATTTAATTAGTAAAAGAGAATGTATGGTAATGGGAAATAATTATAGATTTACTATACTTACTGATAGATTAATAAGATTAGAATATAGTGTAAATGGAGTGTTTGAAGATAGATCAAGTCAAAATGTAATATTTAGAAATTTTGAAAGGCCTATATTTGTAGTTAATGAATCAGATACTTTATTACAAATAAATACTAAATATTTTACTTTATCTTATGTTAAAAATAAACCCTTTGATAGTGGTAAATTAACTCCAGGGAATAACCTAAAAGTATTACTTAATGATACAGATAAAACATGGTATTATGGTCATCCTGAAGCAAGAAATTTTGGTTCAATTAGTTATTCACTTGATGATTTTGTAGGTAATTTAAAATTAGATAAAGGATTGTATTCTACTGATGGATTTTGTGTTTTAGATGATTCAACATCCTTAGTATTAGATAAGTCAGGAGAATATGTACCAAGAAATAATAATATAGATATATATTTATTTATGTATAAAAGAGATTTTGGCTTATGTTTAAAAGATTACTTTGATTTAACAGGATATCCTTCCTTTATACCAAGATATACTCTAGGTAACTGGTGGAGTAAAAATGAAAAATATAATAATAATGATATAGCTAAAATAATAAAGAAATTTAAAGAAAATGAAATACCATTATCGGTAATTATGTTAGGGGATAAATGGCATAATAATATAGATAATTTTAGTTTTGATGAAACTATTTTAAATAGCAAAAACTTAATAGGATTACTTCATAGTAATAATATAAAACTAGGTTTAACAATTAATCCAAGTTTAAAAGTAACTAAAGAAAGTAGTCATTATGCTGAATTAAGTAAATATATTAATGAAAATGAAATTAGTTTTGTACCATTAAATATGGCTAAATTAGGTTTATACTTTAATACTTATATAAGAAATTTATCTAACTTGGGAGTAGATTTATTTAGTATAGATTATAATAATATAAATGATAAAAATACTTTATGGTTATTTAATCACTTTCACTTTGTAGATATGATACTTAGTAAAAATAAAAGAGGAGTAATATTATCAAGAAATCCTAAGATGGCTACCCATAGATATCCCATTACTTATACAGGTAAAACAATCGTAGATTGGAATACCCTAAATGCATTACCTCAATATACATTATCAGCATCAAATTCTGGGATTAGTTATGTAGCACATGCAATCGGAGGATATTATAAAGGAATAGAACAAGAAGAATTATATATGAGATATATTCAATATGCAACATTTAGTCCTTTTCTTATTTTAGCAAGTGATGAAGGTAAATATTATAAAAGAGAACCATGGAAATGGAATAGTTTAAGACTATCTGTAATAAGAGAATATATGCAACTTAGAAATAAATTGATTCCATATATTTATACTGAATGTTATAATTATTACCATAGGTGTATTCCGTTAATTCAACCATTATATTATAAATATAGTGCTATATATGATGAGCCATTATATAAAAATGAATATTATTTTGGTAGTGAAATGTTGGTATGTCCTATAACTAAGAAAAAAAATACAGTAATAAATAGAGTAGTACAAAGAATATTTGTACCGGAAGGATTATGGTTTGATTTTAAAACAGGTAAAAAATATCCAGGAGATAAATATTATATGTGTTTCTATAAAGATGATGAGTATCCAGTATTCTGTAAAGCAGGAGCAATTGTACCATTATCATTAGATAATACCACAGATAATCCAAAAGATATGGAAGTAGTAGTATTTCCACTAGCTAACAATAGTTATATAATGTATGAAGATGATGGTATAACTAATAACTATGTAAAAGGAGAAGCTATGTTTACTAGATTTGATTTCAA
Organism: uncultured Eubacteriales bacterium; assembly: GCA_905211265.1. Taxonomy (GTDB): domain Bacteria; phylum Bacillota_I; class Bacilli_A; order RF39; family UBA660; genus HGM10818. The sequence continues at coordinate 8,728 of CAJMAC010000022.1, forward strand.
ATATGAAAAAGATAACTATCTATTTGGAATAGTATCAAGTGGTAAATGTAATATGGTGCCTGAAAGGAATTATAAGATTAGATTTAAGAATACCTTAAATATAACTGATGTAACAGTATTATATAATAATAAACCAGTAGATACTAAGGTATCTTATGATAGAGATGACTTTATAGTAGAAGTTCAAAATATTGTAAGTGGAGGACAACTAGTAATTAATGTTAAAGGAAAAGAAATATTGCAAGAAGCTATTCAATTAATAAATGAAGATATAAGAGAAATATTAAATGATTTAGAAATAGAAACAACACTAAAAGTAAAAATAGATGAAATATTATTTAGTGATAAAACAATTAAAGAAAAAAGAATTGCTATAAAAAAATTAAAACTAGAACCAAAATTTGTAAATATGTTTATAAAATTACTTGAATATATTAGTAATGTGTAGTATAATATAAGACATAAATCTAATGAAAAAGAAGTATTAGTAATAATAAATTATACAAGAGAGTTAGTGGTTGGTGTAAACTAATTAATTTATATTATGAACTTGTCTTTGGAAGAGCATAAAAGCCGGTTAAAAGCCGTTATTAAATAAAGTAAAAGGTAGGATGGTACCGCGTAAATACGCTCCTTATGGGGTGTATTTTTGTTTTTTGGAGGAATAATGACAGATAATATATATATAAATATTTTAATTGAATACTTAATAGTTTTTGTAGTATTATTTATACTGAATTACATCTTTTTTGTAAGAAAAAATAAAAAATATAATAAGAATAAAATACCTATTGAATTATTATATTTAGTTAGATTATATAATTTAGATATAAAGAAAATTAATTATAAAAGGTTTGTAATAACTTGTAGTATAATAAATACATTTATTGTAAGTACAGTATATATAATTATTAATTATTTAATTAATAGTTGGTTACTTAAAATAATAATAGGTATTGTATTATTAGTATTATTCATAATAGTATGTTATGGATTGTTAGGAAGATATTATATGAAGAAAGAAGGCAAATAAAATGAATTATAAATTAATCGAAGAAAAATGGCAAAAATATTGGGATGATAATAATAGTTTTAAAGCAATAAATAATAGTGATAAACCACATTATTATATATTAGTAGAGTTTCCATATCCTTCAGGAGCAGGACTTCATGTAGGACATGTTAGAAGTTATACTGCTCAAGATGCATTAGCAAGACTTAAAAGAATGCAAGGTTATAATGTATTATATCCAATGGGATGGGATGCTTTTGGAGCACCAGCAGAACAATATGCAATAAAAAATCATATTCATCCAAAAGATGCTGTAAGAGAAAATATAAAAACATTTAAATCGCAAATGAAGACATTAGGATTTTCTTTCGATTGGTCAAGAGAATTTTCTACAACAGATCCTGAATATTATAAATGGACACAATGGCAATTCTTACAATTTTATAAACATAATATGGCTTATAAAGCAAAAGTAGCAGTTAATTGGTGTCCAACTTGTAAGACAGTATTATCTAATGAAGACTCTGCCGGAGGAGTTTGCGAAAGATGTGGAAGTAGTGTTATTCAAAAAGAAAAAAGTCAATGGATGTTAAAAATGAGTGAGTATGCTGAAGACTTATTAAATGGTTTAAATGATACAAACTTTGCAGATAAAGTAAAATTAGGACAAATAAATTGGATAGGTAAGTCCACTGGTGTAGAAGTAAAAGTTAATATAGTTGGAGGAGGCTCATTTAGTATATTTACTACTTGTATTGAAACAATATATGGTGTAACATTCTTTGTAATTGCACCAGATGGTAAGTTAATTAAAGAATTAATGCCAAGAGTAGAAAATAAAGAAGAAGTACTTAAATATATTGAAGAAACTTCCAAGAAATCTAATATGGATAGAACAGAATTAAATAAAGATAAAACAGGTTGTATTGTTAAAGGAATAAAAGCAATAAATCCTGTTAATGGTAAAGAAGTACCAGTATTTTTAGGAGACTTTGTACTTGGAGATTATGGAACTGGTGCAGTTATGGCAGTACCTAGTCATGATCAAAGAGATTTTGAATATGCTAAAAAACATAATCTAGAAATGATTCAAGTAATTGAAGGTAGAGAAACAGAAACTTGTGCTTTTGAAAAGGGCGATTACTTAGGCAAAGGTTATAAACTTATTAATAGTGAAGAGTTTACAGGTCTTACTGTAGAAGAAGCCAAAAAAGAAATTACTAAGAAGTTAGTTAATGAAGGTATTGCTAAAGAAGTATCTAACTATAAAATGAGAGATTGGATTTTTTCTAGACAAAGATTCTGGGGAGAACCAATACCAATGGTACATTGTGAAAAATGTGGCTGGGTTCCTTTAAAAGAAAGTGATTTACCATTAATGTTACCAGATGTTGCAGAGTATGAACCAACAGATAATGGTGAAAGTCCACTTGCTAAAATTACTTCTTGGGTAAATACAACTTGTCCAAACTGTGGAAGCCCTGCTAAAAGAGAAACAGATACAATGCCTAACTGGGCAGGATCTAGTTGGTATTTTCTAAGATTTATGGATGCCCATAATGATAATGAATTTGCAAGTATGGATGCAATGAAATACTGGGAGAAAGTTGACTGGTATAATGGTGGTATGGAACATACTGCAAGACACTTACTTTATGCAAGATTCTGGGTACAATTTTTATACAACATTGGCTTAGTACCACACAAAGAAATGATATGGACTAGAGTAAGTCATGGTATGGTACTAGGAGCAAACAATGAAAAAATGAGTAAGAGTAAAGGTAATGTTATAAATCCTGATGATATCGTAAAAGAATTTAGTGCAGATATCTTAAGAGTATATGAAATGTTTATGGGAGACTATGAACAAGATGTACCATGGAGTACTGAATCATTGAAAGGTTGTAAGAGATTTATTGAAAAAGTAATTAGATTAAAAGATAAAGTAGTAGAAGGTACTTCTTATACTAAAGATTTAGAAGTAATAATAAATAAAACTATTAAGAAAGTAGAAAATGACTTAACTACAATGAGATATAATACTGCTGTTAGTAGTCTAATGATATTAACTAATGCTTATGACGAAAAAGAAACTATTACTAAAGAAGATTATCATTTATTGTTAACTTTGCTTAATCCAATCGCACCACATATTACCGAAGAATTAAATGAAATGCTTGGATATAAGCCAATATGTGAAAATGCTTGGCCAAAATATGATGAAGAAAAAACAATAGATAAAACTAAAGAAATTGGAGTACAAGTAAATGGTAAATTAAGAAGTTCAATTAAAATAAATAGTGATGATACTAAAGAAACGATTGAAAGTATTGCTTTAAATGATGAAAAAATAAAGAAAAATATCTTAGATAAAGAAATAGTTAAAGTGATTGTAGTACCAAATAAAATAGTTAATATTGTAGTAAAATAATTAGAATTTATTTCTAGTTATTTTTTTATATAATAGGAACTTGAGACTTGATTAGTGTTATTTTGTTGTACGACTAAAAGTGAGATGACAATCTCACTTTTTTAAAGTGTTTACAAGTAATTATGAAAGTACAAGGTTTTCTTGTAGCATATATAAATTATTTACTATCTTTTAGCATTATTTATTTATTTTTTCTATAATTACTCTCTTGATATTATTTTAGCATCTACTTTCTAAAAATAAAAGTACTTACTTGTAAAAAAACGTAAAAAAATAACAAACAAGTGTACGAAAATATGTTGACAATATTTTGGACTTATGATATTATTTACTCATAGGGTGGTGAGGTTATGTATAAAGCATATAAATTTAGATTATATCCTAATAAAGAACAAACAGAACTAATAAATAAAACTTTTGGATGTGGTAGATTTGTATATAATCACTACTTAGATAAAATAAAAAATAATGGATATACAAATACTTATTCTAATATAAAAGATTATACTAGTACTTTAAAATATGAAGCAGTATTTTTACGAGAGATAGACAGTATAGTAATAAGACAGTCTCTATTTAATTTAGATAATGCCTATAAAAAATTATTTAATAAACAAGGTGGATATCCAAAATTTAAAAGTAAATATAATAGAAATAGTTATAATACTACTGCTGTATACAAAAGTTATAAAGATAAAGAATATTGTAATATAGAATTAGATTTAATAAATAAAAAAATAAAATTACCTAAATTAAAACGGGTAAATATTAGAGGATATAGAAATATAAATAGTATTAATGGTAAAATAAAAAATGCTACTATATCAAAAGAGGCAAATGGTAAATATTATGTATCAATATTATATGAAATGTATGATGAAGCACCTAAAATAAATCATAGAACTATCGTAGGTATAGATTTAGGTATAAAGAAATTACTTACTTTATCAGATGGAATAACTTATGATAATAATAAATATATAGATAAATATGAAAAAAGAATAAAAAGAAAACAAAGAGAATTATCTAGAAAACAAAAGAGAAGTAAAAACTATTATAAATGTAAAAAAGAACTAGCAGTTCTTTATAGTAAACTAGTTAATGCTAGAAAGTATTATATACATAAAATAACTAAGGATATAACTAACGAATATGATATTATTACTTGTGAAAAATTATCTACTAAAGAAATGATTACAAAAGGAACAAAAGTAAAATTATCTAAAAAAATATCTGATGCTACATTTAGTGAAGTATTAAGACAACTCGAATATAAAACAAGATTCAAAGGTAAAGAGTTTTATCAAGTAAATACTTATTATCCATCTAGTCAACTCTGTAGTAGATGTGATAATCAAGATCATAAATATAAAGATTTAAAAGAAAGAACATATAAATGTAGTAAATGCAATCAAGAAATAGATAGAGATTTTAATGCAAGTATAAATATAATGTTTGAAGGATTAAAGTTATATATAAAGAATTATGTTAGAATATAAAATACACAATATAAAAAATTAAAATGAATATATAGAACGAACAAAATTTCTTTTAATTAAGAAATTAGTACGGTAGCGACTATCGGATTTTAAGTCTGCGGAGAAGTCTGGTTACAGGGTCTATGAAACAGAAATTACATCACTGTGAGGTGATGTAAAGCAAATTTATTTGCTTTTTGTTCATTTATAACTAGTATTTTTTTTAAATATATGATATACTCTTGTTAGGTGATAGGAAAGATGAAAGATAAGAAATTAATTATTGGGGGAATAGCTTTAATACTATTTGGAGTTATTGTTATAGTTTTATATTTAAATGCTCATAATAATAATGATAATTTAGAGTTTACTACTACACGAGATGTTAAAACAATGATTAATAAAGTTTATAAGGATGCAAAAGTGGAATTACCTGATTTAGAAACTAATGAAATTGATATTGCAGATAGTTATCAATTATCTTCTTTTACAGGACTTGAAAATAATAATAATATTGATTTTGTTGTAGTATCTGAACCATTAATAAATGCTCAAGCATATTCTTTAATTGTAGTAAAATTAAAAGATAAAAGTAATGTTGAAGATATAAAGAAAAAAATGTATGATAACATAAGAATGGATAAATGGATATGTGTTTCTGCAGAAAAACTTTATATAACAAATTATGATAATATTATTTTTGCTATTATGTCTAGTGATGATTGGGCTACTCCAGTATATAATTCATTTAAGAATTATGTTGATAATAATATTGGAAAAGAATTAACTAAGTCAGAATAATTTAACCCTGAATTTTCAATAGTACAATAAGTAAACTCCCTAAAGGGGAGTTTTATTTGAAAGGATAGAGTGTTTATGGTATTTACGAGTATAACTTTTTTATATTATTTTTTACCTATTGTATTACTTATATATTTTATTACTCCATATAAATATAAGAATGGTGTGTTATTATTAAGTTCACTTATATTTTATTTTTATGGTGAACCTAAATATATATTATTAATGATTTTTGAGGTATTACTTGCATATTTTTCTATGTTAATAGTATCTAAAAGTAATAATAAATTATTATATATTTTAACTATAATTATTCATATATTATTACTTTGTATATTTAAGTATTTAAACTTTTTTACAAGTAATATTAATAGTATATTTAACATTAATTTACCACTTAGTAATATTATATTACCAATAGGAATATCTTTTTATACATTTCAAATTATAAGTTATGAAATAGATGTTTATAAGAAACGAGTTAATGTTCAAAAGAATTTATTAAAATTAGCTACTTATATATTTATGTTTCCTCAGTTAATTGCAGGACCAATAGTAAGATACTCAGATATAGAACATGAATTAGACAAAAGAAAGCATTCATTTGATAATTTTTCATATGGAGTAGAAAGATTTATGATTGGACTATTTAAGAAAGTATTAATTGCTAATACACTTGGAGAGTTATCTAATATTTTAATAACATCGACAGATATATCAATATTATTATATTGGATATTTGCTGTTAGTTATATGTTACAAATATATTTTGATTTTTCTGGTTATAGTGATATTGCAATAGGAATAGGTAGAATTTTTGGATTTCATTTTTTAGAAAATTTTAATTATCCATATATGGCTACAAGTATTACTGATTTTTGGCATAGATGGCATATTTCTTTATCTAGTTGGTTTAGAGATTATATTTATATTCCTTTAGGAGGTAATAGAAAAGGTGTAAAAAAACAAATAAGAAATATTTTAATTGTTTGGTTACTAACAGGTTTATGGCATGGTGCAAATTATACTTTTATTGTCTGGGGATTGTTATTTGGAATAATGTTAATAATTGAGAAATTTATATTAAGTAAATATTTAAAGAATACTCCTTATATTATAAAAAGGGTATATACTTTATTTATTGTATTAATTAGTTTTGTTATATTTAGAGCTGATAACATTAATGAGGCATTTAATATTATAAAAGGCTTATTTGGATTTAATACTAAGGTATTTAGTAATTCATTTACTATTTATTATCTTAAATCATATTTCATTATATTATTATTAGGTATTATTTTATCTACACCATTATTAAGTAATATTATTACTAGATTAAGAAAAAATAATGTATTAAATAAGATTATAAATTTATTTGAACCTTTGTTAATTATTCTTATTTTAGTTTTAGTAACTGCATGTTTAATAGATAATTCTTATAATCCATTTTTATATTTTAGATTTTAAGGGAGGTATATAAGTTATGAGTAATGCAATTAAGAATATAGTTATATCTATTTTATTTGGAGGAATATTGTTGTTTGTATTAGTTATGAACTTGATAAAGAAAGATGATTTAATATCATTATCAGAACGAAGAAATTTAACACAGTTACCTAGTTTTTCTATTAATAGTATGTTAGATAAAACTTTATTTGATAACTTTGATAAATATACAACTGATCAGTTTATATATAGAGATAACTTTCGTTATTTAAAGGCTATGTTAGATTTGAATATTAAGAATAATTATCATAATTTATATTTAAAAGATAATTATATTATTGAACAAATATATCCAATTAATATTAATTCTATAAATAATTTAACAAATAAAATTACTTTTATAAAGAATAAATATTTAACTAATAATAATATATATTTTTCTATAATACCTGATAAAAATTATTTTGTTAATGATAATAATCTAAGAATAGATTATGATTTATTAAAAAGTATTATGATTAATAATCTAAGTTATGCTAAATATATTGATATATTTAATGAATTAGATTTAACAGATTATTATAAAACAGATAGTCATTGGAAAGAAGAGTGTATAGTTAATGTTAGTAATAAATTATTAAGTAGTATGAATAATTATAATGTAGTTAATTATAATACTTTAAAAGTTACTTCTTTTAAGGGAGTATATGCTTATCAATTACCTATTTCAAGTAATGAAGAAGATATTAATATATTAACTAATGATAGTATTAATGATTCTTATGTAATACATTTAGATACTAATAAAATAACTGATATTTATGACATGAATAAAATTAATTCTTTAGATAAATATGATATATATTTATCTGGTTCTACTCCTTTATTAACAATACATAATGATAATATAAAAGATAGGGAATTAATTGTTTTTAGAGATTCTTTTGGTAGTAGTCTTATACCTTTATTAGTGTCTTCATATAGTAAGATTACTGTTATAGATACTAGATATATATCCCCTAAAATATTAGATAATTATATTGATATAAATAATCAAGATGTATTATTTATCTATAATGTTTCTATTATAAATAATAGTTATTCATTAAAATAATATAGACAAAATAAATTAAATATATTATAATATTTTCTTATGAAAAGAGGGATATTATGGATATAGATAAAATATTATTAAATAAAATTAAGAATTTAAAAATGTATAAGATTATTTCTAGTAATTATAAATTAAATAAGAGAAATATGTTTAATAATAAGATTTATATACCTGATTGTTTACTTAATACTGATAAAAACATAGGTGATATAATTGTTAATTATATTAGTGTTATTAGTAGGGTTATACCAAATGAAAGTTTATATATATTAAATAATAATATACGAAGTGTTAAATTAAGTAAACAAAATATTTCAAGTGATGAAATAGATATAAAGCAAGGTAGTTTTCATGCTGGGGGATATTATTGTGAAAAAAATGAAATAATATATTATGATGAAAGTTTATATAAGTATTTTTTTAAGAATGATTATATTAAAGCTTTGAAGCAAATATTAACTCATGAGTTATTTCATTTGTCTTCGACTAAAATAAAAGATAATAATGTTTATTCTGGTTTATCTTATAATATTGTTGGTAATGCTTTGAATGAGGGATATACTGAATTACTTACTAATAATTTATTTAATTATAATCATATTTTAACTAATTATGAATATGAAAAAAGAATTGCTTTTCTTATTAGTAATTTTTTAGGTAGCAATAATATGAATAAAATATATTTTACTGCTGATAATGAAAAGATGATTATGTTATTAAATGAATATAGTACTTATAAAAATACAAATTGTTTTTTAAAAGAACTTGATTTTATTAATGAAAATAAAAAAAATAAAGATATTAATACTCATAATAAAGTAATTAGTTATCATGTTGATATAACTAATTATATACTAGATATACATACTAATAAATTAATTGAGTTATTAAATAATAATTTGATATCAAAAGATACAGCAAAAGATAACCTTGCTTTTTTAACAGCATTTCTTTTTGATAATTCAAAATATATTTCTTCGATAAAAGAAGAAGATATAAGATTACTTAAGAATGAGATAATTAATAATATATTAAATAATTATATTGATAAAATAAATAATATTAGACATAAAATATTAAGTATATTATAATATTTTTTTATGAAAAGAGAGATATTATGGATATAGATAAAATATTATTAAATAAAGTAAAAAGATTTAGAAATGTATAAAATAATTTCTAATCCTATTAATAATAAAGATGTTGTAAATAAATTAACTATTAATAATGATTCTGAAATAAAAGATATAATAAGAAGCGTTATTACTAATTATGTAGATAATATAATTAAGGTAATACCAAATAGTTATTTAGAGATATTAAATAATAATCTTAATACATTAAAATTAGTAAAGAAAGATGTATCAAAGGAAGAAGTAATTAATAAAGATTCATGTTCTTTTTATCCAGCATTATATTATTTAATTGATAATACAATCATATATTTTGATAAAGAAATTTATGAACTATTAGGTACTAATTATAAAGAAATATTAAAACAAGTATTTAATCATGAAATGTTACATTTATCTACTACTATAATAGAAAATAATACTATTTATTCAGGTTTAGCAGTTAATGATCTAGGAGATTATTTAAACGAAGGATATACTGAATTAATAAATGATTTGATATTAAATAATAATATTGTATTAACTAATTATGAATATGAAAAAAGAATTGCTTTAATGTTAAGTAATTTTATAGGTAATGATAATATGTTAAAATGTTATTTTAATGCGAATACTAGATATTTTAATAGAACTTTAAATAAGTATAGTGATAGTAAAGATATATTACATATATTAAGAATTATTGATAGGATAGGAATAAATAAAAAGAATAAAAATTTATCTAAAGATAAACATGATAATATTATTAATTATCATTTAGAATTAACTAACTATATTCTTAAAATACATACTAATAAACTAATTGAAATGTTAAATGATAATTTAATTAGTTTAGATACTTCCGTAGATAATATAACAACTTTATCATTCTTTATGTTTAATAATGCTGGGTTTATAGCATCCTTTAATAAAGATGATGCAAGTTTATTAAAAGAAAAGATAACTATTGATTTTTTAAATGAATATATAAATAAATTATATAATTATAATAAGGGTAAAACTAAAATATTAAAGTAGTAATTTCTTTAATATTTTTTTCTAAATTATTTGCTAAATGATAAGTATTGTGATATTATTTAAGTGTAATAGAAAATTGAAATGGGGTCCCAAACCTATGTTAAATAG
>CAJMAC010000023.1 GCA_905211265.1 uncultured Eubacteriales bacterium
CACTTAATAGTGAGGCTTTTTTTAATGTCTATCGTTAATGTACTAATTCTTCAGTACCAATATCAGTTAATAAAGCTTTTCCTTTATCATCTGGCATAGTGTATCTTTGGTTTAAGTATCTCCATGCTGCAGCAAGTTCACCGTTTGCGCCACCATATTGCGTAATTAAATATTTTGCCATTCTTAAATCTTTTTTCTTAATATCTATTGGATATTGTAATGTTTTAACATATTTCCACATTATAATTCTCCTTCCCAAGGCCATGGCATATTTTTCCATAACCAAGTATTACTTTCTAATGCACTACTATTTAAATCAATTGGGCCATACATTTTTTCATATTCATTTTTTAAATTATTTTTAATTTTTCTATATTCATTATATAAATTAATGTAGGAAGAATTATTTGGATAATTATCTAAATATAACGCTAAATCATTCATTGCAAATGCATATGCTAATATATCATTTAATTTCTTTTGTCTTTCTGTTTTAGGTTGTAATGTTTGTACTTTATAATTCTTGTATGGATCATATAAATTTTTAAATAGATTTCCTTTTTCTAAACCTTCTTTTGGGTCTAATAATTCATTATTTAAAGTTGGTTGCATAAAGGTAGTATTAAATGCGCTATCTACTGGATAATTCATATTAGACATATTTTGATAGGTATTATAGGATAGTTCCCTAGTTAACATCACATCACTAGGATTTGGTATATAGTTATTCATATAACTATAATAATCATTATAATTGTTCATTTCTCATCACCTAACATATAGTATGTTTTAATTATATTTTTGTATAGGTAAATGACTATCAAGGTAATAGTTTATTGTAAATATTTAATTTTCTGTATTTTTTTAGAATTTCTATTGTTTTTGTTTATGTTAAATAGTATAATAGCAAATAGTGACTAAAAATTTAACTAACAAAATAGAAAGGAGGAAAAAGTCTTAATTTTTTAAATAAAATTTCACATTGGGTATTGACAAAAATTACAATTTAATATATCATTATGTTGTAAGTGATCTTCGGTATCCCGTGTGGACCGAAGACTTTTTGTTTACATGAAAGAATTTAAAACACTAGAAGAACAAATAGAATTATTGAAAACAAGAAATATATTATTTAATGATGAAGAAAGTACAAGAAAAATATTATTACACAATAACTACTATAACATTATAAACGGATATAAAGATTTGTTTTTAGATACTAATAATCCCACAGTTTACAAACAAAACACTACTTTTGAGGAAATATATTCACTTTATGAATTTGACAGACAATTAAGAAATATTTTTTTAGAATATATTTTAAAAATAGAAAATTCATTACGCTCATTAATTGCATACTATTTTTCAAAAGAATACGGAAATGACAATTATTTAAAATTAGATAATTTTGAAATTTTTAACAATGTTAATGTAACTATGGAAACAAAGCAAAAACAAATTAAATTTATTCAAAATCTTATTGGAAACATTAATAAAAATATTGCTCAAAATATTGATAATAAATATATTAAACATTATATGACACAATATGGTTTTGTACCATTATGGGTACTAGTTAACATTTTATCATTTGGTGACATATGTAATTTTTATAGATTAATGAAACAAAAACAAAGAATTGAACTATCTATGGAGTTTAATATTGCTGAACTCGATTTATCAAGTTTACTTAATATTCTTTGTAAGACTAGAAATTTATGTGCACATGGTGAATGACTATATAACTATAACTTTCAAACAAATACAAGTATCAATGACACTAAATATCATTCACTTTTAAATTTATCAAAAACAAACAACAGATATAATATAGGAAAAAATGATTTATTTGCTATTGTAATTGCTTTAAAATTACTATTAAGTGAAGATGATTATAAAAAATTCCATAGTAAATTATTTAGCCGAATTATGAGTATTCAATCTAAATTAAAAACTATAACACTTAATAATGTTTTAAATGCAATGAATTTTCCAAATAATTGGCACGACATATTAAAAATGTCCTAAGTCCACGTGGGATACTTAGGATCGATAATAATATATGTAAAAAAAGATATTTTATTCAAAATTATAAAAAAATTAATAAAATAGTTAACTTTTTATAGAGAAAATGATACATTATATTTGACAACATTAGCAGTGATGCTTTTTATGTAGTTTTTTTGTCGGCGACGACTTATATTTATACTAGTCAAATTTATTTTGACTAGTTTTATTTTTTAACTTATTCATTAAAATAGTTCTTGAATAACTATCTTTACTTTATATTTCTCTAAAGCATAAATATAATATAACTAAAAAAAAATACTAAAATAATAAAAAGTATGCTATAATATTTTTTAGGAGGGTTTAAGATGTACATTGAAAGAAATTATGTTATAGTATCAGAAATTATTTATACACGTTGTGATTCTGATGAAGATAAACTTAATAAATTTAAAAAAGCAGTTAGATATTATATTGATATAATTAAAAAGTTTATTACAAGTGATTTAACAAAATTAAGTGATAAGGAATTTTATGAATTATTAAATGAATTTTATGGTATATGTCTTGGAAGTGAAGATTATTTAAAAATGCTTTCTAAATATTATAATAAACAATATACTAGTATTAATAAAATACCTACTACAATGACATACACTAGTATTGCAACTGAAAAATTTGCAAAAAAATTTGATTGGTGGGAACAACTTTATCAAGTACACTATTTTGCTGCTACTAGTGAACAAGTTATGTTTGATTATAATAAAGTATATTCAAAGAAAGAAATAAAAAAATTAGTATCTGATAAAGATATAATTATTTTAAAGGAAGAAATAAATCCAATTGGCAATCAAAAAAGATTTACTAGACAAAAATATGAAATACTTCCTTCATTAGATTTTAATATGGATAAGTGTTATAGTAGTAGTTATACTATACCTGAATTTTTCTTAGATAATAGTAATTTAATCGGAGAATTATTAAGAAAAAAGGTTACAAAAAGAACTATTTTAAAAGATATGAGAAATACTGTATTTGATTTAACTCATGAAATAAGTGATATTTTATTATCTACTAAATCAAAAGATTCATTATATTTTGAGGCTGCTTCAATGTGTATAGAATGGTTTGAATCATCCGAAGAGAAAAAAGAACTACAAAAAATTATAAAAAAGATAATACCAGAAAAAGATTTAATATATTTTAATAATACAATAATTGAACCATTGGAAAAGAAAGAAAAAGAACAAAATAATGTTAAAAAATTAATATTAACAAAGAATAATGAAAATTAGCAATAAATGCTGATTTTTTTATATTATATATACCCTGCAAACATACAAGTAAATAAGTAAAATATATAATTTGTAAGTAATAACATAGATCTTAGGCTATGTTATCAAAGTGAAGCCTTAGGCTTCACGACAAAAAAACTTGGTATTATTATTTACCAAGTTTTTTTGCATCAAATTTCTTTCTTAATTCTGTATTTAAAATTCTTTTTCTTAATCTAACAGATAAAGGTGTAACTTCTACTAATTCATCATCATTTATATATTCTAAGCAATACTCTAATGGTGTTGGTCTAGGACGTTTTAATACTACTGTATGATCAGAACCTGCTGCTCTGGTATTTGTTAATTGTTTACCTTTTACAACATTTACTGCTATATCATTTTCACGATTGCATTCTCCTACTATCATACCTTCATATACTTCTGTACCTGGTTCAATAAACATAACCCCTCTATCTTCTAAGTTACCAATTGAGTATGCTGTTGCTTTACCATTTTCCATTGAAACAAGTACTCCTAATTTTCTTTCTCCAACTTGGAAATCTTCAACTTTTTTATATTCACTAAATGTATGATTAATTATTCCATATCCTTTTGTCATAGTCATAAAATCAGTAGAAAATCCAATTAATCCACGGGAAGGAATACTATAATTTAATCTAACTAAATTATTTACATTAGTCATATTTTGCATTACTCCTCCACGAAGTCCTAAGGCTTCAATTACTGGTCCAACATTTTCTTCAGGTACTTCAATTTGTACATCTTCATATGGTTCACATTTTACACCATCTATTTCTTTTATAATAACTTCTGGACGAGATACTTGAAGTTCAAAACCTTCTCTTCTCATATTTTCTATTAATATTGATAAATGTAGTTCTCCACGACCTGATACTATAAATGAATCATTACCAGATTGCTCTACTTTTAAACTTACATCTTTTTGTGTTTCTTTAATTAATCTTTCTTCTATTTTTCTTGCAGTTACTAATTTACCTTCTCTACCTACAAATGGACTATCATTAGTCATAAATGTCATTTTTAATGTAGGTTCATCTATTCTAAGAATTGGTAGAGCTTCTTCTTTTCCAATATCACATACTGTTTCTCCTACTGATATATCTGGAAGTCCTGCTATTGCTACAATATCACCAGCATCTGCTTCATTTATTTCAATTCTCTTAAGTCCTAAAAATCCAAATAATTTTTGTATTCTAAATTGTTTAATTGAACCATCTAATCTTACACAAGATACCATTTCATTTACTTTAATTTTACCTGATTTTACTCTACCTATTCCTATTCTTCCTACATAGTCATTATAATCTAATAATGCAGGTTGAAATTGTAAGTTACCATTAACATTTACTTCTGGAGCAGGTATTTCATCAATTATTAATTTAAAGATATCATCATAACTTTCTTTTTGAGTTGAAATATCAGGATCCAAACTTGCTGTTCCATTTAATGCTGAAACATAAGCTATTTTAAAGTCTAATTGTTCTTCAGTTGCACCAAGTTCAATAAATAAATCAATTACTTCATCAATAACACCATTAATTCTTGCCGTAGGTTTATCTACTTTATTAATTACCACAATCGGTTTTACTCCTGCTTCTAAAGCCTTCTTTAAAACAAATCTAGTTTGTGGCATTGTACCTTCATAAGCATCTACTAAAAGCATAACACCATCAACCATGTTCATAATTCTTTCAACTTCTCCACCAAAATCAGCATGTCCTGGAGTATCTAGGATATTTATTTTATATCCATCATAATTAATTGAAGTTGTCTTAGCTAAAATAGTTATTCCTCTTTCACGTTCAATATCATTTGAATCCATTGCACGTTCTACTACTTGTTCATTATCTCTAAATGTATGTGATTTTTTTAACAATTGATCTACAAATGTAGTTTTACCATGGTCAACATGGGCAATAATTGCTATATTTCTAATTTTTTGATTATTCATATTTACACCTTCTTTTTCTCACAAATGTAGATTATACCACAAAATATATCTTTTATGCAATATTTTTGTTATAATTTATAAATTATTTTTTATTAGTTTTTTATTACTTATATCAAATAATTCTGTATCTTCAAATTTTAAATAATAATTTTCTATAATTCTTCCTATTATATATACAAGTTCACTATAACTAGGATTATAAGAATATTTAGAAAAACATTCTGCGATTAATTCTTCATAATTAATTTTAGAATAAGTACTTAATGTTTTATTATTTTTTAGGTTACCTTCTAAAAGTTCTAACATCTTAGGATTAGAAATTAACTTAAATATCTTTGAAAATATATGCCCAACTTCATGATATACGGCATCCTTAATATTTCTAGAATAACACCATTCATCAGCATAGTCACTTTTTAAAGCATTAATAGCATTTTTATATTTAACTAATCTATTAACCCCTATTCCTATAAAATCAGGTTTATAGTATAAGATTGAATCATAATAATTAAGATTCTTATCTTTTTTTGGTAAATACATACTTGCAGTAGTCATTATTGTTTTATCATCATTTTCATAAATACAATTACATTCTTCATAATTATTATTTAAATAATTTACTAAATAATCTATATCACTTACTAAACAAATTGTATTATTTAATCTAGGATATTTAGTAATTATTTCTTTTAATGAACTATATATTTCTTTTCCTAGTTTTCTATCTAAATTATCAATAATAATATTATCATTAGACATAATTTCACCTGTTTCATTCATAATTTTACTTGCTTGTCAGCGTTTTATATAATAACTTAAAAATAGTTATTTGTCAAATCAATCTTATCAACTTATCATAATTATAATATTTTTATAGTAATTACATACATTTATATATAAGAAATATACAAATAAGGATAAAGATAAGAAAAAAAGAGATTATTTTCTCTTTCCTAATTCAATCGCAGTTTTTAATTTAATATATGATAATTGTTCTACCATATCTTCGATCATATCATCACATAATATATAGTCTGGCATAATCACTCTCCTTACTTTCATATTTATAATAGCACTTTTTTTAATATATTTCATTAGTTTCGACAAATGATGTCAAATGATTACATTTTTAATTAAATTTATAGAAAAAAAAGATATTTTATAGTATAATTATTAAAAGGTGATGTTATGCCCTATTTAAAATACTTTGATAATAAAACTAATTATGGTAATAGAGGTATGGTTTTAGAAGAAGACATTAATGCTACTAATGAATATTATTTAACTAATGATATAGCAGTTATTTATAAAAAACCTACTCCAATTAAAATACTAAAATTAGATTATACTACTAATAAGATAACAAATGCTTTTTTTGAAACACAATCTACATTAGATTATAATGGTATATATAAAGGAAAATATATAGAATTTGATGCTAAAGAAACTAAAAGTAAAACTAGTTTTCCATTAAATAATATACATCCCCACCAATTAAAACATATGGAAAGAATTTACAAACATGGTGGAATATGTTTTTTAATAGTAAGATTTGTATTATTAGATAAAACTTATTTGTTATTTGCTAATGATTTATTAGAATTTATAAATAACAATGATAGAAAATCTATACCATTATCTTTTTTTGAAGAAAGATGTAAAAAAATAGAACTAAAATATAGTCCAAGATTAGATTATATAAAGATTATAAAGGAGTGTGTGGAAAAATGAAAATATTAAAGAAATTATCTGTATTTGACATAATAATAGGAATACTTTTTATAGTTATTACTTTCCTATCTATTATGTTATTTAAATGGTTAGGATTACTTGCTATACCTATTCTTATATTGATGATATATATATATTATAATTCTTATAAGATTGCTATTCTTATAAGAAATTTAATTAAGAATATTAGTAAGAAATCTAGTGATGAAGAAATTGAAATTAATAATAATAAAAGAAAAAATATAGATAATAAGAACAATAAGAAAAAGAAATATAGTATTGATGATGAATTCGAAGATAATGATATAATTATTGATGAAAAAAAAGAAATATTATATGAAAAAAAGGAAAAAGATATTGTGAAAAAAGTTAGCAAAAATAATAGTAATAATAAAATTAAGAATAAATCTAAGAATAAAAGTGAAAAAAACAATAAAGAAAAGAAAAAGAAAAGAAATATTTTAAAAGTTATTTTAACTATATTTTTATCTTTTTGTATTATTTGTGTTTTAGCGGTTGCAGCATTCTTTGCATATATTGTTGTTACAACTGAAGATTTTGATCCAAATAAATTAACTTATAGAGATCAATCTGTTGTATATGATAAAAATGGTAATACTATTGCAGAACTTGGTGTTGGTGGTTCTGAGAAAAGAGAATCTGTTAGTTATGATGATTTACCACAAGTATTAATTGATGCAATTATTGCTACTGAGGATTCTAGATTCTTTCAACATAATGGTGTGGATGCTCCAAGATTTTTAAAAGCCTCAATTGAACAAGTTTTACATATTGGTTCTGGTGGTGGTGCTTCAACATTAACTATGCAAGTATCAAAAAATAATTTAACTAGTACTGAAAGTAAAGGTATCGAAGGTATAATAAGAAAATTTAGAGATGTTTATATTTCAGTATTCCAAATAGAAAAAAAATATACTAAGGAACAAATAATTGAATTTTATGTTAATGATAACTTACTTGGAGGAAGTAATTATGGTGTTGAACAAGCAAGTAAAGCATACTTTGGTAAAAGTGTATCAGAATTAAATTTAGCTGAAGCCTCTGCACTTGCAGGTATTTTCCAAACTCCAAATAAATATAGACCTGATTTACATCCTGATGCTTGTGAAAAAAGAAGAAATACTGTTTTATCTCTAATGAAAAGACATGGATATATAACCGAAGAAGAAGAAGAAGCAACAAAAGCAATATCAGTTGAAAGTTTGATAGTTAATAAAGCACAAACTGAAACATACCAAGGTTATATAGAAACAGTAATTGATGAACTTGAAGAAAAATTAAAAGTTAATCCTTATGAAGTGTCTTTGAAGATATATACTGCTCTTGATACTTCAATTCAAAATGGTATTGATAAAATAATGTCTGGAGAAACTTATACTTGGCAAAATGATGTTGTTCAAGCAGGAAGTGCTGTTGTTGATGTTAATACTGGAGAAGTTGTAGCAATTGGTGCAGGAAGAAATAGAGATGGTGAAAGAACTTGGAATTACGCAACACAAGCAAGAAGACATCCTGGTTCTACTGCTAAACCACTATTTGATTATGGTCCTGGATTTGAATATAGCAACTACTCTACTTATACATTATTTAATGATGAGCCTTGGACTTATACTAATGGACCGTCAGTCAGCAACTGGGATGGTGGATTCCAAGGACTAATTACTTTAAGAACTGCACTTGCAGAATCTAGAAATATTCCAGCGTTAAAAGCATTTCAACAAAATAATAAAAGTAATATTAAAGATTTTGTTACAAAACTTGGTATTAAACCAGAAGAACCTTTACACGAAGCTCATGCTATCGGAGGATTTACTGGTGCTACTCCACTTGAAATGGCTGCTGCTTATGCTGCATTTGCAAATGGTGGATATTACATTGAACCTCATACTGTTAATAAAGTTGAATATCGTTCAACTGGTGAAGTTAAAGAATTAAAATATACGAAAGAAAGAGTTATGGAAGCTTCTACTGCTTACTTAATAAATAATGTTTTAAAATATGCTGTTGATATATATCATGATGGCGGTGCTAGGGTTGCAGGTAAAACTGTTGCAGCTAAGACTGGTACTTCTTCATTTGATGATGCTACAGTTAAGAAATATGGATTAAGAGGAGACCCAGTAAATGATTTATGGACTGTTGCATATACTCCACAATATTCATACTCATTATGGTATGGATACAAAGAATTAAGTAGTGAATATTATAATACTAATAGTGTTGGAGGTAGTTATAAAAATAGTTTAATGCGTGCTATTACAAAATGTATTCCTATGACTTCAGAAGAATTTTCAATGCCTGATACTGTTGTTCAATCTCAAGTTGAATTCGGTACATGGCCTGCACAATTACCTAGTGAATATACTCCAAGTGATTTAATTAGAACAGAATACTTTAAAAAAGGTACTCAACCTACTGAAACATCAACGAGATTCCAAAAATTTAGTGATGTAACTAATATTAAAACTACTAAGAATGGTAGAACTACTAAGATTACTTGGGACTATACTATTCCCGAAGAATTTACTGAAAGTTACTTAAAGAAATATTTTAGTCAAAATGTATTTGGTAATGGCACTAATAATTTTGTTAATCAAAGATTAAATTATGCTGGTGGTATTGGATATGGTATATACAGTGAAGATAGTTCAGGAAACTTAAAATTACTATCCTTTGTTACAGATAAAGAATATAATTATACTGGTACTGTTGGTAAAATAGTAATCAAAGTTCAATATAAAGATTATACTGCTAATGCTAGTGATGGCGCAGAAATTAAAGTATCTAGTAGTGGTACTAATCCAGATGATGGAAATAACAATAAGAACTTTGATGTTAATATTTTAAGTTTAGGAAGTGCTAGTATTGGTAATTATTCTGAAAAAGATATTATAGTTAAATATAAAAATAAAGATGTTACAAAAGATTCTGTTATTACTTATATGATTAGTGAATTAAATTATCGTACTAATAGTAAAGATGAATTTATTAGTAAAATAAATGAAATAACTGAAACTGGTACCTATAATTTAAGATATCAAATTAGTTATAACGGAGAAAGTTATACTCGTATAAAGAAACTATATTTACATGCTAATAATGAAACTAGAAATTAAAATAAAAATCAGATAAAATTAATTATCTGGTTTTTTCTTTATATTTACATATATTAGTTAATTTACAGTTTCCACATGATGGCTTTAATGCCTTACAATAATATCTACCAAATAGTACTAATTGATGGTGTGCTCTAACCCATTTGTCCTTTGGTATTTTCTTTTGTAATGAATGCTCTACTTCCAAAACATTAGCTTTTTCTTTAGCTAGTTTTAATCTTTTACTCACTCTTTCTACATGAGTATCTACGGCAATTGTAGGTTCATTATAAATCATACCTAAAAAGACATTAACTGTTTTTCTACCTACTCCCGGAAAACTTTCTAGATATTCTCTATCATTAGGAATAACTTTAATATTATCTTTTAATAGTTTTATTGCTATTTCTTTAACATAAATACTTTTCTTTCTATATGATCCTAATTCTCTAATAATACTTTCTATATCGATAATATCAGCATTTGCTAAACTTTCTAGAGAATTATATTTACTAAACAAAACACTTGTTACTTTATTAACTCTTTTATCAGTAGTTTGTGCACTTAAACATATTGCTATTAATAATTCATAATCTTTATTATAATTAAGTTCACATTTAGGATTAGGAAATAATTCATCTAAATAAGATAATATTTCATTTACTTTATCACTTGTTTTAGTCATTTTATTCATCTTCCAACCAATTATAATCAAATATTTCTTTGTTTGTTTTTTTTCTATTATTCCTAAAATTACTTTTATCTTTAATTACATCTTCCTTAGTTTTTATACCTTTTTTAGACCAATCATAAAGGATTCTTTCAATATAACTTAGACTATTAACATTATTGTATGTTGCTTCCTTTAAAGCTTCTACTATTATTTCATATGAGAATTTTTCATCATTTATCCAACCTTTAATTATTTCATATTCCATTGGGGATAATGTTCTTCCAAATTCTTTTTCAAATACTGAGAATATATCTGAAGTATCAATACTTTTTGTCTTTGTTTCTTTAAATAAATTAAGTATTTTACTATATAATAATTCTAATGATATATACTCTTCTCTCTTATTATTCGAAGTATTTTTTTCTACTGAGATAGTTATTATTTTCTTTTCTGATAAATTATTTAATATTTCCATTACTTTATATTTTTCTATATTTAATTCTTTTACAAAGATATCAGGATTATATACTATTTTATTTCCTAAATCTATAATAAATATTAATACAATTAATTCTTCTTCAGTTATATTTAATCTTTTATAATTATTAAATATAATTCTAGGTATTACTATTGGTTTATTCATCATTAAACTTAATATTTTATCATCCATATATATTCTCCTTTCGTTTAGTTATTTATTGTTATTATTTCTATTATTATTTCTATTGTTATTTATCTAGTGTATTACTATTTATATACTTATCCACCAACATTTACTGTTTCTATTACTTCACCAGTATATATATCATAATAAGTATATATTATTTTGGTAGATAATACTTCTTTTTTTTCATACATTATTTTATTTAATCTATATACTATTTCATATGGTTTATCTAAACTATATAATTCAGATATATTTATTTTTTGTACTTCATTATAATTATCATCTAATAATATTAATAATGTGTTAGTTTCTATTATATAATAAAAATTAGATTTATTCAAATACTTTATATCTTCTTGTAATGAATATTTTTCTTTTATTATTTTTTCTATGGATGAAGTGTATTTATTATTTTTTGATACTGTATAAAATACACAAGTAAATGATATTAATACTATTAAGATAAAAACTATTATTATTTTTTTCAAGATTATCACCTATATAGATTATACAATTAAATTATCTTTTTAACAAGAAAAAAATACTCTTTTATTCAAGAATATTTTCTTCGTTTTCTAAGATATATTTTTCTATATCTAATTTGTTATTATTTACTTTACCATATACTATTTGTCGTTCTAAATCAGATATTACATTTTTTAAATAACTACCTGGTTTTCTTTCTAAGATATTAGCTATTTCAATCGGAGTTATTTCTATTTCTTTAGCATTATATATTGGTAATTCTCTATACATTTTATTTAATATTTTCTTATCTTTATTTTTTATATCATATACTACGGTTGATAAATATAATCCATATTTATATAAAGTATATTCATCTATTTCTTTATAGTTAAGTAATTCTTTTATTTTACTAATATACTCCATTTCTAGTTTAGTAAAAGGATATACACTTGTTACATCAAGTTGTGACCATATACCTATAATATCATCACATAATACTATATTACTTAGATTATCTAATTTTAAATATTTATCTAGTTTTAATTCTAATAATAGTTGTCTTCCTTTTTCTTTATTTACAGAAGAAAATATTTTTATTAGTTCTTCTTTCTTTCTACTTCCTGATAGTTTTTCTAAGTTTTTACCATATTTAATTATATATTTTTTAGTTTTAGGTTCTATGTCAAAATCTAGAATTGTAGCAAATCTTATTGCTCTTAATATTCTTAGAGAATCTTCTTTTATTTTTGTTCTAGGGTTTGACACTGTTTTTATTAACTTATTTTCTATGTCTTTTTTACCATTAAGTAAATCTATTATTTCTCCATTACTATTCATACAAATCGTATTAATCGTAAAGTCTCTGCGTAATAAATCATGTTTAAGATTAGATATATATTTAATTTTAATTGGTTTTCTATTATCTTCATATTTTATATCTTTTCTAAATGTAGTTACATCAAATTTTACTTTTTTATAAATAATTGATACACTTCCATATGAGAAATCTGATACTTGAACTTGATCAAATAATTCCACTATGTCTTTAGGAGTAGCATTTGTACAAATGTCTATATCTAATGTTTTTTTACCAATTAAATAATCTCTAACATATCCACCGACTATATATGCTATATAGCCATTATTTTCGAATATTTTTAATACTTCGAATGCTTTTTCTTTCATAAAATCACCTGTTTATAAGTTTGGAATAAATATTATTTTCTAATATATTATATGTTATTATTATTAATAATTTTGTTATATATTAACTATATATAAAATGTGTTAATATATTTTTTAAAAGTTCATCTCTAATTAAATTATATCATTAAAGAGAGAAAAAAGTAAAGTTATTACGCTTTACTTTACACTATTTATATTTTTATATAATTATTTATGTTCTTTTATTTGATTAATTAATTTATCAATGAATCCTTGTGTATCCATAGTTGTAGTTTCATTACTTCCATGAACTCTATAACTTATAGTATTTGTATCTTTTTCCTTATCTCCTAAAATTAGTGTATAAGGTATTTTCTTAGTTTGTGATTCTCTCATTTTATAAGATAATTTTTCTTCTCTTGAATCTAGTTCTACTCTTAGATTATTTTGTTCTAGTAAGTCTTTTACTTTACTTGCATATTCTAAATGATAATCGTTATTTACAGGTATTACGTTTACTTGAACTGGACTTAACCATAATGGTAGTATTCCTTTTGTTTCTTCAAGGATAAAGGCTGTAAATCTATCAAATGTACCAAATATTGCTCTATGTAATACTACTGGTATTTGTTTTGTTCCGTCTTTATCAATATATGATAATTCAAATCTTCTTGGAAGTAAGAAATCTAATTGACAAGTTGATAATGTTACTTCTGGTCCAATCGCAGGTTTTACTTCAACATCTAGTTTTGGTCCATAAAAGGCTGCTTCACCAACTGCTTCATAATACTCTATACCAAATTCATTTAATACTTCACGAAGTTTATTTTCTGCTTCATCCCACATTTTATCATCATCAAAGTATTTTTCTTTATCTTCTTTATCTCTTAATGATAATCTAAATTTATAATCTTTAATACCAAAATCACGATATACATCTAAGATTAATGATACTACTTTTTTAAATTCCTCGCCAATTTGCTCTGGTGTTACGAATAAGTGAGCATCATTTTGACACATACATCTTACACGCTCAAGACCTTTTACTGCTCCACTTGCTTCATATCTAAAATCTGTTGCAAATTCTCCGATTCTAATAGGTAAATCTCTATATGAATGTAAGTCATTTGCATATATTAACATATGATGTGGACAATTCATTGGACGAAGAACAAATTCTTCTTCATCAACTTTCATCATTGGGAACATATTTTCTTTATAATGATCCCAGTGACCTGATGTTTTATATAAATTTACTGTTCCTACACATGGAGTATAAACGTGTTTATATCCTAGTTTTTGTTCTTTTTTGTAAATGTAATTTTCTAATTCTTTTCTTATTATTGCACCATTTGGTAACCATAATGGCATTCCTTTACCTACTAAGTCATGTGACATAAATATTTCTAGATTCTTTCCTATTTTACGATGATCTCTTTCTTTTGCTTCTTCTAAACATTTTAGGTATTCGTTTAAATCTTCTTCATTATAGAAACATACACCATATATTCTTTGAAGCATTTTATTTTTAGCGTCACCTTTCCAATACGCTCCACTAAATTTAGTAAGTTTAAAATATTTCATATCTTTTGTAGAATTCATATGTGGTCCACGACATAAATCTATGAAATCTCCTTGTTGATATGCTGATATTACTGTATCATTTTCATCCATACGATTAATTAAATCAAGTTTATATTTATCATCTTTAAACATTTCTAGTGCTTCTTTTTTACTTAATTCAATTCTTTTAATTAGTTTATTATCTTTACTAATTTTTTTCATTTCTTTTTCTATTTTTGCTAAATCTTCTTCTTTTATTACTGTATCTCCTAAATCAATATCGTAATAAAATCCATCTTCAATTACTGGTCCAACCCAAAATTTAGCATCAGGATATAAATGTTTTACTGCATGTGCTAATAGATGAGCACAACTATGATTTAAAGTATTTAATTCTTTGTTTTCTTTTATGTTTTCCATAATATTTCCTCTCTTTCTAAAATAAAAAAAAGCACAATATAAGGAGTATTTTAAAATACGGTACCATCCTTATTGTACTTAATTAATGATAACGGACCTTATGGGAATGTCCGGAAATCTCTTTCGAGTTCTGCTTAAAGGTAGTAATTATATAATTTACTATTAGTTTTCACCAACCACTAATTCTCTATAAAATAATATTATATAATCTTGTCCTTTTCATCGCATTAATAGTTATTTTTAAATAAATGATATGAATGATAGAATCGAACTCCCAACAGTGGTTTTGGATAATTTTTTAAACTCTTTGAAATAAAGACTTTTCACAAGATTTCAAAACAATTCAAATTATCCTACTAATTAGCACAATTTGATACATTTAGAAATAAACTGCATACCTCAAAACCTAACATGTAGGGTAATGATACCTCATCACTCCTATATAACTTTTATTCCCTAATCAATTTAAAGACTATTTCCTTCGGGAACACTATATATTATATCACACTTTCTTTATTTTGCAACAAAAATGTTTACAAGAAGTAAAAAAAGCAAGAATAAAACATAAAAATCTTACTCTTATATATTTATAATTTTAAATCTTAAATTCTTTGATTTCTATGTTACAAATTTAGTGACTACCTTTTTTAACTCTTCAGAAACACTTTCTTTATAAATGAAAAAGTCTTGCTTTATTTAGCAAAACTTTTAAAACTAATTAATCTTTTGAAATAACTATTTTTTTAACATTAGGTAATTTAGCTGGTTCACTAGGTAACATCACATCAGATGAAGTAATAGTTACTTTTTGATTAGCTTTTAATTTATCTGCAGTAGAATCTTCATTGTTATAAACTATTTTTGTGTCTTTATTTATTTCAAATTCATACTCTACAATATATTCGTTTTTCTTTTTGTCATATTCTTCCACTAAAACAGTATATACATTATCATTTACTGTCACTTCTTTAATTCTTGCTTCAAAAACCAATTCTTTTTCTTTAGAAATATAATTTGTAAATACAAAATATCCTAATCCTGCAAGAACAACTACTGCTATAATTATTTTTACAAGTAAATCTTTTTTCATTTCTTTCCTCCTTTCCTAAATTAATTTATTTAAACTTATATTATAAGAATCTATCCCAATAATATCTTCCTGTATTAGATAATGTGTTAAAGTGTTCTTTAATTTGCAAACTAATTAATTTTGCTTTTTTATTTATTGGAGTACCATTGGCATAATAATCTTTTGTAAAAGTTCTAGTCATTAAGTCTGAAAATATTACTGCTCGATCTTCCAAATAATTTGTTTTTCCATATGATGATAAGAAATAAGCATTAGATAGCCTTTAACTTTTATATAAGAATCTATATAATGCATTATTTCATGATTTAAAGTGTTCTCAAATAAACTTGCTGGGGCAATCATTATTTTAATATCATTTTTATCTTTTGCATCAGTAAGTCCTGAAACATTACCACTAATACTATTTACTAAGTAAATGGTTAAAGGCATTCCATAATCTTTCATTTCTTTAAAGAAACCATTTGGATAGTTTTTTAAAGTTTTATCTATTTCGCCAAGGCAATTATTTATTTTATTATCATCGTTAAGTTTATCTGAACCATAACCATTTATTGTATAATTCCCCAACTCATTTTTATATGCTATTTTAACTGAATACTTATTTTGAAGTTGTTTTCTATACTCATCATTTTTCTCTGCTTGAGTCTTTTCTACAACAGGTGGTTTTTCTTCAGGTAAAGTAGTATTTTCATTATTATTGATGTTTGTATTATTATTTGCATTCTGATTAGGTTTATTATTATTAGTACTACTATTGTTATTATTTGTATTGGTATTTGTTTTAGAATTTTCAGTTTTAGAACTAGTTTTTTTATTTTCTACTTTTTCCCAAACTGCATAAAGTGTTGTGTCTTCTGCAAGTAATGCTTTGTTATAAATAGGAGTTTCATTTTTATCAACCCAACCTTTAAAAACATAGCCATCTTGTGTAGGTTCTTTTGGAAGTGTAAGTTCAATATCTTTGCCAATAGTAATACTATCTATTATACTTCCACCTTTAGTATCAAATGTAATTGTTATTGCTTCTTTTATATCTTTTTCAATGTCATTTATAGGGCAAACATATTTAGTTACTTTTAAAACTGTTTTAGTTTTACCATCAGAACATTTATAAGTATTTGTAAATATTCCTTTATCTTTGTAAACAGTAGAACCACCATTATAATAATCTCTAATTTTAATTATTGGACTATTATTAAATGATAGAGCGATTATAAAATCTAAAAATATTAAACCTATTATAGAACATAGTGTGATTATTAGTATTTTTTTCTTCTTCATTATACCTCCTCACAAACAATAAACAAAAATGCAATTTACTTCTTGTATATTAATTATATCATGCTTTTTCTGATTTTGGAAATATTTTGAATATAGTCGTTTTTTAAGTTGTCAATAATTTAGAAAAAAAGACCAATATAGAATTGATCTTATCTATAAAATATATTATTAAATTAACACTTTCCACCATTATCTTCAAAATATGATTCAATATATTTTACTAAAACTTTGGCCTTGTTAAACTGTTTATCTTTAACAACATTTATAATATAGTCACTACCACTTGCATCAA
>CAJMAC010000024.1 GCA_905211265.1 uncultured Eubacteriales bacterium
TTATTTTTTTATCTTTATTATCTAATGCTAATTGCAAAGCATTATAGGATTTACCAGTACCAGTGGCATGTACTATTCCTACGATATTTTCTTTTTCAAAAACTTTAACTATTTTCTCATAACTTTCTATGTTATGATCGTATAATCCCAGCAAATTATAATTACTCATTTTTTTGCCCCCTTAATACCTAATATTCTTTAGAAAAAAGATAAAATTAATTATCTTTTGGTTTTCTAACTAGTTTTTTAACTTGTAGTACTCTATTTTCTAGTGGTTTGATATCTTCGTTTTCAAGTATGTAATAAGATGTTTCATCAAATGTTTCATCATTATTGCTATTTGAAGATTTTCTTTCTAGAATACCACTTAATTGTTCATTGCTATCTAAGAATAGATAATAGTTATCATTAACTATTGATTCTTTTGAAGTAGTTATATCTTCATCAGTTACTATCTTTGATTCTTTATTGCTTTGTTTAATTATAATACTTTCTGATAAATTATTAGAGCTTGTTAATAAATTATTTTTTCTACAACTATTAACAATTGTATCTAAATTCTTTTTAGCTTTATTTCTTTTTGTATTATTAACTAATTTAATTATAGATTCTAATGCTAATGCTGATATAACACTTCCCATTATTGCACCAGTTGCGATTGATATACTTGGATCAATACCGCTTGTATTTAATGTAGTTGCAAGTGTAGCAAAAGTTCCTCCGAATGCTGAAACTATTCCTACTTTACCAATAAAAGGTATATTATCTTTTTTATTGTAAGATTTTATATCTTGTTCCATTCCTTTATAATTTTCTTGATTATCAAACTTAAATTCAAACATTTTAATTACCTCCTTATGATTGTATCTGTTTTAGTTAATACTTTTCTTTTTCCTTGTGTTATATTTACTACTTCATTAGTATTTAAAGTATAGTAGTCAACTGTTTTATTAGGTATATTTATTTCTTCATATAATCCATTTAATTTATCATTTTTATCTAAGAATAAATAACAATTACTATAAGATTCTTCAATACCATTTTTTTCTACTGTTTCATGCTTAACTGTGCTATTAGAAAGTCTATTAGAGTTTGTTTTTATATCATTAACTACAAGTGCTTTAACTACTTCATTCATATTTTTTTCTGCTTTTTTTCTTTTTCCTAATTTTATAAATTCTTTAACGAAATAAACATTTACTCCAATTAATCCTAAAACTGGAATTAATAAAGCAAAATAAACTATATCTAACATAAATGTAACTGTAGAAAATGTAAGATATCCTATAACTATAAAAACTATCTTTAAAAGCTCACTATCTGTTAATTTTGAAAATGGTTCTCTTTCTTTTAATATTTCAATATCATCAATTATATTTCTTTTATTTTTTAAATTCATTTTTTTCATTTTAAATACCTCCAACCCCTTCTTTTTCAGGTATTTCATATATTATCACAAATACAATTGTTTGTCAAGTATATTGCTATTTTTTTGATAAAACACTTTTTTTCTTTCAATAATTAAATACATAAAATAATAAAAAAACAACTTATTATATTAATAAATTGTATTTATTTAATTTTCTAAATAATTTACTTTTTTACCATGTTTTTTAGCATATTCTATTTCTGATTTAGTACTATCGCCAATGTATCCATTAACATTTATTACAAATATTTCATCTGCCATATCTATTTTTCTTTTATGCATATCATCTAACATTTCTTTTGTTTTAGTTAGTGTTCCTTCGTCCATATTTTCCCAGACTTCTTGGTCTCCTGAATGACCAAATAATCCTACTGAAATAACAATATTTCCTTGCAATGTTAAGTCTTTTTGTGCTTTCATAAATTGATCTTTAAATCTAGTTGATCCACATAATGTAATTACTTTATATTTCTTATTCATATTTTTCCTCTACTTTACTAATTTTATTGTTAAAGTAATTGTATATACATTTAAAACTTCATATATTATAATAATTAAATATGCTAATATTTTAATATTAGATAATAAATTTAAAAATAGAAATGGTATAAATGTGATATTTGCAAAAATAATATTTAATATTTCAAGAATTAATGTAATTATTATTAAAAACTTCTTGCCACTTTTACTAATATAATTTAAAAATAATATTATAATTTGAACTATTATAGATATTAATCCATAAGGTAATATCAAAGATATTCCAATACTACCTATTACTTCTAATTTGATCATATTAAAATAACATATTAGAAAACCACTTATTAGTATCAAAGATATTATAATATTTAATATTATTCCTTTATTAATTGATTTCTTATTATTCATTTTTGCACCTCTTTTGAATATTATACCATACTTTTTATACAAATAAATTAAAAAAAGTAGTAAATATTACCACTTATTAATTGAACCAATTCCATTTATGATAGAATGCTAAATCTTTTGCACTTATTATACAAGATACTATTGAAATTATTAAGAATGTACAAAAACAAATTAGAGTTATTTTTAACATATTCTTTTGTTTATTACTTAATGAAGTACTAGGTACATTATCATTATTCTTAATTAGTAATGTATCATAATTATATTTTTTTACAAGATAAATATATTTAGATAAAAGTTTTTTTATAATAACTATAGTAATTATAGATACAATACTTAAAGAAAATAATGTTAATGATATAGGAATACCACAATAATATGGTATTATAGGTATAATATTGGCAAAATTAATTTTTAATAATATACATACTCTTACAATGATGCAAGAAATACTAAATAAGAATAATGAAATTATTAATAGCAATATAATAACAAAAAATAGAAAGGCAATAAGGTCAATAAAGAAAAGTCCAATTATGTTTACTAAACTTTTACTTTCTTTATTTGTATGTTTTACTTCTTGCTTATTATTTATTAATTCCTCTAAATTTACTTTTTATGTTTTAGATAGTATTGTTGCTTGTTTTAGATCAGGAGATGTTTCTCCAAGTTCCCAAGTCCATAATACTCTCTTTTCAGTAAATATAATATATTAAATTAATATTTTACTCTACCAATTTATAAAGGAAATTACGCCCATTTTAATAACATTTATTAATTTTTTATTTTTACTCCAAGTAATCCTACAATATTTATAGATTGGAAACTATCTATTATTATACCTTCTAAAGAATTTGTATCAAATATTATTTTATTTATGTCACAGGAAGAAAAATCTATATCTTTTAATTTTGTTTTTATAAATTCTGTTTCATTAAGTTTTACTTCATTTAAAATAAGATTTTTAATTTTTGATTCATTAAATGTAGATAAACTAAAATCACTTTTATTTATAATTAAATTATTAATAATACTATTAGAGAAATTAGTATATTTTGAATTACAATTATTAAATTCTACATCTTTTATATTACTTTCTATAAATGTTGTACCTACTAATTTACAATTATCGAATACTACTCTACTTATAAATTGTTTATTAAAATTTTTATTAGATAAATCACATGATTTAAAGATGACATCTACTAAATCGATATTTTCTAATTCTATATTATTAAAATCAATATTATCAAATATACAACTATCAAATGTAAGAGAACTTATTTTTATGTTAGCTATATTTTTATTAAATATGCCATTATTAAATTCATTATTATTTATACATTCTAATAAGTCTTTATTTATACAATTATTAATCTTTGGTTTATTAATTTTCATTACAAACTATACCATCAATTATTATTTTTTCTTCATTTGTTTCTATATGATTAGGATTACTTAATAATGTATCTTGTAATGATTTCTTTAATTTTTCACAACAAGGTTTAAATGAAACATAAGTGATACTTCCTCCGATGATACCTCCTACTACAGGAATAGATTTTTGTGCTATACCACTTAACATTTTCTTAGTCATATTTACTCCGAACCATTTACAGATACTTTTTACCATTGGATATAATGTTCCTTTAGTAAGGGCTGTAGTCATTATTTTTTTACTTACTCCTTTGGCTAGTCCATTGGCCATTGCTTTAACAGCATTATTTGCACCTGCTACGCCATACATTACTCCTAAGCAAAGTGTAAGTATATTTAATGTTTCTGTATCTAACGACTTATTTTCATCATCTAGGTTAATTTCAGGAAATCCATATAGATACATTAGTTTTTGAGTTGCTCTTAACATATATCCATAATATTGAACAATATCTGCAGGTATTGTAGCAACCATGCTTATTCCTCCAGAAAGTCCTAAGGCTGCAGATATTCCTGATACGCAGTTTCTTTCATATTTGATTACTTCATCTGCTATTTTATCTATATCTTCATTAGATATTCCTGCATTCATTGGAGTAGTTTCTATTGCTTTATTTATAATATCTTCTTGATAGTTTTTAGTTAATTCTTTCTTTAGAAATTCACTTCTTGATATTTTTACTCCAGGTGTTTTTATACCTAAGATAATAATATCTTCAATATCAACATTACCGTCCCCATTTACATCCATTTTTTCCATTACAGCATCTTTTGATTTTAATGCTACTTCCTTAGTTTTTACTACTGCATCTTTTGTCTTATCAGTTACATCTAATGCAATATTTTTTGCATCATGTGCAAATACTCCTAATTTTTCATTAAATTTTTCTTTATCAAATTTCATTTTTATACCTCCATCATAAGAATTGTAAATTACGCGAATTATAAATATATTATATCACAAAATAGATTTTATTTATAATTAAATATCTACTACTTGTATAATATTGCAATGTTCTTTTATTATATTAATTAAATCATTAGTTCTTAACCAAATAGTCATTGTATTATCATTAGGATGTACTCCAATTATACTTTCTTTATTTATAAAATAACTATCTATAAATACTTTAACTAAACACTTTTTATCATTTAATATTCCAAGTGGACTAACTGATCCTTTGGTTAATTTTAAAATATTCATTAAATCTTCTTCGCTAGCAAAACTTAAATGTCTTGTGTTATATTTTTTACTAAATTCTTTTAAATTTATTTTAGAAGTCCCTGATACTATGATTAAATAATAATTTTTCTTTTTATCATCTCTAACAAATAAATTCTTTGCTTCACTATTTTTATGTGGTAAGTTTAATTTTTCTAATTCTTCCATAGTGTATACTTTTTTATGTTCTAAACTTTCATACCAAATATTTTTATTTTTAATAAAATTAATTACTTCTTCTTTATTCATTAATCAAATACTACTTTCCAATTATCATTATTTAATGCATCAAAACACATTTTTATTTGTTCTTTGGTATTCTTTTCATTTGCTAGATTTTTTGGTAGTTCATCATAAGAAAAATATTTTATTTCTGTAGTTTCTATATTTTCTTTGAAACTACCTCCTTTTAAATTACATAAAACAAATACTTTGCATATTCCATAAGCATATATTGGAGTATTATGTTTATTTCTATCTTGTATTGCTATAATTTTATCTGGTATTACTTCTAATCCTGCTTCTTCATATACTTCTTTTACTGTATTGGAATAAATAGATTCTAAGACATCTACCCAACCACCTGGAAGTGACCATGTATCATTGTTTTCATGTACTAATAATATTTTATTATCTTTAAATATTGCTGCTCTAGTATCTAATTTTGGTGTTTGATAGCCTTCTTCATTACAAAATAAATCTTTAACTTTATCTAGTGATAAGTCTGTTTTTAAACTAATCATTTCTGCTGATATTTCTCTTAATCTATTATATCTTTCTATATCATAATTATTATTTGTATAAGCTAGTCCATCTTGTGCTAATGCTTGTATTTCCATTGCTAATTTTAACCATTTTTCCATATTAAATTCTCCTTACTTTTATTATATCATCATTTTCTAATTCTCCGATTAATAAGGAAGAATTAGGATTATGATTTTTGTAATTATTTATTACTTCTTTTTCATTATAATTAGCATAACAATATTTACAAAAATGTTTACAAGAATTATATACTCCGATATCTACCATTTGAACACAATTACATTTTCTTTCTTTTCTAGCAGTCCATGATTTATAAGATTTACCTGTTAGTTTATATGCTAATTCATGAGATAGACATTCTCCTTTGATTAAGCCATACTCTACTAAATTTCTATCTTCAAAACAAGTTTGTACTGTCATACCATTATTTGATGCTATTTTACTGAAATTTCTTGAGATTAATTTATAATCATTATCCGTTAATATTTTATATTTTAATATATTTCTATTTTCTTTAACATTTTTATATTCATCTAAAAATGAAACAATAATTCTTTTTACATAACCATTCAATAAACTACATAATTTACTAAATGCTTTAATATGATAATCTATATTATATTTATCATTTATTATAATTGGATCATATCTTACATATATATTATCTATTTTTATTATTTTAGATAGTTTTTTAATACCTTATTAAATCTACATCAGAAAAGTATATTCTACTAACTAATTTTTTATTGAAAGGATTTCTTACATCAAGATAACCTTCTTTATATCTATTCATAAACCACTCGGTATAAAATGCTACTATATCTGTTCTACCACTTACATTTAATATCATTTATTTCCTCGTATAAATAACAAGACTTTTCATGTGAATTAATTATGCCTATTGCTTGTAAATATGAATATATAATTGTAGAACCTACAAATTTCATACCTCTTTTAGTTAAGTCTAATGATATAGCATCTGATAAATTAGATTTAGTTAAGCTAGTTTCATAAAATATTTTACCATTAGTAAATGTACATAAATAATTATAAAAAGATTTATATTCTAAAACAATACTTTTAAATATTTTAGCATTATTAATACTAGATAATATTTTTAATTTATTTCTTATTATGTCTTTATTGTTTAGTAGTTCATTTATTTTATTATCATCATATAATATAACTTTATCTATATCAAAATTATCATAACATAATCTAAAACTATCTCTTTTATTTAAAATGCATTCCCAAGATAATCCTGCTTGAAAAGATTCAAATATTAACATTTCAAATAAGTATTTATCTTCAAAATTAATTTTACCCCATTCGTTATCATGGTATTCAATATATTTTTTATTATTTAAATTACACCAACTACATCTATTCATAACTACCTCTTATATTTTGATACTTCTATTCCTTCGTGTGATAGTAAACTAATTTTATTATCTAGTCCTCCACCATAACCTGTTAGTTTATTATTTGCTCCCACTACTCTATGACATGGAATAATAATACATATTGGATTGCTTCCTACAGCATTACCTACTGCTTGAGCAGACATCTTTTTAATATTATTATTTTTAGCAATAATTTTAGCTATATCATTATAAGTTATAACATTACCATAAGGTATTTTATTCATTATATCTATTACTTGTTTTCTAAAAGGAGTAATATTATTAACCTTATATTCAGGAGTAAAGTCAGGTATAATACCATTAAAATATAAATCTAACCACCTACTAGTATCATCAAATATAGGTAATTCTTTTTCTATATATTCGCCTTTATGTTTTAAACTATCTTTTGATTCTTCGAACCATAAACCTATCAAATAATCTCCATCACTACACATTAAAATATCAGAATAATTATCATTTGTTTTATATTTCTTTATATACATAAATATCACAATATAATTATAAAATAAAAAGATAAAACTATCAACTATATAGTAATAATTTTATCATTTATTTTAATATTAATATTTTTACTTTCGTA
Organism: uncultured Eubacteriales bacterium; assembly: GCA_905211265.1. GTDB lineage: Bacteria > Bacillota_I > Bacilli_A > RF39 > UBA660 > HGM10818. The sequence continues at coordinate 7,749 of CAJMAC010000024.1, forward strand.
CCTACATTATGCCATTTTGTGGTACAAAATTAAAATAATTTATTTCAACATTTATATAAGTTTTTAACGTTGACATTTTTTAAGTTTTTATGTTGACATTTACATTTTGACAATTTCTTATCTATTATTTCTTTGATGAAAGAATCTGCTATTTGGAGAAGTCAAAGCTAAAGTTGGTTGGGGAGGAATACCCCTATATTGATTCTATCATATCAACTTTTTTGTTTTAAGGTATTCGACAGCAAACAATAGTTCACTGATAGTCTAGGTAGAAAGCGAAACCAAAACGGCACGAGACGAATTGGTGCTGTCGACGTAGCCATTGCTGTTGCGGAAGTTGAACACGCCCGCATAAGAACCATCGTTAAAGTAGCCGCCGCGATTGAACCAAGCAGTGCTGGAATAAGGAAAGATCGCGTAATCCGAGTACCATCCGCCTGAACTTGATGCAGATAACAAAGTCTCAGCAGTTGCATCGCCTAATCTTCCTCTGTTATATGCTGTTTGATTAAATTTATTACTACTATCATATGCATACGTTGTTACATATTTTGCTGTGTCAGTCGTATACCAACTACTTGCAAAACTACTACTTGATGGATAAAATGTATATCCTGTTGTTACTTTTGATATATTACCCATAACATATTCATATGAACCACCTGACATATCATATACACCAGTTGCATTACCTGTTGTACTTGCTAGTTTTCCATATGTACCATTATATTGATTTGCTGCTGTTGTACAAGTTGTTGATGAACTACTTGCTGACACAGTATTTGCTCCTATTCCTGTTACATAAGTATTGCAATTATTTATTGTTACTTCTGTACAACTTCCATCTGTACATCTACCATATTTTGAATTTGTCAAGTATGCTACTGCACCCCATTCAAAGTTTGTAAGCATATGTGAGTCAGTATTTGTTCTTGATGTTGAAAGGCCATATATATTACTACTTGTTTGCATATTTTGTATTACTGTACTTATTTTAGAAACTTGAATATATCTCCAACTATTAACATTTGGTAAAGACCTTACTGTTAAGTTTGTTACATTACCTCCACCATCTGTTGCAGTTGGACTACTACTTGATATTTCATATTTACTTATCCAAAATCCTCTTAACTCATCATTTCCAAATGTAAATGCTGGATGAGTATAATATTGTCCATTTGAACCAGTACAAGTTTCTGCGGTTGTTGTAGATAAATCTATTCCACCATTTGATGTATCTACGTTATAGTTATATTCACAAGATATTCTTCCAGTAGATTCTTTTTCATTTTCCCATTTTATATCTATTCCTTCTGTTTTTGCATTATATGCATAAGTTGACTCTGCTCCTGCTTGTTTGCTTATATTCCATACTTTATATTTATATCTTGGTATCCATACATAAAATGCTAAAATATCAGATGTACTAATTGTTGTACCAGGATTAGCACTTTGATATGTACTCCTATTTTTACTTGTCACAAGTACTGCGTTAGCCCATAATTTATTATTATAATCATACCAAGAATTATTTGTATTAGTAGAATCTGCCTTTACCCATGTGCTAGAACTTTCATCATATACTACTGGTATTAAACCATCTACTATATCTGGTGAATTAGGTTCAGGATCTGGTAATCTAAATGGATCATTTTTTGTTCCTGTTCCACTAGATAGTGCTCCAGAGGAAAGAGAAATCACAGGGCGAACATGTGCACTGCCGTATACGATACCTCCTTGAAAACTCCCAGATTCTGATGTGCTAAATTCTTGGGCAAGTTCTTCTTTAAATTTAGCCGGAGACATTGTCCAATAACTTAGTCCTGTATATAAATAATATTTATAATTGTCACTAATTGAACTACCACCTGCATACATTAATTCATCGGCAATTATCAATCCTATTGAGTTTGTCAATGCTCCATTTCCTGTTACTCCACTTACTATTTTATTCATAGTGAATCTATCATTGACTTGATTGCATTTTAATGTTGGTATTCTATTTAATTCTAATCTTTCACTAGATTTATATAATGTTTCAGTTGTTCCAGAACCATTTCCAGTATATACTGTTGATACCTCTCTATCATTACAATATATTGCATCTACTATATACTGTTCATTTGTTGTACCTTTTATGTTTGTATTATACCAATTATCTAAGTATGTTTTTATTGTACTATTGTTTGTATTTGTATGTGTTGCTGCATAAGTTGAAGAACCTGTTACTCCATACATAAATCCTACATAAGCATTATCATTAATGGCACTATTAAATTTGCTTATTCCCAATTGTCTATCAGTAGATGATTCTCCATTATCATGAGCACTTGTTCCATCATATATCATTCTAACAGAACCATCACCATTTATTCTTATTATTCTCCAGTAGAATCCTGCAAAATATACATAATTATTTTCTACATCTCCTCTAAAATAGTATGATGTTCCTATATCATCTTCAGCTTCATATATTCCTACAGTAGATTCATCACAACCTGAAGAGCAACTAGTTTTAGAAAAGTCTGGTGTTCCTGATGAAACAGTTAATCCTAAATTAGTTAATGTCTCTTTAGCAGGACTTTCTGTATAAACTGCTTCTCCTTCAGTTGTTATTTTAGCATTAAATGTTTTGCCTATTTCAGTATTTGGAGTATCTTCACTTAACCATACTCTTAATGTTACATCAATTGATTTACCTGGTTTTAATGTTATATTAGATAAAATTATTCCATCAGTTAAACTATTTAATTTAACTGGTGTATCAGTGTTTACTTTTAATTTTATATAGTTAGAACTTATTTGATTATTAGTTGTTGTAGAAAGTAACATTATATTAAATTTATAAGTTAAATTACCTGTATTAGTTATTCTAAAAACATATGGTGTTGTATTTTCTCCATCACTATCAGACATAGGCAATGGATTATTTAATGTAACACTACCACTTAATGTTTCAGATGTTATTTCTAGCATTCCAGTAGTATAATCTTGTTTTTCTGTTTGATTACTTTTAAAAAGTAATGCATAAGAACTACTAAATAATATTAATACTACTACAAATATTGATATGATTAATAAGATTCTTTTCTTCATACATAACATCCTTTCTATCTTCATTATAATAAAATTATACAATAAAAAATAAAAATATACAATAAAAATTAGAAAGATTTTTTTCTTTCTAATTTCTTTACAAAAGATGTACTATTATTAATAGTAAAATAAGATTTATTTATATCTTCTAAAGATGAATTAATATAAGTAACTATATAATTATCGTTATTTTTTTCTATAATATATTTTTTTTCTTGATTATTTATAGTTAGTTTTAGGTCTTCTAAAGAATTATTTTTAATTACTAATTTATCTGTAATTAATTCATTTGTTTTATTATCTATTAATTTAGATTTAATTATTTTTATATTAGCATAATAATTTAATTTATTATAAATATCTTCTAAAGTATATGAAGAATCTATAATACTAAGTAAATCATTAAATATTTTATCATTTAAAGTATTATCTATAATTTGAATATATATTTTATTACATCTATCTATAATCATTCCTTCATATACATAATTATATTTAGTAATAAAATAATCTTTATTATCTTTTTTGTAACTATATGTATTCATATTTATTTTTAACATCTCGCTATCTTCATCAATTAAATAAGTAAACATTTTATCTTTATATATTAATTTTATTTCATAATCATATAAATCAATACAATTATTTAGTATTAAATTACATTCGTAATTATCTTCTAAATATATAAGATAATTATATCTATCTTTTTTTAATATTTTAATACTTTTATTAGAATCAAATATATTTCTTATTATACTTTCCATATAAGTATCTATATTTAAAGTATTATCTTTATAATTTTTTAAATTAATTATATTTTTTTTAACTACTACTTTTTCTTTCATTTTTACATCACATATTAATTATACATAAAATTAATAGTTAATTCAAGAGAATTAACTATTACTTAACTTTTTTAGCAATAAATTTATTTATTTTTATTCCTTTACTACTAAATTTATGTTCATATTCTGTTTCTATATTATCTATATTTTCACTATGTAAATCATTAGTAATATATTCTATAACATAACCATAATTTTTTAAAGATTCTACTGAATAATTAAATAAATCTATATTATCAGTTTTCATTTCAATTGTGCCATTTAATACTTTTTCATATAATGCTAAAAATTTCTCACTAGTAAGTCTTCTTTTTTGATGTCTATTTTTAGGCCATGGATCACTAAAGTTTAAGAATATTTTATTTATTTCATTAGCATTAAATATTTCTAATAATTCTTCGGCATCAACATTAATTAACTTTATATTAATTAAATTCAAAGGTGCAATTTTTTCAACAGCTTGAACAATAACACTATCAAATTTTTCAATTCCAATATAGTTAATATTAGGATTTTTTAATGCATGTTCTCTTAAAAATTTTCCCTTTCCCATACCAATTTCTAAATAAATAGGGTTGTCATTATTAAAAACCTCATGCCATTTTCCAATATATTCTTTAGGATTAGCAATTACAAGTTCAGGATGGTTCTCAATGCGTTGTTTAGCATTTTTAACATTTCTTCTACGCATCTACTTCACCTAATAATAAAATAGCGTCAATATAAATAAGTATGCCTTTTAATAAACTTTCGATTGCAATACATTCATCTTTTTGATGAGCTAGTTCAGGCTCACCTGGAAACAGCATACCAAAGGCTACCCCTTTTTTCAATATTCCGGCATATGTTCCACCACCTACAGTGAATGGTTTATTAACAGTATCATTAGTATTTTTTACATACGCTTTATGAAGTAATTTTACTAAGTCATCATTTGGATCAATATAATGTGGCTCTTTAAAAGTCTTCGCAGCAATTATAATATCATTATCAGTTAGTATCTTATTAAATGTTTCATTGAATTTGTTAATATCATATCTAACAGGAAATCTTGAATCTAGCGTAACTCTAGTTTTATCTTTTTCAATATTCATAATGCCCATATTAACTGTTATTGGTCCCATTTCATAATCATTATATGCTAGCCCCATTTTTTCAAAGTATGGATCATCATAAAAATACTTATCAATAAATTTAATCATATTGTTATTAGAATAGTCTTTTAAGAAATGACACATATGAATTCCTGCGTTAACACCTTTTTGAGGCTCCATTGCATGTGCTGCAACTCCTTCAAGTATGTATAAATCGCCTTTAACTTCACCTTTTAAATTATGATCAGTTAAATATTTCTTAAATTCATTTGATAAATCTTTATTAAGTTTTGCAACAACTTGATCTAATACAACATTATAGCGATCTCCACCATGAATATATTCAACAACATCTTCTTCATGATAATTAGTTGATAGATCAAACGACATACGACCTTTTTCCCCATATACTAATGGGAAATCACAGTCTGGAGCAAAACCGATTGATGGCATTTCATATTTTTTGAAATAATGGTTAACACCACGCCATCCTGTTTCTTCATCAGTTCCAAGAATAATTTGAATTTCTTTTTTCAATTTAATATTTGTTTCTTTAATAAATTTTAAAGCATAGTAGCATGCAATTGTTGGACCTTTATCATCGGTTGTACCTCTTGCGAAAATCTTACCATCAACTATTCTTGCTTCATATGGTGGATACGTCCAATTATTACCTTCAGGAACAACATCCAAATGGCAAAGAATACCAACTGATTCTTTTTGATTCCCACATTTGTAAGATATTCTTCCCGCATATCCTTCATCATTTAATACTTCGAAACCATCTTCTTTTCCTTTTGCTAACATATACTCTAATGCTTTTCTGATATTGTTTCCAAAAGGAGCACCAACTGATGCGTCACTTTCATCTAAAACACTAGGTATTTGTAATAACTCTTGAAAAGTTTTAACAATTTCATCTTTATGATTATAAACAATTTTTTCAAAATTCATTTAAGTCACCTCTTTCGTATATTTTATCAAAAAATAATCATAATAAAATTGGAGGTTTTATTATGAATATTAATATTAGAAATTCTGTCAAAGAAAATTTAAAAGGAGCTTCAACCAAAGAAGTCTATGAAACAATTCAAGATGCAATATCAGTTGGTGAAGAAAAGATTCTTCCTGGCCTAGGCGTTCTTTTTGAATTACTTTGGGAAAAAGCTGATACAACAACTAAAGAAACAATAGTGTCTAGTATTGCAAAAGCTTTATAGTTATTTGTCAGATATTTGATCCGCAAATGCTTGTGATGAACATTTTATAGTATTTCTTGTAACCATTACACCAATACCTTCGTTCTTCAAAGCATCGAAATCTACAAGTTTAACATCTTTTACTTCTACACTAACACGTGATAAATTTTTAGATATGGAAACTATATTATTATCACCACCAAAGAAAGCTAAATAATTTACATTTGAAGTTTTAGTTTTCTTTGCTTTTTTTTCTTTAACAATATCGCCATTTTTTTCCATTTCTCTTAATTTTCGCATATTAATGCGATGTTTATAAATTATCTTACCTAATAAAATTAAACCAATTACAAGAATAGGTAATATACAACAAATACCAATTACCATTAATACTAATTTAGCATTGGGTTCAATACTTAAGAAATAAAGCATAATTAATTCCTCTACTTTCATATTATTTATTATACGCTATTTATGCTATTTTTGCAAGTTATAACGTTTGCATATAGCAAAATTGCTTTATATTACTTACTTTTATATTTTATAGGCTTTTAAATACACAATACTTACAATGAATTCATATTATACATTGAAAGTGAGGTGTCGATATGGCCTGTTTTTCAAATGTTACAACAACTTCAACAACTACGACAAATAATAACGGAACAATTGCGCAATTACTAAAGCGAATTGACCAAATGCAAAAAGAAGCTGTTATTGCGAATGCTGCAAATCAATGCGATAACTGCATGATGAATGCGAGGTACAATACTAAGCCTATTTCTATTTGTAACTGTTGCAACGGTGAATACTTTTCCGCAAACGCAGGTATAAATGGAACTGCATGTAATTTGTTTAGAGTTGAAGATGTAAGAAACGATGAAACTGTTGTTTTACGTCTATTATCATATGATGAAACAACAACAGAAGTAACTTGTACTACTTACACAATCGTTGTAAAAATTAGTTGTATTGGAGCAGTTCAATGTTTTGAACCGATAAACTGCGAAACTCTTTGTTCACAACTAGTTTAATCTATTACCAGTAGTATTTAATACATACTACTGGTAACCCTCTAAGCCATATTGCCTTATTTTTAAAACTGCTATATTAGCAGTTTTTATATTTTAAAAAAGTGTAGATATTAATTTATCTACACTTATACGCTATTATTATTCCCATTTAACTAAGCATTCATCAGCATTCCAGTTTACTGACCATGTTGAAGGTGCACTAGTAAATGCACAATATATTGTAAGTTTTGTACAATTTGCAAATACATATTCACCCATATTGATTACTGATGCAGGAATATTAATACTAACTAGATTTACACAATTTGTAAATGCTCCATTACCTATTGTTTCTACATTATTATATAATTCAACATAAGTTAAATTGCTACATTCGAAGAAAGCAAATTCACCAATTGATTTTAAATTTTGTGAAAGAACAAATACTTTTATACTCTTACAATTATAGAAAGCAAGTGTATCAATTTTTTCAATAGTTGAAGGTAGTTCAATATTTTTCAAACTATAACAGTTTTTAAATGCTGAATTACCAATTTCTTTTACTCCTTCACTAATATTTATTGTTACTAAATTTTCACATCCACTAAATGCATTTCTACCTATTTTAGTAATAGTATTAGGAAGACTGATTGATACAATTTCTTTTAAATCTTTGAAGGCACCATCACCAATTACCGTAACAGCCACATCATTATAAGTTTCTGGTATTACAATTGTATTTGGTATATTTTCTAATTTTTTAAGTTTTACTTCATACGTATTATCTTCTAATAAAGTAAATTCAAAACTTTCTTCAGCAGTTAATAGACTATTGCCACAAACCGTGCAAACATTATTAACGTAATTGTGCTCAGCTACGATTTTTTCATCAAACAATTGGGCGTTATTACAAATTGAACATTGCTTTAAAACTTTGTGTTCCTTACATGTTGAAGAAACTTCATATAAAAATTCATAGTTGTGTTCAAGATGAGCTACTGTATTATCGGCATATAATTTACCACAATTTTTACAAATATGTTCAGTATAGCCATCTTTTGTGCATGTAGGTTCAATTATAAAATCTTCATAATCGTGCTCAATTTTTTCAACTATATTTTCTTTTACTACTTTGCCACATTTTTCACAAGTTTTTTCGGTATATCCCTCGCTAACACAAGTTGGAGACACTATTTTTTCAATATATTTATGTTCTTCTTTGTCAATTATTTCATAATCTTTATAATCACATTTCTTACAAGCTCTAGTTCTTATTCCTAAGTTTTCACAAGAAGCTTCACTAATAATTGACCAATCTGAGTATTCATGAACACATTGATCAGAATGGCCACCACAAGATATTACTTCTCCATTTGATAAAGTAATAACTAGGTCACCATTTTCATTTAGTTTAACGTCAACAACACTTATGCCACTTTCTCCTCTTGAGCCAACTAATGATTGTAACCATTCTTGTTCAGTACCTTTATAACCATTTGCAACTGCAATTTCGTAGGCAGATTTACCATCTTGTCCAGTATCACCTTGTTGAGGTTCTTTTTTGGTATTAATAATAATACAAACTACACAAACAGCCATCAATATAAATGAAATAATTGATACAACTGTGCTAAATATTTTATCTGATATTTTATTTCCAACCATTATTATCCACCTACTTTCATTATATTTTACCATAATCTTCTTTAAAAGACAAGTAAAAATCCCATTTATCAGTTACTTTTCAGTTAACCAAGGGCAATATCTAAAACCATCATAATAATGAAACCCAAAATTGCGCCTACTGTACCATATTTATTTTCTTTTGAAGTTTTACCAGATGGAATTAATTCTTCTACTATGACATATAACATAGCGCCTGCCGCAAACCCTAAGATAAATGGTAGTATTGGCTTTATAAACATTACTAGAATTGCACCAATCACAGCACTAATTGGTTCTACTATTCCACTTGTACCAAGAATAGATATTCCACCTACTATCCCAAGTCTAGGATTAAAAGTTTTCTTTGCTATTTCTACACCTTGTGGAGCTGATATTGTCAGTTTTAAAGATTTTTCTTTTCCTATATTACTACTAAAATCTTCTCCTATAACTTTTCTAACTTCAGTGTTTATCATCCTCATAGGAACTGGATTTATCGCAGGTCTTCCTACTTCTACACTAAGACCTTTTTTAGTAACAACTCCTACACCTATTCCACCATCAACTATTATATCTTTATCATTAGTTCTA
>CAJMAC010000025.1 GCA_905211265.1 uncultured Eubacteriales bacterium
TATCTACACCAGTACCTATATAATAAGCTTCACCATTTTTATATTTGTTTAAAGTTATAGCTGATAATTCATTATAAAACTCATCATCATACATAAATAGACTTTCTGCAGTAGTAGTTTTTAGCATATCTCTAAATACAGTTCCACTACCTTCAACTCCATTAAATTCATTTATCCCCTTAACATTAACCTTTTGACCTTCTTGAAGAGATTCTATTTCTTCAACAAAGCCACCTATTAAATCAGTGTAAAAACTTGGATTTAACTGCCCTAATGTTAAATTATTATAGTAATCTTTAATTGCAGTTCTAAAACTAAATACTACTTTACCACCATTTTTAACAAACTCTCTAATTCTTTCTTGAACTTCAGATTTAAATACAATCATTGTTGGTATTAATAAAACTTTATACTCACTAAAATCTAGATATGATGGAAGTATTATAAAAACTTTATATATTGGGGGAGGTACTCCATCAAGTTTAGATTATAATGAATTAAAGAAATTATTTTCTATTATAAAACAATTTAATTTATCTAATGATATAGAGTTTACTATGGAAGCAAATATAGAAAATTTAGATATAAATAAAATTAAATTAATGAAAGAAAATAATGTTAATAGAGTAAGTTTAGGAGTTCAAACATTTGATAGTGATAATTTAAAATACTTAAATAGATTTCATAATAAAGAGGATGTATTTAGAGTAATTAAATTATTAAAAGAAAATGGAATAAATAATATTAATATTGATTTAATATATGGAATAGATGAAGACATAGAAAAAGTAAAGAAAGATATTAATTTATTTTTAAAATTAGATATTCCTCATATATCATGTTATAGTTTAATAATTGAAAATCATACTATTTTAAATAATATGAATAGAAAATATATAAATGAAGATATAGAATATGAAATGTATAAATATATAGAAAAAACTTTAGAAAATAATAATTATATTCATTATGAAGTAAGTAATTATGCCAAGGAAGGTTATTATTCTAAACATAATTTAGTATATTGGAATAATTTAGATTATATTGGATTTGGGTTAGGTAGTGTTAGTTATATTAATAATAATAGAATTACTAACACAAGAAGTATTACCAAATACTTAGATAATAAATATATATTAAGTAATATAAAAGAAACTATGGAAGAAAAACAAGATAATGAATTAATGCTTGGTTTTAGAAAGTTAAAGGGTATTAATTTAAATACATTTAAAAATAAATATAATGATTATTTAGAAAATATTTATGATATAGATAAATTACTTAAAGATAAATATTTAATTAAAGAAAATAATTATTTAAGAATAAATAAAGATTATATTTATATATCAGATGAAATATTATTAGAAATAAATAAAAAATAAGTATAAAGAAATAGAATTAATAAATACTAATTAATGGTGAAAATATGAAGAAATGGAACATATTATTAATTAGTTTTTTATCAATTTTACTTGTAATAATTTGTACTATTGCTGGAACATATGCAGTAGTAATTAATGTATCTAGTGAGGAAGGTATAGATAAAATAGTAAATGAAATAACTATTAAGGATTTACTTACTAATGACGATGGAATGTATAATAATACTTATTATACTGTTAAAAATGAATTAAATGTAAATGAAGAAGATATGAATATATTAATGTCTTCGAAAGAATTAAATAGTAATTTACAAGTAGTATTAAGTAGTGTAGTTAATTATAAGTTACATAATAAGAATAAGTTATCTAATAATGAAATATATGATTTAATAGTAATGTCTATAAATGAAGATAATAATATTAATACTAATTTAAAAAATAAGGTTATAAATAAAAGTAATTATTATAAACAAGATATAAGTGATTTTATTTATGATTTAGAAGTTTTGAGGATAGAATAATGTATGTATTAATATTTTTAATATTGTTAATTATTATTATTTTAGCATTAATAATTAAGAATAAAGTATTATTATTTAAAACATATAGTCTTACTTTTTTTATTTCAGGTATATTTATGATATTAATTAGTTTTATTATAAAGTATTTAGTTAAAAGAAATATAACATTTATAAATATTAATAAAATATCTAATATAATTACTAATAAGTTTATATATATAAGTTTAATATTTATAGTATTATCTATTATTTTGTATTTGATATCTTTTATATATAAAAAACATTTTAATAAATAATTATTTCTTTAAAATATAAACTATTCTTTACTTAAATTAAAAAATATTATATAATTTAATAGTAAGTTGGTGAGTAAGATGTATTTAAAGGAAATTAGAGCTTATGGATTTAAATCTTTTGCAGATAAAACTAATATTGAACTTGGAAGTAATATTAATGGTATAGTAGGTCCAAATGGTACTGGAAAAAGTAATATTGTAGATGCAGTTAAGTGGGTATTAGGAGAACAATCTATGAAGAGTTTACGTGGAGAAAATTCTAGTGATGTTATATTTTCTGGTAGTTTGAGTAGAAAGCCATTAAATAGTGCAAGTGTAACTTTAGTATTTGATAATAGTGATAGAGTATTACCAATAGATTTTAATGAAGTTGCTATTAAGAGAGTTGTTTTTAGAACAGGAGAAAATGAATATTATATTAATAATTCTAAATGTAGATTAAAAGATATTAATGATTTATTGATGGAAACTGGTAGTGCAAAAGAGAGTTTTAATATTATTGAACAAGGTAAAATAGATGCAATTTTATCTACTAAACCAATTGAACGTAGACCAATTTTTGAAGAAGCTGCGGGAGTATTAAAATATAAAAAAAGAAAAGAAGAAGCTTTGAGAAAACTAGATAGAACTAGTCAAAATATTAATAGAGTTAATGATATTATTAGTGAGCTTAATGTTAATTTAGAGCCTTTAAAAATTCAAAGTATTAAGGCTAAGGAATATAAGAAATTAAAGGATGAATTAAAGAATATTGAAGTATCTTTAATTACTCATGATATTGATTATATAAATAATATTTATCAAAAGAATAAGAATAGAATTGATGAATTAAATGATGAATTAACTATGTTATCTAGTAGTAATTCTAATTATGATTTATCTTTACTTAAGGAAAAAGAAATTTTAAGAAATACTAATGAATTAATTGGTAAGAAAAATGTTGATATTTTATCTTTGACTAAGGAGGTAGAAAAGATAGATGCTGACATTAGATTACTTAAGGAAAGAGAAAAATATAAAGATGAAACTGATAAGATAGAAAGTAATATTATATCTATAAAAGAAAATATTTATAAGTTAAATAATAATATATCTATTATAGATAATGACATTGAAGTAAATAATAAGATTATTAATGATTATAATAATAAAATTAATGAATTAGAAATAGTTTATAATAATAATTTAAATAATAAAAATAAGATATATAATGAAATAAATAAAAATAATAAGATAAAATTAGAATTAGTTAATAAGATAGAAATACTAGAAAATAATATTAATAATAATAGTAGTATTCCTAATTCTGTTAAGAGTATATTATCTAATCCTAAGTTTACTAAGGTACATAATACTATTGGTAATTTAATTGAAGTAGAAGATAAGTATTCACAGGCTATTTCTATATCTTTACTTGGAAGTGCTAATTATATTGTTGTGGAAGATACTTCTTGTGTTAAGGAAATGGTATATTATTTAAAAGAGAATAATATAGGTAGAGCAACATTCTTTCCACTTGATGTTATAAAGCCTAGGAGTATTGATTTTAATACTTTATCTATTTTGTCTAATACTGATGGTTATGTTGGTATTGCATCATCATTAGTTAAATATGATAAAATGTATGATAATATTATTTTAAATCAATTAGGTAATGTAATAGTAGTTACAAACATTGATATAGCAAATGCTTTAAGTAAAAAAATAGATCATAAATATAAGATAGTTACATTAGATGGACAAGTAGTAAATGTTGGGGGCTCTATTACTGGAGGTAAACAAGTTAAGGAAAATAATGTTATATCTTTAAAATATGAATTAGATAAAAATAAATATGAATTAGATAATATTAATAAGAAATTAAAATTATTAGATAGTGAATTTAATAATATTAATAATGTTACTATTAGTAATAATAATGAATTATCTAATTATAGGGTTAAGATAAATGAGGTTAATTTATTAATTAATAATAAGAATAGCATTAAATCTAATTATTTAAGTGAATTAAGTAATTTAGATAGAGAATTATCTGATCTAAATAATATTACTAATAAGAAGAGTGAAATAGAGATATTACTTGATAATTATTATAAGAAAAAAGAGGAATTAGATAAATTAAATAAGGAATTAGATATATTAAAATTAGATAAGATAAAATATGAAGAAAGTATTAAGGAAACTGAAGATACTTTAAATAGTGCAAATGGTAATATAAATAAAAAAGAAAAAGAATTAAATAATTTAAATATTGAAGTTAATCGTATGGATGTAAAATTAGATAATTTACTTAATAAATTAAGTAGTGATTATAATATAACATTTGAATATGCAAAAGAATATTTTAAATTAGAAATAGATGCTGAAGATGCTAGAAGGGAAGTTAATAGTTTAAAAAATAGAATTAATTCTATTGGAGAAGTTAATCTTGGTTCAATTGAGGAATATGATAGAGTTAATACAAGATATGAATTTTTAACTAATCAAAAGAATGATTTATTAAATGCTAAGGATACTTTAAATGAAATAATTAATGAGATGGATAATATTATGGAAAATAAATTCTATGAAACATTTAAATTAATTAAGGTAGAATTTGCTAAGGTATTTAGAGAATTATTTAAGGGTGGTAAAGCTGAATTGATATTAACAGATCCTGATGATTTACTTAATACTGGTATTGAAATAAAGGCAGAACCTCCGGGTAAAAAATTACAAAGTATTACTTTGCTTTCTGGTGGGGAAAAGACATTTACAGCAATTAGTTTACTTTTTGCTATACTTAATGTTAGACCAGTACCATTTTGTATCTTTGATGAAGTTGAAGCTGCTTTGGATGATGCAAATGTTGAAAACTTTGGTAAGTATTTAGATACTTATAGAGATAAAACACAATTTATTTTAATTACTCATAAAAAGAAAACTATGGAATTTGCAGATATATTATATGGTGTTACTATGCAAGAATCTGGAGTAAGTAAGTTAGTTAGTGTTAGATTAGAAGATATTAAGAAATAATACGACATAAATTTAAATAAAAAAGTGTATAATTTATTATAATATATACTTTTTATTTATTTTTTGATATAATTATAGTGAGGTGTTATAAATTGAAAGTAATAATTTCTGCAGGAGGTACTGGAGGACATATTTATCCTGCCTTAGCAATAATAAATAAAATTAAGGAGATAGAGCCTAAAAGTGAATTTTTATATATTGGAACAGATAATAGAATGGAGAAAGATTTAATTCCTTCGTTTAATATTCCTTACGTTAGTTTACACGTAACTGGTTTTGATAGAAAACATTTGTTAAATAATTTTAAAACTTTATCTAACTTTTTAAAGGCTAAATCTAAATGCAAAAAAATAATTAAAGAATTTAATCCTGATGTTGTAATTGGATGTGGTGGTTATGTTACTGCCCCAGTTATATCTACTGCACATAGTCTTGGAATTAAAACATTAATTCATGAACAAAATAGTGTTGTAGGACTTGCTAATAAATTTTTATCTAGATATGCTACTAAGGTTGGAGTTAGTTTTGAATCTACAATAAAAGATTTTCCTAAGAGTAAGGCAATACTTACAGGTAATCCATGTAGTGAAAAAGCAATTAGCTTACCTAGTGCTAAAAAAGAAGAATATAAATTAAGTAAGAATAAAAAATTAGTTTTAATTGTTATGGGTAGTCTTGGTAGTAGGACTATTAATGATATGATATATAAAAATTTAAGTTTATTTAAAGATAAAGATTATGAAGTATTATTTGTAACGGGTAACTCTTATTATGAAAAATTAGATAAGAAAAAAGAATATAAGAATGTAAAAATAGTACCTTTTATATATGAATTACCTAGGGTAATGAAAATGTCTGATTTAATTGTTTCAAGAGCGGGGGCTTCTACAATGAGTGAAATAATGGTATTAGATATTCCTACAATATTTATACCTAGTCCTTATGTAACAAATAATCATCAATATAAGAATGCAATGGATTTATATGAGAAAAATGCTGGTATTTTAATCGAAGAAAAAAATTTAACTATGGATAGTTTAATTAGTAATATAGATAAATGTTTTAATGATGAAAAATATTATAAAGATATTAAGAAAAATTTAAAAACTTTGGGTATTAAAGATAGTGGTGAAAGAATATATAAGATACTTAAGAATATGACTAGGGATGATAAATAATGGATTTTCTAAATAATTATGAATGTTATTTTAATGCTTCTTTAAAAAAATATAATACTTATAGAATTGATGCAACTTGTAAATGTTTAGTTTTTGTTCATTCAGTTAATGAATTAATAGAGTTACTTAAAAACTTAAAGAATAACAATATAGATTATATTATACTTGGTAATGGTTCAAATATAATATTAGCGAGTGACTATTATGATAAAGTAATAATAAAACTAGATAAATTAAATAATATTACTTTTAATGATAATATAGTAAAAGTAGAATCTGGTTATCCATTACCTAAGTTATCCTTTGAAATATTAAAACATAATTTAATTGGTTTAGAATTTGCTGCGGGTATTCCAGGATTAGTAGGTTCATCAGTAGCAATGAATGCTGGAGCGTATAATAAATCTATGGCTGATGTAGTAAAAGAAATTACTGTTTTAGATGAAGACTTAAATATTAGAGTATTAAAAAATAATGAATTAAAATTTAGATATCGTGATTCATTATTAAAAGAAAATAAAAAATTAATAGTTTTAGAAGTAACATTAAAATTAGAACATGGTGACATTTTGGAAGCAAAAGAATTAATAGAAACAAGAAGACAAAGAAGAATATCTACTCAACCATTAAATTATCCGTCTTCAGGTAGTGTATTTAGAAATCCTGAAGGTATGCATGCAGGGGAATTAATAGAAAAATGTAATTTAAAAGGATATAATATAAATGGTGCAGAAATATCAGAAAAACACGCTAACTTTATAATTAATAAAGATAATTGTAAGGGTAGTGATATAATAAATTTAATAAATTTAATTAAAGATAAAGTTAAAGAAAAATATAATATAGATTTAATATTAGAACAAGAAATAATAGATTAGACTTTAGGAGTGTAATTATGAAAGAGACTAAGAAGATAAGGGTTAAAGTAAAAAAGAGAAAAATAAAAATAAAAAATATATTGATACTTTTAATGTTAGTAATACTTATATGTAATACAATATACTTTGTATTACATATTAGAATTAAAAATATTTATATATTAAATAATAAAATAGTTAGTGATAAAGAAATAATTAATGAATCTTATTTAGATAATTATCCTTATTATTTCTTAACTTTTAAGTCTAAAATAAAAAGTAATCTATTAAAAAATAATAATTATATTAAAGATGTTAAGGTAACTAAAAAGAATTTTAAAGTATATTTGGATATTAATGAATATAAAATGTTAGCAATATATAATAATAAAATAATATTAGAAAATAAAAATATGGTAGATAATAATTATAAAATAAATAATTTACCAATAATAACTAATGATATTAGTAGTGTATATGATGACTTTGTATATTATTTTACTAAGATAGATGATAATATATTACTTAAGATATCACAAATAGAATATACTCCAAATGAAGTAGATAAATCTAGATTTTTACTTTATATGAATGATGGTAATAGTGTATATATAACTTTAACTAGAATAGAAAAGTTAAATAGATATAGTAGTATTGTTAGCCAAATGGATGGTAAGTTAGGTATTATATATTTAGATTCAGGAGATTATATTGAATTAAAAGATTAGAAAGTAAATAAAAGTACTTTCTTTTTTTACTTTTTTTTGCTATAATTATTCTATGATAGGGAGGCGTGAAGATGAATAGAGATAAAAAAACAGTAGCCTTATTAATTATTTTAGTAGTAGCACTTACTGTAATAACTGTTAGAATTACATATTCATTATTTGGAGTTTCTAAAACAAATAATACTATTTCTGGTTCATCTTGTTTTGATATATCATACACTAAAGGACAAAATATAGATGGAGAATTAAGTGCTGGTTCTAGTTATAGTTCAGGATTTAATACTGATATAAAGTTTGGCTTAAAATCATCATGTAATGCTGTAGGTGTAGGTACAATATATTTAACTACTAAAAGTACTTCCACAATGGATTTTACAGATAATGCTTTAAGATATACTGTTGTAGTAGGAAATACGATAGTTAGTACAGGTGCAGTTAATGGAACAACAAATCAAGTTATATATGACAATATTAATGTAGTTAATAGTCAAGTTACATATAAAGTATATGTATGGCTTGATGAATCATTAGAAAATCAAACTAATTATAATGATGAAGTATACGAAGGATTTATTCATGCGAGTGTAACTGCAACATCAGATATAAATAGTTAAAAGCAATTTTGCTTTTTTTCTTTTGGACATAAAAAAAGAGACTGACCCCCAAGGAACAGTCTCCCAAAAGAATAAAAAGGGGTTGGCTAGTGTGATACTAGCACCAATTCGCTTAAAATTTGAATTGGTAGTTTATATAATAACCGAAGTTGTATATTTTGTCAAGTATTTAATTAAAAAAAGTTGAAAAAAGTCGTAATTTTAAAATATATGTAGATAAATAAATGATAATTTGCTATAATTATTTAGAAAGCATGTGATATTATGAGTTATATAAAAGGTAAATATACAACAGAAATATTTTCTAATAGTGATAATGGTTATACAGTTGGAGTTATTAAAATAATTGATACTGATGTAGTGGAATTAAAGAATAAATCTAGTGCATATTTTGTTGGTACATTTATAGATTTAAAATTAAAAAATAATTATAAAATGGAAGGTAATTTAATTATACATAAAAAATATGGTGTACAATTTAACGTTACTAATTATGAAAATTTACTACCTGAGAAAAAAGATGAATTAATAGAGTTTTTATCTAGTGATTTGTTTCCTATTGGAATTAAAACTGCGGAAAAAATAGTAGAAAAATTTAAAGAAAAAACAATTGAAGTAATATTAGATAATCCAAATAGTTTATTACTTATTCCTAGATTAAATAAAGATAAGATAGATAAAATATATGAAACTTTAAAATCTTATCAATCTACTTCAGAAATAGTTTTAGAGTTACAACATTTAGGTTTTAATACTAAGGATAGTTTAAGTATATTGAATAAATATAAAGTTAATTCTTTGGATAAAATAAATAATAATATATATTCTTTAATTGATGAATTAGATTTTAATTTTAATACTATTGATGAAATAGCTTTAAATAATAATTATGATACATTAGATACAAGAAGAATTTCTGCATTAATTATACATAGTTTAAATGAACTTACTTTTTCTAATGGTGATACATATTCTTTTATTGAAGAAATATATTTATGGATAAATAAATATGTTGAAATTGATATGGAGAAGTTAGAATATGAACTTATAAAATTAAATAAAAATGGTAGAATAATAATAAAAGATAATAGATATTATTTAAAAGAATTATACGATGCTGAATTATATATTAAAGATAGATTATGCTTTTTAAATGACATGTCTAAAAGAGAATTACCTAAACTAGAAGAAAAATTAGAATCGTTAGAAAAAAAGAATCATATTAAATATGATGATATGCAAAAGAAAGCTATAATAAAAGCTATTAATAATAATTTAACTATAATAACTGGAGGTCCTGGTACAGGAAAAACTACGATTATTAAAGCAATAGTAAGTTTACTTAAAGATACTTGTAAAGTTAAGTTAGAGGATATTGCATTACTTGCACCAACTGGTAGGGCTAGTAAAAAAATGATGGAATCTACGGGAGTTAGTGCTTCAACAATTCATAAGTATTTGGGGTGGGATAAAGAAAGAAATATGTTTAGAGTAGATGCATATCATCCAAATCAAGAAGATTATATAATTGTAGATGAAACTAGTATGATAGATACTGTATTAATGTCTTCATTGCTTAAGGGTATTAAAAGAGATGCTAAAATAATCTTAGTAGGTGATTATTTTCAATTACCTAGTGTTAGTCAAGGTCAAGTATTAAAAGATTTAATTGAAAGTGAAATGCTTGATGTAATAAAATTAAATAGATTATATCGTCAAAATGAAGATAGTTATATAATAAATTTAGCATATGAAATAAAAGATAAAGATTTAAATGAATATTTTACTAATAAAAAAGATGATTATAATTTTATTATTTGTGATAATGATGTAGTTATAAATAATATTAATGAAATAGTAAATAAAGCTATATCAAGAGGATATGATGATAAAACAATACAAGTTCTTGCACCGATGTATAAATCAATAAATGGTATAGATAATTTAAATAAAAGTTTACAAGAAATATTTAATCCTTCTTCCCCAAAAAAAAATGAAATAATCATGTCTGAAGTTATATATAGGGAAGGAGATAAGGTATTACAATTAGTAAACGATCCTGACAATAATGTATTTAATGGTGATATTGGATATATAGTAAGTATTAATAATAGAAAAACTACGGAAGTAATTATTGATTATGATGGTAATTATGTAACTTATCCAAGAGATAAATTTAATAATTTTCGTCATGGATATGCAATTAGTATTCATAAAGCACAAGGTAGTGAATTTAATATGGTTATAATACCTTTTGTTAATTCATTTAAAAGAATGTTATATAATAAGTTAGTATATACTGCAGTAACAAGAGCAAAGAATAAATTAATTTTAGTAGGAGATCCAAATTCATTTATATATGGAGTTAAGAATGATTATATTGATAATAGAAAAACTACTTTAAAAGAATTAATAATAAGTAATTATAAAAATGTATAAAGTATTATTATTTGTAAATAATAAGTATTGTACATAGTTTATAAACGGGTTATAAATATGTATAAATCATTATTCTAAAAACGGTGGTGATAACTATGAAATTAAAATCTAGTATGGCTTTAGTAGGAATGGGTGCCGCTGGTGTATTACTATATCAAAATATTAAGAATGGTAATATGAAAAAAATGGTATCTAAAATGGATAAAGCTAAGAAAAAAGCAATTAGTGATTTAGAAGAAATGATGTAATTGTTCCCCTTTAATTAGGGGAATTTTTATATTAAAAAAAACTATAAAATTATAGTTCTTTTAAGCATTTTTTTCTTTTATATAATTAGCTGCTTCTTCATTGTTTAAAATACTTTTAACTGCATCGTTATTTAAAATATTATTTAATATATTATTCATATCTTTATCAGATATATCATTAATATTTATGCTATTAGTAGTATCAAATAATTCTATATTTAATGTATCACTTGTTTTAATAACAATATTAGTTTTTATATTTTCTTTATCAGTTATATAAGTAGTATTAAAATATGTTGTAATATTACTATCATTCCTATCAATAGTAATTGTACCAGTATATATAACTTTGTCATCTTCTTTATAAGTAAATGTGTACATATTATTTGAATATGTCATTGTAATAATTTCGTTATCAAAAGATACTTCATATTTAATAATATTATTATTTATTAATTCTTGATATATAGAGAAATCTATATCTGTTAAATTATTAATTATATTTTTAATTTCTTTAGTTACTTTTTCTTCGCTTTGATTAGTTATTCTAGTATATGAAGTAATAAAATCTTTATTATTTAGTAAGTTATTAAAGGCATTAGTTAATGTATTTTTACTTATATTAATGGTATATTTTCTAACTATTTTTTTATCTAGTTTTTCTATTTTTTTAATATATTCTCCTTTTTCTAAAATATTTTTTATTTCTTCCTTTAATATATCATATATATTATTAAATTCTTTTTCTATATCATCTTTATCTATTTTACTAATATCTTTATGTTCTTCATTGCTTAAATCTATTTCAATAGTTTTATCATAAATATCTTCGAGTAATAGATATATTTTATTTTCATTATTTTTAGTTTGTAATTTAATATTAGGTAATACTTTATCTTCATATCCTAAATTAAATATATACGAATTATATTCTTCATTATTATTAGATTTAATATTAAGTATTAATTTATTTAATAAATCACATAGTGCTTCATTTTCTTTATTATTTGAGTCTACATTAACTTTTAGAGAATATTCAATATATTTTGGATAATTAATATTATCAATACTAGATATAGAGTTAAAATATGTCTTTAATATAGTTTTAGGATTATCTATTACAAAGTAATAATATATTCCACTTGCTAATAATAGTATTAAAATTATAATACCAAATATTTGTAATATTGGGGCTTTTTTCTTTTCTACAAAAGAGTTATCCATATCATTATCATTTAAAAAATCATCATTCATTTTACTTCCTACTTTCTATAATTTAATTCTATCATAAAATGTTATGTTTTACAAATAAAATTAGTTATATTTATTTACTTTTATTAATTGGTATGGTAGTATTTTATTAGAAATAATTTTATTAGGAAGGTTGGTGATAAAATGGAATATTGGGATTTATATGATTACAAAGGAAAGAAAAAGGATAAAATAGCAATTAGAGGCACTAAATTAAATAATGATGAATTTCATTTGGTAGTTAATGCTTGGATTTTAAATGATAATGGTGATTTTTTAAAAAGAAAAATTGATAAGTAAAATATTAAAGGAAGTGTAATATGAGTAAAATAATAGTAGCAATTGGTGGAGGAGAAAATGGAAGAATTCTAGAAGATGGAAGTTATTCTTTATACGAAACTGAAAAAATAGATAGGGAAATAATTAAATTAACTAATAAAGATAAACCTAACTATTTATTTATAAATCATGCAATGCCATTAGAAATACAGGAAAGTTATTTTACTACAATGAAAAATATTTATGGTAAGAAATTTAATTTAGAATGTAGAATGTTAAAAAGTACAGAATTAGAAGATAGTGAAAAAGTAAATGAATTAATGGAATGGGCAGATATTATTTATGAAGGTGGGGGAGATACTTCATTAATGATTGATTTATGGAAGAAGAATGGATTTGATAAAAAATTATATGAATCATGGAATAAAGGAAAAGTAATATGTGGTATATCTGCAGGAGCAGTATGTTATTTTAATTCTTGTAATTCAGATTATATTATAGATAATAGTGTTCATTTTGAGGTAGTAAAATGTTTAAATTGGATTAATTTATTTATTACACCACATTGTAATGAAATAGGTAGAATGGAATCTTCTAAATTACAATTAACGGATAGTAATTTAGTGGGCATAATGTTATCTAATTGTTCTGCGTTAGAGATAATTGATGATAAATATAGAATTATTACAAGTAATAATGATGGTTATGCTTATAAAACTTATTGGTATAATAACAAGTATTATGAAGAGAAATTACAATTGAATGGTGAGTTGGAATCTTTAAATTATTTAATTAAAAGAGGTTAAATTATTCTTATGTGATTAGTTTGATACCTTGAAAGTGTTGCATTTAATTAATTTTTGTGATAAAATATATGCCAAGAAAAGAGGGTTATTATGGGAAAAATTAATAATTTAAAGATTAATACAAATAATAGTGCAAGAGATATATACTTAAAGAATATTTCGTTAGGAAATATTTTAGGACCAATGACAGGATATGCTTCAGTTGATAAACCTTGGTTAAAGTTTTATAGTGATGATGCAATAAATTCGGAAATACCTGATAATTATTCTATGTATGAATATATTTTTGAAAAGAATAAAGATAATTTAAATAGAATAGCAATAAATTATTATGGTAATAAATTTACATACAATGAATTATTTGAAAAAATAGATGAGTATGCTAGTAAATTTAAGTCACTTGGTATAAAAAAAGATGATATTGTATCAATTTGTATGCCAACAACACCAGAAACTATATATTCAATATATGCCTTAAATAAATTAGGAGTAGTTTGTGATATGCTTGATCCAAGATCAAACGCTTCACAAATAGAATATTATTTAAGTGAAAATAAATCTAAATTGTTATTATTATGTGATAATTATTATGATGGTATGAAAGAATCATTAGATAAAATGAATTTAAATAATGTTATATTATTGCCTGTTAGTCCTTCAGCACCACTTAAATTAAAATTATTATTAGGTTTAAAGTCATTAAAAGATAATAAAAACAGAGTAATTTCTAATAATGTTATTGGATGGAAAGAATTTGACAAACTAGATAAGAATCTTAAAACTTTTGTTGAGAAAAATTCAAAAGATTTAGCATTAATAGTACATTCAAGTGGTACAACTAATTTACCAAAGGGAATAGTTTTATCAAATAAAAATGTTAATTCAATTGCTTTTCAATATAGTCAAACATCTTTAAATGTAAAACCAGAAGATAAGTTTTTATCTGTAATACCAGCGTTTGCATCTTTTGGTGTAGTTGCATCCATTAATTTACCATTTTCATTGTCAATGGAAAATATTATATTACCACTTGTTAATGCAGATATATTTGTTAAAAGTGTTGAAAAATATAAACCTAACTTTACTTTAACAATACCTGCGAATATGAACAATCTTATGAAAAAATGTAAGTTAAAAGATTTATCGTTTTTTAATGGTCCAGGTTGTGGAGGTTATTCATTAGATTCGCATAAAGAAAAAGAAATTAATGATTATTTAAAAGAACATAATAGTCCTTCGCCAATGTTAATGGGATGGGGAATGTCTGAATTATCTTCAACAGCATCTTTAGAAATTCCAGAATGTAGTAAATTATTATCTTCAGGGATTCCACTTGTAAAAAATATTATATCAATATTTGATCCTAAAACTTGTGAAGAATTAAGATATTTTGAAGAAGGAGAAATATGTGTAAGTGGTCCATCAATAATGGTTGAATATTTAAATAATCCTACTAAAACAAATAAAACAATCAGAATGCATAGTGATGGGAGAATTTGGTTACACTCAGGAGATATTGGATATATGGATAATGAAGGTAGATTATATCCGGTTAATAGATTAGAAAGAATGATTATAAGAGGAATTGATGGATTTAAAATATTTCCACAGAAAATAGAAGATGTTATTTCAACTTCTAATTATGTAGAAAGTTGTGTTGTTGTAGGATGTTCTAATGATTCCGGTATATATCCTAAAGCTTATATTGTTTTAAAAGAAAATGTTAATGAAGAAATTAATGTTATATTAAATGATATAAAAGAAATTTGTAAAAAAGAATTATCTATTAGAGCTATACCTGATGAATTTGAAATAATAAGCGAAGTACCATATACGCAAATGGGAAAACCAGATTATAAAAAATTAGAAAGAAAAAAATAAAAAATAGAGTTGTAAATTATTGTTACAATTCTTTTCTTATGTTATAATATTATTGGAGGATATGATATGAGTAGTGGAAATTTTTTGACAATAGGCAGTGTTTTTTATAGTTTATTATTAATAACAGTATTTTTTTCAAAGAAAAGATTAAAAACATTAGAAAATAAGATATATTCTATGTTAATAATATGCAATTTTATTGGCTTAATTCTTGCTATTATGTGTTATTATACTGTTTTATATAATGATATTGTACCAATGCTTAATTTTATTATTTCAAGATTGTATTTAATTTATTTAGTATCATATATTTTTCTTTTCTTTTGCTATTTAATTGCTGGACTATATACTGAAGATGATAAATTAACTGAAAAAATTAAAAAGTTTTTTATATCAATAACATTTATATTTTTCGTTATTGTACTTCTAGTTTATTATCTACCTTTATATTATCATAATGAAAACATGATTATATATTCATATGGTCCATCTGCTAATATCATATATTTCTTAGCAACTGTTTGTATGACAATATGGACTATACTTTTAATAAAGAATTATA
Source organism: uncultured Eubacteriales bacterium (assembly GCA_905211265.1). Taxonomy (GTDB): domain Bacteria; phylum Bacillota_I; class Bacilli_A; order RF39; family UBA660; genus HGM10818. Next base: position 16,061 of record CAJMAC010000025.1, read on the forward strand.
AAAAGGTTAAAAACAAGAAATTTTGGCCAATTGTATTTTTTATTATTGGATCATTAATAGTAACAATAGTTCAAAAAAATAATCCTGGATTACTTCTTATGACATCATTTGAAACATTTATTACAATTATAATGTATTTTACTATTGAAAATCCTGATACAAAAATGCTCGAAGAAGTTCATAGAGCAAAAGTAATAAGTGATAATGCTAATGAAGAAAAAACTATGTTTTTATATAAT
>CAJMAC010000026.1 GCA_905211265.1 uncultured Eubacteriales bacterium
AAAAATTATATATATATTCTCCTTCGTTACTAATTTTAATATTATTATCTATTAATACTTCATTATAATTATCTTTAATATATCCTATTTTTTTATCTAATTTTATATCATCATTATAATTAGAAAAATATCTAGTTTTAAATAAACATTCAATATATTTTACATCTTTAGTTAAGTCTACAATTAAAGTATTTTTATCTATTACTAATTTATTACATAAATAATTCTTATCGTTAACACTAACTATATCTGATTTTATATTATATAAACTACATAAATATAAATATATTTTAGTATAACTAACATTATTAGCATAACCTTCCTTTAAGGCACCCCAAATATTATTAACAACACCTATTTTAGACAAATCAAATGTATCATTATTATTTAGTATGCTAATATCATAACCAATATTCTTACCTATCATAATATATAAATATTTAGCTAATTCTATATTATTTAAATTTTTTGGAATATCACTTGTTATTTCTTTTATTACTTCTTCACCCTTAACAAAAGTTTCATAGTCTACATAAATATATCCATCTTTATTATTTATAGATTCAGAATACAAATAATCTTTACCATTAATAATAAAATAATTAATTATATCACTATTAACTTTTTTTATATCAATATTAATATATTTAATATTTTTTTCTTTTAATATATCTATATCTGACATACTCTTAATAGTAAGAACCATATCTTTTCTATTCATACATTTTCACCATAATAATTATATAATATTTTTTTAAAAAAATAAAGTAAATACACTACAAGTTTACTTTTTATCTAATTGCAGTATTTACTTTAATATATCCTTCTAATTTTTTACCCATCAAAGCATTTTGATTACTATTATCTTCTTCAAGCCATAATCTAAATTCATAAGAATAAGTTTTACCTAGATTTGCTGATGGTACTGTAGTTGTTGCTAAAATTAAAGAATCAGCAGTTACTCCAGAAAAATTGCCTGACTTAATTGTCGTAGTAGTACCATCAACAGTTTGAAGTAAACTATATTTAAGACTACTAACACCAGTTAATGCAGAATCTATTTTTAAATCAATTAAAGATATTTGAAATGCTACTTCACGACCAGATAATGTTGTTGAAGGTGTAACAGTAAATATTGTTTTTTCTGAGCGTTCTTCAACATCTGAAGCTAAAATTGGTATTCCTACAGTAGTACCTATATTTGAACTATTAGTAAATACTACTGCTGTATCTATATTATCTGAAAAAGTTTGTACATTATTAAATGATGTTACTGCATTATCAAAAGTATACCAAGCATAAGAAGTGCCAAGTAATATGACGATTAAAACAGTAACCGCAAATGATAAAATTATAAGTAATCTTTTAAAGGTCACAATATCACCCCTTATACCTACTATTCCATTAATATCATAGCACATTTTTTACTGAATATCAATTACTTTTTTTAAGATTATTTTGCATTAACAACTTCGAATAAGTATTTTCCTATTGTAATTCCTACAACTAATGAAAAAATTAAAACAAGAATTATTATTATAATCATCTTTGTTTTATTGTTTTTCTTTTTTTCTAATTCCTTACCCATTTTTCATTCTCCTTCTAAATAAAACTCTAATAATATAGAGTTAATTGTTTAATAATTTTTTTATTGTTCTAACCATTTGATATGAATAACCCATTTCATTATCATACCAAGCAATTACTTTTACTAGTTGTTTTCCATTATACTCTACAATATTAGTAAGTAATCCATCAACCATTGCACCACAACTAGATGATATAATATCTGATGATACAATAGGATCAATAGTAAATTTAATTGTTTCATTTTGATTATTTTTAAATGTTTCATTAATTTCTTCAATAGAAGTATTTCTAGATAATTCTAAACTTAAATCTATTAAAGAACCATCACTAACAGGAACTCTCATTGCTCCACCAAGTAACTTTCCTTCTAAACTAGGTAATACTTTTCCAATTGCTTTTGCAGCACCTGTTGAAGTAGGAATAATATTCATTGCACTTGCTCTTCCACGACGTTCTTTAATATCTTTTTTATGAGCAACATCCAAGTTTACTTGATCATTAGTATAAGCATGTATTGTAGTCATAAATCCTTTTTCAATACCAAAATTATCTTCTAGAACTTTTAATACTGGTGCTAAGCAGTTAGTAGTACAACTAGCAGCACTAATTACTTCTTCGCTTCCATCTAATATCTCATCATTTACATTATATACTACTGTTTTCATTTCACCTTTACCAGGAGCAGATATAATAACTTTTTTCGCTCCTGCAGTAATATGTTTTCTTGCACCTTCTAAGTCAACAAATTTTCCAGTGCATTCTAATACTGCATCAATTTCCATATCTTTCCATGGTAAGTTAATTGGATCCATTTCGCTAAATACTCTTATTTTTCTTCCATCAACTATAACGTTTTCTTCATCATAACTAATTTCTTTATTATATAATCTATGATTTGTATCATATTTTAATAAGTATGCTAATTGTTTAGAATCAGTTAAATCATTAATAGCAACAATTTCTAAATCTTTATCTTCTTCAATTATTCTAAAAACAAGTCTTCCTATTCTACCAAATCCATTAATAGCAACTTTTTTCATTCTATCCTCTCCTATCTTACATATATATATTGTAACAAATTTATTTTTTTATGACAAGTATGTTACATAAATTTTACACTAAAATTAAAAGGAAGACACTATTCAAAGTATCCTCCACCAATAAATTCTCTTAATATAGATATCTTAGGAATATCATCTGTTGGCACAGGCAATACAAATCTAAGAAGTTCTAATAATCTAATCGCAGTTTGGTATTCTGGATCGGTTTCCTTAACAGAAAACAATAATGGTTCAACATATGTTTTTAATGCTCCAAGTTCATAACTAAGTGAAGAATTAAATAATACATCTGCTTCATCTTGATAAGGAAATACCCATTTTTCTTCTCCCCTTCTTACACTATGCCAATTTTTTAAAGTAACTTCTGGTTTATATCCTCTTGTTCTATTATCTCTAACCATTCTTCTAAGAAGTCTAATATCAGTCATACTAATTCTATTATCATTATCAATGTTTAAATAAGTAAGTGGACTAACATATATTTTAAACTTATTTTTTCTAGGAATATTATCTAATACTCTATCATTTAAAGCATGTAATCCTTCAATTACTAATATATCATTCTTACCTAATTTCATTGTTTTATTAAATACTTTAACTCCTGATACAAAATCAAATGTTGGAGTAACAACTTCACTACCTTTTAATAATTTAGCTATTTGACTATCAAATAATTTTAAATCAACTGCTCCTAAACACTCAAAATCATAATTACCATTTTCATCTAATGGAGTATCTTCTCTATTAACAAAATAATCATCAATAGATACTGCAATTGGATTTAATCCTAAAGTTTTTAAATATAAAGATAATTTCTTAGCAGTAGTAGTTTTACCAGAACTTGAAGGACCAGATAATAATACAATCTTAATATTTTCTTTATCTAAAACTATTCTCTCTGCAATAGAAAGTAATTTATAATCTTGCATAATTTCAGATAAATTAACTATTTCTCCAGCATTATTATTAATTATTTTTTCATTTAATTCTCCTAAATTATTTATACCTAAAATATTTCCCCAAGAAGTATAATCAATTAAAGAATTAAAATAATTATTATGATGAGTATATTTAATAATTTTTTTATCATCATATACTGATGGAAATCTAACAACAACACCTTTATTTTCAATTAAAGATAAATCAAAATATTTAAGTATTGAACTATCTACTGGTAAATCTCCAAGTATATATTCATAATAATCTTCAAATCTATATAACTTAACATAACTTGAAGTATCAAAACTTAAAGTTTTTACCTTATCCATTCTTTTTAATCTTTTAAAATATTCAATCGCTTCAATTCTTGTAGTTTCTAATTTTTCAAATGGAATTTTACTTGCAACTTTTTCTTTCATTTTTCTTTTAATTAAACTTAATTCATCTTTAGATATAGGTCTATCTACTTCACAAAATACACCTTTATCAATAGAAAATCTAACTATAACATTTACATCTTTTCCAAGTATTTCTTTTGTACAAACTTCAAAAAGTAATAGTAATCCTTTTTCATATATTTTATTACCTTGTTTAGTATTAACATCATATAAGTAAAGTTTAGTATTTTTATTAAAGCAATCATTATAATTAACTATTCTACCTTCTGAAATTCCACATATTATGTCATCATTACCTATTTCCTTAATTATTTCTCCTAAAGTAATACCTTTCTTAAATTCCATTTTTTTATCATTATTTAAAGTTATAATAATATTTGCCATTGCACACCTCTATCCTAAATAAATTATATCAACTTTTTTAAAAAAAGTAAAGTTTGTCGATTTATTTATTACATAAATACATAAAATATAACTATTATAATTATAGGTGATAATATGAATTTAATTCCAGTTGTTATAGAAAAAACTTCATTAGGAGAAAGAAGTTATGATATTTATTCAAGATTATTAAAAGATAGAATTATTATTTTAAATGGAGAAATAGATGATAATTTATCTAATAGTATTGTTGCACAATTGCTTTATTTAGATAGTATTAACAATGATGACATATCTCTTTACATTAATTCTCCTGGTGGAAGTATAACATCAGGTATGGCAATATATGATACAATGAATTATATAAAAAGTGATGTATCTACAATATGTATAGGATTAGCAGCTTCAATGGCAGCGTTCTTACTTTCCTCAGGTAAAAAAGGAAAAAGATATGCCCTTGAAAATGCAGAAGTAATGATTCATCAACCTTTAGGAGGTGCTCAAGGACAGGCAACAGAAATAAAAATTGCTGCAGAACATATTTTAAAAGCCAAAAAAAAATTAAATACTATTTTATCTAAAAATACCAAAAAACCTTTAAAGCAAATAGAGAAAGACACTGAAAGAGATTACTTTATGGATAGTTTTGAAGCCAAAGAATATGGATTAATTGATAAAGTAAAGAAATAATTATTAAAAGATATTGTAAATATTACTCTACAATATCTTTTTTTATTCATATTTATATAAACTATCTACTGCCTTAGCATTTAAAGTTAAGTCTGCAACTATACCTTTTTTATAAGCATAATATGCTGCTGCCCCAATCATCGCAGCATTATCTGTACAATACTTAACCGGAGGATAAACAAAATTAAAATTATTTTGTTCACATGCCTTTGTAAGTTCTTCCCTTAAATAACTATTCGCCGCAACTCCACCTGCTAAAACTAAATTTTTAACATTATATTCTTTCATTGCACGAATAACTTTTTTTACTAAAATTGTAACTACTCTATTTTGAAAACTACAACACATATCATTAACTCTTATTTCATTTCCTCTTTGATTTTCATTATGAATTAAATTAATAACAGCACTTTTAATACCAGAGAAACTAAAATTATAACTATCATCATTCATAGGTATTGGCAAATCATAAGTATCATTACCAAGTTTAGCAAGTTTATCTATTTTAGGACCCCCAGGATATTCTAATCCTAATACCTTAGCAACTTTATCATAAGCTTCTCCTACCGCATCATCCATTGTAGAGCCTATTCTAACAAAAGAATAATCTTCTTTCATATAAACAATATCTGTATGCCCTCCACTTACTACTAAACTAATTAAAGGAAATTCTAATCTCTTAGTAAGATTTGATGCGTAGATATGCCCTGCTATATGATGAACAGGAATAAGAGGTTTACCAGTTACTAAACTAATTGTTTTAGCACACATTAATCCTATCATTAAACTACCTATTAATCCAGGACCATAAGTAACTCCAATTATATCAATATCATCCATTGTTAAATCTAATCCATTAAATAATTCTTCTAAAACAATTGTAATATTTTCAATATGACTACGACTAGCTATTTCAGGTACTACTCCGCCATATTTTTTATGTATATCTATTTGTGTATTAACAATAGTTTTTATTTCTTCACAACCATTTTTTATAATACTCATGCTTGTTTCATCACAAGATGATTCGATTGCTAAACAATATATATCTTTCATTTACATCACCTGTTTTTCCATTAAAATTGCATCTTCATCACCATAATAAAATTTTCTTAATGCTACTTCCCTAAAGCCAAATTTTTTATACATATTTCTTGCAATTTCATTAGAAATTCTAACTTCTAAAGTTATATTAATTACTCTTTCTTGAATAGCTTTACTAACTAAATAACTCATTAACTTATTCCCTATTTTATTACCACGAAATTCTTCTTTTACTATAATATTATCTAATTCCATTTTATCATACATTATAGAGTATTCCATCATACCTTTTATAGTATTATCTTCAACATACTCAACATATTTTCTAAAAGGATTATCATCTAACTTAACTAATTCTCTAAACATTTTTCTCTAATACCTGTGGTAATTTTAAATAATTAGGTAATACCATATGAGGATTTACTTTTTCACTATCTTTATAATAATTATATATACTTTCAATATCTAATTCATTTATAACTTTAACATTATCATTATCACTATTATTAGATACTACTAATACATCATTATATTTATTAATAATATCATTAACTTCCTCTATATTACCAAAATGTTCATTTATAACATCATTATAATTATTATCATAAAATCCTATATAATAATTATCATTTCTAGCATTAATTAAAGATAATATATATTTATTTTTATTATTACCTATTGCAAGACATTTTAATGAGGAAATTAATGTAACTTTAATATCATTTAGTAAAGCATAAACTTTTGCAATAGTAAGTCCAATTCTTACACCAGTAAAACTACCTGGACCATTTACTACCATAATACTTTGTACTTCTTTGGGAGTAATTTCACTTTTCTTTAATACTTCATCAATATAACTAACTGCATATTTTGAATGTTCATTAGGAATAGATTTTGTTATTTTATTTATTATCTTACCATCTTTAAGTAAGGCAATAGATACATCTTGATTTGATGTATCTATAAATAAAGTTATCATATAACAGCCTCACAAACACTATTATATTCTTCACCATGTGGAGTAAGTATAACAAGTCTTGTATTTTCTCCGGTTACTTTAATTTTAATATCTAATCTTTCCTTAGGTAAATATTCTTTTATCATATCAGCCCATTCAATTATTGTAACGCCACCTTTAGTAAAATATTCTTCAATACCTAAGTTTTCTACATTATTTTCTACTCTATAAACATCCATGTGATAAAATGGTAACTCTCCAACATACTCTTTAATTATACTAAATGTTGGACTAGATACTTCATCTATACCCATTGCACTAGCAAAAGCTTTAGCAAATACAGTTTTACCACTACCTAATTCTCCATTTAAACATATTACCATATTTGGAAATTTTTCTGACTCAATATTTTGAGCAAGTTCAATTAAATCTTCTTCATCTCTTATAGTTATTTTATATTCTTCCATGTTTTCACCCTTTCAACAAATTTAATTATATCAAATACTATAAATTATTTAAAGTATTTTTTTATCTTTTTACAAAATATTCATCATACCAAGTTAAGAATGAGTATATAGTCCATATCTTTCTACTATTATCTTTCTTAGATTCATAATGTTCATTTAATAACTTAGTAATTTCTTCAACATTAAAAAATTCACTTGATTTACTAAATCTATCTTTAATTTTTAAATAAATATCTCTATCCTTCATCCATTCTCTTAAAGGAACAGGAAATCCTAATTTTTTCTTATTAGCCCATTTTTTATCTAATACATGATTAGCAACTTGTCTAAATGCATATTTAGTTTGATTATCTTTAATTTTATATTTAGTAGGCATAGTTTTAGCATAATCAATAACAATTCTGTCTAAAAATGGTACTCTAACCTCCAAAGAATTAGCCATAGACATTTTATCTGCTTTAAGTAAAATATCTCCCACTAGCCAAAAATTAAAATCAATATATTGCATCTTTTGTACCATATCATATCCCTTTGTTTTATTATAATATGGCTTAGTTAAATCTTTATATGTTGTTTTATCAGTTTTATAAGATAAAATCTTCTTTATTTCAGGAGTATCAAATATAAAAGCATTTCCAACATATCTATCTTCCAATCTTTTACCCCTTCTTACTAAGAAATTAAAACCTCTTTTATCTTTAAAAGGTGTAGCAAGTATACCAATAAATCTTCTTATAAAATAAGGAATTTTATAATACCAACCTAATGAATAAGGTTCATGATATATATTATATCCCCCGAATATTTCATCTGCACCTTCTCCAGATAAAGCAACCTTAACATGTTTACTTGCTATATTAGCAACAAAATATAAAGCAATTGCCGAAGGATCTGCTAATGGTTCATCCATAAAATATTCTATATCTGCAAACTTATCAAAATATTCATTCTTACTAATTTTTTTATTAATATTTTCAACTTTTAAAATATCTGATAATTCTTTTGCATAATCAATTTCACTATATTTTTTATTATCATAACCCACAGTAAAAGTTTTATCAACATCAGCCAAAGTAGCAATTAATGATGAATCAACACCACTAGATAAAAAGCTACCTACTTCAACATCACTTATCTTATGAGCTTTAACAGAATCTCTAATTAATTCATCTATTCCTTTTACATAATCTTCTAAAGATTTAGATTTATCACTAGATAATTCTATTTCATAATATTTTTTAATAAACATTTTACCATCTTTATATTTAAAATAATGACCTGGTAATAATTTATATACATTTTTAAAGAAAGAATCACTACCTACACTATATTGAAAAGTTAAATATTTTTCTAACATATCTCTATTTAATTCTTTTTCAAAATTAGGATTACCTAAAAAAGATTTAATTTCAGAAGAATACATAAAACATTTACCTTTTAAGTAATAATACATTGGTTTAATACCATAAAAATCTCTTGCACCAAATAATTCTTTCTTATTTATATCATATATAACAAAAGAAAACATACCACGAAGCATATGTAATATTTCTTCGCCATATTCTTCATATCCATGCAATATAACTTCAGTATCAGTACTTGTATTAAATACATGACCTTTAACTATTAAATCCTCTTTTAAATATTGATAATTATATATTTCACCATTAAAAGTAATAACTTTTGTCTTATCTTCATTAAATATAGGTTGACTTCCACCTTCTAAATCAATAATAGAAAGCCTTCTAAAACCCATAGCAATATTTTCATCAACATAATATCCATCTGAATCGGGTCCTCTATGTTTAATTAAATCAGCCATATCTCTAATAACCATATCTTTATTTTTAATTCTTTTATCTATAAATCCTGTTATTCCACACATTTTATTACCTCACTTAATATAACTATTATTAGTATAACAAAAATACATAGTTTTTAAAATACTTTTTACAGAATTTTACAAAAAAAGATTAACTACTTTTTAGTAATTAATCATATAATTCATCTATTACTTCATAATTATTATTTATTTTATTAACAATATCATCAATATTAAATTTACTAAATAAATTAATAATATCATCTTTATTATCTAAAAATAAATCAGTTTTATATATTATTAAATCTTTAATATTAATAATACCTATACTTCTTAAATAATTAATTATTTCTAATACATTTTTCATATTACAATTTAAATTATATAAAATAGTATTATCTAACTTAACATTAATTTCATTTATACTTGTATTATCTAAATATTTATTTAAAAATTCTATCACAATTATACACTTCTTTCTTTTGTATCACTATATAATCTAGTAATTTCATCTTTTATTAAATTAAATTCTTCATAAGTATTAATACTATTTCTATTCATTACATAAGTTAAAATATTACTATCTATTTCAATATTATTCTTTCTTAAAGTATTTAAATATCTTAATACTTTATATCTTGATACATTAACACCATTAACATTGTATAATCTAGTATTAGGTATTCTATCGATACCATTATCTTCATATACTAAATATTTTTTATCCAATAAATCAATTAATTTGCTTTCTAATTTAAATATTATATTAACATCATTATTATTATCTTTAATTAATAATTCTTCACATTTTTCATAAATACTACCTTTCATAATAGGCATAGTATAAGTTCTAGTTAATGTTCTAGCACTTTCTTTATCTTTTATAGCATTAGTTCCTAATCTAAATTCTTTATTATCATAAGTAATACTACTAGATAAACCAGTACCATAAACATATTCATTAATATCAATACCATTTTGTTTAATAAATTTTAATTTATAAAACATTAATGAATCAACCGGAATACTTAATCTACTTACATTATTAACTGCATAATCAAAGCATCCTAACTCAATAAATTTATCCATATTATCTGCTTGATTATTCGTAGCAAAGCAACTTAAATTTCTTAAACCTTTTTTAATATCTACACTATATAATTCTAAATTTTTTATACCACTTTTAATAACTTCATTTGATATAGTAAAATACATAAAACTTTTAATCATTAATTTATTAATATCGCATTTATAACTATCAAATAATTTAATGTTTTTTATAAAGTCTTCATTTCCATAAAAAACAGAAATATTTTTATCTCTATATAGTTTTCTTAATGCTTCTTTATCATAAAAGACATTTGGATAAGTGAATAACTTATTAGTTAAAACCATACTATTAGTATCATTTAAAATATTAAATACATTATCTATAACTTTACTATTACTATATATTAATATTTCACTTATTTGATATCCATAATATTTTGCATAAGCATCACAAATATTATAACCATTATTTTTAAATGCTATTAAATTAGATTCAATATTACTTAAACTACCATATGTTAAGAAATTAGTTTTAGATCTATCATCAAATAAATTATAATCTACTCCATATTTATTAAACAGCATAACTAATTCATCATTACCAATATTACTTTTTAACTCTTCTTTATTATTAAATCTATTAACGCTATTAATAGCAATAAACTTCATAATTTCAATAGCATATTCTTTATCATCAAGTCTAGATAATAATTCATATATTTCTTGCATATCTTTACCATTAAAATTAAATGTAGGTAATTTTTCTTTTAATTCTTTATATTTATTAATTAATTCTATTAAAGCATTACGACCATTACTTATTGAAGACTCTTTTTCTACAATATAAGTATTAACTTTAGATAAAATATTTTTAATAATTCCTTTATCATAATCCCCTAAATCATAAGTACTCGAAGCAATTATTTTTTTATAACTCTCTAAATATAATTTATCATTATCCTCTAATTTATAACCAATATTTTCCATTTCACTAATAGATATATTAAGTAAATTATTATAATTTTCCATAACTAATCTTATTTTATCTTTTAGTACTTTGTATTTACTATAAGAAGTATCAATAACATTTAATTTATTATTAAATTCATTAATTTTATCATCAAACAATTCATTAATAATTTCAAACATGATTATATACTCCTTTCTCTACCATTGTCACTATTCAAATAACTATGACATTTTTCCATACTATCATTAATAATTTCGCTTAATAATTCAATATCAGTATTAGGGTCACTAAATATTGCATTTAAGTAATCAATATAATGCTTATTATTATTTATATTACTATTAAGCATTGAATAATCATCATGGCCTGCATTACAAAAGATTACACCAGTAAATAATATAACATTTCCACCTTTTAATATATCAGGGTTACCATATAAATTAAATAATTTATTTCTATTTTCTTTGCATATATTAATTATAATATAACCTGTTCTACCTTGTTCAGTACCTCTAAATCTAAATGGTTTAGAATCATCCCTTACTTTTTTTCCTTTATCATCAAAATCATATAATTCACAAATTCTATTTCCCTTTTTATCTTTTGCACCACCATAAGTTGAAGCAATTCCAGGATAACCATCTGAATCAATATAAGGTATATCCCTAAATTTAGATAAAACATTTCTTATTTCTTGACTTACTACTTCTTTTTCATTAATATTAGTATAATGTTCAATGTCTTTATCTATACAATATTCTCCAGCATTGTTTTTTAATAATAACATAATATTTTTACTATTTTTAAAGAAATCACTTAATTCTTTAGAATCTTCTTCAGTATATTGTTCACTTACTACTTCATCATATTTTTTCTTTGCTTCATCATATTTTTTAATAGCGTCTTCAATCATTATAGATAATTCTTTTGCTTCTCCACCTACAACTTTATCTTCTAATGTATAGTTTAATAATCCTTGAAGTTCTACAAGTGCTAAAGTTAATTGAAGTCTTTCTACTACAAAATCAGGATATGCTGCATATTTAGCACTTTCAATATCATTTTGATTTAAATAATATATTGTTGAACCATATCTATTCATTTTCAAATCATCAGTTTTACCACTATGAAAATATTTTCTATATTCAATATATTCATTTAAATATTTACTATTATTAGAAATAATATCTTTAACTTTAGTAAGCAAATTACTTAATTTAATTTCTTCTTCCGTTTTTTCTATCTTTGTTTCTTCTTGAATAGGTTCTACATTTTTAGAAATAATTTCTTCTTTTTTTTCTACCTGTTCTTGTTCTTTATTATTAGGAATAGTTTCTAATTGTTGCACAACTTCTACATTTTTAGAACTTTCATTTAAGTAATATTCTATACTATTTTCACTAATCTTAGCAATAATTCTAAGTACATCTTCTCTTGATATATCTAAACTAGTTACAAAATCAATAAACTCTTCCATATTTTCTTTAAGAATATAGAACTTACCATTAGTAAACATATTAGAATATTTATCTATTAATTCTAATTTTTTATTTAAACTATCTCTTTTTTCTTCATAAACACTTTTTCTAATTTTATAGTAATTAACTAATAATCTACCTACAAAATTATAATCATCAAGCATTTTCTTTTTTATACCATCATTAGGTACATTAGAATTAAATACTAAATCATAACAAGAAATTATCATATTAACTTGATTAATATATGAATTAACTAATCTACCACTAATTTCTATATTAGATAAAATATTTGTTAGTTCAATTAAGTCAATACTCCTTACATCACTAGCATATTTATCTATAAATTGTTTTAAATCAAATAATAACTCTGTATCATTTTCATTAATATTTAATTCATTTTTAATATTAGTTCTTTCTCTATCTAAATAATTAGTTAATAACATATATTCTTCCATATATTAATCATCCCTCTATCTTACTATAACAAGTATAACATTTATATTGTTTTTTTACAAGAAAAAAGAATACAATTTAGTATTCAATTTTTTACATTCTACTTGGTATATCAATTGCCAATATATCTAGTAAAAATTTATTTACATCATATACATATTTAGATAAACTTAACCAAGAATTTTTTAATTTTAAATCAGTTTCATTAGTTATATTACATTCACCATAAAATTTATTATATAAACTACATAATTCATATAAGTAATCACATATATAATTTAAACTTTTTTCTTCATAACTTTTATATAATACATTAGATACTTCAAGTAATTTTAAATATATTGGTAATTCTTTATCAGTAATAATTTCAATATTATATTTATCAAGATTATTTTTATCTAATAAAGATTTAATTCTAACTTCCGTATATAAAACATAAGGTCCTGTTTTTCCTTCGAAAGAAGAAAACTTTTCAACATCAAATATATAATCAGTAGATCTAAATGATACTAAATCAGCATATTTTAATGTAGCAATAGTAAGTTTAGATATAGTATCTTCCTTTAAATCATCAGTTACTCTATCACTTACCTTTTTAGTTATTTCGTTTCTTATCATAGCAATTAAATCATTTAATTGCATTACTCCACCATCTCTTGTTTTAAAAGGCTTACCATCTTTACCATTAATTGTACCAAATCCTAAATGTAATAACTTAGTATTATCATTTACAATACCACATTTTCTTGCCACTCTAAATGATTGAATAAAATGAAGAGATTGTCTATTATCTACAACATACCATATTTCATCAGGATTAAATCTTTCCATTCTAGAATATAAAGTTCCTAATTCTCTTGTTTCATAGTTTGTCGCGCCATTTCTATTAATTATAATCATCGGAGGAATATCTAATTTATCTCCTTCCTCTTTAACATCTACAACCATTGCACCTTCCGAAGGATACATATAATCTTTAACATACTCTAATACTTTATCAGTATATTTAATTGAGTCCATTTCTCCTTCCCATAAATCAAATTTTGTATTAAGAAGTAAATAAGTATTTTTGATATCCCTACTAGAAACTTCTACTATTTGTTTCCATAAATTTAAATATGGTGGATAACCACTTTCAACCAAAGAAGTTATTTCTCTAACTTCTTCCATTCTTTTTTCATCTTCTTTAGCACTCATACTAGCAATACTATAATATTCTCCAAGCATTTTACTCGTTATATCAATTTTAGGATATTCTCCTTTGTAGTCTTTATCAAAGAAACATAATTCAGGATTTCTTTTCTTTATCTCAGAAATTAACATTCCGGATTGTCTTCCTAAATCTCCTAAATGAACATCACTTATAACTTCATTGCCAAATATTCTTGCTAATCTATTTAAACCTTCACCAATATTAGCACTTCTCATATGACCAACATGTAATGCTTTCGCAGCATTCGCACCACCATAATCAATAATAATTTTACAAGGATTAATCTTAGGTACTAATAATTTAACATCATTAATACTTTTATTAATAAATTTTATTATTTCATCATTATTAACAACAATATTAATAAAACCAGGTCCTGCTACTTCAACTTTACTAAAAAATTTATCTTTACTTAAAACATTAACTACCTTTTGAGCCATATCTCTTGGAACTTCACCATATACCTTAGATAATTTCATCATACCATTATATTGAAATTCTCCAAGTTCTAACTTATTACAAAAATTAATAACTACATCATCATTATAATTATTTTCTTTTAAAGCAGCACTTACTTTATTTTTTATTTCTAATAATAATTCGTTCATTTTTATCTTTTCTCCCTCTAATAAATATATATAAATAACTTATAAATAAATAAACTAAAATAACTTTAATTGCATTAATTCTACTTACTACCTTAACACTAACTATTAAACTAGTTAATAATAATACAATACAAAGTAATATATTATAATATATAGCATTAAGTATTAAATCAAACTTTTTAGCAAAATTAATTTTATATTTATTCTTATTACTAATAAGCAATAAAATAATTACAACAATATAAGATATTATACTACTAAATAAATCTCCATATAATAAATTAAATCCAATTCGATATATTGAACTAATCAAAGGCACAATAAATACTAATTTAATAATTAAACCAATACCAAATATTATATATAATTTTTTATTACTAATATTAGAAATAGTAATACTAACTATTATATCATAAAATAAATAAAATACATACTAATAAATGGTGATAACATGAATAATATAAAAAGATATAATATATTTATATTATTATCTACTTTAGCTAGAAACATAGTAGAAGTATTTTCTTCAGTACTGCTATATAAAATGGGCTACTCTCTAAAAGAAATACTACTATTTTATTCATTAGTATATTTAACTGGAGCCATAACTAGTACTATAGTAATCTATTTAACTAAAATAATTAAACCTAAATATATATTAATAGTATCCAGTATTATCTTTAGTGGTAGTTTCTACTATATGTCTATAATGGATAAAACATTCACTAATCTAATAATATTTAGTATTATCTATGGACTTGGAGCCTATACTTATCATACCATAAGACACTATTATGCTATTAAATCTATAAATAATCATGAAAGAAAAGAAATAGGTAGTATTTTAATATATACTAATATAGCCATAGTTCTGTCTTCAGTAATAGGTACTTATGTAGAAGCTAAACTATCAAAGTTAATACTAGCTATCATCGTAATAATAATATCAGTATTAGCGGTTATACCAATATTTAAATATGAAGATAAAACAAATAACAATAAAATAAAAATAGATAAAATAGAAAAAAATAAATTATTATTCTTTATA
>CAJMAC010000027.1 GCA_905211265.1 uncultured Eubacteriales bacterium
TAAATAATAATATATATTAAAATTATATTAGATGTACTTAGTATATATGGTGTTTTACTCCATTGAAAGGAGGGATTTGTATGAAATATAATTTCCTCTTTGATAAGGAGGAACAATGCAAGAACTTGCATTAATTATAATTATTATTTATTATACAACTATTGTATTAAAAGATAATAATAAAAACAGCAAGAGATAACTTAATAATAAAAAATCAAAAATAAACACCATATCATCTTAGATATGGTGTTTCCACAAAAACATTTTTTGGAGTAAACACTTATTTGCTAACTAAGTGCATCTCTTTTTTTATTATATGCAAGTTTTCTTGCTTACATACTAATAATAACATATTTTTAATATTATGTCAAAAGTACTATGTAATAATTTTTAGATAATTACAAATATTTTGATTAAAAATTAAGCAAAACATTAAATATCATATTCATAAATAGTAGTATTTTGGGGAAAAAAATCTAAAAAGTCTGTATTTTCATTATAGCCAATTATATTATAGTGTAATGCTTTTATAAAGCAACCATGAGTCACTATTAAAATATTTTCATCACCATAATTTAATTTTAAATAATTTAAAAAATTATTTGCTCTATCTAAAACATCTTTTAGAGATTCAATATTATTTTCATTATAATTTAGTTTATAATTCCACCATTTTGATATTAAATCTTCATCTGGTTTTATGCCTTCGTAGTCTCCGAAAGATCTTTCTATAACTTTATCATCATATATTATATCAATTTTATCATTTACTAATATTTTTGCAGTATCTTTTGCTCTACTTAATGGAGAACTTATACATTTATCTATTTTTAAATTTTTAATATCCTTTGCTAACTCTTTTGCACTATTTATTCCTTCTTCATTTAAAGGAACATCTTTTAACCCTTGGGCTAATCCTAAATCGTTCCAGTGTGTTCTGCCATGTCTAACTAAATATATTTTCATTATTACCACCAATTTAATTATAATACAAAAGTTTAAAAAAAGATATATTCTATATTAAATTATATAAAATATATCTTATAATTATTATTTAAATAAGTTTTTTCAAGTTCCCTCCCTAGTTAATATTTGCATTTATTCTAAAATTATTAATTCTATTTAACATAGGTTTCGGGCCTCCTTTCTTATTTTTCTATTACACTTAAATAATATCACAATACTTATTATTTAGCAAGTATTATTAAATATTTTTATTTAATATAAATAGTTCAAATGCTGTATTTTTATCTATTACTCCTAATTTTATTTTTTTATCAAGTTCAAATAATTTTACTAAATAACTTTCTAATAATTCTTTAGAATAATAATATAAATTATTAATAGCAAGTTTTACTCTATATGGATGTACTCCTAAAGAAGAAGCTATTTTATCATTAGATAATCCTTTGTTATAAAGTAATTTTACTTGAAGCAAGAATCTAAATTGACTTGCAATAAGTCCAATCATCGCAGTTACTTCATAATTTTTATCTAAAAATACATTATATAATCTAATACTTTCTTTTATATTATTTTTAACAATTGCATCTGTTAAAGCAAATATTTCTTCATCATTATTAGTAATACATAAACTATCTATATCATTATTTGTAATATGTTTATCTTCTAATTTATAATTTATTAATTTATTTAATTCATTGGTAATATTATTTATATCTGTTCCTACTACTGTTAGGAAATAATTAATATTATCCATTTTATAATCTTTTAATAATTCTTTAACAAAATTTACCAAATAATTATTATCTTTAGTTAAACAAAGAACCTTACCTACACTACTGACTTTTTTATATAGTCTTTTTCTTGTATCTACTTTACCAAGATTACATTTAAAAACTAATATAACATCCTTATTATAATTATCTAAATAATCAATTAATTCTGTAATTTCTTTTCCTTTACTACTAAAAGCATTCGTAGATTCTAGAACAACTATTTTTTTTAAAGAGAAAAGTCCAAGTATATTACATTCTTCAATAATATCATCAATACTATCATTATCTAGTGAATACTTTATAACACTATCATTTAATACTTTTTCTTTATCTATTAATTTATTTATATATAATTCTAGTAAATCATTATATTCTGAATATATTAAATATATCATTATTTTTCTACTAAATTACAAGAATAATCTTTCACTTTATAATAATCTAATAATCTATCATAGTCTTTTGGTAATTTATAATCTTTATTTAAGTTATATTCAACATCAAGTACATAAGATAAATCTTCATCAATAAATTTATCTGCTCCTGATTCTTCAATATAATTATATTTTAAATTCTTTTCTTTAAATTCATAATATGTATCACTATCATTAAATTTATAAGTTATTTGTTTAGTATGTTTAGTTAATATTTTAGAATTGTTAAATGTTATATCTACTAATTCATTTATATCTGTACCAAGTTCATTATTTTGATATTTCTTAGTACATTCATAATAGATATTTTTACCATAAATTAATTCAGGGTTATTATTTAAATATACGTATCCTCCAAATCCTAAAGCTACTAAAAATAGTAAGAAAATAATAAATTTGCCATTACTTTTCTTAGTCTTTACTACTTGTTTTTCAACTTTTGGTTCTTCTTTTTTAAAGAATATATCCATTAATTTTTTTATATATTCTTCTTTTACATCTAAGCTATTACTATCTATTAATTCTAGTTTTGTTAGATTATTAGGTAACTCTATTATATCAAAGTTTGATGTTGGCTTATCATTTAAGTAATTCCATACAAACTCTTTAACCATTTCTTCATCTTTAATATCTTTAAACTTCATTATTACTAATCTATCATTATTTATTAATGGCGAACCATAATGTAATTCTTTTTCATTATCATCAGTATAAATAATATATTTAGTACCATATTTTTTATCTTTAAATATAACAAATAATTTAACATATACTTCTTCATTACTAAGTACTAAATCATTCTTACTTATTAACATTCTTATGCCCTTCATTTTATACCTTCTTTCTATTAATATTATAATATAAAATTATTATTATTACAAGGTATTTTTTTTATTAATTTCTAGCATATCCATATACTTTACCATTTTCTAATGTTATATTTTTATAATAAAATAATTCACTTACTGTAACTAATTTATAATTGTTAGATAATAATTCTGGTATTACCAAATCTAAAGCATTTAAAGTAGATTTATAAATATCATGCATTAATACTATATCTCCATCTTTCACTTTGGTTAAAATAATATTTGCTATTCTTTTACTATTTTTATATTTCCAATCTAAGGTATCTATATCCCATATTATTATTGGATAATTTGCTAATCCTTTTATTTTTTTATTAACTGAGCCATAACTTGGTCTAAGTAATTTAGGATAAGTATTAGTTACTTCATAAATTAGATTAGTAGTATTATCTATTTCATTTAATATAGTATCTTTTTTATACTTAGTAAGTAATAGATGATTGAATGTATGATTACCTATTTCCATATTACTATCAATCATTTTTTTTAAAGTTAATTCATGTCCTTTAATATTTTTACCCATAACAAAAAATGTTGCTTTTACATTATATTTATTTAAAGTATCTATTACCTTGCTTGTATTATAGTTTGGTCCATCATCAAAGGTTAAAGCAATAAATTTAGTATTTTTATCTATATTATAAATATCTGTTATATTTTTATTAACTAATGTTTTATTATTAGTTTCTATTTTTTCAAAAGTATATTTACTTATTTTAAAACTTATTACTTTTTCATTTAACATATTATTATTTATTACTCTTTTATAAAAAGTTAAGATATTATCTTTATAATCATAATCTATAACTAAACTATCATTATTTTCATTTATACATTTATTTATATAATTTAAAATATTGTTATTAATATGATAAGTATTAAAATATGGATAATTAATATTAACTTTATCATTAATAATAGTTTTATTTGTTACTTCATAAGAATTATTAATAATAACTATAATAAATAATATAACTGTTAATAAAAAGAATAATATTTTTTTCATAAGTCACCTTACTAAAATATATTATTCTTATTTTAAAATTATTATTTAAAAGTAAATTCAACATATCCATCTTCATCAATATTAAATTTATCTTTACCAATTTTAACAACTTCTTGTTCAAAACTTTTAAGTATCTCATTTTTTAAAATTTCTTTTTCTTTTACAGATAAAGTATCATTATTTTTTCTTGAATATGATAATTTATCTCATGTATTGTGTAATGACTTTGAAAAATTATGTGCATAATCTTCATAATTTTCTAATGCTAATGAATAATAATAAATTTTTCTTTCAATATTATTTTCCAAATTTTATCAATCCTTTTAATTAATATTTAATATCAATACCTTCAAATTCTACATCTAAAAATCTCTTACTTGATAGGTAATCACACATATGAACAAATCTTTCAATTGCTGTTTTAGGTACTGGTAATACTTCATTACCATTAAAGTCAGTATTCCATGGGCCCATGTGTGAACTTATTGCATTACATAATTTTTCTAATTCTTCTTCGGATAATTTTAAGTTATCTTTGTTTTCTTTTATATAATTTGCTATTAATAATGGATGCTCTACCAAGGTATATTTAGAATGATTTAATCCTGATTTTAATCCATCATGTAATATTAAACCCATTATTATTAAATCTTTTTCTCTAGCAGTAAATTTATTTAAGGCTGGATCACTAAGTAGTTCATGTGCAATTCTTACTGCAACTTTGGTATGTTTTACTAATCCACAAGTGGATGCTGCAAACTTTGGATGATATTTTCCAGTTGATGAAGCAGGTATTTCAAAGAAATAGTCTGGTAATATATTTATCATATATTTGGCTGATTCTAAAATATCTTCACTTTTTATATATTCTAATTCTTTTTTAAAATAATCTATCTTATTCATAATTACTTCCTTACTTTTACATCTAGTTTATTATATGGTATTTCTATATTATTTTTATCTAATGTTTCTTTAATTAATTTTAATAGTTTCTTTTTTAAAGCAAATTGACTACCTGGTTTAGATAAAATTGTTACTTGATATACTACTGATGAACTATCTAAACTACTTACTCCGAGTAATTCTAATTCTCCGGAAGGTTCTTCAAATTTCTTTACTTCTTCTTTCATATTAGTTAAGACTTTTTCTAATTTATTTATATCAGTATCATAACTAACATTAATATCAATTACTAATCTTGGAGTAGATAAACTATAATTAATTACTTCATTAATTGTACTATTAGAAATAATTAATGTTTCACCAGTATATGCTCTTATT
Organism: uncultured Eubacteriales bacterium; assembly: GCA_905211265.1. Taxonomy (GTDB): domain Bacteria; phylum Bacillota_I; class Bacilli_A; order RF39; family UBA660; genus HGM10818. The sequence continues at coordinate 5,330 of CAJMAC010000027.1, forward strand.
TTAGTGGTTCTTAGTCCAAGAGAAACTACTGTACCTGTAAAATCATTTATTTTTACTAAGTCTCCGACAGCATATTCATTATCAAATACAATAGATATTCCTGATAATAAATCTTTAACTATATCTTGAAATGCTAATCCTATTACTACTGCAGCAATACCAAGCGATGCTATAATGCTTTTAGTATTTACTCCATAGACATTTAATATTGATAAAACAATATATATTCCAATTAAATATTTAAATAAATTATTAACTAATGATACTATTGTCTTTTTTCTTTTATCTGCTTTTACATCATTAATTTTAGTCTTATTACTTATTTTCTTTATAATTTTATTTAGTATTAAATATAATATAGTTCCAATTAATATATATACTATTGGTAAATATATTTTTTCATTTAATAAATTTATTTTTAAAAACATAAAATCCTCCATATTAAAAGTATGATAATGTTATCATACTTAGTTTTTAATATTCATCTCTATCTCTAAGGAATGGTGGAATATCTAAATCATTATCAATATCAACATCACTTCTTGAAGATCTGTAACTAACTTCTTCTTTAGGAGTGCTATTATTAAAATTATGATATAGTGGTTCAGATGGTTGTTCAAAACCAGTAGCAATAACTGTAACTATTACTTCATCATTCAAATTTTCATTTATAACTGCTCCAAATATTGTATTGATATCTGTGTTAGCAGCAGTTCTTATTATTTCAGCAGCTTCTTCCACTTCAAATAATGTTAAGTTAGATCCACCAGTAACATTGATAATTGCATCAGTGGCACCATTTATTGATGTTTCTAATAGTGGTGATGATACTGCTTGTTGTGCTGCTTCTTTTGCTCTATCAGATCCACTACCTACACCAATACCTATTAAGGCATTTCCTCTATCTTTCATTACTGCTTTAACATCTGCAAAGTCTAGATTGACTAAACCTGCTACAGCGATTAAGTCTGAAATTGATTGAACTCCACGATGAAGTACATTGTCTACTTCTCTAAATGCTTCTAACATTGGTGTTGATTTATCTATTAATTCTCTTAATCTATCATTTGGAATAACGATTAAAGTATCTACATGTTTCTTTAATTCTTCAAGTCCTGTTAAGGCTTGTTCCATTCTTTTTTTACCTTCAAAACTGAATGGCTTAGTAACTATACCAACAGTTAAGGCTCCTAAATCTTGGGCAATTTCAGCAATTACTGGACTTGCACCAGTACCTGTTCCTCCACCCATACCACATGTTACAAACACCATGTCTGCACCTTTTAGTGCTTCTTCAATTTCTGCTTTACTTTCTAATGCTGCTTCTCTACCGATTTCCGGATTTGCTCCTGCTCCAAGTCCATCAGTAAGTTCACTACCTATTTGAAGTTTTATTGGCGCAAGTGAAGTATTAAGAATTTGTAAGTCAGTATTAGCAACAATAAAATCAACGCCTTTTAAGCCAGATTCTATCATTCTATTTATGGCATTACAACCTCCACCACCTACACCAATTACTTTTATTTTTGCTAACTGATCCATTTCTAGTCCGAACATATTATTCATTCTTTTTCCTCCTTACCTTTAAAACTTCCAAATATTTTATTTAATAGTGCATTTTCTCCTTTATTATTCTTACTAGGATTTATCAATAATTCTTCATCTAATTGGGTTATCATTGTATATTCTTTACCTTTCAATCGCATTTTTTCTACAAAATATTTAATCATACCCAAACTAGTAGTATATGCATTATTTCTAACCCCTAAATCACTAGTTGAATATATTATAACATCTTTTCCTAAAAATTCAAATACTAATTGCTTAAAAGATTTAATTTCTGTCAATCCACCAGTAATAATTAAGTAAGAAATGTTCTTTTTGGATAATTCTAGTATTTTTTTCTTAGCATAATTTAATATTTCTTCCATTCTATTCATTACTACTTCGGATACTTCAAGTTGATTTAATCTTAAATTTTCTCCAACTGTATTTTTAACTTCGTATATTTCTGATATAGAGCAAAATCTTTTATTAGAACTAGCAAATTTTTCTTTAATAGTTCTAGCATCAAAGATACTAACTCCAAAAACATAAGCTATGTCTTTTTCTACATTTATACCTCCTAATTTAATAATATCAGTATTAGTTAATACTCCATTATTTATTATAGATACATTTGTAGTTTCATGTCCTAGATTTATTATTGCTCCTAGTTTATCTTCAGTATTTTTATTTTTAACCTCGTAATAATCTGCTAAACCAGAAAGTACAATATCTACTACTTGTAGTCCTGATTTTTCTATTACTTCAATTACATCTATTACTTGTTTTTTAGGACTTGATATCATTATTGCTTTTAAGTCTACTTTTTTACTACTTTTACCTACTGGTAACATAGTTTTTTCTTCATTATCTAATATAAATTCAATAGGAACTAAGTTAACCAATTCATAATCTACTGGTAATTTATTATATACTGATGCTTTAATTACTTTATTAACATCCTCAGTAGTTATTATATCATCTTCATTATTAATATCTATACTACCTGTTACATACATAAAGTTTGCATTATAACTAGGTACATTAACAATAACTTTTTTTATTTCAAAACCAAGCATCCTATTAACTTGTTTTATTCCATCTTTAATTGCATTTATAGTTAAATTAGCATCTACAATTAAACCTTTTCTTACTCCTTTTGATTTTATTATATAAGAAGACAGGATATTTATTTTGTTATTAAAATATTCTCCGACAACGAATTTAATTGTATCTGAACCTATATCTATACTAGAATATATCTTTTTCATGATACCCTCTCCTAAAATTATACATATTAATTATACAATATTTTTTTATTTTTGTATATATTTTTGTAATAAAAAAATAATACAAGTCATATTTTGTACTATTTTTATTATTATCTTTATAATTACTTTAAATACTTTAACATTTTATTAAATAATTTTTCATTTAAAGTAGGTTCGCTATAATATTTACAAACTTTATTATATAGGCTCATACTATATATTATATAGGTTAAATTATTCATCTCTACTTCTTTTAATCTTTCATTTAAACTATAAACAATATTAGGGTCATAATCTCCTGATATTATAGATAATTTAATACCATGAATAAATAGTTTAAATTCTTTTTTATTTAAAGATGAAATTAATTTATAACATTCTTCATTTTCATTAATATTAATACTATTTATATCAAATATTTTTTTATCAATTAATTCATTTATACATTTTTTATTATTAAGCAATAAATCTTTTAAATAATTTTCTTTATCATAATTAAATACATTTATATTAGATATATAATTAAATACATTATCTACTATATAACTAAATACTTTATCTCTAACTTCTTCACTATAATAACTATTTAAGTAACTATGTAATGAAGATAGATAGTCACTTACTAACATTAATAAATTAGCTTTATCATCATAACTTATTTTTAGATTATTTATAATATTTATCCAAGGAAATTCTTCATCCATATTAATAACATCTTTTTTATAGTTAAGTATTATTTCCATAGATTCTTCATCTTCACAAAAAGAAGTAAAATAATCTAAAAAGTTATTTAATATTTCTTCGTAATTATCTTTATTTTTTATATTACTTAAATAATCGATAAAACAATTAGAAAGAACTTTTTTAAATATATCATAACTAATTTCAGTATTTCTATAAAAGCATATATTTTTAACTACTTCATAATATAATCCAAATACAATTAAAGATATTCTATTATTAGTTTTTAACCATATTATATCTTTTTCGTTATCAAAATTCATATAACCACCCTATTTAATTAGTTTTTTTGTTTTATTATTATATTCATAACCACATAATATTTCTAAATAACTTACTATTTCTTTATATAATTCTAAATTATCATATTTAAAATTCTCAAATAAATCTTTAAAGTATAAATATTTTAATTTCATATAATCATAATGTTTTTTAAATATATCTATATTATTACCATTTTTTAATTTTAAAAATTTAGATATATCTATATAATTTAATTTTTCTAATATCAATTTATTTCTATTAAGTTTATAATTTATAGGTGCTTTATTTTCTAATGGGTCAAAACATGTAATTATATCTTTGTTCATTACTCCAAAGTGCATATTAAGTGGGTCTATTATAAATTTTTCATTATTTATATTTAAACCTACTAAAACATGACCTGAGTTATCATTAATATCGTTAACGGGTATAAAATAACTTTCATTGCCACACATTCTATTTATATCTAAAATAAATTTAGATACATGACGACATACGGCATTACCACTTAATACTTTGCTACCTAATGTATTTACAAATTCAAAATTAGCATAGTTTTCTATCTTTTTATCGAATTTATTACCAATAGAAAGAATAGCATTAGGTATTAAAAAATATGTACATAATAAAGTTATATCAAGACTATTATCTATACCAAGTAAATTAAATATTTTTTTTAGTCTAGATAATAATAATTTATATAATTTAAAACTGCCTATATATTCAATAGTATTTTTAATATATTTGTCATAAGATAAATCATTACCTTTGACTATTCTACTGAAAATATCATAATACTCTTTTTTATATTCTTTAAATGTTAAAAATTTATTATATTCCATACTTATTACTTTCTTAAACTCTTATTAAATTTTTTTATTAATTTTAAAGTATTATATTCAAAACTAAAATTAGACATATCTATTTCCTTTAATAATGTTTCTTTATTTTCAAATAAACTTTCTATATTTTCTGTTGATAAACTTAATTTAAGTAAATATGTTAATACTTTTCTTTCTTTTTTATTTAGTTTTTTATGAAATTCATTTAATTCTTTATCTTCAATATTTATATTACTTGGATTAAAAATATTATTAGTTATTAATGAATCTATATATTTTTTATTTTCTAATTCAAATTGTTTTTTAAAATCAAACATATTAAAATTATTAGTATCAATATTAGTTAAATATGATAGAGTATTATCTTCGATTAGTTCATGTATTTTTATTGTGGTATCTATATCATAAAATGAATTTAAAACATTATATACACTTGATAAATGATTATTTATATATATAATTAAATTAGTTTTATTTTGATAACTAATATCTAGATTATTGATAATATTAATATATGGATAATAAGTATCTATTTGTTTTATAGAGTTTCTAAAATCTTTTATATCTATTCCAATAATTTTCTTTATACTTATTCCTTTACTATGCATTATAGATTCATCAATATGTAGTTTAGATAAATATAAATCTAAAAATCCATCATAAAATTCAATATAATTAATATTATCTTTATCATATTTATCTACGTATTCTTTAAATAATATTTTAACTAACTTTGCTAAATATGAACCTTCTAGTCCAATTGTATTTTTTTCTAATAACATACTATAAAATTCATAAAGTATACCAAAAATAATTACTTCATCATGTTCAAACTTAGTATATATTAATGTTCTTTCATTCATAAAATCATCCATAATTTACCCCCTAAACATGCTTAATATAATAGCAAATATATACTTAAAAGTCAAGAAAAAAGTTATAGAGTGTTTTCCATAACTTTAATTTTATTAATAAATTATGATGAAAGGGATACTAATACTGCCCGAGTTGAAGAATTACCATTGCCGGCACCACTTTTATATTTGAAATCAAACATTCCTGCAAGAGAACCATAGTCACAGCTGCCGCCGCGACGGAACCAAGCAAAGTTAGAATATATGATAAATCATAATTTGATGTAGTATTTTCTGTTACACTTAAATAATGTCACAATACTTACTTTTTAGCAAGTAGTTTTTTATTAATTAGTTAAAAAATTCATTACTAAATCTATTAATATTTCTTTTTCTTTTGGATTAGATTCAGCGATTAATAGGGTTACTGCGACTAATGTATTATTATCTATTACTTGTTTATTATCTTTATATAAAATATTATAATAATTTAAAAAATAAATAAATAGTGTTGCTGCAATTCTTTTATTGCCATCAATAAAGACATGATTTTTAATAATTAGATATAAGAAATTAGAGGCTTTTTCTTCGATTGTAGAATATAAATCTTTACCATCAAATGTATTATATATTGTT
>CAJMAC010000028.1 GCA_905211265.1 uncultured Eubacteriales bacterium
GAGTAAAAGGAAGTTTAACTAATGAACTTAATTTAGGAACAAATAAAATATTAATTCCTGATGGTTTTAGCGAAGCATTATTAGTAACAGAAGAAGTCTTAGAAGCCCATAAAGAAACTAAAACTGATACAGTTCCTATTAATAAAGAATTCTCTGCAACTGGTGCAGTACAAAATGTAACTTTAAATGCTGGTACATATAAATTAGAAGTATGGGGAGCACAAGGAGGAAATTATAATACAACTTATACTGGTGGAAAAGGTGGATATTCGTATGGAACCTTAACCTTAAATAATACTACAAATTTATATGTTTATGTTGGAAAACAAGCACAAACAATTACAACTAATAGAACAGTAACAACTGGAGGATTTAATGGTGGAGGAAATGGATATAATAGATATTATTCAAATAATTACACTTATGCTCAAGGTGGCGGAGGAGCTACAGATATAAGAATTGGACAAGATAGTTTATACTCTAGAGTAATAGTAGCAGGTGGAGGTTCTGGTGCAACAAATAGAACTAATGGCTATTATGGTGGAGGAACAAGTGGTGGAACAGGATTAAGCGGATATGCAGGAAGTCAAACTTCAGCAGGAACAAATGGTTCATTTGGAACTGGAGGCTCTGCAACAACTTCTGGAAGTAATTATAAATATGGTTCAGCCGGAGGTGGTGGTGGCTGGTATGGTGGTGGTGCAAGTACTACCTATAGTGATAATACAAATTATGATACTTATTCAGGTGGAGGTTCAGGTTATGTCTATACTTCATCAACTGCAACAAATTATCCATCAGGAAATTTATTAACTTCAACTTATTATTTAACAAATGCAGCAACATTAGCAGGTAATACATCATTTACAAGTACATCTGGTGGAACAGAAACAGGCCATTCTGGTAATGGATATGCTAAAATAACAGGAAACGAAATAGGTACTATAACTTATTATACAATACCTAACCTAACAGGATTAACTGATTTAAAAGTACAATTAGGTACAAGTGTAAGTTTAACTGATGGAACTACATTAATCTGTGAAAATAATACAACGAATGGTTGTTCAATAACAAGTATATCAATAACAGATACTTCAACATTAACCAAAGGAACACATGTTGTAACATATACAGTAAAAGGCAAAAATAAGAATAAATATCTATTTAATAGAAATATAAATGTAATAAGTGACCCAGTACAAGCAACACTTACACAATTAAATTTAACACCAAGTTCAGGAACACCAGATTTTTCTAAAACAAGTTGCTCTTCTGGTTGCGGTGAGTCTACTGTGGGAATATATACTGCTGAAGATGATTTTGGTACATCATATTATTTTAGAGGAGATGTGGAGAATAATTATGTATATTTTGCGGGTTATTACTGGAGAATAATAAGAATAAATGGAGATGGTTCTATTAGAATAATATATGATGGTACAAGTGCACATGTTAATGGAGAATCATCTACTGATAGACAATTGGGAATAAGCAAATTTAATAGTGCCATTAATGATAATGCTTATGTAGGATTTATGTATGGAGTAACAGGTTCTTCAACTTATGCAGCAACACATACAAATACAAACAATAGTACAATAAAAACATACTTAGATAATTGGTATAATACAAACATAAAAGGTACAACAAATGAACAGTATATAGTAGATGCAATATATTGTAATGATAGAGAGGTATCCAGTGGAACAGGTAGTTGGCAAGATGATACTGAATATAAATCATATAATAGAATTAAAAATAAAACTCCATCATTAAAATGTAATCAAGTAAATGATAGGTTTACTGTGAATGTAAATATAGATAATGTAACAGGTAATGGTGCATTAAAGTATCCAATAGGATTAATTACAGTAGATGAAGTGTCATATGCAGGTGGAATAACACTTTCTTATGGTTCTGGAACTGGAACAAATAACGAAGTATATTATTTATGTACTAAAAATAATTTTTGGACTATGTCACCTTATGGATATAGTACTTATTCTACTCCTACATATATTTATGCTGTTAGTGCTTATGGACAAATATCAGTTAATGGTGCAAGTTCAACTAGTTATACTGTTCGTCCTGTGATTTCTCTTTCATCTAATGCACTAAAATTTGGCAACGGAACAAGTATTGATCCTTTTAGAACAAATTCTTAATACCGACACTAATTAAAAAGTCTTTATATTATAAGGGTTTAGATGACAAAAAGTTTCGTCCAATAATTATAAAAAATCACGATTTTGTTGAATATAATGGTTCAATAAAATCTAGTGTGAAGTAAAATTAAGAATTATTTAGTGCTTAATTTTGTGAAACAATAAAATCTAGTGTGAAGTTGAGATGATAATTTATCATCTCTTTTTCGTGTGTTATTATAAAGTAAATAATAATTGTAGGAGGAGGTAATTAAATGAAAGATTATTATTTACTAGTTGGATTAAATAGTAAGGAGGTTAAAATAATTAATATTAATCAAAAGGAACCAGGTTTAATTGAAGTAGTTATAGAGAACAGAAAACAAAAGGTCAGATGTCCTGTATGTAACAAATTTACTAGTTCAGTACACGACAAATTAAAACCAATAAAGAGTATTTATTTGGATAGTTGTGGTTCAAGTGTTGATTTGATTATATATAAGAAAAGATATCATTGCTATAATTGTAATAAGATATTTACTGAGAAATTAAATATAAATACAAGTAACGGAAGTATATCAAATAAAGTAAAGATACAAATAAGAAGGAATTTATTAAATTACAATCTGTCTCTAAAATATATAGCAGAAAAAAACAGATTATAAATAACAACGATAGAAAATGAAATGTTAGATATAGTTTCATCTATTCCTAAGCACGTTGTTAATTTACCAAGAGTTAAGAAAGTATTGGATATATTACCAAGTAGAAAAAAAGAACGTCAAGTACAATACTTCACATATTGTAACAATAGACATTCTGTAGAGTTCGTAATATTGGATATGTACGAACCATACTTATTGGTCACACAAGCAATGTTTCCTAAGGCAAAGTATGTTGTCGACCGATTTCATTATACCACTTATATTATGGATACGCTAGACGATATAAGAATAAGATTGCAAAAGTTATATGGAGAAAAAAGTAAAGAATACAAATTATTAAAAAATAAAAAGAATTGCATTTGGTTATAAAAGTTTTGAATTGTTTAGAGGTAGAATATTATATATATTTAATGGCAAAATTAGTGGAGTTGTAAGAAAGAAAAACGACTCCAAAATAAAAAAATAATCAATTAAATTTTTACTCCAAATAATATTTTTAAAATACATCAAAAAAACTAAAAAATAATGGGAAAAAGCATATAAAAAATTTAAACACTAAAAATTACACTTTTTCCCTTATATTATAGTGTTTTACAAAAAAATTACTTCACATCAGATTTTATTGAACCCATAAGACAAAAACTTATGTATTTTCTATTTACATAATTTAATATTTAATATAAAATATATTTATATAAAGTATTTAAGGGAAGTGAAGATATGCCTAATTGGACAAAAGAACAAAGTGATGCAATATATAAAACTGGTACAAATATAATAGTATCTGCAGGAGCAGGCTCCGGTAAAACAGCAGTATTATCAGAGCGTGTTATAGAAAAATTAAAAAGTGGTATTCATATAAATGAATTATTAATTTTAACTTTTACTAAAGCTGCGGCATCTGAAATGAAAGAGCGTATTAGAAAGAAAATAAAAAAAATACCTGAATTAAGTAAAGAACTTGATTTAATTGATGCTAGTTATATTACAACATTTGATAGTTTTGCTATGAGTATAGTTAAAAAATACCATTATTTACTTAATGTTAGTAAAAATATTTCTATTATAGAAAGTTCTGTTATTGAGATAAAAAAGAAAAATATTTTAGATAATATTATGGATTATTATTATAGTTCTAATGATCCAAGATTTATTAAATTAATTAATAATTTTTGTATTAAAGATGATCTTAATGTAAAAGAAGGGATTTTACTTATTAATAATAAACTTGATTTAAGAATAGATAAGATAGAGTATTTAAAAAGTTATGTAAGTAACAATTATGAGTCTACTAAAATAAAGAAAGACATAAATAAATATATTTTATTACTTAAAGAAAAAATAGAAATAATAAAATCTCAAGTAGATAATTTAAGTTTATATTTAGATAATGATTATATTACATTAGTAAATGATTCATTATATGGTTTATTTAATAGTGAAACTTATGAAGAAATAAAAGCATACTCTAATATTTCATTACCTAGATTACCCAAAGGAGTTAGTGAAGACGCTAAAAAAGAAAAAGAAAGTTTAGGTAAATTACTTACTAAATTAAATGAATTATGTCCTTACACTAATGAAGAAGAAATATATAATTCAATACTTAGTACTAAAGATACAGTAAGTATTATATGTGAAATAATTATTAAATTACATAATGAAATAATGGAATATAAGAAAATAAATGATATATATGAATTTAATGATATTGCTATTATGGCTATAAATGTATTAGATAATATGGAAGTAAGAAATGAATTAAAATATCATTTTAAGGAAATAATGGTTGATGAATATCAAGATACTAATGATTTACAAGAAGCATTTATTAATAAAATAGAAAATAATGATGTTTATATGGTCGGAGATATTAAACAATCAATATATAGATTTAGAAATGCTAATCCATATATATTTAAAAATAAATATGATAATTATAGTAATAATAATGGTGGAATAAAAATAGATTTACTTAAAAATTTCAGAAGTAGATGTGAAGTATTAGATAATATTAATACAATATTTAATTTAATTATGGATGATGATATTGGAGGATGTAATTATACTTTATCTCATCAAATGGTATTTGGTAATAATACTTATATTAATGAGGGTAAAACTGATCAAAATAATAACTTTGAAGTATATACTTATGATTATAAAGACAGTAAATATTCTAAAGAAGAAATAGAAATATTTATGATAGCAAAAGATATTAAAGAAAAAGTAGAAAGTAAATATCAAGTATTTGATAAAGATGATTTAATACTTAGAGATATTACTTATAATGATTTTGTTATATTAATAGATAGATCTACATCATTTGATTTATATAAGAAAATATTTGAATACTTAAATATACCATTATCAATAATTAAAGATGAAAAATTAAATAGTGATATAGATTTAGTAATACTAAAAAATTTAATGTCTTTTATTATTAAAGTTAAGAATAATAGTTTTGATACTGAATTTAAGTATCTATTTACTAGTATTTCTAGAAGTTTTATTTATAATTTATCTGATAATGAGATATTAGAGTATTTTATTAATAATAATTTTATTACAAGTAGTTTATATATTAAAGCAAAAGAAATAAGTTTATTAATAGATAAATTAAGTATTAGAGAAATAATAGATATTATTTTAGATAAATATGATTATATTGCTAGAATTAGTACATTAGGTAATATAGAAAAAACATTAGTAAAATTAGATAAAATTAAAGATATATCTAGTAACTTAAATGATATAGGATATAATATTTATACATTTACAGATTATTTAAAAGAAATAATAGATAGTGATTATCAAATGACTTATAGTATAAATGAAGTAGATAATGATTCAGTTAAAATAATGACTATTCATAAAAGTAAAGGTTTAGAGTATCATATATGTTATTTTCCTGGATTATATAAAGAATTTAATTTTAGTGATTTAAAGGGAATGTTTATTTATGATAATACTTATGGTATAATTACTCCTTATTTTGAGGAAGGTATAGGTAAAACAATATATAATACTTTACTTAAAGAAAAATGTATTAATGAAGAAGTAAGTGAAAAGATAAGATTATTTTATGTAGCATTAACTAGAGCAAAAGAAAAAATGATTATGATACTTCCAATTAATGAGAAAGGTTTACTAGATAATAAATCATTATTGATAGATAAAAATATAAGAAAGAATTATAAGAGTTTTAAAGACATATTTAATTCAATTGAAAGTTATATTACAGCATATTATAAAGAAATAGATATTAATACTTTAAATATTACTAAGGATTATAATAAGATAAAGAGTTTTAACTATGACAGTTATTTAAATAAAACTAATGATAAATTAGAAGTAACAGAACTTGAATTTAATGATAATTTATTAGAAGTTAAACATTTTTCTAAAGAGAATAATCATATTAATACTAAAGAAGAAATTAATAATATGAACTTTGGTACTTTAATACATGAAGTATTAGAAAGTATTGATTTTAAGAATGTAGATTTATCTAATATTAAAGATAAATTTATAATAAATAAAATTAATAAATTTATATCTAGTGATATTATGAAAAATATTAAGAACGCTAAAATATATAAAGAATATGAATTTATATATAATATAGATAATATAAAATATCATGGAATAATAGATTTAATGAATGTATATGATGATCATATAGATATAATAGATTATAAATTAAAGAATATATTAGATACTGCTTATTTAAAACAATTAAATGGATATAGGAATTATATAGAGAGTATTTCTAATAAAAAAGTATATATTTATTTATATTCTATAATGGATGAGAAAATAGAAGACTTAAATTAGTTTTCTTTTTTTGTACCATAATTTTAACTTTAACATAAATTATAATAGAGATTTAAGGATAGTGATTTTATGACTCTGGATAAAATTAAAGTAGGAAATACTTGTATAATTAAAAAAATATTAAATACATCCAAGATAAAAAGAAGATTACTTGATATAGGATTAACTTCTGGTACATCAGTAGAATGTGTATTAGAAAGTCCTGGTAAAGATATATGTGCTTATTTAATCAGAGGTAGTGTTATTGCAATTAGAAAAGTAGATGCTAAGGAAGTGGAGGTATCTTTATTATGAACTTAAATATAACCCTAGCAGGTAACCCTAATGTAGGTAAAAGTACAATATTTAATAATTTAACAGGACTAAGAGTACATACTGGTAATTGGCCAGGTAAAACAGTAGGAGTAGCTAAAGGTAGTTATAAGTATGAAAATACATTATATAATATTTATGATATACCTGGTACTTATTCACTAATTAGTCATTCCAAGGAAGAAGAAGTAGCAAGAGACTTCATTATTAATAATGATAACCTAACTATAATAGTATGTGATGCCACTAATTTAGAAAGAAATTTAAACTTAGTATTACAAACATTAGAAATAACTAGTAAAGTAATTGTCTGTATTAATTTAATGGATATTGCTAAAAGGAAAAATATTATTATTGATACTAAAAGATTATCTAATATTTTAAAAGTACCTGTAATAGGTATAAGTGCAAGAAATAATTATGGTATAAATGAATTAAAAAAGTTAATTAAAGATAATATAAATAACACTAATGATACATTCAAAATAACTTATAATAATGAAGTTGAAGACTATATAACTAAGTTAAATATGGATAGAAAAAGTGCCCTTAACTATATAAATAAATCTAATTTATATGAAGAAGAAATAGTAAGTACCTTAGTTAAAATATCTAATGATATATATAATGCTTGTGTAAAAAGTAATAATAATATTTATGATAAAAAAACAAGAAAAGTAGATAAAATATTAACAAGTAAATTAACAGGAATACCTATAATGTTATTTATGTTATTTATAATATTTTATATTACCTTGTATTTAAGTAATTATCCAAGTGAATGGTTACTTAATATGTTTAATAAGTTTGAATTACCAATATATAATATACTTAGTTTCTTACCAAATTTCATTAGAAATATGATAGTGTATGGAGCATATAGAACAGTTAGTTTTGTAGTTAGTGTTATGTTAATACCTATGTTAATATTCTTTCCTTTATTTACTTTGTTAGAAGATGTAGGATATTTACCAAGAATAGTATTTAATATAGATAAATATTTTAGAAAAGTAAAAAGTTGTGGTAAACAATGTTTAACTATGTGTATGGGATTTGGTTGTAATGCTGTTGGAGTAACTAACTCTAGAATAATAGATTCTTCAAGAGAAAGATTAATAGCAATTTTAACTAATTCTTTTATACCTTGTAATGGTAGATTTCCTATAATTATTACATTAATAAGTATGTTTTTAGTTAAAGATAATAATCCTTTATTAGCAAGTATAATCTTAGTATTAGTAATAATATTTAGTGTTATGGTAACATTAATAGTATCTAATATCTTATCTATTACTTTACTAAAAGGAGAACCTTCCTCATTTACTTTAGAGTTACCAATGTATAGAAAGCCTGAAATAATTAAAACAATAATAAGAAGTGTTTATGATAGAACATTAGTAATATTAGGTAAAAGTTTATTAGTTGCAGTACCCGCAGGATTAATTATTTATATACTTGCTAATGTTAATATAAATAATGTAAGTATCTTAGCGAGTATATGTAATATAGTTAATCCAATAGCAAAAATGTTTGGACTAGATGGAGTAATACTAACTAGTTTTATCTTGGGAGTACCAGCCAACGAAATAGTAATACCAATAATGTTAATGGGATACTCTAATACTAGTATTATAGGTAGTTATCAAATAGAAAGTTTAAAGAATATTCTTATAAATAATGGATGGAATAGTATTAAATGTATATGTGTAATTATTTTTACTTTACTTCATTTTCCATGTGCTACCACGATAATTTCTATAAAGAAAGAAACTAACAGTAATAAATGGACTATACTATCTATAATTATTCCTTTATTATTAGGACTAACAATATGTTTAATAATTAATTTAGTAAGTAAAATATTTGCTTAGTTTATCCTTTCCATAACTTAAAAGTTATTCCAAGGTTTTAAATGCCTAAAACATTAGTCATTTAAAAGAAATATTGAACCTATAAAAATAGGTTCAATATTTTTATTATATTTTTTGTTTAAAATTAATGCATTATTAGTAATATTTGTATCAATAATGTATTTTTTGATAAAAAAAGAAGTGCTTTGTAATTTTTTTTATAATAATTTATATGAAGGAATAAAAAGTAAATAGAAAAGAGGTGTAATATGACTTAAATTATTTTAACTAAAAAGAATTAAAGGGAACAATTATAGGAAGAAATGATAAAAGATGAAAAATGAAATTATATTATTTGAAAATCAAAATGTAAAATTAGAAGTTAATATAAAAGATGAGACAGTGTGGTTAACGCAAAAACAAATGGCTGAATTATTTGGAAAAGATAGAAAAACAATTACTAGTCATATAAAAAATATTTATAGAGATAATGAGTTAAATAAAAATGAAGTATGCTCATTTTTTGAGCATACTGCTTCTGATGGCAAAAAATATAAAACACAATATTATAACTTAGATATGATTATAAGTGTAGGATATCGTGTTAATAGTAAACAAGGTATAATATTCAGAAAGTGGGCTACAGGTGTATTAAAAGAATACTTAATTAATGGATATGCAGTTAATAAGAAA
>CAJMAC010000029.1 GCA_905211265.1 uncultured Eubacteriales bacterium
CTAAAATAGGTCGTTGCCAATATTTTTTTATGTCCAAATATCTCTAATTAGAGATATTTGGGCTTTTTCTTTTCTTGCTTCTATGTTATAATAACAATGGTGATTTTCATGGCAAACGAAATCAGAGAAAGATTTAGAGAAAGAAAGTATTCATATAAAAATAAAAGAAAAAAGATAAAAGAAAATAATGAAGAAATAAAAGCAAAAAATGATGATAGTCCTATAAAAATAGTACTATTTTCTCCTTTTTTAATTTTAGGAATTATTGGAAAAGGTATAGAAAAATTAGGTATTAAAAGTCAGATATATGAAAAAACTGATAATAATAATATAAGCAATACTATTAGCTATACAAAAAGCAATAATGTATCACTAGAAGAAAAAAATAATATTTATGTTAAAAAAGGTAATTTAAAAAAAATAGCAACAAATAAAGAACTTAAAACAAATGATATTAAAGCACATTATAAAGAGAATAAACAAATAGTAAATGATAATAATAAATTAGAAAATAAAATTTTATTAAAATTTGGAAAAGAACTAGAAAGATTAAAAAATGAATGTGAAATAGTAGAAAGTGAAGAATATATACTAAATAAATATGAGGATGATAATAGTATATATTTAAAAGCAATTGATATTAATAACAAGATAAATACATTATTAAAAAAACTAGAAAAGATTAATAAAGAATATAAATTATTAAAAAATAATAATCTAATTGAAGAACCATTGTTACTAGATGATAGTTTATTAATTGATGATATAATAAATTATAGAAAAACTTTACAAAAAGAAGAAATCAATAAAATCCCTAAGAAAATAAAATTATTAGAAGAGTATAAATATCTTTATAAAAACTTAGATGATCTAGTTGAAAAAACAGAAAAAATGAAAGAAATAAGTAATAAAAGAGTTCAAGAATTATCTGCAAGAGATAAAAAATATAAAGATGCAAAAAACAAAATAGTAAATTTAGAGGAAGTAGAAAATTGTTGTAATTTAATAATAGAAAAAAACAATAATTATCTTGAAGAATTATCAAAAAAAGTAGATAAAATAAGCGAGAGAAAGTATGTTGAAAGTAAGTTAAAAGGAATGAATGGTTTTTTAACATCAAGTTTAAGATATATTTGGTTGCTTTCACTTACACCACTTCGTGGAATATTACCAGGTATTGGTGCCAGAACAGTAGCAACTAGAAAACTATTACACAACATGTTAAAAAATATGCATTATGAAAAACAAGAAAAAATAATCTATTCATTAGGTAACTACGAAAGTGAAATCAATAACAAAATATATGATATAGATAGTTTGAATTATAATATTGATTTAGCATTAGAAGATGTTCAGAAACTAAAGAAAGAATTTAAAGATTACTTTCTATCATATAGTTTTAAAGAATATGATAAAGCCTACAAAAAAATTGAATTAATTGAAAAAAATATAATTGATAATAAAAATAAAGTATATTTAATTAAAGAAAAATTAATAAAAAGTAAAGAATTAAATAGAAATACTTTGACCAAAGTGAGAAAATTAAATGATAAAAATTAATTTTAATTTCAAATAATGCTTGTAAGAGTAAAAAAAATGTGATATACTTACTTCAGAATAAATGATAGTGGCTATCATTAATATAATTAAGGAGGACTTTTTTATGAATAAAAATTTTATAATTATGAATAAAAATAACAATACTCAAATGCAGGCATCTAGTTTAGTAAAGTTTAATTTTAATAACAAAGATTATTTAGTATATTTCATTGATGAAAATGAAGAAAATAAACAAATTTTTGTATCTAGATTAATTTTAAATTCAGAAGGTAAATATTTTATTGATAATATTATGCCGGAAGAGAAAGCAAAATTAAGTGAAATTGTATATAATATTGTTATTTTAATTCCAACTAATAATCAAAAAGGTGAGGCAGCAGATAAACTATTAAGTAGTTTAACAGAAAAATATACGTTATCATTAAGTAATGATGTTCCAACATTAGGTGAACAAGAGTATTATAATAACTGTTCTATAGCAATAACTAGTAAAGAACTAGTAGCATTAGCAGAAGTTTTTTATAATACTAATTTAAAAGTTGAAGAACCAGTATTAAAGGCATCCACAGTGCCAACTTGGGAAATTCCATCAAGTAATGAAGTGGTACAACCAGTTGAACAAGCAGTTAGTACTGTACCTATTTTTACTTCTGCAGAAAATGAAAATACATCATCACCAGAAGTAAAAGCTGAGGAACCAATGGTAAATGAGACACCTGTTGTTGAACCAATACCACCAGTAGTAAATAATAATAGCCAAGCAACAAATGTAATTCCTAACACTACTGAAGAAATGCCTGCTAATACATTAAATAACAATTTGGCAAATAATAGTATTAATAATAATGTTAATAATGTTAATAATGTATTACCAGAAAATAATATTCCAAATCCACAAGCAGAAAAATTAGCAATTGTTTCAGATCCAAGTTTAGCAAGTATTACTGGAACAGCACCTATAGCTGGACAACCTAATGTAGCAAAATTAAATAACAAAGGAAAAGCTAATGTAAAATATATCATTATTGGTACAATATGTATATTGTTAGCAATAGCTGTAGTAGTAGTTGCATACATATTAATTCAGAAAAAAACTACTGGGGTTTAGAATATATACAACCACAATAGTTTTGTCTATACAAATTATATTTATTAGATAATAAGATGGATGATTTATATCCATCCTTTTTTTTGAAGTCAGAATATAACCATTTAACATTATATTTATTTTCAAGTTCTTTTCCATAATTATTAATCCATTCGGCGTTTTTGTAAGGACTTACTGATAAAGTAGTACAAAAGAAATCATAATCGTTCTCTTTAGCTAAGATAGCCGTTTTTTCCATTCTTAAGTAATAGCAGACTTTACATCTATTACCTCTTTCAGGTTCCTTTTCTAATCCTTTAATGCATTCATTATAATAATCATTATCATAGTCACAATCAATAATATCAACACAATTAACTTTATCAATCTCATTAATTAACTTTATTTGTTGTTCCTTCCTTTTTAGATATTCATCATATGGAAAAATATTTGGATTATAATAAAGAATAGTAATATCAAAGTATTTTGTTAAATAGCTAATTACATAACTACTACAAGGTCCACAACAACTATGTAATAGTAGTTTCTTTTTATCATTTAAATTATTTAAAATATTTTCACACATAGCACTATAGTTTTCTTTCATAATCTACCTCCATTTTATAACAGCCTTTTCTCTTTTAAAAGTAGTATAATTATTTAATATTTTAATCAAATTAACTACCTCTTGTGATGTATGCAAATAAGCATTTATATCATTAAATGTATGACATTCATTAAATTTGCTAGACAATAATTCATATAAAAACTTAGTAACCTTGATATATAGATTATTTAAGTATTCATCTTCATTTAGTTCTTTAGCAGTGGAAATAAGACGTAAATAACTCATCTTATTGATGTTATCCAAATTTATAATAAAATTTATAACATTAGATTTAGACGAATATTGAGATAAAATATCTATAAGTCCAGACAAATCACCATTAAAATATAGTGAATACATTTTTTCTTTCCCTATAATAAATTCAACAATATTAGAAACAATAGATTCATAAGGATAACCAATTTTATAATCATATTCTGAGATATTTAGTAGTCTATTAGTAATTAAATCAGTATATCCTTCATTTATTCCCTGTCCTATATTTTTATGATGAAATCCAGATATTAATAAATTTTTGCATTTAAAAGATGTCAAAGCATGTAGTAATTCATGATATAATATTTTTTTGGATTCTTCTTTTTCTGTATTAACATAAATAGAATGATTCATTTTACTATATAATCCACCAAAACATAATAATGAAAAAAGGTGATTTATAAAAGTATTACTATAACAATTTATTGATTTAATATTATTAAGACCTATATTTAAGTATTCTTCAGATATATTATTTTTAAAGTCAGAAAGAAAGTCTAAAATAAGTTTGCTTTCAGTTTTATCATTTCCTTTTCCAATTCTTCTAATTTTGAACTCTGCTTCAAATGTGTTAGCAATTTTGTATTTTAAAAAAATATTTTCATGTATCAAAATAACTTTTTTTGGAAATATAAAATAAGAATTAAGTATTCTCAATATATAAATTAATTTTTCCTTATAATCATTATAACCATTACTCATTTTCTCACCTCGAATAAGCAACAATATTATAGCATATAATTAAAAAAAAATCATATAATTTCTTGAAAAACAAAAAAAATATGATACAATATAAAAGGAGGTACCAAATGAAAAAAGAAAAAGAAATACCATTAAAAAATTATATATTATTATCAATAGTATTAATATTAACAATAGTAGTAGTAATTTATTTTTTTCTGTGGAAAAACACCTATGAAAAAAGCAAGTTACAAACACCAATTCTTGATGATTATTTGTTAGTAATTAATTATAATGAATTAAATAATTACTTAGTAGAAAATAAAGATGCAATTATATATGTATCAAAATTAAATAATGAAAATATAAGATTATTTGAAAATAAATTTAAAAATATTATAAATAAAAATAATTTGAATAATAAAATATTGTATTTAGATTTAACTGAAGAGTTAAAAGAAAACAACATAGTAAAAGAAATAAATAAAAAATATGGTAAGGAAATGACTGAAGCTCCTACAATAGTAATAATAAAAGATGGAAAAATATCAAGTTCTTATAATATAAAAGAAAATAAATATAACATTAAATTGTTAGAAAAATACCTAGAAAAGGAAGATGTAATAAATGATTAATGTAGTTTTGTATGAACCAGAAATACCAGAAAATACAGGAAATATAATGAGAACATGTGCTGGTACAAATAGTTATTTACATTTAATAGAACCACTTGGATTTGTAATGGATGAAAAAAGAATAAAAAGAAGTGGAGTAAATTATATAGATAAAGTACATTACCAAAGATATATAGATTTTGATGATTTTAAAAATAAAAATGAAGGGGAATATTATTATTTTACTAGATATGGAACAAAAGCATATAGTGAGATAGATTTTTCTGATAAAAATAAAAATTATTATTTAATATTTGGAAAAGAAAGTACAGGGATACCAAAAGAAATACTTCATAATAATTTAGATAAATGCTATAGAATACCAACCAGTGAGAATATTAGGGCATTAAACCTATCTAACTGTGTAGCATTAATAACATATGAAGCATTAAGACAGCAAAATTTTCCAAATTTATTAAGAAGTGATCCTTTTAAAGGAGAAGATTATCTAAAAAAAGAAGATGGCCTTAATCAATAAAGCCATTCTTTTTTAATTTATCAATAATTTTATCAGTGGATACATCTCCCTCTATTCTAGTAGCGGTCGTTTTTTCCTCTCCATTTTTAATAAATATAGTAACAGGAGTACCACCATCAAAACTAATTAACTTATTAAATTTTTCTAAGTCAGTTTTATTATACTTATCAATATCAGTATAGTAAATATTAATTTTATATTTATTAGCTACTTTTCTAAGTTTAGGTTTATAATCATTACAATGAGAACAAGTAGTACGAGAAATACAAACTACGAAATCTTCTTTATTCTCAATTTTAGTTGTTAATTCATTATAATTCAGTTCAACTAAACCATTATCACTACTATTAAATAATAAATATCCTATTCCTACACCAAGTAAACAAATTACAATAATCATAATTATATTTTTTTTATTTTTCATAATATCACCAAAATAATAATATCACTTTTTTATAAAAAATGCAAAAAAATTCTTTTAAATTAAGCAAAAAAATGATATAATTCATTATAGAATAGGACAAGGTGAGATATATGAAAAAAAATATATATCAATCGATAATTATATTAATACTATTTTTGAGTATTCCATATATAAAAGCTGATTGTACTACCGAGGAAATAAAAGAATTAAAAAAAGAAACAAAACAAATTAAAATAATATATGAACACATTGATAATGCAACTACAGAAGAAGGTGGTACTGACTATAACAAGTTTAGTGTAGACATAGTAAATATTCCAGATAACTATTATATTATAGTTAACGATGGCTTGAATTATAAGGAAGAACCACAAAATAATAAAGTAAATATGACATTAAGTAATGGCTCATGGACTATAAATATATATTCTAACAAGTGTGAATCAGAAATAGACACAATAAGATTTAAATTACCAAGATTTAATATATATTCTCTAGATCCTTTATGTAAAGGAGTAGATGGTGAAAAATTTCCCTTATGTGGCAAATATTATGAATATGAAGTAAGCTATGATAGTTTCAAACAAAGAGTAGAAAATTATCGTATTACAAATAATATAAAAGATTCAGATAATAGCAATATAAAAAATGAAAAAAATTATTTTAAAATAATAATAAATTATCTAAATAAATATAAATTATATATAATAAGTGGTGTAGGAGTAATTATATTAATTACAGTAATAACTATTATCATTAAGAAGAGAAGAAATAGAGGTGTATTAAAATGAAAAAAAAGATATTCTTATTTTTATTCATTATAATTACATCTTTATCACTATTAGAAAATGTAAAAGCAGAAAAAGGTAACTGTGGTGCTGTAAGGTATGATGTAACAAATTTAAATATTAGAGATGAAAAAATCACATTTACTGGATGGGCTTTCATAAATTGTACACAAAACTATACAGATTATAAAGGAAACGATTCGAGTATAGTTAAAAGTGGCGGTGGCCAAAAAATCAAAATTAGAGCTATTGATTCTAATGGTAATCAGGTTGGTAGTGAAAAAGAAGTAAATGGTTCAATAGTAAATAACATAAATTATAATTTTTATTGTCAACAGTATTACTTTCAAAATGAAAAAAGTGAATGTGAAAAAGCATATAATGGTACATTTCCTTCTTCAGGCTGGAACAACAGATGTACCGATGGGGTAGCGGCAAGTCAATGCCTTTACCAAAATGTTGGTTTTTCTATAACTTTTAATACATCAGAATGGAATGTTGAAGATGGAACCCAAATAAGATTTCAAATAGCAGTTACTAATAGAGATTATCAAAATAAATATAATAGAAGTTATTCAAATTGGGAAACTCTTTCACTAAATAAGGCAATTAAACCTGATATAAAAAATAATCCTAATATAGAAATAGTAAAAAATAGTTCAGGAGAGTCAGTAAAGGTTATAATATCTGAAGGTATATTTAGAGATATAAATGGAAATTATGTAGTAGAAACATCTGATGGAACAAAAGGAAGTTGTACTTACGTAAGAAAGGACTATGCACATTGTAAACCATATTCATGGAGTGATGCAGTAGAAGGAGAGGTATATAAAATATCATCTTCCACAATAGGAGCATTCAAGAATGGATATTCTGCTTCGACAATTAACGAATTTAAAATACTTGGTAATACTACAACATACTCACCAGGAAGATATATAGTATATGTAGAAAAAGGATGGCGTGGTGAACGAAAAAGATATCCTGGAAGTGATAAAGAAATGGTATTATATGCATCATGGGTAAAACCAACCGGAGAGTTTGTCATAAAAGTATATAATGACAAAAAATGTAAACCAAGTCAGCCAAATATAAAAGCATCGTGTAATAGTTCTAGTTCATCTTTTTCAAGCACATGTGAAGAATTAACTGTTAAAACAAATGATGCAAATGACGAAATAAAATCGAAAGCAAATATAAAAATATCACAAACAGGGTCAATAACGACAATATTAACCCCAACAAATACATATGCTGGTGGAGGCTTTAAATTTGGTATAATGTATTATAATACTATATCTTGGAGTTTAGTAAAACAGTATAAAGGTACAATAGAAGATATTACTAAAGAAATGCAAGCCAAATTAAAAGAAAATTTTGTTGATGGTTTTGGACTAAAGAATGTCAAATTTGGTAATGAACAAATACCTGATGATTATTTTAAACAAAATATAAAGTGTCAAGAAACTGGTAGTTTTACTAATGGAAATACTTTAACAACCATGTGTATAGTATATTTACCAAATTCAGTAGTAGAAGAATATACTGGTAAAGTAACCTATAAACAAGGTGATAACCTTAGTCTAAATAATAAATATTACACTCCAATAGATTGGGATAGTAATAAAAAATATGAAATAGTAGCTACTATCAGTGGTATGGATAGATTAAAAGAATCATCTATAAAAGCAGATAGTAAAGATAAAAATAAAGCTTGGACAGGAACATGGGAGTATACATTAAATGGCTCTAAAGATAATTGTGATATTAATTTGTATCCATTATATGGACAACCTACAGGAGGTAAGAAAAATCTTAAATATACATTTATATATAGACCAATAGATTTAAATAATCCATTTCCTAATAGAAATCCTGGAATGAATTGGTATGATTGGTATAATATAGAAAGAAATAAAGAAAGACTAGAAAGTTCTTATAATAGAGAACAATATTCTATTACATTAGATAGTCAAAAGACTAGTGAGATTAAGAAATATAATAAAGATGAACTTAATAAAGGTGGCTATTTTGATTGGAAAACAATTGAAAATGGACAAAGTTCATTTATTGATAAATATTTTGATAAGAAAAGAGATAACATAGTAGGTGATAATTCATGAAATGGTCTACAGTAACAGTAGGAGTAATGATTTTAGGAATAATAGGAGTATC
>CAJMAC010000030.1 GCA_905211265.1 uncultured Eubacteriales bacterium
TCTATTTCCTTTTTATATTAATTGTATATTTTGAATTACCTCGGTAATTATTATCTTTATCAAAGTCGTCTTCATCATAAGTAAAGGCTGTTAATGTAATACTCTCTACTTCATCTATTTCGTCTACGGCGTATAATTTAACTGAAGTCATAAGTGTATTATCATTTACATTTTCTAAATGACTATAGAAGCCATTTGGAGCATTGACATCGTCATAAAAGTATATATAGAAATATTTACTATATCTAAATATATCTGGTTCTAAGAAGGTACTATTATTTGAAGTACCATCTTTTAATGTATATCCTATATTATAACCTATTTTATATTTATTAATATCTTCATATTTATCGTAATATTTTTGCCATGTATCTTTAAATTTAGTACCACTTATTGTTTTGTCATCAGTTAGAAATACTTCAAATGATCCTATATCTACCCAATTTGTAAGGTTTGTATAGTAGGTATCTTCGATTACTTCTTTATTATAGTAATTATTATTACTTAAGAATATTCCTAATTTTATAGGATTATTATCAATATATGTGTCTTTTACTTCTTCTTTTACTATAGGTTCTTTATGTTCTTCTACTACTTTTTCTTTAGTGCACCCACTGATAAGAAGGAATACTACTAGGATAATTAATTTAATTTTTTTCATAAATACTATTTAACTCCTTTAATATTGTTTTTTTAGAACTTTCTATAAAAGTAATAATATCATCTATTTTAAATAAATATTTTTTCCCTTTTTTGGATTCTTCTATTAAAATTCCTGTTTTGTCTACAATTAGATTTAGCCTATCTATAGGTATTTCACTAATTATATTTGGTAT
Organism: uncultured Eubacteriales bacterium; assembly: GCA_905211265.1. Classification (GTDB taxonomy): domain Bacteria; phylum Bacillota_I; class Bacilli_A; order RF39; family UBA660; genus HGM10818. The sequence goes on from CAJMAC010000030.1 coordinate 837, forward strand.
ATATGGTATTTCTTCATAAAATATTTTCATTGGAAAATTATATCTATCTATTAACTGATTATTTAAGTTTGAATAATCGTTATAAACATAATATTTAAATGTTTTTTCAGTATATTCTACTAATGTTCCATCTAATTCTTTTATATAATTGCCTTTAATTATATTAGGTATGAAATATTTAAACCATAGATAATCAGTATATAAATGTATATAATAGCCTAATACAAAGTCATCATTTAAATAATTACCATATTTTTCTAAAAATTTATTTATATTTGGAATATCATTATTTACATTATCTAAAAAATGACTATAAAATTTAGTTTCTCCTAGTAACTTAGAAATATCTGGAGCTATTGTTCCTATTAATAATTTTTTACTATCTCTGTTAATAGTTTTATTTATTTCGTTTGCTATACATATATGTATTACTGAAGATGCCATTATCTTGTACCTTTTCTCCTTTTTACTTCAACTAAATCAGTAAGTTGTTTAAGAGTGATTTCACCTAATTCTAATTGTTTATTTAATTTTTCTTCGGTGGTAACATCAGGTATCATTCTATTTGCCATTGTTTGATACATGGTCATATCATTATTGGCTTTTTTTGTAAAGACTCCTACTACATTATAAATATTATTCTTAATATGTTTAAATACTATTCTTACTTGATCATATTTTAGTTCCATAAATCCTACTAATTTCTTATTGCTTTTTAAACGTTTTAATTCACCACTTGCATTTTTACCACTTATAAAATTGTTTATTAATTCTAATACTGTATCGTAATATTCGTAAGGTACACTATCCATATCTCCTATTATTTTTGCTTTAGTAGGATTTGCTAGTGATGTTGAAAAAATTAATCTTTTTTCTTCTTGTAATTTTTTTTGTTCTTCATCAGTTAAAGTAGTGTTTTCTTCATCTATTATAACTTCATTACATTTATCGTAATAATCTCTTATTATTAAATATTTATTTAATTCCATATAATAATCTTCAATAATTTCTCTTCTATTTCTTCTAAAAGAATAAGTATCTTTTTCTAATAGTAGATTATAATAACTAATTAATTCATTACTTATGTTATTTAATACTTTGATAATAATATAATTATATTCATTATTTTCAAGATCATATCTTTCATAATTTTCTAATATACGAACAATATCTTCTTTTTTATTAGCATACCTTAAGGTATTAATAGCTTCATTAACCGTTTTATCTAGAAATTCTTTTCTTTGAATTATTACTTCAGGTTCTTCAATCACCTCATAGCCGGCATTTAGTATATTGGGAACATTATTATATTGTTCTTTAGCAAATTCTTCCTCTTTTTTATTTTGCATTGTCTCTGATGTTAAATTACGATTATAAAACTCTAAATCATTAAGACAAAGAAAGGCTTCTTTACTGGTTATTTCTCCCGATAACTCATAATAATTAATGATTTTTTCTATGTCCCTTAGAGTATATTTATTAGCTTCAATTGGATTTTTGACCCTTATTGCAATCCTAGCTACTCTCGCAGAACTTACTGTTTTTCTGATTCTATTCATCCTACTTTCAAGAGTTAGGAGTCTTTGATTTAATGTATAATAATCTTTATCTATAATACCACTAAAATTTTGTAATTCACTTTCAGCATCATAAGTTCTGTTTATTAATTTATATAGTAATTTATAAAATTCTTTTTTATATATATCATCATGATAAATACTATCTAATAAAACATCAATAATTATTTTTCCATCTATAATAGAATCAAAACCGGAGTTAAAATAATTCATTAATTCTTTAAATAATTGTTTCCTAGTTTTTAAATTCTCATATTCTTCACGCAGTTCATCATATTCTGCTATATATTTATCTAATAATTCTTTTAATTTACTTTGCATTTTTATACCTCTTTCTATAATATTATTATATCAAATATTAAGAAAAAAGCAAGTCTTAGCTAAAGGCTAGTTCTACTTCTATTTGTTTATCGCATATAGCTATTATTAGAAAGATAATACCACTAATTAGTACTAGTAATGTTCCTATAAATGATGCTTTTGTAAGTATTATCTTTTTATTAGTATCACTACTATTTAATTTTAAGATATCTTCATAACTATTCTTAGTAAAATGATAATAGATTATTACTAATATACTAAATATTATTATAAGTAAACTTCGATATTCTCTTCTTGCTTCTTCGTCATTATATAATAGATATTTCTTTTCTTTACTATTGGCATAATAACTTAGAATTATTATTATTATATATATTATCCATATTAAATTTTCTTCTTTTATATCTTCTAATTTATCTAGTTTATCATTCATATTATATAATATTAATTAATTATTTATTAATACCATAGAATAATTTTAATATTGTTTCTTTATCAGGAAATTCTTTTTTTAATTCTTTATTTATAAATTTGTTATAATCATATGTTAGGTTTATTTTACTAAATTTTAAACTCTTATTTATATCTATTAGCATATAAGAAGTATTATTATCTATAGTGCAACCACCACTATCAAGAACGATAATGTTAGTTAGTTTATCTATAGTTTCTATATAATCTTCACTTATACCATCTACTTCATTTTCATTAAATGATTTATGTAAATGACCTACTATATATGTTATATCTTCATTATTATATTTGATCCATAAATTAACATCGTTTTTTAGATTATTCTTTTCAAAAGGATATAATTTACTAGTATCTTCTAATAGATAATGACTAAATATTATCTTTTTATTTTTTATTATATTATTATAACTTATATTATATTCATAATAAAGAGGACACTTTTTTAGAAAGTCTATCTCTTTAGTAGTTAAAGATTCTCTTATCCATTTATAATGTTCTTTTTGCACATTACTATTTATACTACTATCAATATCAGTACCATATAAAGCACATAATTCATGATTACCTAAAACCATTTTAATATTATTTTCTATTATTAGATCAAGACATTCTTTAGATTCGGATCCTAATCCTATTGTATCTCCTAAACATATTATTTCATCTACATTCTTAGACTTTATATCATTTATAATAGTTTTTAATGCTTCTAAATTACCATGAATATCTGTAAATACTGCTAATTTCATTTTATACCTCCATATTATAAATTATACTTTTCTTTTATTTTATCTATATCTTCTTTAGTAAATATACTTAATTCTAATGATCTATTTGTTAAATCAATCATAAATTCTCTATCGTTAGTGGCTACTACTTTACTAACTATATTATCTAAATTAATACTATCAGTGGCACTAATTAATTCTATTAAGTAGTAGCTATCTCTTTTATCAATGAAATAGTCTTCAATTAAAGTAAAGTCCATCTTTTTATCATAATTAACTGCTAATCTCCATAAGGCTTCTCTATTGTCTTCTTTAATGCCTACTTTTACTAAGTCATTAAAGTCTTCTTGTTTAATAGGAGGAGGTAATGGTACTGATATATATCTAGTTATAAAAGTCAATAATTCTTTATCGTTCATTTTGCTAGCAGACTTATTTATTACTGAGTTATTAGTTAATAAATCTGTTATTCTAGTATATAACTTACCACCATCTTTTATTTTTTCTTTTTCTTTAAGTAAATTATTATATTGCTTTTCTATAAATTCTTTTAGTTCATTATCACTAGTATTTACTTCTTTAAATTTATCTAATAAATTATCTATTTCTTCTAATCTTTTCTTTTCTACTTTGTCTATCTCGTTAGGAGTCTTCTCTCTAACTTCTTCTATATCTTTAATTAACTTATTTATTACTTCTTTATCTTTATCTTGATAATTACATATATCTATCTTCTTTAATTCTTTTATTAATTCATTACTATTTATAAATCTATTTACATATCTATACATTAAATTAACTAATTCCATTATTACTTCACTTCCTATACTTAGTATATCATTTATTATAAAAAAATAAAATACCTATCATTACTGATAGATATGTTTATTTTCTTATTTTCTTTTTATTATTCTTTATTTTATTTTCTATATCTATAATTATTTCTATTAATGATATATTATTACTTGTATATTCTGGTATAAATATTTCTTCTTCACCAAATGGACCTTTTATTTCTTTATGTCCTAAATATCCAGTATAATTATCTATATATAATATTTTACCTTTTATTAATTCTTTTAATATATTTGGATATGTCATTATAAATAATAATTTTGTTTCTTCTATTTCTTTTGGTATTATTCCATCACTACATTTATATAATATAGATCCATTTAATTTATTATTATATCTTATTATTAATGCTCTACTACTATTTTCCATACTTATATCTACTTCCTTTATATTTAAATTAATTATTTTGAATAAATTTTCCTTTCCCAAACTTTTCTAATGTACTTTAACGACAATGTAGATAGAGCAAAACCTATAACTGGTACTAGAGAACTTAATAATATGTTATCATTTTGTTTTATCAAATATGAGTATATAACCACTATCACATATGTTAGAATCATAATACAGATTTTTCTTGTCCAACTTGTTTCCCATGCTTTATCTAATTCAACTCTTTTATTTCGTTCTTGTATCTTTCTAATTTCTTTTTCTAAATCCATAAATACACTCTCCTAATAAATAAATTATACCATATTTTGTCTAATTTTAACATACTTACTCTTTATCTTTCAAAATCATCTTTTGATTTTTTAAAATCTAAGTCTTCAATATCATCATCATCTAATACATTATCTTCATACATATCATTGACTACATCAATATATTTATCATCTTTATCATACCAACTATGAAGTTTATCATGTAAGAAAGATATTAGTTTTTCAAATTTATCTTTCCAATATTCAATATTATTTTTAAAATCTTGCATTTTAGATTTTAAAAATAATATTTCGTTATCTTTTTCTTAAATCGTATCATTTAAACTTTTTACTCTTAAATTAAGAGATTCATTATTTTCAGTAAGAGTTTTAATCTTATTATTTAAATTTTCAATAAATATTTCATTAGAATAATTAAAAGCTAGAAAGGTTATATCATTAATTATAATTCTATGTAGTTCTAGATAAGTAAGGTTGGTTTTATCAATAGTTCTCAAATTACCATTAATAATAATTGATTTAACTCTACAAAACTCACAAATAAATTCTAATCTTTTTCTTAATGATTCTTCCATTCTAACTTCTTGTTTGAAAACATTCACTATTTTAATCAATCCTTTCTTTGAAAGACTTTTTTCTAAACAAGAAAAAAATCAATCCTAATTTAGAATTGATTGTCTATTTATTCTCGAAACTATAAAAAGTTCGAACGGATTTCCATATGGTGCAAGTGGTTAAGTTATTTCAAACTTTTACTCACAAATTAGAAATTTCATAGTTTTATATCAATTTCTAATAACATTTTACCAAATAATAGAAAAAGTAGCAATAATTTGTGCTACTTTATAAACTATTTTCTTTTGTTGTCTAATGTCTTTTTTAATACTGGACCTTTTTCTTCTATTGTATCTTCTAAAATAGTTTCTTCTTCATTAAATCCAAATGTTGAGATTCTTTTGATATTCTCTCTTAATGCCTTTAAATCACTTAACGAATAGTTATCAATATTATTAATATTAAATGGTTGCTCGTTTTTACTCTTCTGTAACTCAATTTGTTTAATGGCTTTTTTACTAACACCCAATTTTATATTTTCACTTTTTTCAATATTTTCATTTAATTCTTCTTTATGATCTAAAAAATAATTTAATTTTTTTATATCTCTTTTCTTTATTGCATTTATTATTGTTTTAGCAGGATAATAAATTGCACCAGCAGCAATAATAGCAAGAAGCATAACATAAAACCATCCACCATTATTTACAAAATTCATAATAGCTATTGGTAACATCAATGGTTGGCTTATTGTTAATATTTTATCTAGCATTTGAAGTGGTTTTGGTTGTGCATATCTAGCTTGTTCTTCCATTCTAGATATTATTTTATTTTCATTTTCCTCTGAATATGGAACTGTGTATGATTCTCCACTTGCTAATTTTGCAACAATTTTTCCATTTTCTATTTTATAAGATAATATAAATTTTTTAGAATCATCATAATTTAATGAATAATCTTTCATTATATTTTCCTCCTCTCAAAAAGTCTACTATTATTATAGTGTTTTTTCAATAAAAGTCAAGACATACTCCTTTATTTTGCTCTTATTTCCTTTTATTCTATATATAATCTATGAAATCATAATTATTTTTTATCGTTCTAATTCATCATCTTTGCTATATTCATTTTTAATTGTATCTATATCATCATTATCTAAAATCTCTTCTTCATATAATTCATCAATTATATCATCATATTTATTGGTAGAGAAAAATTTATCTTGTAAGAACTTAATAAGTTTATCCCTTAATTCTTCGAAATAATTTAACATTTCTTCTAGTGATGATACTTTAACCTCTAACGTATCAATAGTATCATTTGCAAAATCTAATCTATTTTCTAAATCACTAATTCTATCTTCACGAGTAGTGATTTTTTCTTTAATTCTTTAACTTCATTAGAATGATTTTTTAAATCTTGTTCATATTTATCTAGTATTACATTTATATCATTAGAATCTTTTAAATTAGAAGTAGTATCATTAGTTTGTTCTATATATTTTTTAATTTTATTTATATCATTGTTTGAAATAGTATATTTATTTTTATTCATTATTGTTGACTTTAAATTATTTATAATATCATTTATCTCATTTGATTTAGTATGTAATTGATTGGCTTTATCATTTAATTCTTTTAATTGCTTTTTATGTTTTTCTTGTTCTTTTCTATATTTATTATAATCTCTCATACTTGCAACATTAATATCAATATTTCTACCTTCTTCTTTATCTTTAAGAGAGTAGTTAAGATTATATGTTCTATTAAATGAACTAATACAATATCCTCTCATTTTATCTTGAATATTAACTAAACTAATTTTAGTAAATACATCTGATTTACCAACTTCTTTTAGGAATTGATATTTTCTATATTAAATCCAAAACTTCAAAAAGTCTGGACAGATTTCTCAATGGTGCCAAATATAAGAATCGAACTTATCTCTAAGCATTACGAGGGCCTTGTTCTACCACTAAACTAATT
>CAJMAC010000031.1 GCA_905211265.1 uncultured Eubacteriales bacterium
ATGTAACACAACAATGTAACACAACAATGTAACACAACAATGTAACACAACAATGCAACACAACAATGCTGAAAAATTTAATAAATTAAATAAGGAAGGTACTTTACAATTATATAAAGTAGGTAATTTTTATAATATTTATGGTGATGGTGCTATAATATTAAATTATTTGTTTGGTTATAAGATATTAATTGATGGTAAGGTAGGTTTTCCTGAAAGTGCACTTATTAAGGTAATAAATACAATCGAAGACAAAAAAATAGACTATCAGATTATAAATAAAGAAAAAGATATAATTAAAAAATATGGTAATTTTAATAATTATAATAAAGTATTAAAACAAGCCTTGGAATATAGAAACATTAAAAGTAGAATAGAACGTATTCAAGAATTAATTAATAATGTTAATGATATTACTATTTTAGAAAGAATAATTGGAATAATTGAAAATGAATTACAATGAAGAAAAGTTTAAACTAGCATCTAATATAAAGAAATTTATATTAGATAGTGAAAAATTACTTGATAATATTCCAAGAAAAGATTTTTATAATCGAGATAGATTTAGAGATGATATTACTGAAATATTAAGATTAGTATATATTGCTAATTTAACTAATGATAAAGAAGAAAAAAAGAGATATCAAATAGATATATGTGCTAGGATTAGTATGATTGATTTCTATTTAGAAAGAGCATATATATTAAAATATATAAGTGAAAAACAATTATATAATTATACTAGAAAATTTAAAGAAATATTTAAGATGACTAATGGATGGATGAAGTCAAGTGAATGATATTACAATATCTAAGATATTAAAAATATATAATGAAGAAGTAAGTAAGAATGTAAGAAATAAAAAGAAAATAAATGATTTTGAGAAATATAAAATTACTTATTTAGAAAGTATTTATAATGTACTTATAAGTAATAATTATAAGACTTTAAGATATAATATATTTTTAATTAGAGATCCAAAATATAGAATAATAATGAGTCAGGGTATTTATGATAAAGTAATTAATAATTATATTGCAAGATATGTTTTAGAAGAAAAATTTTCTAAATATTCAGATAATAGAAATGTTGCTACTAGAAAGAATATGGGTTCTAGTTATGGACTTGAATTATTATTAAAATATATTGAAGAGTTAAAAAGAAAAAATAGTGAATTTTATATTTTAAAATTAGATATAAGTAAGTATTTTTATAGTATAGATCATAAAGTATTAAAAAGTTTATTAAAAGATAAATTAACTAAAGAAGAGTATTATTTTTTAGATATTATAATATCTTCAACTGATGAAGATTATGTAAATAATAGAATTAATTATTTAAAAAATAAAGAAATAATTAATAATCCTAAAAGAATTAAAGAAATTAATGAATTACCAATATATGAAAAAGGTAAAGGCTTATGTATTGGTGCAATGACTAATCAATTTCTAGCAATATTTTATTTATATAAATTACATAATTATATTATTCATAAATTAAAACTTAGATATATAGTTATATATATGGATGACTATATAATTATGCATAGAGATAAAGAATATTTAAAGAAATGTTTAATAGAAATACAAGATATATTAAATAATATTTATAAATTAAAATTAAATACTAAGAAAACTAAAATAACTAGTTCAAAAGAAGGTTTTGTATTTTTAGAATATTATTTTAAAGTAATAAATAATAAAATTATTATTAAGTTAAGAAAATCTACTTTAAGGAAGATAAAAAAGAATATAAGAAAACAAGAATATTTATTTAAAAATAAAAAAATAGAATTTAAAACATTATTTAGTTGTATAAATAACTATGAAAATTGTTTTAAATATGATAAAATAAAAGTAAGTAGAATATTAGATAAATATACTGGGTAGTTTCATGTAAAAAAATAGCGCCAATAATGCCTTCAATGTCAACAATAGTGGTAATGTGAACAACGGCAATGGTGTCCTTAGAGCCTTTTATAGTTTGGGAAAAGTATGTTTAAGGGTATACTTTGATAGATTATAAGAGACAGAAACTATCCACGAGATAACTCAAAATAAAAAGTGCATATGCTACCTTATTTATAAGGTAGCTAGTAAGTGCATTAAAGGAAGTAATATGGGTGTAAGAAATAGATATGAAATAGCAAGAAAATATTATAATAATTGTGTTATATTAATTTTAATAAAAAGAAAATTATATATTTATAAAAATAATATATTAATAGATTTTAAGAAAATAAATAAATTAAAAGAATTACATATTAATTATATTATTTTAGATAATTTAGAAGTTATAGAAAGAAATTATGAAGATAATAAGTATGAAGAATATTATTTAAAATATAGTTTGAATAATATTCTTGATAATATATTAAAATTAGAAAGGAAGAGAATAGAAAATGAATAAAAAAATTACTATTACATCATTATTTATAGTTATATTTTTAATAAGTTTAGGTATATTATTACCTAAAACATTACAAAGTTCATATGCTGTTAGTACAACATTTGCAGATACAATAATGAATTTAGCATCTACTGGTGCATGTAATGCTGGAGGTACTGGAGTATGTGCCACAAATAGTTATACTGATAATGGAACTACTAAATATCATGACTATAGATTTAGAGGGGCAGATCCTAATAACTACGTATCATTTAATAATGATATATATAGAGTAATTGGAGTATTTGATAGTAATAGTCATGGAGTAGAAGGAAAATATTTAGTTAAGTTAATAAGAAGTAGAATATTAGGAGATTATTCTTGGGGAATATATAATACTACTAATACATCAGGAACTTATTCAAGTTATGCAAATGATTGGACAGGAAATACTACCGGAGTAAAAGCAAGTGCTAATGTATTATTAAATGAATTCTTTTATAATAAAACAGACACTTCTTCAACATATGGGGCATGTAGTAGTTGGACATATTATAATAGTAGCAATAATTATAAAACATTTGCTTGTTCAGATATTGTAGGACACGGAATAGATAGTAATTTAAGAAATTACATTGAAGAAGTAACATGGTATTTGAAAGGGTACAAAACATATAGTTATAGCAAGCAAAATTTCTATTTATGTGAAAGAGGATTAAGTACAGATACCACAAATTGTATGAGTGCTAATTCAGGAGCATATGATGTAAGTACAACAAGTAAAATAGGATTAATGTATGCATCAGACTATTTATATGCAAGTAGTTACTTTGCAGATACAGCAACTTCCACTGCATCATCAATTTACTACGGAAATAAAAATTGGTTATATAAGGGATATGAATGGACAATAACACCAAGAGCAGATAACGCCACTAATGTCTTCAATGTCGTCAACTCTGGTAGCGTGTACTACGACATTGTGTTCTACGGCTCTGGTGTCCGTCCAACCTTCTATCTAAAATCTAATGTCAATGTAACTGGGGCAGGAACATTTGATGATCCTTATAAGTTATCTATGTAATTAATATATATCCCATGAAGGTGTATCCTTCGTGGGATTGATAGTTTATGGAATAAGAATGTTAGAAATAATTAATTAAAATGGTGATAATATGTCAAAGATATCTAATGTTATTTTAATGTTACAATATTTAGAAAATGGAAGAAAATATAATGTAAAAGAATTATCTAAAAAATTAGAAGTTTCAGAAAGAATGATAAGAGTATATAAAGAAGAATTAGAAAAAGCAGGTATTTATATTGATACTATTATGGGACCATATGGTGGTTATGTATTAAATAAGAGTATAAGAATACCTACTAGAAAGTTTACTAGGGATGATTATGAATTTTTACATAGTTTAGAAGTATCAAATGAATTAAAAGAAAGATTAGAAATAATTGCAGATAAGGTTCGTGGGGTATATTTTGATTCTAAAAATGAAAATATTGAATTAAAAGATGAAATAAGAATGTATTATAATATTTTAACAAAGGCTATAAAAGAAAAAAGAAAGGTTTTAATAAATTATTATTCTTTTAAATATGGTAATATGGATAGAATAATAAGACCATTAGATATGTTTTTATATAATAATGGTTGGGGTTGTGTAGCATATTGTGAACTAAGAAAAGATTTAAGACATTTTGAACTTAGAAGAATAAATAAAATAGAATTACTCGAAGATTTTTTCTAAGTAGACGAAATATTTCCTCTTTAAGTGATATAAGTTACTTAAGGAGGATTTTTATGAAAGAAAAAGAATTTAAAGAAATAATTATAAATGGTGAAGTTATAGGTTGTAAAATGATTAATAATACTAGTGTACCTTATATTGATTATAATGATTTTAAAAAAGATTATAAGAAAAATATGGAATATAACTTTAAAAAATTAAATTCAAGAGTAATAGATAGCCTATATAATAGTGACTTAGAAAAAATAAATTATTTGTTATCTAATATTAATGATTCAACATTAATTTCAGGAGTAGGAGGATCGAGTGTAGTATCAGAATTTGCTACTAAAATACTAACTAAAAAAAATCATATTATAACTAGAAATACAGAACCAAGGGATTTTAAATATTTAGATACATCTTTATATAAAAATGTTTTAGCATGTAGTTATTCTGGTAATAACTATGGAGTAGAACTTGCTTTTTCTAATAATTTAAAACATTATTTATTAGCAAGTAAAACAAATGATAATGATGATATTATTAATTTAACATATAGTTCTATAGATAAAGAAAAAAGTTTTATATCTTTAGCTGCTACTTTAATTCCATGTAGTATTTTATTAAATTATTATTTAGATAATGAAGTAGAACAAATAATAGATAATTTAAAAGAATATAATTATAATTTTGATATTAATTCTGATAATTATGAAATATTTAGTGGATATGATACTTCTGTTTCAAGTAAATATTTAGAGTCTACATTAATTGAATCAGGTATAGGTATTCCTATTGTTCATGATAAGTATTCATATTGTCATGGAAGAAGTACTTTATCAACAGTTACTAATAATAATGCTATATATTTTAATACTTCAACTGAATTAGATAAAATATTATTAGAAGATTTACCTAAATATTATAAAAATATAATTGTAATAGAATGTAATAATTCTATTATAAGTGAATATCAAACATTAATTAAATGTATGTATCTTACTAAGTATATAGCAGAATTAAAAGAAAAAGATTTATCTAATGTTAAGTATAGTCCAGTAGTAAAAAAATTATATAAATTTAAAGGAGAATTATAAATTAATTCTTTTTTAAATGTCAAATAAATGCAAACAAATGTATTTGTTTTAAAAATTATTATTATTTGCTTGACATAATTAAAATACTATGATATTTTGTTAATGAAGTTATGAAAAAATACAATTTATAAAAAAGAAAAGAGGTATCATTTATGATAATTAATTATTCAGATCAAAAGGTTATTAAGAATAAAAAATCTATATTTCTAGCAGGACCTACTCCTAGAAATAATTGTGCTATTTCTTGGAGAACTAATGCTTGTAAAACTTTAAAATTATTAGGATTTGATGGTGTAGTTTATGTACCAGAATATTCTACTTGGAAACCTAAGGAAGATTATGTAGACCAAGCAATGTGGGAAAGAGAAGCATTAATAAATGCTACTGTAATATTATTTTGGATGCCAAGAGTATTACCTGATATGGCAGGATTTACTTCAAATGTTGAGTTTGGTTATTGGTTACATAGTGGAAAAGTTATTTATGGAAGACCTAATGATGCTTCTAAAATTAAATATCTTGATTGGTTATACAAAGAAGACTACAATAAGGAAATTTATACTGATTTAGATTCTTTACTAAATGAAGCAATTAAATTAGCAAATAATTTATATGATGGAAAAAGAAATGAGATATTACCGCTAGAAGAAAGAAAAATTTTAAGAAAAGTAAGTAAGTAAATTAAGAAATTATATAATTAATAGAAATGGGGGATAAGAAATGAATGAAATAGAAGTTAAATATAATAATAGTATTTTTGAAGATATTAAACATATTGATGAATATGGTAATGAATTTTGGTATGCACGTGAATTACAGAAGGTACTAGAATATAAAGATTGGAGAAACTTTAAAAAGGTAATAGATAAGGCTGTAATTTCTGCGAAAAACAGTGTCTTAAATGAAAAAGATTGGGTTGTTGAAGTCAACAAGCCAATAAAAACAGGCAAGGGTAAGAAAGAAATAATTAAAGATTATAAATTATCTAGATATATATGTTATTTGATAGTACAGAATGCTGATCCATCAAAAGAAGTTATTGCCTTAGGTCAAACATATTTTGCTATTCAAACAAGGAAGCAAGAAATAACAATGCAAGAGTATGATTCTTTATCAGAAGATGAAAAAAGATTATATCAAAGAAGATTAACTAAACAAGGCAATTACACACTTCAAAAAGTTGCTGCTTCTGCAGGTGTTAAAAATATGGCTGAATTTCATAATGCTGGCTATAGAGGATTATATAATGGTGAAACTGCCGATGATATTTTTAAAAGAAAAAAATTACGTTATAGAGAAGATATTTTAGATAATATGAATGAAGATGAATTAGTAGCTAATCTATTTAGAATTAATCAAACTAAGCAAAAATTATTAAGAGATAATGTTCGAGGAGAAAAAGAAGCAAGAGATACTCATTATGAAGTAGGTAAAAAAGTGAGAAAAGCAATTGCAGATATTGGTGGTATGATGCCTGAAGATATGCCAACTCCTGATAAAAGTTTAAAAGAATTAGAAAAAAGAGCAATGGCAAATAGAAAGGAGATTAAGTTATGAACAATAAATTAAAAACAATTTCAAATTTGTTTGAAGATAAAGAAATAAGAAGTATTTGGAATAGTAAAAAAGAAGAATATTATTTTAGTGTAGTTGATGTAATTAGTGCTTTAATAGAAAGTAAAGATCCGTCTCATTATTGGAGAACACTAAAATCAAGAATGATTCAAGAAGGAAATGAAACCGTCATAAAATGTGGCGCTTTAAAATTAAAGGCAAAAGATGGAAAAATGTGTTATACTGATATGCTAGATACCAAAAATATATTTAGATTAATAGAATCCATTCCAAGTACAAAGGCAGAACTGTTATAAGTAATAAAAATGCACTAAACTATGAATATATAGATGAAAAATTGGTTGGAGATAAAAAGGAAGCTGTTACAAGCAGAGAATAAATAAAATATAAAATTTGAAGAAAATTCAACTAGTGCAAATTTTGCACTAATTCAAAATGAAGGTAATAGAAAAATTACTTGAAATGTACAATATTATAATTTAGACGTGAGAATCTAGATTAATTTAAAAATAGCTATTTGTTTTATAATTCATGCTACTAAAACATTAAAAAAATATTAAATAATCAGTAGATATAATTTATATCAGCGATAAAGAAAAATAAAATTTATTTTGCAAATATGTGGTATAATATAATAAAAAATAAAATATATGAAAGAAAACAAATGTAAATTGATAGATGGCGATTATGAAAAACTAAAGGAAAGGAGAGTATCGATGGAAGACAATAAATTAATTATATATAAAAATAATGAGGGAAATATTATAGTAGATGCTATTTATAAAGATGAAACTTTATGGTTATCACAAAAAGGAATGTCAA
>CAJMAC010000032.1 GCA_905211265.1 uncultured Eubacteriales bacterium
GAATTGATCTTAATGGAGAAGGTACTGGTATAATATTTAGTCTAGACAAAGTAAAAGATTTAGAACTTGCAACAACAGCATTCGGACAAGGAGTAAGTGTTACGCCAATTCACCTTACTGTCTAATAAATGATACCACAAAAACCACTAGAGGAATAAGTAGTAAATATACTAAAAAGTATGATGTTAGGTTTAATTATAATTGCTTTGTAGAAATATAAAATGTTACTTTTAAAATTAAAATACCAAAATAATAATTAGAAAAGTAACATAAATATAATAAATTTTATTTTTTTGGGAATTTTAATTAGTTTTTCCTAAAAAATAAAAATGATTTGTTTTAATCGTTATAGAAAAATGTATATGTAATTTACAAAGTGATTAAAGTGTGATATATTATAGGCGTAAATTATTCAAAGAAAGGAGTGTGATTAAGATGAAAAATTTACAAGTTATAAATAATGCAGAATTAATCACTACTCCTAATTTATTAAACTTTTAGGAATATTCTTTTAGATTATAAAATTAATTCTGCATTATGCAGAATTTTTTCGTTAGGAGGATATTAAAATGATAATGAAATTAAATATTAATGATAGAGCAGCACTAGCTATCAAAAATAATACTAAAAGAGTAGAGATTAGAGCAAATAAAGAAAATAGTGAGCATGATTATAGCAAGTTAAAACAAAACGATATTATAGAATTTACTAGTAATAATTTAGGTGTATTTTATGTTAAAGTTAAAGAGGTAAATCATTATAATTCTTTAGAACAATTATTTACTTTAGAAGGAACTAGATATACAACTTCATCTACTAATGATAAAGAAGAAGCAATTAGAAATGTTAGTAAACTTGATGGATATCAAGAAGCTATTAAGGAAAATGGTGTATACGCTATTCATATTGAATATCTATATAGTGAAAACAATGTTTGGGAAGAATTATATGATCATGCTAAGAATATTAGAAATCCTAGAGATGTATCAGGTATTATTAGTGCTGGACAGGTTGGTGCAGCAATATTAACTAAAAATCATAATATTTATACTGGAGTATGTATTGATACAGCTTCAACACTTGGTATGTGTGGAGAGCGAAATGCTATTGCCAATATGATTACGAATGGAGAAAATGAAATTATAAAATTAGTATGTGTTGATTCTAAAGGTAATGTAGGTTCACCTTGTGGTGCTTGTAGAGAATATATGATGCAACTTTCTAAAAATAGTAAGGATATTGAGATATTAAAAAATATTGATACTAAAGAAATAGTGAAATTAGAAGAATTAATTCCTGATTGGTGGGGAAAAGGCAGAGTTTAATGAAAAATATAGAATTAGTTATTCCTAAATTAAATCAATATTCTTATGAACAAAAACTTGAAAGTGATTCTAAAACAATGAGTTATAATGCAGGATATGATGTATCATACTTTGGGTATCATTATAATACAGGTTGTATAGATTTTCCAAAAGAAAAATGGAGAGATACATATAATAAGAGAATAAATGAAAACAAGTATTTTGCTTATATAAAAGATTGTACTATTAATAGATATGTTGGATATGTTAATTACCAATATAATAAAAATGATAATATTTATGAATGTGGTGTTTTAATTGAAAGTAAATATCGTGGTAAAGGTTATTCAAAAGATGCACTAAGACTTTTAGTAAAAGAAGCAAATAAAAACGGAGTAGATTACCTTTATGATACTTTTGAAAAAGATAGAGAAAATACTTTAAAAATTTTCCTTGACGTTGGATTTGAAGTTTATAAAGAAAGTACATGGAAAAAATTTAATAATATAGTTGATGGAGTAATTGTTAGAATTAAGACAGATAAAATAATACCTGATACTTCCAATTTAAAAACTATAGATGATGTTTTAGAATTTATGAAAAATAATATAAGATATGGATGGTTAGATATTAATAATGAAATCCATATTGGAAATATGAAAAATTTTAGGAAGCTTTATAGAACCTTATCTATAGATGAAATATTAAAATATGGTATTGGTACATGTATTGATCAAGTTAAATTAATGAATTATTTATTAAATAAAATAAGTATTAAAAATAAAATGTTTGCAACTAGAATATATGAACCCAATGATTTTAATAAACTAGATGAAGAAGAACATATGCATTGTTTCATATTATGCTATATTGATAATAAAGTTTATCATATTGAACATCCAAATTGGTATAGAATTGGTATATATGAATATAAAAATGAAAAAGAAGCATTAAAAACAATTAATGATTATTATATTAAGTTGTCAGGTGGTATATCAAGACCAATAACAGAGTTTTATAAAATTGAATCCAATATTTCATTTAAAGAGTTTAACAGTTATATTAATAATTTAGATGTACTAAAAAATAATAATTTAAATTCAATTAATAGATGGACATTTGGAATAGATGCAGATAAATTAGTGAAACTTGTGTTAGATGGTAAAAAGACAGCAACAACATCTTTGTATGAATTTGATAGTTTACCTACAGTAGGTGATGTATCTATACTTACTGATTCAAATAATAATGATATGTGTATTTTAAAAACAAAAAAGGTTATTGTAACTGAATTTAAAAATATTACTTGGGATATAGCAAAATTAGAAGGTGAAAATATTTCTTTAGAAGAATGGAGAAAAGTTCATAAAGATTTTTTTAGCAAAATAGATTCTAGTTTTAATGATGATACTGAAGTAATATTTGAAATATTTGAAGTAATAGAAAAATTTAAGTAGAAAGGAGATGCAAATATGTATAAAAATATTTTGATAATAGGTGCTGCTAGAAGTGGTAAAACTACACTTGCAAAAAAGTTAGCCAAGGAAAAAGGCTATAATTTAATTAGTATAGATGATATTGTTAGTGGTTTTGAAGCATATCCTGAACTTGAAATACATCATGATGGTGATGCTAATGACACTGCAAAAAGACTTGCTCCATTTTTAATTAGATACTTTACTGAAATATCAGAAGGTAATACTTTTTATGATGGAATTAAATACGTAATTGAAGGTACTCATATTGATTTCGAAATATTAATGCCATTCCTACAAAATGAAAAGTATAAAGCGAAATATGAGATCATTGGTTTAACTTATAATGATATTACAGAAGAGGAAATGTATAAAAATATTAAAGAGTACGATACAGAAGATGATTGGACATATTGGTGTAGTGATGAAGAATTACGAGGAAATGTAAATTATTTTCTTGATAGAAACAAATTTTTTAATGATAAGTTTAAAGAATATAATATTAAAACATATGATACATCATTTGATAGAAAAAAAGTTTTAAAGAAAGTAATAGATTCATTAGAATAGTGAGGTGATTTAGAATGAAGTTAATTGGAAGTAAAACAATAGAAACTGAAAGATTGATATTAAGAAGTTCTAAAATGGAAGAGCAAAAAAGATTATGGGAGATATTAATGATTCCAGAAGTAAATAAATGGTATTTAACAGGTGCAAAAAAACATGCAAATAATCCTAGTCACTGGGCTTGGGAGAATCAAGAAAAATTCTATAAATCTAAAGTAGAAAAAGCAGATAATAATGATGTATTTGTATGGAGTGTATTTTTAAAGCCAGTTTATACGAATAGTGGTTATGAAGAAGTAATTGGACAAGTATCTGCTCAAGAAAATGGAGAAGATATTACTATTCGTGATGTAGGTTGGTATATGGATCCGGCTTATCAAGGAAAAGGCTATGCAACAGAGGCTGCTAAAGCAATGATAGATTATATGTTTAGCGAAGTAGAAATAAATGGTATTTCTTCAGGTGCTGTAAAAGATAATATAGGATCTTGTAGAATGTTTGAAAAATTAGGGTTTAATAAAATTGGTGAAATAGAAGAAGAGTCACCTTATACATTTTATGATGGAATATTAACTTTTTCTAAATACGGATTAACTAAGGAGTATTATTTTAATAATGAAAATAATAGAGTATGAAGATAAATATTTAGAAGATGTTAAAGACTTGTTAGTTGAACTTGAAAAGTATATTTTATCTATTGATAAAGATAATTTAGATCAACTACATCCAGAATATAGAGAAAAAATGGCAATTTTAGCTTTAGAAGAAGTTAAAAATAATAATGGTAAATGTTATATAGCAGTTGAAAATGATAAAGCAGTAGGATTAATTATGGGATGTGTATTTCCATATGATGAATATGATTATTTAGATTATAAGTGTCCCAAAAGAGGAGAAATAACTGAATTAGTAGTTTCTAATAATGTAAGAAGTAAAGGTATAGGTAATATGCTTATCTCTAAAATGGAAGAATATTTTAAATCATTAGGTTGTGAATATATTTTAGTAGATGTATTTGCTTATAATGATAATGCTATTAAGTTTTATGATAAAAATGGATATCATTCAAGAATGTATACAAATATAAAAAAGATTGGAGATTAATATGACCTTTAAAGAATTTTATATATCAGATAAAAATGGTAAAAGTAATTGTGTAATAAGAAGTTTATGTAAGATTTTAAATAAAGAATATAATGATATTTATAATGACTTATGCAAAATTGCTGAAGATTTAAAGTGTGATTCATTTAATGATATACCAGTATTTGAAAAATATATGGAAGGTAATAGCATCTTTAAAATTATTTGTGGAGAAGATATTAAAGTTCAAGATTTAAAAATAGATAATAGTTCATATATTGTGTTTTGTTGGAATAAGAAAGATTATTATCATATGATTCCAATTATTGATAATGTTATATATGATAAAAATTTTGATTGTATGAATCTATATGTTATATCCATTTATAAAAAAAAATGAAATATGTCAAAATACTTGATTTTTATTAAAAAAGTAATAGAATAAGTGATAAATTAATTCGTGGTAGTTGTGGAGGAGGGCCTAGTTTTATAGTCTCCCTTTTTTGATTATAAATGAATATAATAAGGGTTGGTGGTTATATGAAAAAGGTAAGTATTATAATACCAATATATAATGGAGAAAGATATATTGATAAATGTCTTGATTCTATTTTTAATTAAACATGTGATAATTATGAAATTATTGCTATTGATGATAATAGTGGTGATAATTCTTATAAAATACTTATGCAATATAAGGATATTATAATTTAGCATTTTATATAAAAAATTCTGTAGAAGTAGATATAAATAATAAAAAAGTAGGACTTTGTCACTTCCCATTAGATGTTAGATATGACTTTATAGGGGTATGGAGATATGATGGTAAAAATCCAGAAGAATTTTTAAAAAGAAATGCTTTAGGAGATATCGAAAGATATAAACCAGAACTATTAGAAAACGTAAAAATAGCAGATAAGAATCCATTGCTCTTTGGAAAAAGAATACTTGATTTTGATAGAGTTATATATGGCCATTATCATTTTGAAAGAGAACATACTCTTGGTAATACTTTATTAAACTCTTTAAATGGTACAGGAGTAGCTATTACAGATAAAGCTATATATTATATGTTAGAGAATGGTGCGAAACTAATCAAATATGAAGTACCATATGATTATGAGAAAGTTTTTAGGGAAACCGAGGAAAAAGATTTTCCTAATAAAGATACATTTAAGAAAGTAATAAGTTGGAGGAAATTATGATAGAAGAGTTAGTAGAAATTGCTAAGGAAGATAAAAGAGTAAATATAGATTTTACTATTAATAATAGGATACATTTATTTAGTGCAATGGATCCTAAAAATAAAAAAATAATAATATATATACATGGACTAGGTGGTAATAAAAATTGGATTACTAGATTCTATAAAGATTTATTAGATAATGGATATAACTGTTATAGTCTTGATTTAACTTCTCATGGAGAAGATGGTAATGATTTTAAAAAGTTTAATTTAAATAATTGTATTTCTTATTTAAAAGATACTATTAATTATATTAAAGATAAACATAAAGATAGCGAAATATATTTATTTGGATCTAGTTATGGAGGATTTGTAATACTTAATTCTTATAAGAAAATAATTAAAAATATAGATAAAGTATATTTAATGTGTCCTGCTATTAACTTCTGTGAGATTATGGAAAGAAAAGTAGGTAATCTTAATATGGAATACTTTGATAATAATAGGTATCTACCTTTATATAATGGTATAAAAATATATAAAAAAGCTTATATAGGATTTAAAAAGGGCGATGAATATGTTAAAAGGGAAAAGTTTAATAATATATTTATTATTCAAGGAGATATAGATAAAACAGTAAATGTGGATAATATAATTAAGTTCTGTGATGAGAATAAATTGAATTATAAAATAATTCACGAAGGAAAACATGAATTATATGGTTTTGATAAAGAGATAGTAGAATTTATAGTAAATAATTAATATGCAGGGGTGTAATTATGAGATTCGTTAAGTTAGATAATAATGATAAGAACTATTTTAGTAATATAAATAAGATTTTTTTAGAAAATGAAACAAGTGTTATTGATCTAGGCAGTAATAGATATATAACTTATCATTCCTATATGGATTTTATTAAAGTTAATACTAATATGATAATAGATGAAGATAAATGAAAGAAGATATTAAAGGAATAGGAAATGTATGGAATAATAATACTTTCATTAATAAAGATAGATGGAATTATTTATATAAAGATAATGATAAAGTAATTGATTATTTAAGAAGTTTAAATCTTAAAAAGATATATGTTACTGGAGAGTTATCTAGTATTTTATATGGTTATATTAATGTATATGGTAATGATTTTGATACAGAAATAATTGATTATAATCTGGATAAAATAAAAGAATTAACTGATAATAGCGAAATAGTACTAGATAGCTCTTTAAATGGGTTAAAACTTAAAGAAATATTATTTAATGATAACTTAATAAGTTTAACTAAGTTATGTGAAAATGTCGAATACTATTATTTTGTTAATAAATTATGTCAAAAATTAGATGTAACAGTATTTGAATTTCCAGATTCTAAAGATATAGCATCCTTTAGTTTAGAAGAAAAGCAAAGATTGAATAGTAAGATAGGATACATATATTATTTAAGTAAATATAATAAAGATGATGGAATTACTAAATTACTAAATAGTATTTATGGGGAGGATTTTATGACTAAGTTCTGCGACTTAGAAAATATTTCCCCAGGGACAATAATACAAAATGTCATATATAGATGATTATATTATGACATTACCAAAAAAAATATAATACCATATTAGGAGAATCAGGAATAAATTTATCGGGTGGTCAAAAACAAAGATTATCGATTGCTAGCTCTCTATGTAAAAAGAGTAAAATAATACTTTTTGATGAAGCAACAAGTGCACTTG
>CAJMAC010000033.1 GCA_905211265.1 uncultured Eubacteriales bacterium
AGCATTTGACTTTTAATCAAAGGGTCTGGAGTTCGAATCTCCAACGAGGCACCATTTATAAAATATAAACCTTAAAATAAGGTTTTTTATTTTTACTAAAAAAATTTAAAATAAAATAATTTAATATCCAACAAAAAAAGTTAACAAGCCAAAGTTAACTTTTTTTATATATTACTTTCCTTAAAATTTCTATATTCCATAACAAAATGCCATTTTTTTTTATACATAGTAAATAATAATTCATATTGCATAAAAAACATATTATAATTATTATCATTAATCTTTTCAAATAAAGCAATAATACCATATTTTCCACGATTAACAAAGCATATTTCTTCTAGTAAATTAACCATTTTCAGTAAATCATTATAATTATCCTTATCAATATTATCTAAATCAAAACCTACAGCCATAAAAAGCTTATCAAGTTCATTTCTAAGTACAAGACAATTATTATAAAAATTTTCTATAATTAATTTATTAAATTCTTTATTAAAATATGTAATATTACTATTATCATAAAAATATTTCTTAGTTAAAAAAATATTATCCTTATCGTTAGCAATACATAAAGGAAGAATAATATATATAAGTTCAATATTGCTAAAAGAATTAATAGTATATGTAATAAAGTTATCTAAAATACATAAAAATTGTTCATATTCCGTTAAATATTTTTTCTTAATAATCGTAGGACATTCAATATATATTTTATTATCACTAAGATAGCCCATATACTTATCTAAATATCCCTTATCTAAAAGATCTACTATAAATAACCCATTTATTAAATTATCACTCCTATTAATAACAGCTTTAATCTTATTTTTTTTAAACATATATACCCCCTAGATACAATTAATACCTTATCAAAAAAATATAAAAATAACATCAATTATCTTATATAACACAATAAACCCCTTATCAAACAATCAAAGTTAACCAAAAGATAACAAAAAAGCAAATACTATTTTTAAGTATTTACTATAAATTTATTTTTTTTAAAATATAATATTTACAATCAACAGCACAATCATTTTCTAAGTAATTACTAACAAATTTAAAATTATTAATATTTTTAGCCTTCTTATTACCATCCGAATAAAAACCTTTTAATCTAAGTTTACCATAAGCAATATCTCCAACTATATAATCATAATCTTCAAAAAAGTCCGTATAATGATTAATAAATTCCTCTTCATCAAACCCATTTTTATAATCTTTAATAATTTCATATTTATTATTTTCAACTTCAATTATTTTCATATATCATTATCTCCTATTCATAATCTTTATTAAAAGCCGTTTTAATTTGTTCATATTTTGCTAAACTAGAAGCAGAATTCCAAGTAATAAATCCACCATCTAATCCAGCATCATATAAAGCTCTAACCTGATCCTCTATCTTACTAGCATTATAAATAACAGTAGGCTTCCAATAAGGTGTATCATAGGCAGTTATCCATGTTCTAGCAACAGCCGGCGTAGGAATCTCTTTTTGTCTAGCAGCAGCTCCTTTAGCCCAATTATATACAGTTTGATAAGCATTAGTCCAAGTATCAACACTTCTACCAAAATGGTCCGTATAAGGCATTGAACTAATAGCATCAACAATATTAGAAATCGCAGGCCAATACTGACCATAAGCCGTTACATATTCTCCAGAACATTCCCCAAAGACATCAACAGATAAATAAGCCCCAACTTTATGAATTTGATCTGTTGCATAAAATAGAAAGTTTTGAACGGCCTCAGCCTTTTCTTCATCATATTTATTTTTAAAATCACTATTACCCTTTATTGACATATTATAAGCATCTTCTGGAAATCTCACATAATCAAATTGAATTTCATTAAAGCCCATCTCTTTTACTGCCTCTTTAGCTAGTTCAACATTATAATACCAAGCACCTCTACTATAAGCCGATGGCCATAATCTACTTGAAGCCGTAGAACTAATACAATCCTCAGGATGATCTTTACCATAATGAACATCATTAAATACAACAATTCTACCAATAGCATAAATACCAGCATCTTTAATTTTATCAATAGCCGACTTATAACTACTATTATCGTTAATAGCGGTCGCATATGCAGTAGGAGATATTTCCTTAGCAACATTAGAAGAATAAGCAAGAGCTCCATCCTTAATATCTACCACTATAGCATTAACACCATTTTCCTTGGCAATCTTTAAATAACTATCAATAGAACCAATTGTACCAGCATTTAAATACATCGTTTTAGCTTTCTTAAGCAATTTATTATCTTCAAACTCAACTCTTTCATAAGGATAATAATCTAAAGTAGAAGCCTTACCACCATATAATTCTCTTCCCTTAAATTTTCTATCTTTATGAATATCATAAACACCATTCTCATTATAAACACTATCCGCAGATTCCTTATCATTAACTAAATATTTACTATATACATATCCTTCAGTATCATTATATTTAATCTTATACATATTAACATTACCATCATCAAATAACTTATCATAACCAATAATATCAAGTTTATTTCCTTTTTTAATAAAAGAAGCAATCTTTGAATCAGTTTCATTTTCATATACTGTAACTGAAGTTCTAACATATCTTTCTTTTTCTAAAACAACATCTTTAACATTTTTAACTAATTGTTTAGCATTAACATAATATTCTTTATTATCAAATTTTATAAGTAAATACTCATTATCATTCATATTAACCTTTTTACCAGAATAAATAACTTTCTTACCACGAACAAGTTCACTATTTTCTTTAAGACTATTATCTTCATCCATAATATAAGTAGTAACTTTATTAGTATCTCCTGCTAAATACATTGAACTTTTACCAATAGAAATATTCTTTCCTTTACTAGTAAAAAATATAATAACTCCTATTATTAAAACAAGAATAATAACAAAAGCCAAAACCCTCCCTATTTTAATCTTCCTTTTTCTTCTTCTTTTCTCCACTTCTACCACCTAGATATAGTATACCACAAAAATATAAAATTTAATAAAAAAACTCAAACATTTTATAATATTTGAGTTTAACTATTTAAAAATAAAAATACATAAATAGCGGCTTTTCCAAGATTATAATTAATTTCTTTAGAATAACCAGTTACCTTTTCATAAAACCACATAACTTTATCTACTAAACTTACTACTACACTTTCACGGTATTTAGGAAATACACTAATACTAACAGGAAACATATGACACTTAATGATATTCTTTTCTTTATCTGACAAAACAAAATGCTTCTTAGCATTATTTAAAGCAATAGAAGGATGACTAATAAGAAGTTTTCTACTATTTTTAGTATTATATTTATTTAAAAAGAAATCATGAAGTAATCCTCCTCTAGCGGCACTAACATAATCAAATCCTAATTTCTTACATATTTTATAAGAATAATAAGATACTCTTTTAGAATGAACAAGTCTATTAATCTTATGATGAGGACATAATTCTATCTTTTTAAATTCTCTATTATTTAAAATATCTTTTACTATTTCTTTATATTCATAATTATCAAAATCTATTTTCATACTATCCCTCACAATATTGTATTTACTAATTAATAAAATAATAAATTAAACAGACTAAAAGAAGCCAAAGCTTCTTATTTATCTAGCATATTTAGTAAATTTATCTTAAACATATCTCTATCTGCATGAGATTTAGATACCATAACGCCCTTATAAGTAGAAAGTTCTTTTTGATGACCTTCAGTTAAAATATCTTCTGGTGTTAAAGTATCAAGCATTACTAATTTTTGATTTTCATAAACCGTATAATGTAATTTAACATCACCATGAACAGCAGCAAACATTCTATCAGTAGGTAACTTTAATTCATATTTAGTAATACCATCTTTAGTATTTTTAGATACTATTACACCCATAAAATTTCCATCTCTAAATGCTGGATAAAAATCAAATACTAATTTTTTATAAGCAAGCATATTGTATTTTTTTACAGCTCTCTCTTTTTTTCTAAATTCATTTTCATTTAAATATTCTATTACAAAACTATTTTTCATTTTAACCTACTCCCCCTAGATTTCAAACGAAATGTATTACGATTATACCATATTTTATAATACTTGTCAATTATTTTTGTAGGCTAAGCCATAGTCTTACCCTATCATATATAGCCTATTATATAGTCTATATATGAACAATCATAAGATATCATATTTGGGGTGAAGTACATTCTAACTAATAAATATCCATATACTAAAAGATATTCTAATAAAATATTAAATAATCATATCTCCTTTAAATGAAGGAATAAAACTATCACTTTGACTACTATCTTCTTGTATAAAAGCATTTCTAATACCTAAATCATAAGCATAATTAATTATCTCATCATATTCTTTTTCATCAACTTTATCATTTAATTCAGAATATTCTAACTTTCTAATTATAGTATACTGATTCATAATACTAATAATAATATTATCTTTATAATAATCATATAAATATTTAATAATTTTTTTAGAATCATCATAATTATTAGGTAACACCAAATGCCTAACAATCATTCCTTTTACTAAAATACCATCTTTATTATATCTTAATTTACCTACCTGTCTATACATTTCTTTTAATGCTAAACTAGCAGTTTCAAAATAATTACTAATATTAGAGTATTTACCTAATTTATCATTATAGTATTTAAAGTCAGGTAAATAAATATCGATTAATCCTTCTAATAATTTTAAAGATTCTACTCTATCATAACCAGATGTATTATATATAATAGGAATAGTTAAGCCACTATCTTTAGCTATAATAATACTATCCCTTATTAAAGGAATATAATGACTAGGCGTAACTAAATTAATATTTAATGCTCCCATATCTTGTAATTCAATCATTATATCTGCTAATCTATTTACTGTTATTTCTTCACCTATACAATTAAAACTAATATCATAATTCTGACAATATACACATCTTAAATTACAATAAGAAAAGAATATCGTACCAGAACCTTTATCTCCAGTAATAACAGGTTCTTCCCACATATGAAGATGATAACCACCAATCTTCATTTTATTTGAAGCTCTACAGTATCCTATCTCTCCTATATTTCTATTAACCATACATTTTCTTGGACATAACTCACATTTATTAAATAATTCTTCCATAAACATCACAAAATTATTCTATAACAAAAAATAGACTTTGTAAAGTCTATCTATTACCTAATATAAAACATACTACAACTGCAATTAACAAAAGAATAGTTCCAATATTAATAAATCCCATACTCTTCTGTCTTTTAGGGATATCTAATTTAATTCTTGGCATAGTAGTAGTAAATTCTAAATTATCTCCAACTAATTTTACTTTTTTAACTATTGGAAGAGGTATCTTCTTAATTTTCTCTTCACTAATACCATTACATTCTTTAATTTTTTCAATGTCTTCTCTATCTTTATCTCTATTTAACATAAGCTTATCTGCTACAATTAATTCCAAAGATAAAGTCATATACTTTTTATTATCCGAAGAAACATAAGGCATAATATATTCACTAAGTTTAGCATTAATATTCTTAATAATACCTATTCTATTATGACAATCAAAACTGTATTCAATAATACCATTATCATTTTCTTCAAAAACAGCTATATTAACTTTAACTTTATCAACAATAACTTGAAAACCATAGTCTATATTATTAATAGTATAAGTAAGACTATCTCTTTTTGGATCATAATAATCATTTTTTCTAAATAATTCTCTTATCATTGGAATATCTTTTTTACTACAAAGAAAATCTAAATTACTATGTTTTCTTTTAGAAGCTTCTCCTAGTAAAAGATATGGTACAATACCACCTCTTAAATACATTTTAGCAGTTGTCTTATTCATTTTACAAATTTTTTCATATACCGCTACTACATCTTCGTAAGGAAAACCTACTTTTTCCATATTCTCTTTATATGCTGCTACACTATTATTAAAAATAGTATCTATTCTTGTTTTAATTATTTCAATATCTTCATTTCTATTCATAAAAGCCATAAGTAATTTTTCCTTATTTTCATTAGGAACATACATTGACATAGATTCTAACTCTTTAATCTTATCTTCTATATATAATTCAACTATCTTGTTTTTTTCTTCCACTTGCATCACCTACTATTTTCATAATAATTATAGCATATTAAAAGTATATATGTAAAGAAAAAGAGAGAATTTTTTAGAATTTTGTTCTCTCATTAATATAATTTTCTATATCTTCAATTCTTATAATTTCCTGTTTCATAGTATCTCTATTTCTAATAGTAACAGTACCATTATTAATAGTTTCATCATCTATAGTAATACAATATGGAGTACCAAGTGCATCCTCTCTTCTATATCTTTTACCAATACTGCCAGATTCATCATAAGTAGTAGCAAATGATTTAGATAATTTTTTATATATTTCCATTGCCTTTTCACTATGATATTTTTTAACCAAAGGTAAAATACAGGCTTTATAAGGAGCTAAAAATGGATGAAATTTCATTACTTCTCTTGTTGTACCATCATCTAATGTCTCTTCATGATAAGCATCACATAAAACCGTAAGTATAGTTCTTTCAACACCTACTGATGGTTCAATTACATAAGGAATATATCTTTCATTTGTCTCTGGATCAATATATTCCATATTTTTTCCAGATACTTTTTGATGACAAGTCAAATCATAATCAGTTCTTGAAGCAATTCCCCATAATTCTCCCCAACCAAATGGAAATAAATATTCAATATCAGTAGTAGCATTACTATAAAAACTAAGTTCTTCTTTAGAATGATCTCTAAGTCTTAATTTATCTTTATTAATACCAAGAGATAATAAATAATTATAACAATAATCTTTATAAAATTTATGCCACTCTAGTTCTGTACCAGGTTTACAGAAAAATTCTAACTCCATTTGTTCAAATTCTCTTACTCTAAATATAAAGTTACCAGGAGTAATCTCATTTCTAAAAGATTTACC
>CAJMAC010000034.1 GCA_905211265.1 uncultured Eubacteriales bacterium
CTATGACCCCTTGCTTGTAAGGCAAGTGCTCTAACCAACTGAGCTAATCGCCCATTGTCTCATGACAATTAATACTATACCATTTCTTGGTACTGTTTGTCAAGAGGTTTATAAAAAAAAATAATTTTTTTTACATTTTGTCAGTTATTTCTTTTATTTTTTTATTAATCCATATTTCTAGATTGTCTTTTAGAGGAGTAAATCCATTTTTTGTTTCAGCCATTCTTTTAAGTTTTGTACCATCTTTTTTATAATCTATATCTTTAATACTTAGTTTTAATTGATTGTCTTTATCACTAACTTCTACTACTTCGGCATAGATGGAATCTCCAATTTTTAGATAGTCATTAACATTTTTTACATAGCCATAAGATATTTCTGATATATGAATCAATCCGTCATAATTATTGTCTTCACTGTTGACAAAAGCTCCATATTTTTGAACTCCTGTTACTTTTACTTTGATAACATCATTTTTTTTTACTTTTTCCATACTATCTTCCTCACATTTGTTATTATAACATTTTTTTTGAAATTTTAGAATATTTCTTGTACTTTTTTTAAAAAAAATATATAATAATTAATGGGTGAGAAAATGGAAAATAAAGAAATTGAAATAAAAATTAATGAAGTACTAGATAAAATTAGACCTTATTTAGAAAATGATGGTGGTTCTGTTAAGTTTAATAGATATGAAAATGGCATTGTTTATGTTACTTTAATTGGTGCATGTGCAGGATGCCCAATGGCTGCTTCTACTCTTGAAGATGGTATTGAAACTGCTTTGGTAAATGAAATTCCAGAAGTAATTAAGGTTATAAACGAAAATTAGTTTTTCGTTTTTTTTAACCATTCTACAGGAGGTAGATTTGAGTATTTTTTTAAATATATATAGATTTTGTATATGTATATTTCATATTTGTCAATATTGTTTATTATACTATTTAGTTCTTTTTCTTTTATTATTCCTTGAATTATATCGTTATATATTTTAAAGTAAAAACTAGGATAGAGAATACGGGAGAATAATACTCTTATTCCATAATCGGAATATTTTTGATAATAAAAATAATTATCTAATTCTTGAAATATATTTTTATTATTGTTAAAAAAAGATATTTTTATATATTCTGCTAAGTCACGAGATTTGTGATCAATAATGATATTTAATGGGTCTTCTAGTGGATGATATAGGTTATTATGGGATAATACTTTATTATCATATATTGTTTTAGGTGTTTCTTTTTTTGTATATGTAAGGTATGATATGGCATTTTCTGCTAATCCGATAAAATAATCAAATGATTCACGAATAAGGGGATATTTTTTACTATTTTCTCCTATTTGGGTTTCATAATAATCTATCATATTACTCCAAAGTATTTGCCAGTTATTTCTTTCTAATGTGTTTATTTTAGGTAAAGATATTGAAGAAAACTTAGAAATAGTTGCTAAATCTATATTAATTTTATTTGATTGTAATATTAAAATATAATAGCTACTATTTATTTTAGTTAGGGGATTATTATATTTATTGAATATTATTTTATTAATGTTTAAATAATTATTTAGGTATATATTTAATTTTGCTATGTCTTCAATTAATGCTATGTTAATATTATATTCTTTAAAGATATAGTTATTATTATTTGTATTGAAATAGTAATTATTATTTTTTTGTTTAATGTTTTCTGGTGATAAATTGTAATAAAATTCAATAATATTTTTCATAATATCCCTCATTTAATTTTATTAAATAAAGATTAAATATAGACTAATAATTTTAATTGTGATAAAATTATGTTAGAGGAGAAAAAGATGAAAAGGACAATAAAGGATTTTGATTTAGAAGGAAAAAAAATAATTATTAGATGTGATTTGAATGTTCCTATCGAAAATGGTGTAATTACTGATGATACGAGAATTATTGCTAGTCTTAGGACAATTAAATTTGCTTTAAGATTTAATACTAAGATTATTTTACTATCTCATTTGGGAAAAATTAAAACAGAAGAGGATAAAAAGAAAAATAGTCTTTATCCGGTAGCGGAAAGATTAAGAGAATATTTGAATACTGAGGTTTTATTTTCTCCTGATACTTGTAGTGATAGGCTTACTGATATGGTTAATAATATGAAAGAGAAAAGTGTTTTACTTATAGAGAATACTAGATTTGAAGATGTTCCTGATAAAAGAGAATCGGAATGTAATGATGATTTAGCTAAGTATTGGGCTAGTCTTGGTGATATATTTATTAATGATGCTTATGGTACTTGTCATCGTAATCATACTTCAATAACGGGTATTCCAAAATATTTACCTAGCGGAGTAGGATTTTTAGTAGAAAAAGAACTTCAGAAGATTGATAGCGTATTAGATGCTAAAACTCATCCTTTTATAGCGGTACTAGGAGGTAAAAAGGTTGATGATAAGATTGTTTTAATTGAATCGTTATTACAAAAGTGTGATAAACTTTTAATTGGTGGAGCAATGTCTTTTACTTTTCTTAAAGCTGAAGGTTATGATGTTGGCAAATCTATTGTTAGTTTAGAGCATTTGGGTTTTGCTAAGGATATGTTAGATAGGTATGATGATAAAATAGTATTACCTGTAGATTTTATGACCGCTGATGGGGAAAAGAAAATCAATGATTTTAATGATAATGATATTGGTTATGATATTGGTAGTAATTCTATTAAGATATTTAATAAAGTATTAGAAACTGCTAAAAGGGTTATTTTTAATGGACCAATGGGTTTGTTTGAAGATAATAAGTATGCTAAAGGAACAAGAATGCTTTTTAAATGTTTAGATAAAAATAAAGTTAAAACTATAATTGGTGGTGGAGATAGTGCTGCCGCTGTTAATAAACTTGGCTTTTCTGATTCTTTTTATCATGTATCTACTGGTGGTGGTGCTACGATGAAATATTTGGAAAGCAGAAGTTTAGTAGGGATTGATGTTATAGAAGATAAGAAAGTTAACTAATAGTAACTTTTAATCTTTAGACGGATAAAAAATAATATTATAGAAAGATAGAAAACAAAGTATTAGAAATGACTATATAATTGAAATTGTCTTGATAAAATTATATAGTAGAAGAGGAGTAGTATGAAAAAGATAATAGTATTTAATCACAAGATGAGTCTTTTATATGATGATTTATATAATTATATTGAGAGGACTAATAATTTAGAGACAGATAATGATATAATTATTTGTCCATCTGATATTTATTTGGAGGCATTTGTTAATAATTCTGATTGGTTAATTGGTAGTCAAAATTTGAATTATAATACTGATTATAAGCATACGGGAGAGATATCTACTGATCAGTTAAAATCTTTAGGAGTTGAGTATAGTATTATTGGCCACTACGAAAGGGTGAGAGATTTTAATGAGAATGCTGTTATTATAAATAATAAATTAATAGCAGCTCTTGATGCTAATATTTTTCCGATATTATGTTTTGGTGAAAATATAGATGATGATTATCATGAGGCTATACCTAAAATATTAGATAAATATTTAAAGGATGTTGAAAATATTGAGTTTATTATATTTGCATATGAACCTATATTTGCTATTGGTACTGGTGCACTTCCTAGTAGAAAAAGAATTGAAGAAGTTATTAGTTTTGTTAATGAATATTTGGAAGATAAGTATAAGAAAAAGCCTAATTTATTATATGGTGGTTCTGTTGATAGTAGTAATATTAATGATATAATAAATATAGAAGGTATTAATGGTGTTTTAGTAGGAGATATTTCTTCTAATGTAAAAGAAGTAGAAAGGATAATTCAAAGTGTTTAATTAATAGAGAAGTACAAATAGTATTTCTTTATTTTTGTTTAATGATGGTATAATTCGACATATTTTGCTTTATTTATGTAGTACAATTTGTTTGTAAGAAAGAAGGGTAAGATGAAATGGAAAAAATTAAAGTTATAATGATTGATGACAATGTTAATCTAATTAGTATGGTAGAGGATTATTTTGAAGATAATCAGAAAATTGAAATTGTAGGTAAAGCATATGATGGTATTGAAGGATTAGAACTAATAAAGAATGAGGATATAAAATATGATTTAGTTATACTTGATTTAATTATGCCTAAGAAAGATGGATTAAGTGTTTTAAAGGAACTTAATAAGGAAGATATTCATCCTAATGTGATAGTGGCTACTTCTTATAATGCTCCTGATACAATAAGGAAAGTTAGTGAATATGGTGTTACTTATTATATATTAAAACCTTTTGACTTATTTGATTTAGAAGATAGAATACTGGATACTTTTAATACTTTGGAAAAGAAAAGTCTTAATTTATTTAATAATAATTTACAGCAATCTATAAGTAGAATATTGCATGAACTTGGTATGCCATCACATATTAAGGGGTATCAGTATATAAGGACGGCGATTACTATGGTATATGATAATCCTGAAATAGTAGGAGCTATTACTAAGGAGTTATATCCAGAACTTGCTGATAGGTTTGATACTACTGTATCTAGAGTAGAGAGGGCTATAAGACATGCTATTGAAGTTTCTTGGAATCGTGGAGATTGGGATCTTATGGATGATATTTTTGGACATAGTGTTGATGTTGACAAAGCTAAACCTACTAATTCGGAATTTATTGTTACTTTAGCGGATAAGTTAAGAATGGAATTTATAAATCAAAGAGTATAATATTTTAAAGACACGTTATGTGTCTTATTTTGTATTGAAATTTATATTAAAAACTATTCTTTTTATTAAAAATGTGGTATATTATATTTAGTAGGAGGATATGATGAATGATATTGAGAAACAAATAGAAGGTGTTAATGATGAGGAGGGTGTTGATATGAATAGACTAAATAGTAATAATAATGATAAGAAAAAGATTATTATGTATGTAGCAGGAGGTTTTATTGCTTTACTTTTAGTAGGAGCTATTATTTATTTAGTGATAATTAATAAAGATAGTGATAATAATGATAATAGGAATGATAAGAATAATGATGTAGTAGAAGATAATAAGGATAATAAGGAAGATAGTGCTATTTCTTATGTAGCTTGTGATGGTAATACGGCTCTTTTAAATGTTAGAAATAGTGTAACAGGAGATATTATTGATGGATTATCCTGCTACCAAAAAGTTAATATAGAAGAAGAACTAGAAGGTAATGAAGCATGTGATAAGTGGTATAAAATAAGTTACCAAAAGCATGATGATAATTATACTGGTTATGCCTGTGGTACTTATATTAAAAAGAGTAATATAAAAGAAAGTACTATAAATAATTATATAGTGATGGTGTGATAAAAAATGAAGAAGAAAATAAAATGTATGATTTTAGTTTTATGTTTGATAATATTTACTATTGTTACTTATAAAGTTGTTACTAATGAAAATATATATATTGATGATATCGTATATAATTTTATGAGTGATAATGTTATTAATGATAAAATTACTAATATAGTAAAAATAATAACGAATATTACTTCCCCATTAGTAGTAATTGTTACGGCAATAATACTTATAATCTTTATCAAAAATAAGAAAATTAAACTTTCTTTAATGATTAATTTGATTGGTGTTACAATAATTAATAATTTATTTAAGGTGATAATAGCAAGACCTAGACCTGATATTAATAGATTGGTTGATGAAACGGGTTATAGCTTTCCTTCAGGTCATGCTATAACGAGTATGGTTTTTTATGGATATTTGATATATTTAATTTATAAATATGTTGATAATAGGAAAATTAAAATACCTTTAATGATTTTTTTAATATTGTTGATACCAATAATTGGACTATCTAGAATATATTTAGGGGTTCATTATACTAGTGATGTATTAGGGGGATTTTTATTAGGGACAGTTTATTTAATTTTATTTATAAATATATCTAATAAATATATAATAAGGAAATAGACATACTAGTTCAGTATGTCTATATTTATGTGGTTATTTTCTTTTAGTTTTTGTAAATTTTTTTCTATTTCTAACTTTTTTGTTTGGTGCAGATATTTTTTCTAAAAATCGGTCAAGGACTTTTTGTCTTTTTTTGCCTTCCTTTTCGTCTACATCTTTTGTCCAAAGATTTACACCTGCTTTAAGTTCAATAACTCGTTTTACTTCATTTTAAGATTTCATCAGTCAGTTCTCCGATTTCCCAAAATGCCAAGGCGTAAGCTGTAACAAAAATTTCGTGATAAAAATCCGTTTCATCTCCATAATCTTCTTTTATGAATGGAATTTCTTTCTTAATTATTTCAGCACTTGCTCCACTATCATACAACTCCATTATATGTTCATAGGTGTCGTATGCTAAATCTCCATCAATTATTTTTACTCCGTCTGTTGCCATTTCGATTTTATGTTTTTACTACCCCGCTTGCCGATAAATATACGCACTGAATTATTTAAAATACGCAATGCGTAAAAAGTATATTGCAAGTGCGAAGAGTTATCTCGTTCCAAAGGTACTAATTCTTTGGGATACAGACGTTGTTTTCCGTGTGAAACTAATATCAACTTACTTTGCTTTCCTTGATTATCTTGAAAAACATAATAAAATTTATGGAACTTTCCTTATGTGGAAAAGCTACTGCCGTTGATTGACTTCTGCCGGAACATATTGAGATTCTCGGAAAAGGTATTTTCAAATATGTGTGAACGATGTTCCACTTGTGCAATGGTTTAGGTAGAAAGCGAATGAATGGAGAAACGGTTTGGAAACTGCATCTACTAAAGAGGATAAAGGACTGAAAATATAGGATGTACCCTAAATTCTATTCTAAAAGTAAATAAAAGCATTAGAAAATAAAAGATTATCAGAAAAATTTCCGACTTTTGTAGTCGGATAGAGGCAACTCTTTTCAAAATATACGGGAAAAAAAGAAGCGTTATGTTTATCTTGTAGGTTGGAAACGTAGGAAATTTCGGACTTGGTACAAGGGATAGCATAGTGGTTCTCACGCTATAGCGTGGGCTGCTATTATCATA
>CAJMAC010000035.1 GCA_905211265.1 uncultured Eubacteriales bacterium
AAGAAGATATTTTAGAATATCGTGATGATATAGTTGGTCATTATAGAATTAGTTAGATAAATAGTAATTTGTAGGGAAGTTAATTATATGGAAAAGAATAATAAAGATAAAGTAGAAAAGAATTAGTAGAGGAGTGAATATTATGGGAGGACTTAGTGTTATAGTTCTTATGAATATATTATTATTTTTATATATACTTTTTATTACTATTTTTGTAGCCATTATATTATATATAGTAATAAGTTATACCTTTGAAGGTATTTCAATTATGTGTATGAGTAAAAATATGGGATATAAAAATACTTTTACTGCTTGGATACCCTTTTATAATAAATATTTATTAGGTTCAATAGCGGGTAATAAAATAATGGGTATTATATCGGGAATTTTATCATTTGTATCAATTTGTTTAGGTATTTATTTTTATATTCATAAAGAATTAGAAATAGTTTTATTTATTATATTAATAATTAGTTTAATAATTACTTTTATATTAGATACAATAATATCACATAAAATATATATTAGTCATACAAATAAATATGGAGATATATTAACTATATTTAATATCTTATCTTTTGGTTTATTAAGACCGATATTTCTTTTTATGGTTAGAAATAAATCTAGGTATTAATAATTAGTTAGAAAAATAAATAATTTAATAGAGATTAGTTTGAAATATAACTAATCTTTTTATTATATAAATATATTGGGGTTTTTAATATTAAAACTATTGAATAAAATAGAGAAAGGAGAAAAATAACGAATAATAATTGTAATAATAGTTATGATAAAATAAAATGTAGAAAAGTTTAGTGAACAATCTAAAAAACAATTACAAGAATCTTAATACTCTCTAGTAACTTTGCTATTATTATGATATACTAGTGATATATAAAGGAGAGGTAAAATGATAATGATAGAGGATTTTAAAAAAGTAGATATGCGAGTAGGTACTATAATAGAGGCAGCAGTTAATGAAAAAGCAAGAAAACCTGCTTATAAATTAACAATAGACTTGGGAGAACTAGGTATAAAGAAAACTTCTGCTCAAATAACTAATGTCTATAAACCAGAAGATTTAATAAATATGCAAGTAATAGTGGTTACTAATTTTAGTCCAATGAAAATAGGAGATGTTACTAGTGAAGTGCTTGTACTAGGGGTAGATACTAAAGATGGGGTAGTTTTATTAAATCTAGAAAGACAAGTAGAAAATGGTAAAAGAGTATACTAAGTTTTATTACATATTATAAATAAACTATAAATTAATTAATAAAGGAAAATAAATTATGAAAAGAGAAGAAATAGAAAAAATAAATATGGAAAGATTATATATGCTAGGAGGAGCATTATTAAGATATTTTAATGGTATGGAAATAACAGATGAAGAAGCATATATAATTTCTAATTGCCAAGATAATGAAATAGTACCCGCAATTAAGATGGTACAATTACATAATAGCAAAAATAAAAATAATCATTTTGCAGAATCCACTACTAAAATAAAGTTTGCAGGTTATACAGATAAATTAAAAAAGAGTAAATAAGGACTAGATAATAGTTCTTATTTTAATCCTTAAAAAATTATAAATTACCATAAATTAATTGATGTTAATAAAAAAATAGATAAGTATGTTATAATAATTAATGACATGATTATATTTTGAATAGGATGAAAATAATATAAAAAAAGATAAACTATCAAAGGAGAAGAGATATGAATAGATGTAAATGGTGTAATTTAAATAATCCTAAATATATAGATTATCATGATAATGAATGGGGTGTATTAAATTTAGATGATACTTATCTATTAGAAATGTTAATCTTAGAGATGTTTCAAGCAGGGTTATCTTGGGAATGTGTTTTAAATAAGAGAGAAGCCTTTAGAAGAACTTATGATGATTTTGATATAGATAAAATATGTAATTATACTGAAGATAAAATAAAAGAATTAGAGGAAAATAAAGATATAATAAGAAATAAACTAAAGATAAAGGCTAGTATTAATAATACTAAGATATTTAAAGATATCAAAGAAGAATATGGAAGTTTTAAGAAGTATCTTTTAACTTTTACTAATAATAAAATATACTATGAAATAAATATGGCAAGTTCTGAATTATCTGACAATTTATCTAAAGACTTACGAAAAAGAGGAATGACATTTGTAGGTACTACGATTATATATTCTTATCTTCAAGCTATTGGTATAATATATTCTCATGATAGGGATTGCTATTTATATAAGGAGGGAAATTGTGAAAATAGTTAGTCCTAAAATAAAAAACTGTGTAGAATATAGTATTATAGATAGTATAAAAGATAATGATTTTAGTAATAAATTATATAAGACTAATATAAAAGAAAATATTATAATTAGTGATATAACTTTTGATAGTTGTATTTTTAATAATATTAATTTTAGTAATATAAAATTAGATAATGTTGATTTAATAGATGTAATATTTAAAGACTGTGATATATCTAATCAAGTATTTGATAATAAATTACTTAGTAGAGTAGTATTTGATAATTGTAAATTACTTGGTACTTCTTTTGTTAATAGTAGTTTAAAAGATGTTACTTTCAGTAGTAGTAACTTTAAATATACTAATTTTTTTACTAGTAGTTTAAATAATATTGAGATAATAGATAGTGATTTTAGTAATAGTATATTTACTGAATCTAAGATTAAAAATATAAGTTTATATAATAGTACTTTTAATGAAGCGGAATTTATTAGGACCAATTTAAAAGATGTTGATTTTTCTACTTGTAATATAGAAAGAATAGTTTTTGATATTGATTCATTAAAAGGTATAAAAATAAATGCTCTTCAAGCTAGTGATATAATATCGTTATTTGGAGTACAAATAAAATAAAGAAGAAGGAAGTGATAATAATGAATTTTAAAGATAAAGTAGTAATAGTAACAGGGGGTACTAGAGGAATTGGATTAGAGGTGGCTAAATCTTTTTATGAGAAAGAAGCTAATGTTATAATATTTGGCTCTAAGAAAGAATCAGTAGATAAAGCAGTAGAAGAATTATCTAAAGATAATATTTTAGTAGAGGGTTATTATCCTAATTTAAATAACTATCAAGAAGTGGTAGAAACTATAGATAAAATATATAATAAATATAAGAAAATAGATGTATTAATTAATAATGCTGGTATTTCTGCAAATAAGAAAATAGAAGATACTACTAGTGAAGAATTTATGCATATTATTGATATAAATATTAATGCTATGTATAATACTTCTAAGGCAGTAACTATATATATGAAAAAACAAGGATATGGTGTAATATTAAATACTTCTTCAATGGTAAGTAAATATGGACAGCCATCAGGAATAGGTTATCCTACTAGTAAGTTTGCGGTAAATGGTTTTACTTTGTCACTTGCTAGAGAACTGGCTTCTTATAATATTAGAGTAAATGCTGTGGCTCCTGGTATAACTAATACTGATATGGTTAAAAAGTTACCTCAAGAAATGATTGAACCATTAATAAAATCAATACCACTAGGTCGTATTGGGGAGCCTAAAGATATTGCTAATGCTTATCTTTTCTTGGCAAGTGATATGGCTAGTTATATAACTGGGGTTATTTTATCAGTGGATGGGTTAGCTAGAAGTTAAAATTATATATGAATATTGAGGCTATGTCTCTTTTTTTTATTTTAAGGTGCTTTGGAGTATGAGAAAGACTATTGCCTTCTTAAAGAATTTTGGTATTGACTATATATATAATAGATAGTATAATTAGTGTGAAAAGTATAACTAGTATAACTTTAGAAAGGGAATAATATAATGAAGAAAAATAAATATATGGGTATAAGTAAAGTAGGAGAGAAAGGACAAATAGTAATACCTAAAGAAGTAAGGGATATCTTTGATATAAATCCGGGAGATTCTTTAATAGTACTAGCTGATTCTAAAAAAGGAATAGCTTTAGTAAAGTCAGATGTAATTGAGGCTGCTACTAATAATATATTAGGAGGATCTAATGATAAAGATAAATAATTTAACTAAGAAATATAAAGATAAATTAGCAGTAGATAATTTAAATTTAGAAATAAAGACAGGAGAATTATTTTCTTTACTTGGAACTAATGGAGCAGGTAAGACTACTACTATTAAGATGCTATCTACATTAATATTACCTACTAGTGGAGAGGTAGAGATAAATAATTTAGATTTAGTAAAAGATAGTAGTAAAATAAAAGAAATAATAAATATATCTCCTCAAGAGACTGCGGTAGCATCTAATTTAACAGTATTAGAAAATTTATATTTTATGGCAGGTATATATCAAATACCTAATAAAGAAGATAAAATAAAAGAGTTAATAAAATTATTTAAATTAGAAGAAGTATTAAAACAAAAGGCTAAGACATTATCTGGTGGTTATCAAAGAAAATTATCTATTGCGATATCTTTAATAAATAATCCTAAAATATTGTTTTTAGATGAACCAACTCTAGGTTTAGATGTAATATCAAGACATGACTTATGGAAAGTAATAGAATTATTAAAAGGAAAAACTACTATTATACTTACTACTCATTATATGGAAGAAGCTGAAGTATTATCTGACAGAATAGGTATAATGAATAAAGGTAAGTTAATAGAACTGGGTACTTCTAAAGAATTAATAAAAAAAGCTAAAACTAAAAACTTTGAAGATGCTTTTATAAAAATAATAGAGAGGGATAATAATGAGAATACTAACATTTGCTAATAGGAATTTTAAAGAAATAATAAGAGATCCGCTTAGTATTATCTTTTCTATTATTTTACCATTATTTCTATTATATATATTTAAGCAGTTTAAAATACCAAATGAAGTATATAATATAGAGAATTTTACTCCTGGTATTATTATATTTAGTTTATCTTTTATAACAATGTTTACTTCTTCATTAGTAGCTAAAGATCGAAGTACATCTCTTACTACTAGACTTGGGGTATCTCCAATGAAAAGTATAGATTATATCTTAGGATATAGTATATCAGTATTACCAATAGTGTTAATACAAAATATATTATTCTTTATGACTGCTATATTATTAGGATTAAACTTTAGTATAAATATTATTTATACAATATTAGTATCAATACCTATATCTTTATTATTTATATCTCTTGGTATATTAATAGGAACAATAACTACTGAAAAATCTTCTTCAGGAGTATCTAGTATAGTAGTTCAGTTAGTAGCTTTTACTAGTGGTATGTATTTTAGTACTGATATGGTTGGTAATACTTTTAGTACTATATGTAAAATATTACCATTTCAAAGTACTTTAAATATAACTAAAAGTGTATTAAATAATAGTTATAACAATATATTAACTAGCACTTTAATAGTGGTTATATATACAATAATAACTATATTATTAGAAATATTTTTGTTTAAAAAGAAAATGATAAGTGACAGCAAATAATATATGTTTGTATGTATATAAAAAGTATAAATAAATAGCCATATTATATTGACTATTAAGTATAAATATAGGGGAGTTTCTAGGTAACACCAATAAGGTGCGTCTCTCCTTTTTTAAGTATTTAAGGAAGAAGTGATGTTATGCTGAAAAAAACAAACAGAAAAGAGGGCTTTAGTAAGTGAATGAAATCATACTAATAATATGGCTTACTTTAGTTACATTATACTTAATAGATAGTCGTAACCATAGATAAAAAATGAGCACCCTTTAGGGGGTACTCTATAACAACGTTATGGAGAGAACACCTTTTGGAACTAGGTGTTACCCATTTTTATTATGGATAAATT
>CAJMAC010000036.1 GCA_905211265.1 uncultured Eubacteriales bacterium
TCAGATTCATGTCTTCATTTCTATCCAACAAGGAATGGACTTGCTGCTGTTCCACCCCCTCCTGATATAGCATCAGATGAGAGAGAAACTACGGGGTGGTTACCGCCATTACCAGTCGTACCACCACCAAGATAAACACTATTCACACGATCAACAATCGCATTACCACCCGCGGTGACAAAAGGGGTCATCGTCCAATACCAATAACTTGGTGTAGTAAAATAATTATCTTGATTTGCAATATATACAAAATTTATATAATCAAGGCTACTAAGACCACTCATAATTACTTCATCTGAAGTAATTAATGCAAAAGGATGTGAAAAATGTTAACAAATAATAAAAAAGATGTCACAGTTAAAGTTAATGACATTAAATCTATAAAAAGTATACAGAAAAAAATAAATGAAAATGATAAAATAACATTTATAATTACTACTAAAGATATGGAAATGCTAAAAACATTATAGAAGTTATTGTGGACTTACAAAAAGACTATAGCGATAAGAATTTTCAGTTAGTCATTTCAAGCAATTATGAAAAACTACATAAAATGACTAATAAAGAATTATGAGATATAATAAGGCAACTGCTAGTACAGAGTTGTTTTTTTATTAACTTAAATTCATAATAAAAAGAGTAATATAAAGATAAATATTACTTTAAATTACTCTATTTTCAATTATTATTTACATATGTTTTCTTGTATTTGTTCAACACCTTTTTTTGATGTTTCAACAATATCTAATTCAACATATACTGTTCCTGATGAAGGATTACCATGATATTTATTAAATAATGAAGAAATTAAATAAGAATTTAGTTGCTCAAAATTATTTATTAATCCCTTTCCTTTCAAATGATAGGTAAATTCATAATATTTATATGTTTCTAAATTATTTATAGATGATGGAATCGCAACAACAAATGGAACATAGCCTTGATAATCATCTACAACAATATAAGATAACCCATCTGAAGCCAAAGGATAATCTATACTATCTATCACTCTATATGTTCGTGTAAAACTACAATCATATTCTCGTGATTCTTCATTTTGCTTATTCCCTAATTGTTTTTCTAATGTACTAACTTTTTCTTTGTACGAATCAACATCTTCTTTATATGAAGAAATTTTTGTTTTTTGTAAGATTACAAACACTACACATATAATTATAACTACTAATAAAACTATTATAGTTATAATTTCTATTTTTTTATTTTTCATAATAGTATTCCTTTCTTAAACATTATAAACTTATATAAATAATCCTACAATCCTCCTTTCTCAAATTTATATAGTTTATCTTATTACACTCTACTCTTAAATATATTATAGCATAATTTTTATTTTTTTACCACATTTGATTAAAATAATTTTTAATATTTTTTGCATTTATTAATACACTTTTTACTACTATTATAGTTAAAAATATTTAATATTGCATTTTTAGTTATTATATAAAAAGAGTAATATAAAGATAAATATTACTTTAAATTACTCTATTTTCAATTATTATTTACATATATCTTCTTGTATTTGATCCAATCCTTGTTTATTTGTTTCTTTAATGCTAAGTTTTACTTTAAGAACTCCATCTGGAACTTCATCTAGTGATTCATCTGTTATATAACGAGTAATATCAGAAATATCATTTATAATTCCTGTTCCTTTAACTTGATAAGTAAATTCATAATACTTATCAACTTCTTAATCTTCTTCTAAATTGGTAAGAATAGGATGAGCATATGCATTATGAGATTGAAATTTATAAACAATAACATAAGATATTTCTAGAACTTCTGCTACATAACCATTCATTATATCTACAACTCTACACGTTTTCGTAAAACTACAATCACTATATTCTTTATATTTTTCATTTTTTTACTTCACTTATTAATAAAAACATATTAAGCTGCGTATACAAGGACCCCAGAATATCCTGCATTTTTTATAATAGGTAAAGAAACCATTTTTTCTCCAAAAGCAGAACCATTATTATACGCTCTATTAGGATCAACATAATATACATTTATCGGACTATAGTCATCATCAAAAATTCCAGTAATTGTATGTCCACTTATTGTTACAAAATGTCCTCCTGAATTACTATAATTATATGCAGGCATTTCTTCCATTCTGATGTGCATAATTGGTGGATAACCTAAGT
Source organism: uncultured Eubacteriales bacterium (assembly GCA_905211265.1). Classification (GTDB taxonomy): domain Bacteria; phylum Bacillota_I; class Bacilli_A; order RF39; family UBA660; genus HGM10818. The sequence continues at coordinate 2,175 of CAJMAC010000036.1, forward strand.
CAATACTTCTTTTTACAATATTATAAAATTGACTATTTGTCAAAGAATTAGTCCATACATAAGTATAGTTAGATATACCTAATTCTGAATTCATAGCACCTGCAATATATCTTTGATCAGTACCAGCTGATGTATTTGTACCAACTAATGTTCCATAATATTCTTGAGAACTAGAGGTACCTCTAATAGCATGTATTGCTTGTTTCATTGAAGCAGGTCCACAATAATTTGGTAATTGTTCAAATGCTGGGACATCTATTTTATTAGCAAAATATCTACGTGTCATTACGTTAGGATCTTGATTTAAAGTTTCTAAATATTCATTCGTAAATGGTGTACCATTAGAACAACTTAAATCATAAATATCTGGTCTATTTAAAGATTCATAAAATGCTAAATCTTCCTCTGTATAAACTCCACATCCTTCTGAAGCACTAACATTTGATGTTGACATCATAAAAATAATAGCAGTAAATAATAATAAAATTTTTTTGTTCATATAGAACCTCCTTTATTTTTTTATTACCCCCTAAATTAAATAATAAATATAAATTTTAATTCAAAATACCACCTACATTCTAGATGGTATTTTCATAATAATACGATTAATTGACGAGCAGAAAAAAGCATCATTAAGATAAAAGGTCTAATACTGCTTGACACTCTTTCTTATTAAGAATATATCATATTTTTTATAAAAATGCAATCATAAATCAAAAAAAATAAATATTTTAATAAATATTTTAATTAGAAAATATTTGTACCCAGTAATATTGATTATTAATTATATTAACTCCTATTCCTATTTTTTTAAATTTAGAAGAAATTATATTTTGGTAGTGGCCACTAGAAGAACGCCATCCTTCCATTACACTTTGTGAAGAACTATAGCCTGCCGCTATATTCTCACCAGCAGTACCATAAGATATTCCAAGTTCTGATAAAACAGTAAAACAACTACTACCATTTGGTCTTGTATGTGAAAAACTATCACTTAACTCTTTTGCTCTAATACTCGCAGCTTCTACTAAAGAAGAATCTAAAGTTAAAGAAGAAACTCCTACTAAAGAACGATAATTATTTGTAATTTCATATACTTCATTTATTAAATCAGTATATGTATTTTCACTTTGTATATTTTTATATTCATTTATATCTTCTTTACTTATATCTTCATAACTTTTATTTTCAGTCTCAGGTATTTTTTCTTCTATGTCAGTTACTTCTTCTTTTTCTAAATTAGAATTAACTATCTCATTATCTTTATCTATATAAGTATTAGTACTAATTACTTTATTCTGATTAATAATATTCCTATAACTACCAATTACCATAAAAATAAAAACGCCAATAATTACTATCAATCTAATACCATCAATTATATTTTGTTTTTCCATAAATATTCACTTCCATAATCGCAGAAAAAAAGAGTTATTTATATCAAATATAACCTCTTTTTATTAATATTATAATTAATTAAAAGTTTTTCTTCTTTATTTTACTTTTATTTTTTTCAGAAGGAACTATATTACTAAATAACTTACTACTAATAGTATTAACATTATAAAAATTACTATTATTAATTAAATCAATAATTGTCCTATCATTAGTAAGTTTATAGTAAGTTTCTACATATAACTTCTTAATAATATTGAAATAATAAGTAATAATATCTTTCTTATTAGTACCATCTAATTTATATTCTTTATCATCATAACTTAATACTTCAACAGTAAAGAAATATATAATAGTTTCAATAAAGCTATAATCACCATTAATCTTAATAGAAGATTCTCTTTTTTTAAAGTTCATTAAATCATAAATAGAATCAAGTACATACATAAGTCTATATTTAGCTATAATTAATTCATCTTTTAATTCAATATTTTTAGTTTTATTAATTTCTTTATCTAATAATTCTAAATACATCAAATAAAAATTAAGTTTTGTCATATCTTGCATATTAATTTTCTTTTTATTCTTTTTATTATTCATTTTTAATCTACCCTTAATTGCTCCTTTAGCAGAACTATCATTTATAAATAAAGCTTTGTCCATAGGAGTCTTAACAAGTAGTGTCTTATCAAAAGGAGGATTACGAGATAATTTAACCTCTGATTCTTCACCATGCATTAATTTAGCTCGATCCTTAGCATATAAATATAAATTATCATAATCAACACTACTAAAATTATTATTAATATTTATATACATTATATTAGTAATAATTTTAAGTAACTTTATTTCTTTTCTAGTCTTCTCTATCGTATTTTCATCAAATAATCCATCATAACTAAGATCTAAATATTTATATTCTAATTTTTCTTCTAATTCAAGTAAAGCATTATAAACTTGAATATTAGGATTAATACCTATAATTTCTAAAAAAGATATATCATTATGAATAACTTTTTCAACATCACTTATAAATTCTTCATCAAAGTCTTCTAGTATAACATTTTCTTCTTGAAGTTTTTTTAATTCATTAATACTTACATCAGAATTTAATCTAATAATACCATCTTCCATTTCAAAATAATCTTCATAATCATCCAAAAAGAAAGAAAGTTCATTAGCAAAATTAAAATCAAATATAAGATCTTCAAGTACATCTTTATCTAGATCAAAAGAATTAATAAATCTCTTTAAATATATTATTAATATATCTCTATATATCATCGTATCTCTATTATTTTTCTTTAAAGAAATCATAATATCAAATATTATATATGCTAATGGAATATCCATATAATCATCCCCTCATGTTGAATATATTATCATATAATATATTAAAAATCAATAACAAAACCAAATTAATATATCTATAATTTAAAAATTTTTAATACCTTTATTAAGTATTTACCGTGGGGAATATAAGCGTGGATTACCCGCTAATCATAAAGCTTCTTTTGGTATTAAATTAGAGCATCTGCCTAAACTATATAATAAAATAAGTGGTAATGACTAAAATCATTCTCCACTTTTTTCGGGTAAAAAGAAAAGGCTTACAAAGTGTAAGCTTTCAAAGTCAAATGGTCGGGAAGACAGGATTTGAACCTGCGACCTCTACGTCCCAAGCGTAGCGCTCTACCAAGCTAAGCTACTTCCCGAAAAAAAATGGTGGAGAATGAGGGACTCGAACCCTTGACCCTCTGCGTGCAAGGCAGATGCTC
>CAJMAC010000037.1 GCA_905211265.1 uncultured Eubacteriales bacterium
TATTTTCCCGTTAATGTTTTAAAAAATTTGAGACATTTTCCTAAATTATTGACAGGACAAAATATTATACTTTGTCCTTAGTCATTAATTCTTTTTATCTCATTAACTATTATCTGATACTTATCAAATCTTCTTTGCACTTCTCCTTTTACAAGCACTATTTCCCCTTTATCTATATCTTTATACTTTTCATAAGCTTTAGGAAATAATGTTAAATCAGTTTGAGCAGTATCATCGCTTGCTAGATAAAATGCCATCCTATCATTATTCTTAGTATTTACTACCCTTACTTTATCTATCATAACAAGTAATTCAACTCTTTTACCAAAATAATTTTTAATATCCGCTAAATTAACTACATTAGAAGTCCTAGATTTATAAATAGTTGTTGGATGTGAACTTAAATAAAATCCTAAACTTGCCTTTTCATTAGATAATAATTCACCCTTAGAAAATTCATCCATTATTTCTATATCAGGTTTTATAACTAAATCAGGATCTAAATCCTTTGTAAGAGTTGCATAATTAATTAAATTATCCAAATTATAATAAAGAGTCTTCTTATTATAACCAAATGAATCAAAACAAGATACATCTATTAATGCTTCTAATGTAGATTTATTTACATTCCTAGATAATATTTTAGAAAAGCAATCATAGATATCACTAAATCCATCACCCCTAGAATTTATAATATCTTTGCAAGTAACTATACCAACATTTTTAATATTTGATAGTGGAAATAATATTCCATTATCCACAACTTCATATTTATTGGTACTTCTATTAATATCAGGCAGAATTACATTGATTCCTAATTTTCTTGCCTCATTAATATATTCAATTGTCTTAACCTCAGACCCAATTACTGAAGATAATAAATTACTAAAGAAAAACTTTGGATATTTTGCCTTCAAATAAGCCATTTTATATGCAACTATAGCATAACTTACCGAGTGAGACTTATTAAATCCATAATTAGCAAAGTTAAGAATTAAATCAAACACTCTTTTAGCATCTTCTTCCTTATGTCCCCTTGTAACACTACCTTCAATAAATCTAATTTCTTCGCCTTTTAATAAATCCAATTTCTTTTTACTCATTGCACGTCTTAATATATCGGCTTCACCATAACTAAATCCAGCCATCACATTGGCTATCTGCATAATCTGTTCCTGATATATTATAATACCATAAGTACTTGATAAAATGCCTTCTAAACATGGATCTAAATAAGTCACTTGTTCTAGCCCATGTTTTCTTCTAATGTATGAATCTATATTAACCGCAGGCCCAGGTCTAAACAAAGCAATTGCCGCAAATATATCATAAATATTATTAGGTCTTAATTTTCTTAAAAAGTTTTTCATCCCCTCCGACTCAAATTGGAATATTCCACACGTATCAGCAGTTTCAAACAATTTAAGTGCATCAGGATCATCAAGAGGAATATCAGAAAAATTAATTTTTATTCCTAAACTACTTTCTATATCAGCTATAATATTCATTATTGTAGTAAGATTCTTAATTCCTAAGAAATCCATTTTAAGAAGTCCAAGTTCCTCTAAATATTCCATAGTATACCCACTTATATACATATCATTATTTCTAACAAGAGGAATAATCCTATCCAAATCAATTCTACTCATTACAACGCCAGCCGCATGAGTGGAAATATGTCGTGGAAACCCTTCAATCAAAGTAGATATTTCATATAAAAGCATTAACTTATCAGAAGAATTTATTATATTTCTAAAATTTTCATCTCTATCATAAAAATCTTTTAATTTATCTTTAGTTACAGTAGGAATTTTTTTACATAATGTATCTATAGTTTTAGGTGGAATATTAAGAACTCTACCTACATCTCTTAAAACAAGTTTTGCAGCCATAGTACCAAATGTTATAATACCACTCACTCTTTTTTCCCCATATTTATTTCTAACATATTCAATTATATTGTTTCTATATATATCAGGGAAATCAGTATCAATATCAGGCATACTTACACGTTCTGGATTTAAAAATCTTTCAAATAATAAATCATATTTTATAGGATCTATTTCTGTTATTCCAAGAGAATATGCAACCAAACTACCAGCTGCACTTCCTCTTCCAGGACCAACTAAAATATTGTTCTTCTTAGCATATTTAATAAAGTCATATACAACTAAAAAGTAATTGGAAAAACCCATCCTTTTTATTACATCTAATTCATATATTAATCTTTTTTTATAAACATCACTAACATTACCGCCAAGTCTTTTATTAAGCCCAGCAACACTAAGTTTAACAATATACTGATCACTATCAATGTTAGTATCATATACTGGTAGCAAATCATCTCTTTTAGAAAGCTCAAGATTACACATATCAGCAATAACATTAGTATTATTTAGTGTCTCATTACTAACTAAACTAATCGCATCAGATAAAAGCATATAATTATAGTTGTCTTTAAAGGTAACATCATCCGCAATAGTCTTAGAATCTCTAATCATAAATAAATACTTTAAATACTTTTCATGCTCCTTATTTAAATATAAAACTTTATTAATAAAAACTACATTTTTTGTAACTTTATAAGACTCTTTTTCCTCTATTTTATTTAAAACGCCAATATACAAATTATTATACAATCGTGTTAGTTCATTATACAAAGCAAAATCTTTGTAAGGTAAAACCACAACTACGTCATTATTGTAAGTTTCTAAATCAGTTATAGTGATATCTCTTTCACTCGATATAGTAGATAACTTTATAAGTGATTGATATCCTATGAAGTTTTTAGCATACATTAAGATATTACTATTATTATATTTTAAATCTAATCCTATAATAGGTTTTATATTATTTTTAATACATTTATCATAGAATATTTTAGTAGAAGTCATATTATCATCGCATATTGCAAGTGCAGATAATTTATGTTCTACAGCATAAAGAATTAAATTATCAATTGAGACTAAGCTAGATAAAAGGGAATAATTGGTTTTAACATATAAACTTGTAAACATATAATCCCTCCTCTACTAATAATATACCACATATTTTAAAAATTAAAAAACAAAACAAAAATATTTGACTAAATCAAAATAATATGTTAAAGTTAATAAGCGAACAAATATGTATTAAAGGAGGAATCTTTAATGGCTATAAATGTAACTGGTAGAACACCAAATTGTAAAGCAAGAAATAGATCACACGCTTTAAATAAAACTAACCGTAAACAAAAGTTAAATCTTCAAATTGTTAGATTAGCTGACGGAAGAAGAGTTAGAATAAGTAGTAAAGAAAAAAGAGCAATCTTTAAAGACGATAAAGTAACTGCTTAATGTAGGCAAACAACATGTTAAAAATATGTTGTTTTTTTATTATATTAATAATATATTTATAAAAAAAAAGAACTTTTAATAAGTTCTTTAAATTACAAATGGTGGGCCTGGGGGGACTTGAACCTCCGACCTCACGCTTATC